>NZ_CP126980.1:9207746-9807870 GCF_030252345.1 Actinoplanes oblitus | reverse complement strand
CGCCGCGCCACCCCCATCGCCACCGACCCCCGGTGGACCTTGTGTCCGGCCTTCCGCTGTGCCTGTCGGTGCCAGTGCAGGCACACCGATCGGCTTCCAACCCCAGCACAGTTAACGCGCTGAACACGCACGGCGCCACCGGCTGTCCACAGGTTATCCACAACCCTGCGGTGGTGCCGATGGCGCTCCCGGCCGGATGGTCGGCAGAATCACCGGAGCCTGTAGCGGCGCGGGCTTGAAACAGGCTCACCGTGGCGAACGATCCACCTGCTTGTCCGGTTTTGGCCGCCGCTTCGCGGTATGCGTACGACCGGGTAAGACCAGCAACCGGGCACGCTAACAGCGCGTGCCGGACAACTACAACCGTCGTCCGGCCCATCCCGGAAGGGTTGGCAGGTCGCGGCTACCGTGAAACGCAGGTGTCGGCGTGCCGAAACAGGATATGGTTGACCGCTGCAACCGCCCTGCGTAGGGTTGAGCGGTTGCTCCGCCGCGCTCTGATAAAGTGGCGTCTTGCAGCGGATGCCCCCTGACGTAGTTGAAGACGGAGTTCTGACGTGAGCAAGCGCACCTACCAGCCGAACAACCGCCGGCGCGCCAAGACCCACGGCTTCCGGCTGCGCATGCGCACCCGTGCCGGCCGCGCCATCCTTTCCGCCCGCCGTACCAAGGGCCGCGACAAGCTGTCGGCCTGAGCCGGCGCTTTAGTCGGGTCGGAATGCCCAGGTAATCGTGCTGGCCGCGACGCAGCGACTGCGGCATAGCGCGGACTTCGCCGCAGCGATCCGCGGTGGCCGCCGAGCCGGCCGCGGGACCCTGGTCGTTCACCTGCTTGTCGACGAGCCGGCGCACGCCTCCACGGCGCGCGCCGGCTTCGTCGTATCCAAAGCCGTGGGCAACGCGGTGGTGCGGAACAAGGTCAAGCGCCGGCTACGCCATCTGGTCCGGCCGGTGCTCGCCGACCTCCCGCCGGGAGCCTCGCTGGTGGTGCGGGCGCTGCCGCCGGCCGCCCAGGCGGGGTACGCCGAGCTGGCCACCGATCTGGAGGGCGCGCTGGCGTCCGCCCGTCGGCCCCGGCGGCAGCGATGAGCCTGGCTGCCCGGCTCCTGAGCGCGGCTGTCGTCGCGTACCGTCGATACTTGAGTCCGGTGTTGCCGGCCCGCTGTCGGTTCTACCCCTCGTGCAGTGCGTACGCCCAGGAGGCACTGGCGCGGCACGGTGCTGTGCGAGGGACGGGCCTGGCGATCTGGCGGCTCCTGCGTTGTCATCCCTTCCACCCTGGCGGGTTCGACCCGGTGCCTGACCCAAGCCGTCACCGTCCTGCCGATGTGACTGGAGCTTAGATTGAGTCTCGACTGGATCTACTACGCCATTTCGTGGATCCTCCTGCGCTGGCACGCCCTCTGGGACGCGATCGGCATTCCGGACGGTCGCGTGCTCGGCACCAACTGGGCCTGGGTCCTCTCGATCTTCTTCCTGGTGGTGACGCTGCGCGTCATCCTCTTCCCGGTCTTCGTCAAGCAGATCAAGAGCCAGCGGGCCATGCAGGCGTTGCAGCCCAAGGTGAAGGCGCTGCAGGAGAAGCACAAGGGTGACCGGGAGACGCTCCAGAAGGAAATGATGGAGCTGTACCGGACCGAGAAGGCGAACCCGCTGATGGGCTGCCTTCCGATGGTCCTGCAGATCCCGGTCTTCCTCGGCCTCTTCCACGTGCTGAAGCACCTGGACCCGCACTTGCCGGAACAGTACAAAACCATCTATGGATGGTCGCTCGATCAGTTCAGCAGCGCTTCCGCGGCACGGCTTTTCAACGCGCCGATCAGCGCCAAGTTCGGCTCGACCCCGGCCGAGCTGGCCGCGCTCGGCGCGAACGGCACCACGGTCAAGATCCTGGCCGCCATCCTGATCCTGCTGATGATGACGACCACGTTCCTCACCAGCCGGCAGATGATCCTCAAGACCGGCTGGGCCGAGGACCCGCAGCAGAAGATGATCCAGCGGCTGATGCTCTACGGCATCCCGTTCTCGCTGCTGATCTCCGGTTCGCTGTTCCCGATCGGTGTGGTCATCTACTGGGTGACGAACAACCTGTTCACCCTGGCCCAGCAGCAGTGGGTGCTGCGGAAGTTCCCGCCGCCGCAGATGGCCGGCAAGGGCGGCGCCACCAGCGCCCGCCCGGCGAACGCGACCGCCAGCGACCTGAAGTCGACGAACCCGGTGCAGCCCGGTCGCAGCGGTGGCCTGTTCGGCCGCAAGAAGGACGCCGAGGAGCCGGTGATCCCGGTCGTCGACACCAAGGCGCTCGCGCCGAAGCCCGGCGCCAAACCGGTGAATCCGAAGAAGGGCGCCCGACCGGCGAACAAACCCAAGGGATGATCGCGGCGCGAGGCCCGGGCGACCGGGTCTTGCGCGCTCCCCTTGCTACCGACCTCCCCGCGACACGTCCCCATGGCGGCGGCGCGGGAAACAGCGGACCGATCTCGGTCCGGCCCGAGTGACAACGGAGATGAGACCGTGACCGACACCAGTACTCCCCCCGCTTCCGAGTCCTCCGCCCCGGCAGCGGATGCGGCCACCTCGTCAGTGGAGGAGGCCTCCACCGAGGCGAAGAAGTCGGAGACCGTCGCCTCGGACAGCGACCTGTTCCGGCAGAGCGAGATCGCCGCGGACTATGTCGAAGGGCTGCTGGACATCCTCGACTACGACGGCGACATCGACGAGCTGGTCTCCGCCGGCCGTCCGATGGTCGAGGTGGTCGGTGGGCGGCTGCAGCCGCTGGTCGGCCAGCGGGGCGCCACGCTGGAGGCGCTGCAGGAGCTGACCCGCCTGGCGATCTTCCGTGCCACCGGTTCGCCGAGCCGGCTGCTGCTGGACATCGGTGGATACCGCGCCACTCGGCGCAAGGAGCTGGGGGCGGTCGCCCGCAACGCCGTGGAAAAGGTCAAGGAGCACGGCGAGGCGGTCCGCCTGGAGCCGATGTCGGCCTTCGAGCGCAAGTGCGTGCACGACGTGGTCAACGCGATCCCGGGCGTGCAGAGCGAGTCCGAGGGCGTCGAGCCGAACCGGCGCATCGTGGTTCGCGTGGCGGATTGAGATGACAGACCCCCGCTTCGGCGCGGGTGACCTCGGCCCGGGCGTTGCGACGCCCGGGCCGTCGTCTTTCCCCGCCTCTTCCTCCTATGCGGCCCGTCCCGGGCTGGCGCAGAACGCGCCGTCCTCGTCGGCCGCCGCCTCCCGTGACGTCTCCTCCGTGGACGTGCTCCGCCCGCCGGCCGAGATCGCCGCGGTGGCCGCCGAGGTCTTCGGCGAGCGCCTGGCGCTGGCCGGAGAGTTCGCGCAACTGCTGGCGACTGAGGGCGTCGTGCGCGGACTGGTCGGCCCGCGCGAGACTCCGCGCATCTGGGACAGGCACCTGGTCAACTGTGCCGTTATGGCCGAATTATTCCCGAACGGCGCTTCGGTGGTTGACGTGGGCTCTGGTGCCGGTTTGCCCGGTATCGTGCTGGCAGTGGCTCGACCGGATCTTGGCATCACGCTGGTGGAACCGCTGGCTCGGCGTACCGCCTTCCTGAGCGAGGTGGTCGACGAACTCCGCCTGGACAACGTCACGGTGGTGCGCGGCCGGGCCGAGGAAGTGCTCGGCGAGGTCGGTGAAGCCGACGTGGTCACCGCTCGTGCGGTGGCGGCGCTGGACAAGCTGGCCGGGTGGTGCCTGCCGCTGGCTCGGGTCGGGGGCAGGTTGCTGGCGTTGAAGGGGGCCTCGGCGGAGGAGGAGATCCAGGAGCACCGGGCTGCCATCGAGCGGATCGGTGGCGGGGGGCTGGAGATCCGGCTCTGCGGGGTGGGGCTGATCGAGCCGCCGGCGACGGTGGTGGAGGTCGTCAAGGTGCGGGACGCGGCGGCCGGGCGGGCTGCGGGGTCGGGTAAGCGTTCCGCGGCCCGTCGGGCCGGGGGCGGACGGGGGAAGACACGGAGGGGTTAGATGGCCAGGCGGGGTGCGAAGAAGCGGCATGCGCGGAAGGCGCGCCCCGAGACAACACCACCCTTTGGGGTACGCCCGGAGCAGGGTGATCTGGCTGGTACCTCGGATGCCGTGCCGGGCCGTGGTGCGGCTCAGAGCGGCGGTGGGGCGGTGGAGGGCAGCGCTCCCGGGCTTGCCGCGCCTGACCTGCCGGCATCCGGTGGGAGTCGGAGAGGCGATGTTTCACGGGAAACACGGACGGGTGTATCCCCGTCGACGGCGGGGGCGGGCGCAGGCCGTACCGAAGATGGGTCTTCGCAGGGGGACGTCGAGTCGGCTGACGGCCCGGACGGGGACGGGCCTGGCGGGTATGGCGGCACTTTGCGGCTTGTGTCAGGCGTGATGGTGTTTGTCGACTCGGTGGAGGGTGACGCGGTGACGTTGCGCTCGACTCATCCTGTGCGGGGAGATGGCAACGCTCGCCCGGCGGCCGTAGGCTGGCCAGGCGTCGATAGTGTGGATCGGATCTCTCCCGCCGGGACGCGCGATCAACCGGCCGACCCATTCCTAGCCAACAGGGATAAAGCGGTGCATGAGTACGGTGTTTCACGTGAAACCGAGTCGCCTCTCGACCGGTCGTCGGGAGTGAACGTAGGCCGACCGAGGGCCGGTGAACAGGGCGTTCCGACGCCCCGGCCGGGCGGTCTCAACCCCGCGGCGACCTACGGCTATGGCGCGCCAGCGCCACATCAACCGGACGACTTCCGTGGACCCGCGCCGGCACCCCGGTCCGGTCCCCCTGCGGTGGGGCAGGTGTCCGGCACGCCCATTTCGGCGGCGCCCGCCGCGAGTGTCCCCGTTTCTGGTGCATCTGTTCAGCCCGACGAGCATGTTTCACGTGAAACGCCGAGCGTGGATGAGGACGATCCGCCCCTGGCCATGGAAGCGTTGCGAGCTGTGCAGATCCTCAACCCGAGCGGCGAGATCATCATGCCGCGTCCGGACCACCCCCGGGTGATTTGCGTCGCCAATCAGAAGGGCGGCGTCGGGAAGACGACCACCACGGTGAACTTGGCGGTGGCGCTCGCGCTGCACGGCAACCGGGTGCTGGTGGTCGACCTGGACCCGCAGGGCAACGCTTCCACCGGCCTCAACGTGCCGCACCACGCCGGGGTGCCGGACGTCTACGACTGCCTCATCGACAACGTGCCGCTGGCCGAGGTGGCGCAGGGCGTCGAGGGCATTCCGAATCTCTTCTGCGTCCCGGCCACCATCGACCTGGCCGGCGCCGAGATCGAGCTCGTCTCGGTGGTGGCCCGGGAGTCCCGGCTGCAGCGTGCGATCAACGCGCACCCCGAGAAGTTCGACTACGTCTTCATCGACTGCCCGCCGTCGCTGGGCCTGCTGACGGTCAACGCGCTCTGCGCGGCGCAGGAGGTGCTGATCCCGATCCAGTGCGAGTACTACGCGCTGGAGGGGCTGAACCAGCTGATCAACAACATCAACCTGGTACGCCAGCACCTGAACCCGACGCTCGACGTCTCCACCATCCTGCTGACCATGTACGACCGGCGTACCCGTCTGGCCGATGCCGTGGAGCAGGACGTGCGGAACCACTTCGGAGCCAAGGTCCTGAACGCGGTGATTCCCCGGAACGTGCGGGTGTCGGAGGCTCCGAGCTACGGCCAGTCGGTGATGACCTACGATCCGGGATCACGGGGCGCAACCAGTTACTTCGAAGCGGCTCTGGAGATCGCGGTGCGCGGGGTCAACACGGGAGGAACGGCATGAAGAACCGTCCGCGGGGTGGCTTGGGCCGCGGCCTGGGCGCGTTGATCCCCACGGCGCCGGCTCCCGGACCGTCCACCTCCGACAACGGTGTCGACGTGGCGCCGGTGTCGGCCGCTCCCGCCACCTCGGTCGCTGTCGCGCCGGACGGACTGCCCGCGACGACGACCACGCTGGCACCGCCGGCACCCGAGCCCGTCATCCCGGCGCAGGATGATCTCGCGCCGGTGCCCGGCGCTCGGTTCGCCGAGCTGCCGGTCTCCTCGATCGAGCCGAACGCCAAACAGCCGCGCCACGTCTTCGACGAGGAGGCGCTGGAGGAACTCAAGACCTCGATCCAGGAGATCGGCTTTCTCCAACCGATCGTGGTTCGGGACCTCGGCGACGGCCGGTATGAGCTCGTCATGGGTGAGCGCCGGTGGCGGGCCGCTCAGGCCGTGGGCAAGGAGACGATCCCGGCCATCGTCCGGGACACGCCGGACGACGCCATGCTGCGGGACGCGCTGCTGGAGAACATTCACCGGGCGAACCTGAACCCACTGGAAGAGGCGGCCGCCTACGCGCAGCTGCTGGAGGAGTTCGGGGTTTCGCACGAGGAGCTGGCTCGGCGGATCGGGCGGAGCCGGCCGCAGATCTCCAACACGATCCGGTTGATGAACCTGCCGGCCCAGGTGCAGCGGCGGGTCGCTGCCGGAGTGCTGTCCGCTGGGCATGCTCGGGCACTGCTCGGGCTGGGCAGCAGCGAGGCGCAGGAGCAGCTTGCTGAGCGGATCGTGAAGGAAGGACTCTCCGTCCGGTCCACCGAGGAGATCGTCCAGCTGGCGCAGCATGACGCGCCGGCCAAGAAGGCGGCTCCGGCTCGGCGGGCGAAGGTGCATGCACCTGCGCTGAACGATCTGGCGGATCGGTTGTCGGATCGGTTCGATACCCGGGTCAAGGTGGACATCGGGCGGAACAAGGGCAAGATCACGATAGAGTTCGCCACGGTGGATGACCTGGAGCGGATCGTGGGGATGATCGGGATTGAGGAAGAAGGGGCTCGGGCGGAGCCGGAGGAGTGAAGTAGCGGCGGTGGGGCTCTGACCTGTCGGTCAGTAGCCCCCTTTTTCTGCCTGGCGCTTCTCCTTCCCGGCGCTCCCAGTTCCTCGGGCTCCGGGCCCTCCTGCGCCCTCTCGCCCGCCAGCTTCCTCGGGAGCCGCACCGACGCGTCTGCCTGTTCGGTCGGGCTAAGAGCTGGCCTCTCTTGAAGCCCGCAGTCTGTGACCAGGGACGCGATGCAATGCGTACCTTTCTCATCTTGCGCTTCTGTCAGAGCCATTCTCCTGGGATTTCTGGAAGCCCGGAGAACCTTCAGAAGCGACTCCGAGATGGCCCTTTTGGGCGTTATGGGCATCGAGTCGGCGGTCGGCCGTGAGTCGGGGCCCAGAGCGGTTCGGCCGGCGCCTCGAACCTGCCGGCTGTGTCCACCGAGTGGTTGACAGCCGCCCTCGGTGGCTCGGTCGTCCCGTGGCGAGCGGCCCGACAGCCATCATCGATGTATCGCCGCCGCCGAGGAGTGGCCATCTCAGAGGAGATCCGAAGATGCGACTCGACCCCGGAATGACCGCCATGGTCCGCTCGATGGCTGTGGACCTCGGTCTGCCGGTACTCACCTACTACGGACTGCACGCGCTGGGCGCGGGTGACACCGCGGCGTTACTGGCGGGGACCCTGGCGGCGGGCGCACGGTTGGTCTGGGTGGCCGTCCGTAGTCGATCGCTCAGCCACTTCTCGATCATGATGGGTGCGCTTTTCGGAATCGGTCTGCTCTTCACGCTGCTGACCGGTGACCCGCGCTTCCTACTGATCAAGCACTCGGTGATGTCCGCGGTGGTCGGTTCGCTGTTCCTGGTGACCGCCTGGCGCGGCGACAAGCCTCTCACGCTGTCGGCTCAGCAGAGCTTCGTGCCCTCGAAGGCTGCGGAGCTGGCGGCCGAATATGCGACGAACGCCGGGGTGCGGCACGGACACCGCGTCGCCTCCACCGTCTGGGGTGGCGGCCTGTTGGCGGAGGCTGCTCTGCGAGCCGTGCTGGTCTACCTGCTGCCGGTCGACGTGATGGTCGGCCTCTCCACCGGTCTGACGGTTCTGACCTTCGTCCTTCTGATCGGTTGGAACGCTCGCTACATCGCCGCCCGCCGGGGAGCGCCCGCCGTCGCCCTGGCCTGATCGGCGCCTGAGGTGTCCGTTCCTGACTAGCGTCGGCTCTCCTGCCCGAACCCGTAGCCGGTCCTGCCGGTGCCTGACCATCAGCTGCCGCGTCGGTGTCGTCGCCTTCCTCACTCGAGATGGTCGCCAGTGCGGACCGTCCGCGTGAGGTTCCGGCGACAGGCCGGCGCGGTTCTTGCTCGACGGGCATGTGTTCCGTCGGCTCTTCGATTCGATCGCCTCAGCCTTTCGCGCTGGCGCCGTTGCCCGCTTCCGACCGAGGCTCGCTACGGCTCTTGCCCGGCCCGATGTGTGCGCCGTTGGTGTTCTTGGCCCAGCTCGCCGCTGTCGCGCGGGGGTCCGGTTGGGATGAGTTCCACGGTGCTGGCTTGCCGCTCCGTTTTGAGAAGGCCCGTCGGTTCGCTGTAGCCGTGAAGAGAAGACGCGATTTGCCGGACATCGCTCCGATCGGTATCTGAGTCGTGGGATCCGCAACTCGCTGATGCTTTCAGTTGGCGACTCTGTGATGCCGGACTCGGCGGCGTGTGGGATTTCCTCGCCCGCCGTCGCCGCAGCGGGTGCCGATTGGTCAGCGATTCCCAGGGCACGGAACCGGACGGCGTCCGGTTCGCTCGTGCGGGCTTAGACGGAGCACGGCCGTTCGCGGCGAGGTATCGGAGTGCCCGCGCTGCGAGTCGGCAGTCGCCGTTTCACGTGAAACGCGGTCCGAACCCGCAGCCGGACTCGGTGCAGTTAGTGGATAGCGGCGTTCGCACGTCGGGATGGCGCCTTCGCGTCGGCTCCGACGAATGCTGGCTTCCTCAGCCGACGGTGGCCATTTGGTCGGGCTTAGGCGCGGGGCATCCTCTGCGCGGAAACACGGCTCGCGGAAGCGTGCGGCTCGCTGTCGCGACGGCGGGCTCGATGGCATTTCGACCAATGTGGCTTTGGAGTCACTAGTCGACCGGCTGCTTCCGTTTCACGTGAAACCGGCCATGAGGGCAGCATCGGTCGCCACTGGGCCGGCGCAGCGATCGGTCGCCGAGCGGGTAGGCCCGAGGGCGTCGGCCGTGAAGGCATTGCTCGACGGGCCATATTGAATCGCGGTTGCGGCCTCCAGGCGTCGCCGCCGCTTGAGCGCGGCGAAGTGATGCCGTTGTGATTCGACCCCTTGTGAAGCGCCCTAGTAGCCCCATCCGGTGAGCGATCCTCCGTGACCGACAAGGAGCATTGCCTGAGAGACGGTGGCGGTCGTTCGGTGAAACGGTCGCCAGCCTGCGCCGCACCGGAGAAAGGCGGGGGATCGGCTCACCGGCGACGGGCTCGCGGTCATCTGGTGAGGTGAACGAGAGCCGGCATGACGTTGCAGAAGCGGGGTGCCGGGCCGGCCCAGCGGGCGTTGGATTCAGATCTGCCTGCGGAGTGACAGACGGTCGACCCAACCGACTTCGGCTTTCCAGTGGAGTCTCGCCATCGTCTAGACCGTCGGTGAGCCGAAGGTCTGGCAGAACCCCGCCTTCGAATGCGGTTAGTACACCGTCGGGTGACGTTCGGGATCTGGCCCTTGCCTGCGTCCGTGGCTGGCCATCCGGCAGCGAGCGGACTATGGGTACCCGGCCTTGTTCCCGATGCGGCCGGTTGGTCGATAACGAGCCGGCCGTGGGTGCGTCGCCTTCGTCTGCGGCGTGACCGGACAGCTCGCAGTGAAGGCGCCCTGGCATGTTCTCCATGCGGTTGGTGGCGTTCCAGGGGTAGCGGGTCGCGCCGAAAGATAGCGGCAAGGGCTACTGCGCGGGGCCTGCCTTGGCGGGAGGATTCCGTGGGCGGGCGAGTCGCCAGACATGGGCGGGCGCCGTTATCCACAGGCTGTGGGTAACGGGTCGGTTGCTGGGGGCGAACTCCGTTTCACGTGAAACGACGTTGATGGGCTGCGGGTCGTCCACTGCACTATCCACAGGGCGCGCAGCCGTTCTACGTCGTGTTTCACGTGAAACGCATGAGGCTGTGGATAACTTCTGTGGATAACTTGGGGATCGGTGTGTGGAGAGTCGCACGTTCACTTTCGTCGACTTCTTGACGGCCCGGCGGACGTGAGTGCCAGCACGCAGATGTGATCCAACGAGGTGGCCTGCTGGGTCTAATTCGAGCCGGATGGGCCAGGGGGCCTGAGCGAACTTGAGGCCGGATAGGCGCGCCTTCGGTCGGCGTGGTCGGGAACGGCCAGTCAAGAGAGAGGCGTGCCATACGGCGTGCCCGGCTGGGTCGAGGCTGGGTTCCCGTCAGGCACGTCAGCCGAAGGGGAGTTGAGACGCGGTGCCGGTCGAGACCCCAGTGGGCGAGTGTGTCGAGCGGTAACCAAGGCGCGGGTGGACAGTCCGCCGAAGGTGGAGCGGCGACCGAGCATGTCGCAGTAACCAATGTGGTCCCGAGGCGGGAGGTCAAGCGGCGACCGAGCATGTCGCAGTAACCAATGCGGTCCCGAGGTCGAAGGCCGAGCGGCAACCGAGCTGTCGCAGTATCCGATGCGGTCCCGAGACCGACCGAGGGTCGACGGATGGCCGAGGCGATCGGCCCGGGCTCCGTAGCGGACGAGGGGCTGAACCCAGGACCGGACGAGGGCCCACCGACGGACAGGCGCCCACCGCCACCCGCTTCCTCGATCGTGCGAAATTGGGTCGGGACAGGCTGTCATGGCCTGGGCTAAGGTCACGTCGTGTCTGAGAACACCGCCCCCCTGCCTGACTTCACCCGCTGGCCGTCGTTCCCGTTCGAGGGCGACATGCGGGTCAAGAAGCTCGCTCCGCCGGTGGAGGTGGAGCCGCCGCGGAGCGGTGAGGACGGTTCGGACTGTGTCGCTTGCCGGACGCCCGACGACGCGTACATCTGGGTGTCGGACCGCTGGCGCGTCCGCGCCATGGACCGGCCCACCGGTCTGCCGATGGTGTTGATTCTGGAGTGCCGCTCCCACCTCGATCTCGGCGATCTGCCCAACATGCTCGCGGCCGAGCTGGGTGTGATGACGGTGCGGCTGGAGCGCGCGATCCGCTCGCTCGACGGCGTCGCGCGCGTGCACGTCAACCGGTGGGGCGACGGCTCCGCGCACCTGCACATGTGGTTCCTCGCGCGGCCCTACGGCCGCCTGCAGCTGCGGGGCACCTTCCTGTCCCTGTGGGACGACATCCTGCCGGTCATCCCGGAGGCGCAGTGGCGGGAAAATCTGGCGCTCGTCGCCGCCTGGCTCGCCGATTTCGGCGGCAAGGCGAATGCCGAGCCGGCCCACATCGCGTGGGAGTCGCCCGCCACTCTCGACGTTCCGATGGGCGACGCTGAGGAAGACCGCGAGGAAGGCCGGCGCCCCGCAACGCTCGGCGACGTCCAGGCCGCTGCGCCTCTGGCGGATTCTTGGGTACGCCACAGCGACTCCCCGGCCGCCGGCAGCCAACCCGGCAGCCCCGCCCCGGGCATGCCGGCCGCGTCAGCGAACGCCACCTCGATCCCGTACCAGCCGACCGGCCCTCGCACCGTCAACGGCCCGGTGCCCAGCCTTTCGAGCGTCATCGGCGATATCGAGGAAGTCGACCACACCCCCTAGCCGCCGCCCCCGGAGCCCGCCCCCACGCTTTGAGCTGGCACTCCAAGCCGCCACTCGGATTAGGCCGACAGAGCAACCCCCGTTTCACGTGAAACACCCGATGCCCCGAGTGGGAACCAATGTCGACGGCTGGAACCGACACCGAAGAAACCGCCCCCGACATCCGAAGCGGCGCGCCAACCCCCAGCGCACCCGACACCACCACAACGCAGCCACCCACACAAAAAGGCGGGTGCATGCCGATCACGGCACGCACCCGCCCACCAACTCGATCACCCTTTACGAGCGACCGCCCGCTCCACCAACGCCCCCAGCACAGCCCCGAGATCCACCCCGGCAGCCTGCACCGCCAACGGCACCAGCGACGTCTCCGTCATCCCCGGGGACACGTTGCACCCGAGCACCCGCGGCTCCCCGTCCTCCCCGACGATCACATCGATCCGGGACAGGTCGCGAAGGCCGAGCGCCTTGTACGCCGCCAGCGCCGTCGCCGAAACCCGGGCCGCCACCGCCGCGTCCAGTCGCGCCGGCACGTGCCACGTGGTCAGTCCGGCCGTGTACCGAGCCGCGTAGTCGTACACCCCGTCCCGCGGAACGATCTCCACGATCGGGAGTGCCTCCGGCCCGGTACCCAGGTCGACGATCGAGACGGCGAGGCTGGTGCCGGTGACGTAGCGCTCGACGAGCGCTGTCGAGTCGTACGCGAAGCACCCGACCATCGCGGCCGGCAGGTCCGCCGCCTCCCGGACCACAGCGGCGCCGAGGCCCGACCCGCCCTGCGCGGGCTTGACCATCAGCGGCAGCCCGAGCCGATCGACGATCCGGTCCAGCACCGCCACCGCGCCCAACTCGGAGAACCGGTCGTGCGGCAGCGCCACCCAGTCCGGCGTCGGGATGCCGGCCTCGCGCAGCCGCGACTTGGCGGACGGCTTGTCCCAGGCCATCCGGGCGGTCCGCGCGTCGGCACCGACGTAGGGCACGCCGCAGAGGTCGAGGACCCCGCGCAGCGAACCGTCCTCACCGGTCGCCCCGTGCAGGGCGATCACCACCGCGTCCGGCGGGTCGGCCTGCAACGCGGGCAGCAGCGAGACGTCGGCGTCGTGCAGCTCGGCGGTGAGCCCTGTCGACCGCAGCGCGTCCAGCACCCGGCGGCCGGACCGCAGCGAGACGTCCCGCTCGTAGGAAAGACCGCCGGCCAGCACCAGCACTCGCAACTCGTCACGCGTACCCATAGGGGTGATCATGCCAAGTCGGGTCCGGGAGTATCGGCGGCGGCCGGACCCCGGCGGCGCTGTGCCGAGATGGCGGCGGAGCCGCCGAAGACCGCGCGCATGGCCAACTCCTGCTCCATCACCCCGGACAGCCGCCGCACGCCCTCACGCAGCCGCTCCGGCGCGGAGAACGAGAAGTTGAGCCGGAGGTTGCCCCGGCCGGTGCCGTCGGCGTAGAAGCCGGTTCCGGGGACGTAGGCGACCCGGGCGGCGATCGCCCGCGGCATCATCGCCTTGGAGTCCAGACCCTCGGGCAGGGTGGCCCAGACGAACAGGCCACCGCCCGGGCGGGTCCAGGTGGTGCCGGCCGGCATCAGGTCGGTCAGCGCGCCGAGCAGCGCGTCGCGACGCTCCCGGTAGATCTCCCGGTACACCTTGATCTGCTCGCGCCAGGGCATCGTCGTCAGGTACTGGGTGACAGCGCCCTGGGCGAACGCGCTCGGGCACAGCACATTCGCTTCGCTCATCATCACGAGCTTTTCCCGTACGGCGTGCGGCGCGAGAACCCAGCCGACCCGCAGCCCCGGAGCGAACGTCTTGGAGAACGTGCTGCAGTAGAAGACCCCGTCGCGGCGCCGGGCGCGCAGCGGCCGCGGCGCGTCACCCTCGAACGAGAGCAGCCCGTACGGGTCGTCCTCGATCACCAGCAGCCCGGCCTGCTCGCAGATGTCCAGCACCCGCTCGCGCCGCTCCTCGGTGAGTGTGACGCCGGCCGGGTTCTGGAAGGTCGGGATGGTGTAGAGGAACTTGGCCCTGGGGTTGGCGGCGATCGCCTCCTCGAGTGCCTCCGGGATCAGCCCGGCCTCGTCCATTGCCACGTGGCGTACCTGTGCCTGGGCGGCCTGGAGGACGCCGAGTGCGCCGACATAGGTCGGTCCCTCGGCGAGCACCACGTCGCCCGGGTCCAGGAACAGCCGGGCCAGCAGATCGAGGGCCTGCTGACCGCCCACCGTGACGACCACGTCGTCGGGGGACGCGTTGTGGATGCCGGAGAGCGCCATCACCTCGCAGATCTGCTCGCGCAGCTCGATGGTGCCCTGGCCGATGCCGTACTGCAGGCTGGTGGCGCCGTGCGTGGAGCCGAGCTCGTTGAGCATCTCGCCGACCGCGTCGAGCGGCAGGGCGGCGATGTAGGGCGAACCACCGGCCAGCGAGACGACCTCGGGCCGGCTGGCGACGGCGAACAGCGCGCGGATCTCGGACGTGGTCATCCCACGAACCCTCCGCGCGTACCGATCGGTGTAATCGTCCTGAGTAGTACCGGTCATGCGGGTCACCCCCAGAGGAAGAGCGGAAAACTGGGCCCAGCCTAATCGGCGCGGACACCGAGCGGACATCCACGAAGGGGCCACCCGTTCCGCGACCCGCTCCCGTTCATGGGTACGGCGACGTACGATTTTCCAGGGCGCGGACGAAGCGGCCCGGTTCCGTGTCTCCGTGCGGGGAGTTCGCCGATGTCGCGTCGCCTGGTCAGTCTCACCCTGGACACCCTTGAGGACCTGCCCCGGCCATGCCGGCAGTGTGTCTACTGGGAGCTCGATCCGGTCTCCGCCGAGCGGGCCTGCGCCTCCGGCGACACCGGGCTGGAAAAGGAGGCCTGGGTCTCCCAGACGCTCCTGGAGTGGGGTTCCTGCGGCAAGCTGGCGTACGTGGACGGCATGCCGGCCGGTTTCGTGATGTACGCCCCGCCCGCCTACGTCCCGCGCTCGATGGCCTTCCCCACCTCACCGGTCAGCGCCGACGCCGCGTTGCTCACCACGGCCAAGGTGGTGCCCGCGTTCGCCGGCGGCGGCCTGGGCCGGATGCTGGTGCAGGGCGTCGCCCGCGACCTCACCAAGCGCGGGGTCAAGGCGATCGAGGCGTTCGGCGACGCCAAGCCGGACGAGGAGAAGGAGGGGGCCTGCGTCGCCCCTGTCGACTTCTTCCTGTCGGTGGGCTTCAAGACGGTCCGGCCGCACCCGCGGTACCCGCGGCTGCGGCTGGAACTGCGGACCGCCCTGTCCTGGAAGTCGGATGTGGAGTACGCGCTGGAGAAGCTCCTCGGCTCGATGAGCCCGGAGAAACTCCTCCGCCCGATGCCGGCGACCAGCTCGGTGGAGAACTAAGCGAGCGCGGCTCAGCCTCGCTCGGCCAGCGCCATCCGCAGCTGCCGCACGTCGATCGAACCGGTCGGCACATCCCGTTCCACCGGGAAGTACATCCGCTGCACGGCGGCCAGGATCGCCTCGACCACCTGCTCGCGGAACATCGGGTCGATCAGCCGCTCCCGGTCGTGCGGCGAGGTCAGGTAGCCCAGGTCCACCCGGACCGTGGGCATCCGGGTCAGGCGCAGCAGGTCCCAGGTCTTGGCGTGGGTGCGGCAGTCGTGCATCCCGGTACGCACCACGATCTCCCGCTGCACCAGCGCGGCGAGTCGCTCGCCGACGGTGCTGCTGAGCCCGCTGCCGGTGCCGTAGTGATACGTCGCCACGCCCTCGGCGGCCGGTGAGTCGACACCATCCAGGTGCAGCGAGATCAGCAGGTCGGCGCCGAGGCTGTTGGCCAGCGCGGCCCGCTCGGAGCCGCTCATCGGCTCGGCCGGCTGCGGGCCGCGGGTCAGGTGCACCCGCATGCCGGCCGCGGCGAGCCGGCCCTCCAGCCGGGCGGCGAGGTCGAACACCAGGTCCGCCTCGGTCCAGCGCAGCGGCCCGTCGGGCACCACCACACCGGTGTCGGCGCCGCCGCCGTGTCCGGGATCGATCACGATGGTCTTGCCCACCAGGTTGGGCCCCGACTGCCGGAACGCCTCGGCCTCCCGCAGCCACTGCGGGCGGCCGCCGACCACCTTGCGACCCAGCCGGCGCAGTGCCTTCATGGTCTGCGGGCCGACCGAGCCGTCCTGCACCAGGCCCACCTCGCGCTGGAACTGGGCCACCGCGCGAGCGGTCCGGGCGCCATAGATGGAGTCCGGGCGGCCGGTGTCGTAGCCCATCTCCAGCAGGCGCTCCTGCAGGGCCCGGACATCCTCGCCGACCAGCGCGCCGGGCACCGAGTGGAACAGCGTGCGGGAGCCGAGCCGCCAGCGGGCGCCGTCCAGCGCACCCCAGGTCTCGTCGCCGACCATGCCGTCCACGCCGAGCCCGCGACTCTGCTGGAAGGCCCGGACCGCGTCCTCCACGCTCTCGTCGAAGAGGTCCGGCTCACGGTCGGCGAGCAACTCCAGGCCGGCCAGGATCGACCGGATCTCGGAAACGGCAGGGCCGGTGTCTCCGCGTCGGATGGACCGCACTCACGACTCCCTAGGGGCGAAAAAGGACGACCTTCCGGAGCGTACTCCGGGGCACAAAGAGAACCCCGCGTCCGACAGTGGACGCGGGGTTTCGAGAACCGATCAGAGTGCGGACTCGATGAAGTTGACCAGGAAGCTCTTGGGCTTGGCGCCGGTCACCAGGTTGACCCGCTCGCCGCCCTTGAAGATGGCCAGCGTCGGCACCGACATCACCTGGTAGGCGAGCGCCGTCTGCGGGTTCTCGTCAATGTTGACCTTGACGATCTCCACCTGCGAGCCCAGCTCCGAGTCGGCGATCTCGGCGAGCAGCGGGTCGACCTTCTTGCACGGCACACACCACTCGGCCCAGAAGTCGACAAGCACTGGCTTGTCCGACTTCAGCACGTCGACGTCGAACGTCTTGTCGGTGACGACCTTCACGTGGACCCTCCCGGTCTTACAGCTCTACGAATGAAGCGATGAAGCGCTCGGCGTCCAGCGCCGCGGCACAGCCGGTGCCGGAGGCGGTGATGGCCTGCCGGTACGTGTGGTCGACCAGGTCACCGGCGGCGAACACGCCGGGGATGTTGGTCCGGGTGCTGGGCGAGTCGACCTTCACATAGCCCTCGTCGTCCAGCTCGATCTGGCCCTTGAAGAGCTCGCTGCGCGGGTCGTGACCGATCGCCACGAACACGCCGGTGACGTCGAGCACCTTGGTCTCGCCGGACTGCGTGTCCTTCAGGCGGACGCCGACGACCTTGCCGTCCTCGCCGAGGATCTCCTCGACCACCGAGTTCCACTCGACCTTGATCTTCTCGTTGTCGAGCGCCCGCTTCTGCATGACCTTGCTCGCCCGGAACGTGTCCCGGCGGTGCACGATGGTCACCGTCTCGGCGAACCGGGTGAGGAAGGTGGCCTCCTCCATCGCCGAGTCGCCGCCGCCGACCACGACGATGTGCTGGCCGCGGAAGAAGAAGCCGTCACAGGTGGCACAGGACGAGACGCCGTGGCCGAGCAGCTCCTGCTCGCCGGGCACGCCGATCGGGCGCCACGCGGAACCGGTCGCCAGGATCACCGCGCGGGCGAAGAACTGCTGGTCACCGACCCACACGGTCTTGAGGCCCTCGGTGCCGGCCTCGGTCGGCTTGTCGGTCAGCTCGACGCGGCTGACGTCGTCGGTGATGAACTCGGCGCCGAATTTCTCCGCCTGGGCGCGCATGTTGTCCATGAGCTCGGGGCCCATGATGCCGTCGCGGTGACCCGGGAAGTTCTCCACCTCGGTGGTGGTCATCAGGGCGCCGCCGGACTGCACGCCCTCGATCACCAGAGGCTTGAGGTTGGCACGGGCGGCGTACAACGCCGCCGTGTACCCGGACGGTCCCGAACCGATGATGATCAGATTGCGGACCTCGTCCACTGCCGACTCCTCAAGATTGGATTCCTACGCCCGGTAGAACGCCATGCTAGGCATTCACCATTCCCCAGGTCTCGGCTCGTGTCGGACCTCACGGGGTGGCGTTCAGCGTACCGGCACCTTGCCCAGGGTGTCCGCGCCGCCACCAGCAGATCCGCAGTCGGGACCGCTGGCCCACGCCCACGGGCCGTTGGCCGCGGTGAACCGGACCACCAGGGCCGGCTGCCCCTCGAACCGGGCGTAGTCGGCCGACTCGACGGTGATCGGGCCGCCGCCGTTCTCCTGCGCTATCGCGTTCAGGCAGTCCAGCAGCGCGGCGGGATCGCGCAGCCCGGCCAGGCTCTGTTCGGCGGAACTGTCGGTCTCGCCGGAGTACTTGGGGGAGTCCGCTTTCAGGGACGCGGCGGGTGCCTCCTTCCGGCTCTGACCCAGCGTGCCCAGCGTGTAATCGAGGCCGCTGGTGAGGGTCAGCGCCGGGGCGGCGTCCACCATCACCTCGCCGCGAGCCGGCGCGGCAGCCGACGAACCGGCGTCGGATGCGGGATCCGGGCGGCTCAGGCCGTACCCAAGGAAGGCGACAGCGCCCGCGGCGATCCCGATCGGCGCGGCGATCCGCAACCACCGGTGACTGCCGCGCTTGCGGCGCCGCTCATCCAGATCGACAACCGTTTTCGGTACGCCCGGAGCCGGCTCCTCCGGCGCGGGCGGAGAGAGGGGTTCCCCGGGCGCGGTAAGCCGCCCGTCCAGCGGGGTAGCGGGCCGCTCGGGCGCGGCGAGTCGCCCGTCCAGCGGGGTAGTGGGCTCCTTGGGCGTGGCCGGCGTCGCGTCCCGCGGGGTAGCGGGCTGCTCGGGCGCGGCGAGTCCGGCGTCCCGGGGGAGGACCGGTTCCGCCGGTGCGGCGAAGGCGGCGTCGAGCGCTGCGGCCAGCTCCGCCGGCATCGGCTCGGGAGGCAGGTCGCCCAGCAGCGCGCCGACCGCTGCCATCTCCGGTGCGAGCAGCGCGAAGGCCTCCTGCCAGGCGGGCTCGGCGGCGATCAGCGCGGCCACCCGCTCGGCCTCCGGGGTGCCGTCCATGGCGCCACCGACATAGTCGGCCAGCAGGTCGATGTCGACCCCGTCGAACTCGGCGCCCGTCACCGCTGGTCCCTCCCCTCACGCCCGGTCGGCAGCGGGATCACCGCGCCCGACCTGGATGGGACGTCGCGGCCGCCGCTCCGGTTCCCATCGTGCCCCGGCTCACTCGGCGGACCGCCGCGAAGCTCACGCAAACCCAGCGCCATCCGGGCCCGGCCGCGGGCGCACCGGCTCTTCACCGTGCCCTCGGCGACCCCGAGCATCGCGGCGGCCTCGGCCACGCCGTAACCCTGCACGTCGACCAGCACGATCGCGGCCCGCTGGTCGACCGGCAGGGCGGCCAGCGCCTGCCGGACCAGCAGCACGGTGTCCTGGTCGGGAGTGGGTGCCGCCGGCTCGGGACGGGACGGATACTCGTCGCCGGACCGGGAACCGTCCGGCAGCGGGACGGTCGGGTGCGCCTGACGCCGCCGGATCCGGTCCAGGCAGGCGTTCACCACGATGCGGTGCAACCAGGTGGTGACCGCCGAGTCGCCGCGGAACCCGGCCGCCGCGCGATGGGCCGACAACAGCGCGTCCTGCACCGCGTCGGCGGCCTCCTCGCGGTCGCCGATGGTGCGCAGGGCCACCGCCCACAGCCGGTCCCGGTGCCGCCGGACCAGCTCACCGAAGGCCTCCGGGTCACCCGCCACGTGGGCGCGCACCAGCTCGGCGTCACTCGGCGCGGTGTCGCCCGCGCCGGTCCCGCCGGGCGGAACGTCCCGGGAAGTCACGCCAGCAATCTAAGCCATGCGGCCTGAGTCCCGCCGCGCCGACGGACCGCTTGTACAGAACGACATGATTTTGCACACCGTGCCCCGGCGCCCGATCGGGCGCGGGTCTGCTCCCTCGGCGCCGGGTACTGCCGGAGCAGCGGTGATCCCCGCCCGACGACGCGCTGAAAAGCGGAAGGGCCGACCTCGCCGGTCGGCCCTTCCGTCGTGCACGCCGCGGATCAGAAGCCGTAGAGCTCGATCTCGTTGACGTTGACCTGGTAACCGGGGGTGTCCTCGTTGCGCGGCAACTTGGTGAGGAAGACCAGTACGTACTGGTACTTCTTGTCCGGGTCGAAGCCGTCCAGGATCTGCTTGTCGCCGGTGTTGACGGCGCCGTCCCCGTCGCTGAGCCGGGCGTAGCTCTTGACGATGGTGTCGTCACCCTTGGAGGTGTCACCCGGGTCCTTGTCACCGACCCGCAGGTCGATGGCCGCGCCGGGAGCGGAGGTGTAAACCCGCACATCGGAGAGCGCGCGCGGCTCCGGCAGGTGGATCAGGACACCCATGCCGGCCTTGCGACCGCCGAAGTTCGGCTGCTTGAAGTACGACAGTTTCCACGCGGTGTCCTGGTCGCCGTCGACCACGTACTTCGACTCGCCGGTGTCGTCGCGGTCGCCCTGCGGCGGGTCGACGATCCGGACCATGTCCTCGGTCAGCGGAATCTTGACCGGATCACCCTGCGGGGCGTCGCTGGGGTCGTCGGTGCCCGGCTGCCCGCCGGTGTTGGCGTCGACGGTCGAGGTGGGCGACGCGTTCGGCTTGCTGGAGTTGCTGATCGCGCGGATGCCGAAGACCAGGCCGATGATCGCGATGATCACCAGGGCGCCGACGCCGAGCATGATCTTGGGGGCGCTGCGGGCCGGCTCGCTGGACGTGCCGCCGCCCTGCACGAAGCGCAGCGGACCGACGTCCTCGAACTCCTCCTCCTCGGCGGCCGCGTCCAACCGGCCCAGCTCGGCGGTGAGCGCCTCGGCGGCCGGTGCGGCCACCCGCCGGTCCAGCAGGTCCATGGTCAGATCGTCGAGGTACGCCGGGACGCCGGCCCGGATCTGCCGGGGCGCGGCCGGGTTGCCGGCGCTGTCCCGGGTCGCGTCCGGCAGCGCGGAGCGACCGACCTCGGTGTGCGGCCAGTGCCCGGTGAGCGCGAAGTAGAGAATGCCGCCGACCGCGCGGACGTCGGCCTCGACGCTGTCCGCGGCGTCGGCGCGGGCGTCGGCCAGCACCACCCGGTTGTCGTCGCCGATCAGCGTGGTGCCGGGGTGCACGTTGCCGTGCACCATGCCGGTGGCGTGCACGGCGGTCAGCGCGTCGGCGACCGAGTGGGCGATCGCGATCGCCCGGGCCGGGTCCAGCGGGCCCTCGGCGGCGATCAGGTCACGCAGCGACTCACCGTCGACCCACTCGCGGACCACGTAGGCCCGCTGCTCCTCGTCGATGGCGTCGTAGACGCCGACCAGGTTGGGGTGGAGCACCCGGCTCGCGGCGACAGCCGCCTGCAGCATCTCGGCGGCGGAGTCGCCGCCCGGGTGCCGCAGCACGACCGCGACCGGCCGGCGCAGCACCACGTCGATCCCGCGCCAGACCTGCCGGCCGGCGCTGTCGTTGTTGACGTGCTGCTCGAGCTGATAGCGCTCGGCCAGGATCTCACCGACGGTGGGGGCACCGAAGGTCAAGACCGGTCCAGCCTCGTCGGCCGCGGTCTCATGGCCTTCGCCGACCTGGGTCACCAGTCCTCCCTCGGTGGTGCATGTCTCGGTGCTCAGGACAGGGTGCTCCGGAGCACATGCCGACAACGACCATACCCGCACTCAGCCATGGTCCGGCAGGTCGTCCCCCGGCGCGGCATTGGCGTGGCCCCGTACGAACGGGTGCTTTTTCGGGCAGTCCGGCGGAAGGACCGCTGTTCAGGGCAGTTCCGGCGCCGATCAGCGACCGATTTTGCGGCGGACCATCCCGACCACCTGACTGACCTCGCGCACCCGTAGCAGTGTCGCGGCGATCAGGTAGCCGACCATGATCACCGCGCCGCCGACGATCAGCGGCAGCAGGGCCTGGATCCGGCCGTCCGGCTCGCCGGCGCCCGGCAGCAGGTGGACCACCAGGTAACCCAGCCCGGCGGCGACGCCGGCGGCGAGCGCCACCCGGATCAGCGCGGCGGCCACCGAGCCGAGGTTGAGCCGGCCGATCCGGCGGCGCAGCACGGCCAGCGAGATCAGGGCCGAGACCAGGTAGGAGACCGCGTTGGCGGCGGTCATCCCGGCGGCCAGCAGCGCCTTGCTCAGCGCGGCGGCGAGGAGCAGGTACGCGGCGATCCGGACGACGACCACCGGCACGTTGATCAGCGCCACCGTCTTGTTGCCCTGCAGCGAGTAGAAGGCGTAGGTGCACAGGTAGCTGACCGAGAGCGGGATCACCGCGAACGCGGCCACGGTCAGCACCGTGCCGGTGTCCAGCGCCTGATCGTGGGTGTAGTTGCCACCCTCGAAGAGCATCACCGCAATCGACTTGCCGAGCACCGCGTAGAGCACCGAGATCGGGGCGAGCGCGGCGACGGTGAGCTTGATGCCGCGGGTCAGGTCGGCGCTGACGTCGGCGTACCGGCCCTCGGCGGCGGCGGCGCTCATCTTCGGCAGCAGCGCGGTCATCACCGACACGCCGATGATGCCGTGCGCCATCATGGTCAGCAGGAAGACGTTGTTGAAGGCGAGCACGCTGGCACTGCCCTTGCCGGCCACCCGGTTAAGGATCTTGACCATCACGAAGACGGCGACCTGGTTCGCGGCGACGTAGCAGAGCATCCAGCCGGCCAGCCGGCCGATCTCGCCGAGGCCCAGCGAGCGCGGGTCCCAGCGGAACTTCCACCGGAAACCGACCTTGCGCAGGGCCGGGAGCAGGCCCAGCGCCTGCACCACCATGCCGGCCAGGGTGCCGATGCCGATCAGCGCGATCTGGCCGGTGGTGATGCTCTCCTCGGTCAGGTCGCCGTGCCCCCAGACCAGCAGGAAGAAGCCGGCCGCCGCGATCACCACGAGGTTGTTCAGGATCGGCGCCCACATCGGGGCGGCGAAGTGCCCGCGCACGTTCAGCACCGCGCCGATCAGGGCGGACAGGCCGGTGAAGAAGATGATCGGCAGGATCAGGTACGCGAAGTGGGTGACCAGGTGCCGATAGGCGTCGGAGTTGTCGCTGCTCGCCTGGATCGCCGTGATCACCGGGGCGGCCACCACCACCAGCGCGGTCGCCACGCCGAGGCTGACGACGGCGAAGCTGAGCAGTTTCTGGGTGAAGGCCTGCCCGCCGTCCGCATCGGCCTTGCGCCGCCGGACCAGCAGCGGGATCAGCACGCTGGAGAGGATGCCGCCGAGCAGCAGCTCGTAGATCTGGTTCGGGAGGAACTGGGCGCTGGTGTACGCGTCGCCGACGCCGGCGCCGAGGGCCATCCCGATCAGCGCGTTCCGGACGAAGCCGATCATCCGGCTGACCAGGCTGCCGATCGCCATGATGGCGCTCTGGCCGGTGGTGCTGCCGCCCTCGCCCGCGTCACCGGCCGGTGGCAGCTCCTCCGGGGGCAGCGCCTGGTCGGCGCTGGCGGTGGGTGACTGACCGTCGACCGAGACGACCGTCACACCCACCTGCGGGTGCGGGTTGCCGTCCGGCGCCGCGTGCGTGCTGCGGTACAGGCCGCCGTTCACCCATGCCTCCCGAGCCGTACCGATTTGTTGGAGCCACCATAGAAGACTGCGCCACCATAGAAGAAAAGGTCACACGTGGTGACGCAGGAGGGTGCCCGGTTCCGCCCCGGCGAGGGTCTCCACCATCCAGCAGGCCTCCAGGGGCACCAGCGGCTCACTCAACGCGTCGAGCACCGTCGGATGATCGCAGCCCGCCTCGGTCAGGGCACCGAGCAGCGCGGGCACCGGGCTCAGGTCACCGGAGTCGGCGATCCGGCGGGCCAGCGGACGGGTGCCGGCGTACCAGTGGCGGTGCGGCAGGGCTTCCAGGTGAGCGGTGGCCCGGCGGACCAGATCGGCCAGCTCCTCATGCGGGAACCGCTTGTCCGCGCGAACGTGGTCGCCGGCCTCGGCCGGGCCGCTCAGGGCCGCGATCGCGGCCTCGTCCAGCACCTGCGGCGACGGCGACGGCGGCGCCGGCCACCAGTGATCAGCGGTGAACAGCGGGAGCGGCGCCTGCTCCGGACCGGACGGCGGGGGCGGCGGCACCTCGCGGCGCAGCGACCGGTACGCCGCCTCGCGCACCCCGGCCACCGCCGGCACGTCGTCGTCGGCGGTCGCCGGAGCGAATGGCGAGAGCAACGCCACCACCAGCCCCGGATGCGGCAGTGTCGGGTCGGCCAGCGCGATCACCCGGGCGCAGGTCTCCAGCTCCCACCAGCGCAGGGCAGCCGGGAACGGACCGGTCGCCGGCGCCCAGCCGAGCTGGACCGGCTCGCTGGTGGACGGGCGGCGCAGGCCGAGCGTCCGCTCGCCGGACGGCAGCTCGATCTCCAGTACCAGGGCGTAGCCGTCGAGCACCGGGAAGGAGACCCGGAGCTGCTCGGGCAGGGCATCGGTGTCGCTGATCTCGCCCGTCCAGAACCCGGGATCCAGGCTCAGCAGGCGCAGCGCCTCGGGAACGGGCACGCACCCATCCTGCCCGGCGGCGTTTCCCAGCGCCAATAAAGATAGGCTGGTAGTCCCATGTCTGTCTTGAACGATGCCCAGCAGAACGCGGTCGCCGAGCTCCTCCGCGTGTCCCCCGTCGCCGACGAGTTGGGGCGCCGCTTCGGCGCCGCCGGCCATGAGCTGCACCTGGTGGGCGGATCGGTCCGGGACGCGTTGCTCGGCCGGCTCGGCGACGACCTCGACTTCTGCACCGACGCCCGGCCGGAGCAGACACTCACCCTGGTGAGCGGCTGGGCCGACGCCATCTGGGAGACCGGCCGCGAGTTCGGCACCATCGGCATCCAGAAGAACGGGCTGCGGATCGAGATCACCACGTTCCGCGCCGAGGCGTACGACGGGGTGACCCGCAATCCGGTGGTCTCCTACGGCGATTCGCTGCTGGAGGACCTGTCGCGGCGGGACTTCACGATCAATGCGATGGCGGTGTCGGTGCCGGACCATGAGTTCACCGACCCGTTCGGTGGGGTGGCCGACCTGGCGGCGCGGCTGATCCGGACGCCGTCGACGCCGCAAGCCTCGTTCGGTGATGATCCACTTCGG
The DNA here is from genome assembly GCF_030252345.1 of Actinoplanes oblitus. Taxonomy (NCBI): domain Bacteria; kingdom Bacillati; phylum Actinomycetota; class Actinomycetes; order Micromonosporales; family Micromonosporaceae; genus Actinoplanes; species Actinoplanes oblitus. The sequence continues at coordinate 9,783,299 of NZ_CP126980.1, read as the reverse complement.
ATGCTGCGGGCCGCCCGGTTCGCGGCGAAGCTGGGCTTCACTGTGGACGAGCCGGTCGTCGCGGCCATGCGGGACATGGCGCAGGATCTGGACCGGATCACCGCGGAACGGATCCGGGACGAGTTCACCAAGCTGCTCTGCGGCGCCGACCCGATCGCCGGCCTGCGGCTGCTGGTCGACACCGGGCTGGCCGACCGCTTCCTGCCGGAGATCTCCGGGCTGAAACTGGAGATCGACGAGCACGCCCAGCACAAGGACGTCTACGAGCACACGCTGATCGTGGTGATGAACGCGATGCGGCTGGAGGGCGACGAGGCGCCGGACTTCGTGCTGCGGATGGCCGCGCTCATGCACGACGTCGGCAAGCCGGCCACCAAGGCGGTCGGCCGGGACGGCCGGGTCAGCTTCCACCACCACGAGGTGGTCGGCGCGCGGCTGACCAAGCAGCGGATGAAAGCCCTGAAATACCCCAAGGACGTCACCTCCGAGGTGGTCGGCCTGGTCGCCCTGCACCTGCGGTTCTACGGGTACGGCAGAGGCGAGTGGACCGACTCCGCGGTGCGCCGCTACGTCACCGACGCCGGCCCGCTGCTGTCCCGCCTGCACAAGCTGACCCGGTCGGATGTGACCACCCGCAACCGGCGCAAGGCGGCCCAGCTCGCCGCGGACTACGACGCGCTGGAGGACCGGATCGCCCGGATCGCGGCCGAGGAGGACCTGGCCAAGGTCCGCCCCGACCTGGACGGGAACGCGATCATGGAGCTGCTCGGCGTGCCGCCGGGCCCGATCGTCGGCCAGGCCTGGCGCCACCTCAAAGAGCTCCGCCTCGACCGTGGGCCGCTGGATCGCGACGAGGCCGAGGCGGAACTCCTGCGGTGGGCCCGCGAGCAGGGCCACATCTCCTGATCACTCGACGCCGAGGCTGATCTCCCGATCGGCGAAGTCGGCAGGCAGCCGGCTGGTCGCCCGGACCCGCCCGGCCAGGTCGAAGACCCGCACGTCCAGCCCGTCCACGAGCAGGACCTGGTGGTCGGCGACGAAGCGCACCTGGGCGCCCAGCGGCAGGGTGGTCACCACGCGACCGGTGGCCACCTCGGCGATCCGGATGCCGTCCGGCTGGGTGGCGTCCGGCTGGAGCGCGACGTATCGGCCGTCCGGCGACCAGGCGCCCGAGCCGGCCGGCACGCCCGGGACCGGCAGCGTGCGCACCAGTTCGCCGGTGGCCGCCGAGAACACCTTGATCTCCTTGATCGTGTCCGGCACCGCCTCGGACTGCGCGACGGCCGGGTCCCGCTGGGCCAGCGCGACCTCCGTGCCGCCCGGCAGCCAGGTGAAGGTGCAGACATCCGGGCAGAGCGCGCTGCCCCCCGGAATCTCCCGGTCCTTCTCGGCGCCGGTTTTCGCCACGATGATCCGCAGATTGCCGGTCTGCATGGTCAACGCGATCTTCTCGCCGTCCGGAGACCACTCGGTGCCGAGGCCGGCGCCGTGGGTGAACAGCTGCCACGAGCCGTAGGCCGCGTTGAGGACGCCGACCGGGACGTAGCCGCCCCCGCCCGCGCTCTCGTCCTCGATCAGGACGTACCGGCCGGCCGGCGCGGCGGCGAACCGCTGGTATTTCGCCGAGTAGACCTGGTACCTGCCGGTGACGCGGTTGAGGGCCACGTTGCCGTGTTGCCGGTCGTCGCTCCGGCCGGCCGGCGTGCCGTCCTCGGCGGTGGCGCCCGGCCGCCCCACAGAGGTGACCACCACGCCACCGGGCAGCCGGACCGGCGCCCGCCACCACTCCTTGCGGATCGCCGGCACGGTCACCGTGGTGCTCGGCATCGGGACCGCGACAGCGGGTCTGCTGGACGGCACCGATGCGGCCGGTTGCGGTTGCCGTCCGTCACGGTGACCGAAGACGGCGTACGGCGTGATGACCGCCCCGGCCAGCACGGCCACCGCGGCGCACAGCACCGCCTGCCGGCGCCGGCGGATCCGGCGCCCGCGGATCCGGGCGATCATGGCCAGGCCGTCCAGCGGCGGCGCCGACGAGGCCAGGTCCTCGACGGTGGTGCGCAGGTTGTCCTCGAGATGCCTCACCGAGCGACCTCCGTCCGATTCGTCCAGTCTTCGACGCCACCGACCAGCTCGCGCAGTTTGGCCAGCGCCCGGGACGCCTGACTGGCAACCGTCCCGGGCCGGCAACCCAGCACCTCGGCGGTCTCCTCGACGGTGCGGTCCTCCAGGTACCGCATCACCAGCACGGCCCGCTGCCGGGCGGGCAGCGACAGCAGCGCCGCGCGCAGCGCCAGGCGCTCCGTCACGTCATGGTCGTGCCGTCCGGCCTGCGCCCGTTCCGGCACGTCGGCGACGGTCACCTCGTTACGGCGCATCGGCCGGCGCCAGGCCGACACCCGGTCGTTGTAGATGATCTTCCGTACGTACGCCTCCGCCTCCCCGTGGATGCGCGGCCACCGGGCGTACGCCTTGGCCAGCGCACCCTGCACCAGGTCCGCGGCGGCCTCCCGGTCCCCCGTCAAGGCATGCGCGATCCGGAGCAGCGCCTGCCCCCGATCCGCGACGAATGCGGTGAACTCCGCCTCGAGCGCTTGCTTCACCGGTCACCTCCGACAGGGACAGACGTCCGCGGGGTCGAAACCTTTGCCTGGGGTGGCGAAGTTGTCAGACCCGCGCGGGAGGATGGGTGCGTGTTCGTCATCGAGTCACCGATCGGGCCGCTCGGCATCACCGTCGAGGGCGACGTCGTGGTGGGGGTGCGTTTCGGGGCGAGGCCGGGCGATGCCGCGGCCCACCCGGCCGCTGTGCAGCTGGCGGCCTACTTCGCGGGTGAGCTGACCGACTTCACGGTGCCGGTGGAGATGCGCGGCGGCTCCGCGTTCGAGCGCGCGGTGTGGGCCGAGATCGCCAAGGTGCCCTATGGCGAGATGGTGACCTATGGGGCGATCGCCACCGCCCTGGGTGACCCGGGGGCCGCGCGGGCGGTCGGCACCGCCTGCAACCACAACCCGGTGCCGGTGATCGTCCCGTGTCACCGGGTGGTCGGCGCCGGCGGCAAGATGGTCGGCTTCGGCGGCGGCCTGGAGCGCAAACGCAAGCTGCTGGAACTGGAGGCCCGGGTGGCTCTGACGCGAGCCTGGAGCTGAGGCCGAGGGACCGTGCTCCGGGCGTACGAAAACGGGTTTGTGAAAAAGGCCGGCCCGAGAGCCGGGCCGGCCTTTTTTCACGCGAAGCGGGTCAGCGCTCGACCTCGCCCTTGATGAAGGCCTCGACGGCCTGGTGCGCGTCGTGGTCGCTGTACTGCACCGGCGGGGACTTCATGAAGTAGGACGACGCCGAGAGGATCGGGCCGCCGATGCCGCGGTCCTTGGCGATCTTCGCGGCGCGGACCGCGTCGATGATCACACCGGCCGAGTTCGGCGAGTCCCACACCTCGAGCTTGAGCTCGGCGTTCAGCGGGGTGTCGCCGAACGAGCGGCCCTCGAGACGGATGTACGCCCACTTGCGGTCGTCGAGCCACGGCACGTGGTCCGACGGGCCGATGTGCACGTCGCTCTTGATCATCTCGTGCGGGATCTGCGAGGTGACCGACTGGGTCTTCGAGATCTTCTTCGAGACCAGGCGGTTGCGCTCCAGCATGTTCATGAAGTCCATGTTGCCGCCGAAGTTGAGCTGGTACGTGCGCAGCAGCTCGACGCCACGGTCTTCGAACAGCTTGGCCAGGGCGCGGTGCACGATGGTGGCACCGACCTGGCTCTTGATGTCGTCGCCGACGATCGGCAGGCCGGCGTCGGTGAACTTCTGCGCCCAGACCGGGTCGGAGGCGATGAAGACCGGCAGGGCGTTCACGAACGCGCAGCCGGCGTCGATCGCGGCCTGCGCGTAGAACTTGTCGGCCTCCTCGGAGCCCACCGGGAGGTAGGAGACGACCACGTCGACCTGCGCGTCGCGCAGCGCCTGGGCCACGTCGACCACGTCGGCCGAGGACTCCTCGATGATCTCCCGGTAGTAGGTGCCCAGGCCGTCGAAGGTCGGGCCACGCTGCACGGTGACGCCGGTCGGCGGCACGTCGGTCAGCTTGATGGTGTTGTTCTCGCTGGCGACGATCGCCTCGGCCAGGTCCATGCCGACCTTCTTGGCGTCCACATCGAACGCCGCGACGAACTTCACGTCGGATACGTGGTAGTCGCCGAAGGTCACGTGCATGAGACCCGGGACGCGGTCGTTGGGGTCGGCGTTCTTGTAGTACTCCACGCCCTGCACGAGGGACGAGGCGCAGTTACCCACACCGACGATGGCGACGCGGACGGAGCCCATCGCGTTTGCCTCCTTGTTGTTCATCACGGCCGGTCCGATCGCGGACGCGGTGGTTCCGAGGGTGTCTCCGCAGCCGGCGACAGCCCGCCGGCACGGTTGCGGAAGGCCGGGGTACGGCCGGACCGCTCGTTGGTGATCAGCTCCTCCAGCCAGCGGACCTCGCGCTCGCACGCGTCGAGGCCGTGCCGCTGCAGTTCGAGCGTGTACGCGTCGAGGCGGTCGGCGGCGCGGGCGAGAATCTCCCGCAGCCCCTCCCGGCGCTCCTCGATCCGTCGCCGGCGCCCCTCCAGGATCCGCAGCCGGGTGGCCTGGTCGGTCCGGGCGAAGAACGCGAAATGCACCCCGAAGCCGGCGTCGTCATACGTCTCCGGCCCGGCGGTGGCGAGGAGCTCCGCGAAGCGTTCCTTGCCCTCCGCCGTGATCTTGTAGACAACCCGGCCCCGTTTGCTGGTCATCGGGGGAACAATTTCGTTGTTGTTCGTCTCGGCTTCGCTGATCCAGCCGGCCAGCTTCAACCGCTTCAGTGTCGGGTACAACGTCCCGTAACTGATCGCGGCGCGAAGCGTGCCCAGCTTGGTGGCCAGCTCCTTGCGGAGTTCGTACCCGTGCATCGGGGCCTCCTGCAGAAGCCCGAGGATCGCCAATTCCAGCACCCCGACCCTCCCCACGAGTGTGTCCCGATGTATCGGCCCGATACATCGTCACCGTAGATCGGGATGCCGGACGGCGCAACTCGGACATGCTGCGCAGTCGCCACGCCACGCTCCGTGATGACGGTCGCCCGGCTCGCGGGGACCGCGTACTCTCTTCGCCATGCGCACGCAGCGGCAGGTGGTCGACTACTCGCTCCAGAGGCGGGCGCTCCTGCGTGATGTGCGGAACGGCAAGGTCAGCCCGCTAGAGGTGTGTGACGCGTCGCCGTACCTGAAGAACGCTGCGACATTCCACGGCGAGCCGACCGACGAGCGGTGTCCGATCTGCCGCCGGGAAAACCTGACGCTGGTGCACTACGTCTATGGCGACGAGCTCAAGCAGTCCGCCGGCCAGGCTCACAAGGCCGCCGAATTGCCGGTCCTGGCGATGACGCTGCGTGAGTGCCAGGTCTTCGTCGTCGAGGTGTGCCGCTCCTGCTCCTGGAACCACCTCATCGAGCGTTACGTGCTCGGTCGCGACGCGCTCGGTGAGGACGAGTCCCCGATCCAGTGGAAAACGGGTTCCGTTTCACAAGTCGGGGAGGGCCGACGGTGAACCGGATCGATGTCAGTAACGTGGACACGTTTAAGACAGGCTCGTTTTCGACGTCGGAACAGTCGGCTGCCGGTGACGCAGCCTCAAACGCCCGCTCGTGGCGCGGCCTCCGGGAGCATCTCCCGGCGGGGCGGGCCGCGCCCCCGCGAACGGTAGGTGTGAAGGAATGAACGCGTACGGCGATCCGCAGAACGCACGAGCCCGGGCCAAAGTGCCCGGGCCGTCCGCTGCTTCCGGACCGGACGAGGGCCGTCCCGCACCCGATGCCTACCGGCGCCCAGCCGGTTCCGCGTCGGTCGGCTCGGCCTCGGTGGGCTCCGCATCCGTCGGCGGCCGCGCCTCGGTCGGCTCGGCTTCGGTGGGCTCGGCTTCGGTGGGCTCGGCGACCCCGGGGCGCGCCTCGGTGAGTGGCGCCGCCCCGGTCGGCGGCCGCGCCTCGGTGCCACCACCCGGCTCCGGTGGTGGCGGCGGCAGCGTCGGCGGTGGTGGCGGTGGCAAGCGCCCCCGCTCCAAGGCCGACAAGAAGTACCGCCGCGCGAACATCCTGACCGCCGCGGCCGCCGTGCTGGTCATCATGATCGGCGCCGGCATCGTCGGCGGCACCTACTTCTTCGACGACGTCGAACTGCCCACGCCCAAGGCCGAGGACCAGATGAACGTCGTCCTCAACGCCAAGGGCCAGGTGCTGTACAAGACCGGCGATCCGCGGGTCAACGTGCCGTACCAGAACATCTCCGACACCATGGCGCACGCCGTCGCCGCGGCCGAGGACAAGAACTTCTACACCCACAACGGCATCGACATGAAGGGCATCGCCCGCGCCGCCTGGAACAACTTCACCGGCGGCGACAAGCAGGGCGCGTCCACCATCACTCAGCAGTACGCCCGGCACGTCGCGGTGCTCAAGGACATCAGCTACAGCCGCAAGCTGCGCGAGGCCGTGATCGCCCGCAAGCTGGAGTCGAAGTACGAGAAGCCCGAGATCATGGGCCTGTACCTGAACTACATCGACCTGGGCGAGGGCCGGCTCGGCGCGGAGGCCGCGGCGAACGGCTACTACAACGTCAGCATCGTCCACGGTGGGGCCGGCGGCCGGAAGGAGATCAACCCCTACCAGGCCGCGGTGATCGCCTCGATCATCAAGCAGCCCTACCCGACCGCCACGCACCGAGGCTACGACCCGCTGGTGAACCCGACCGCTTCGAAAGACCGGTGGGAGTACACCATGAAGAACATGTTGGAGATGGGCTGGATCAGCCAGGACGTCTACGACAAGCGGAAATGGCCCCAGCCGCTGCCGGCGAAGACCAGCGCCACCTGCAAGACGTGCGCGGACGGCAAGCCGGTCGGCATGATCCGGCGGCACGTGACGTACGAGCTGAGCCAGCTCAACATCTCCAAGGAAGTCCAGGACAAGGGCGGCCTGACGATCACCACCACGATCGACCCGGTGATCCAGAAAGCGGCCGAGCAGGCCGGTTCGCGCAAGAGCGACGACTCTCCGCTGCACGGGCGGCCGTCCTCGTACCAGTCCGCGGTGATCGGTATCGATCCAGATACCGGTGAGGTGCTCGGGTACTACGGCGGTGACGATCCCGAGGGCGTCGACTACGGCGGCTACATGAACGGTGACGGCAGTGGCGTGATGCAGAACGGTGGCGGCCAGTCGCCGGCGTCGTCCTTCAAGATCTACACGCTGTCCGCGGCGCTGACCGCCAACTACTCGTTCAAGACGACCTGGGACGGTACGCTCACCCGAGCGAACGGCAAGAAGATCAGCAACGCCGGCGCCGACGACAGCCTGTGTGACGGCAAGATCAAATTCTGTGATCTGGAGACGGCGACCATCCGGTCGTACAACTTCCCGTTCTACTGGATCGCCGACAAACTGCACCCGAGCAAGGTTCTCGCCGCGGCGAAGGCGGCCGGCATCCGGTACGTCTGGACCAACGGCTCGGACAAGCACCCGCAGGGCGAGCGCATCGACCTCGAGAAGGCCTCCGCCGACACCCTGGACGGCAAGTTCAGCAGCGAGGTCGGCTTCGGCCAGTTCCGGGTGATCCCGCTGGAGCACGCGACCGGCGTCGCCACCATCGTGGCGCAGGGCGTCCGGCACAAGACGCACTTCATCAAGTCGATCAAGGCAGTCGACCCGGCTACCAACAAGCCGAAGAGCCTGACCACGATCACCAAGGAAGGCGTCAAGGTCTTCGACAAGAACCAGATGTCGGACCTGTCCGCGGTGCTGAAGCAGATCCCGGCGCACGCCAACCACACCCTGTCGAACGGTCGCGATGCGATCGCCAAGAGTGGTTCGTGGGAGCTCAACACCACGAACAGCAGCGCCAACGGTGACGCTTGGTTCGTCGGCGGCATCCCGCAGCTGGCGGCGACCGTCTGGGTCGGCGGCAAGACCAAACGCGTGCCGCTGACCGAGGAGAGCGGCAAGAAGATGTTCGGCTCCGGGACCCCGGCGTCGATCTGGAAGAAGTTCCTCGACACGGTGGCCGAGAAGAAGAACTGGGACGAGGCCAAGTTCCCGGATCGAGTTCCCGGCGGGGACGACACGCTCGGCAACGGCCAGACGCCGCCGGAGCCGGACCCGACGACGACCCAGGACAACAGCGGAGTCTGTGACGGCCCCCTGTCGGTCCTCTGCCAGGGCCAGAACAACGGTACCGGCGGAAACAACAACGGCGGAAACAACACCGGTGGTGGCAACAACGACGGCGGCGGCAACGACGGCGGCGGTGGCAACAACGGCGGTGGGGACAACAACAACGGCGATACCACCGGTTGATCTCCTCCTGACCTGAACGGCGCCCACCTCGATGAGGTGGGCGCCGTTTTTTCCTCGGGTATCCCTCGGTGCGCCGTATCCGGTCGGCCGTCGATCTTCGAGGTTCATGCGGCATGATGCCAAGACATGAGCGCGCAACCGTCCCCTGATCGGCCCGACGTCCCCAGCGCGACCTCGTCCTCCGACGGCCCCGGCCGGTCCTGGTCTGAACCAACCACCTCGACCGCGACCTAGGACGGTTTCGTGCGGGGGCTGTCGCAACTCATCGGCGGGCCGCTCGGCTCGCACGCGACCCGGCCGGATGCCCGGCCCGGCCGCTTCTGGACCGCCCCGCGGATCATCATGGCGTTGACCTGCCTGATCCTGGCGTTCTCCTGGGTGCAGAAATCGCCCTGCATGGACGGCGACTGGCAGAAAAACGTCCAGTACACCCGGTTCTGCTACACCGACGTGCTCGCCCTCTACTACGCCGAGGGCCTGAGCGACGGCGCCGTCCCCTATGTCGACCACCAGGTGGAGTACCCGGTCGTCACCGGTTACTTCATGGGCGCGCTCGGCCTGCCGGTGCACTGGTACGGCGAGAAACACCCGGACATCAACCAGGGCAGCTGGTTCTACAACGCCAACGCGCTGGTCCTGTCGCTGTTCGCGGTGGTCACCGTCGCGGTGATCCTGGCGTTGCGCCGGCGAAGGCCCTGGGACGCGGCGATCTTCGCGCTCTCCCCGATCCTCCTGGTGACCGCCACCGTCAACTGGGACTTCTTGGCGATCGGCCTGGCCGCCATCGGCCTGCTGCTGTGGGTGCGCCGGCGGCCGGTGTGGGCCGGCGTCCTGCTCGGTCTGGGCGGTGCGGCCAAGCTCTGGCCGCTGTTCATCATCGGGCCGCTGTTCATCCTTGCGCTGCGCTCCGGGCGCCTGCGGTCCTGGTTCGCCGCGGCGGCCGGCGCGGTGGTCGCCTGGGCCGTGGTCAACTTCCCGGTCTGGCACTGGCAGCACGAGGCCTGGCTGCGGTTCTTCCGGCTCAACTCGGAGCGGCCGGTCGGCTGGGGCACGTTCTGGTATGTCGGGCGTTACCTCGACGGCAAGTGGACCAGCAGCGGGGGCGGGCCGTTCCAGTGGCTCAGCGACCACGTGCCGACGCTGAACCTGGTGACCTACGCGCTCTTCGGGCTGGCCTGCATCGGCCTGCTGGCGCTCGGCCTGCTCGCCCCGCAGCCGCCGCGCCTGGCCCAGCTGGCCTTCCTGGTCGTCGCGTTCTTCCTGATCTTCAGCAAGGTCTGGTCGCAGCAGTACGTTCTCTGGCTCGTCCCGCTGATCGTCCTGGCCCGCCCGAAGTGGGGCGCGATCCTGGCCTGGACCGTCGCCGAGATCGGCTACTTCGCCGCGTTCTACGCCGAGCTGATCGGCGCCGGCGGCAAGCCGGTCATCCCGGAGGGCACCTTCGTCCTCGCGTCAGCCCTGCGCCTGATCACCGTGGCGGTCCTCTGCGGCCTGGTGATCCGCGAGATCTGGCGGCCGGAGCTGGACGTGGTCCGGCAGACCTATGGCGGCGCCGACCCGGACGCGGGGCCGGTGGACGGCCCGGATGAGGGCTGGGTGCAACGGTTGCGGTGGTCGCTCGGCTTCGGCAAGGCGCCGGTCGCGCCGGTCGCGCCGGTCGGGCTGCCGCCGGAGCCGCCGGTCGTGGCCAAGGTCTAGGTTTCCATCCCCAGCGGGACACACCTTCCGGTGTGTCCCGCTTCGCGTTTCGCTCCCGGTCCGCCGCGGGTTCCGCTTTCACCCGCTTTCCGGTACGCCCTCAGGCCGGCCCCTTCGGCGACGTGGCGTCGGCAGCCCGCTTCCGCGAACCCGTCTCTCGCCCGTGTCTGCGGCTCGTCATGCGTGCCCTCCTCCAGTGCGGCTCGTCATGCGCGCTTTCCTTCAGTGCGACTCGTCATGCGCGCCCTCTTTAGTGCCGCTCGTCATGCGCGCTCCCTAGTTCAGCCGGAAGACGACCGCGTCGGGGAGGTCCTCGCGGCGGATGCCGAGAGCGTCGACCGGAAGGTCACCGGCCTGCTCCCACGGGGTGCCGACCACCTCGGAACGGATCAGCAGGACCGTGCCGACACCGTTGTCCCGCAGGTACTGGATGCTCGCCAGATCGGGGAACGACGCGACTTTCTGCCGCAGCTCCTCCTGCTTGGCGGCGGCGACGATCCCGCCACCGTTCGTCACCTGCTGATACCGCGAGGTGGTCCACAGCTGCACGGTCTGATCGCTGAGCGCGGCGGTCGGCAGCACCAGCACCGGACCGCCCACGGTGCGCAGCGCTGCCGGCTGGGCGGGGGCCACCGGGTGTGCCGTCGCGTTCCAGCCCTCCAGGACCACCAGCAGCAGCGGGATGAGGGTGGCCAGGCGCAGCCACGGACTCGGCCACGGCGGAGTCCGCTGCGCCGCGAAGTGCTCGATCCGCCGGACGAACTCGTCGATCGCCCCGGCCGCCAGGATCGCCAGCAGCAGCGTCGTCCAGAGCGTCAACCGGCCCGAGATGCGCAGGTCGAACGAGGCCGGGAAGTGCCCGAAGAGCGGCAGGTAGGTCCACCGGCCGCCGAAGAAGTTGGTGCCCAGGGTCAGGATCACCGCGGCGGCCAGGGCCAGCACCAGGACCAGTCGCTGCCGCCATCGCCAGATCGAGAACAGCAGACCGGTCAGCGCCAGGGCGTAGAGCACGAAGCCGGGCAGCAGCGACATCTCGGCCGGCCACCCCAGCGAGGCGCGTGGCGTGACGTGCGCGGCACCCCAGATCCGCGACTCGGCCGGAGCGATCAGCAGGCTGCGCAGCGGTGGTGAGAAGAAGTCGATCTCCTCGCCGCGGGTGGGCGAGTCGGGCGCCCGCAGGTACGGAATCGCGATCGCCGCCCCGACCCCGAGGAAGAACAGCACCCCGAGGATGTTGGTGACCAGCAGCCGCCAGCCGAGCACCGCCCGGCTCTCCCGCCGCGGCCGCCGGGCACCCGTCCCGGTCTTCTTTGGCCGCGTCTTGCCGACTCTCCTCTTGCCCTTCTTCAGCGCGGGTTTGTCGGCTTCACCGGCCTCGCTGGTTTCCGTACTGCCGGTCTCCGCCTTGCCGGTCTCCGTGCCGGTCTTTGTTGGGCCAGCGGGTTTGGCCTTGCCGACCGGTCCCTTGGCGGCCTCATCGACGGCCGTTTTCGTTCCGGCCGGCCGTTCCTTGCGGATCTCCAGGCCGCTGGGCACGCCATCACGCGCCACGGCCTGCTGCTTCTCGGCCGCTTCCTCGCCCGGCTCCGCCCGGCCCGGCCCACTCGCAGCCGGATCGTCCGTAGCTGGCTTCGTCTCCGCAGCACCGACAGCCTCATCGGCCTTGTCCGCCTGCGATCCGGCCTCGGCCGGCTTCGTCCCGGTTTGCGACGCGATGACCGGCCCACCCTCCGCTCCCGCATCGGACGTGGTGGCCGGCTCGGTCTTCGCCCCAGCTCCCGGGGTGGTGGCCGGGCTGACATTCGCCTCAGCCTCCGGGGTGACCGAGTCTGCCTTCGCCTTGACTTCGGGCGTGGTGGCCGGCCCCGCCTTTGCCTCAGCCTCCGAGGTGGCAACAGGTTCGGTCTTCGCCTTGACTTCGGGTGTGGTGGCCGGCCCCGCCTTTGCCCCAGTCTCCGAGGCGGCGGCAGGTTCGGTCTTCGTGCCGGCCGCTGGTTTGGTGGTCGGCCCGGTCTCTGCCCCGGTCTCTGGCACGGCAGCCGGTTCCTTTCCGGCCTGCTCCTTCCCCGTCTGCTCCTTCTTCTGCCGCTGCTCCCGCCGCCGTCGCCGGAGTCGTCGGACCGGCACCGCCATCAGGAGGAACAGCACGATGCCGCCGAGCACATACGCGAACGGCAGCCCGAGCGAGAAGCCGAGACTCAACTGCCAGGTAGCCACCAACCAGCCCAGCGCGGCCCACCCGGCCCGGCGCCGTTCCGGGCGGAACCCATACCGCATCGACCAGCCGTGTCCGCGCGCCAACAGCGCCAAGGCCAGCGGAATCGCTCCCGCCGAGACGATGTCGAGGTGCCCTTCCTGGGCGAGACGCCACGGCGCGTACGCGAAGGCCGCCGCCGCCACCGCAGCCCCGGTCGGCCGAGCACCGAGCTGCCGCACCAGCGCATACGCGCCGAACAGCAGCAGCGCGTGGGCCAGCACGAACAGGATGTTGTAGCGCAGCACGGCCGCCGCCGGCCCATCCCCGACCAGGCCGAACGCGGCATACCCGAGCAGGCTGTCGCCGTACGCGAAGCTGTTGCCGTTTGGGAAGTAGGCATTTGATTGCCACAGTTTGACGGGGTTCGTCCGCAGTACGTGGCCCAGCCAGGACACCTGCCAGGCCTGACGCGACGGGTCGCCCAGATCCTGCGGCAGCGTGTGCAGCGGGTACCGCAGTGTCGGCCAGGTCAGCCCGATGGCAAGGACCGCGGAGATGTAGGCGGCCAGCGCATACTCGTGCACGACCGCACGCCAGACGGCTCGCAGGCCGCGCCGGATCCGTCCCGGCGGCTTGTCCGCGGCGATGGCGGCAAAGGCCGACCAGGGATCCTCGGGCGCCCCCGGTGGCCGGGTCTCCGGCAGTTCCTTGCGCTTCCGCTTCACCCGGACCGAAGTCTTTTGTGGATCACCGGAGCCGCCCGCGGCCGCCGAGGCCTTGTCGGTCGCAGCCGACTCCGCTGCCGTCGGGGCGGAGGAGTCTTTCCCGGGCGAGCCCGCATCCTTCGCAGTCGGCTGCTTCCCGGCGGCGGGATCTTTCCCGGTCGGGACCGTGGCCGTGCCGCCCGTCTTTCTGTCGCCCGAAGCCGACCCAGCGCCCTTGTCGGACTTATCCCCCGAAGCAGCGCCCCCTGGCGTGGCAGCTTCGGCCGCGGTGCCCTCCGACTTAGCAGCTCCCGACTCGGCGGCTTCCGGTTTGACAGTCTGCGGTCTGGCGGCGTCCGGCGTGGCGGACTCAGGCGTGGCAGTTCCCGACTTGCCTGCGTCCGGCGTGGCGGCCCCAGATCCAGCGGTCTCCGGAGCGGCGGCTCCAGATCCAGCGGCGTCGGGCGTGGCGGCCCCAGATCCAGCGGCCTCCGGCGTGGCGGCCCCGGACTCGGTGGCCTCGCCCATCACCCCGCCACCCGGGACCTGCCGACCGGCCGAAAGCTGCTCCGCCTCCGGCCCGATCTTCTCGCCACCCGATTTCTCCGAGTCACCCGAAGACCCACTCGGCGCCGGAGACGCGGCCTTCTTCCCAGCCCGCCGAGACCCGAAGATCCCGAAAAGCCGTTTCCCCCTCGGCTCCCGCCGCCCCGGCGCCTCCGCGCCGTCACCGGCGGACCTGGTCGAGAGCGGTTGCGGCTGCTCGGTCATGACCCTCCCCGGACCAGTACGTCAGGCGCCGGAACGCGCGCGCAGCAGGGCGATGTCAGCACTCTGCCCGTCCGCCCCACCCGGAGTCTCCACAATGGCGGGAGCACCGGAGGCGCGGATGGCGGCGACCACCAACTCGGGGTCGATCCTCCCATTACCCAGGTTGTCGTGCCGGTCTTGGCCCGAGTCGAATCCACCCTTGGAATCGTTCGCGTGGATCAGGTCGATCCGGCCGGTGATCGCCTTGACCCGGTCGACGATGCCGACCAGGTCCTCGCCGCCGGCGTAGGCGTGGCAGGTGTCCAGGCAGAAGCCGGCCCCGAACGAGCCGACCGCCTCCCAGAGCCGGGCCAGGTGGTCGAAGCGGCGGGCGCACGCGTTGTCCCCACCGGCGGTGTTCTCGATCAGGATCGGGAGGGGGAGGCCGCCGTCGTTCTCCGCGTACTCGAACGCCTTGCGCCAGTTGTCGAAACCGGCACTGAGGTCGGCGCCCGCACCGACGTGCCCGCCGTGCACGATCAGGCCTTTCGCGCCCAGCTCGGCGGCGGCCTTGGCGTGGGCCATCAGCAGTTTGCGGCTGGGGATGCGAATCCGGTTGTTCGGCGAGGCGACGTTCACGATGTAGGGCGCGTGGATGTAGATGTCCACGTCGGACGCCCGCAGCAGCTCGGCGTCCGCGCGTGGCTTGGGGCTTTTGTAACCCTGTGGGTCGGTGAGGAAGAACTGCACCGCCTCGGCGCCGCGAGCGGCGGCCTCGGCCAGCGGGTCGGCGGGATCGACGTGGGCTCCGATGCGCATGGCCCGAGCCTACGACGCGGGACCGACACTTTCTCCCGAGCGTCACCGGCCTCCGCCGCGCCTCGTTAGCCCCATCGATCACGTTTGACCGATTGCCGGCTCCTGTCCGGCGGCGAACTGGGGAGTGGTGCATGTCGCGGCAGTTCCGATACCGGATGGCGGCGCTGGTGGCCAGCGGCTTGATCTTCGGCGGGCCGCTGATCGCCTCCGGGACGGCGAGCGCCGAACAACTCCAGCCAGGCGACCGCCGGGTCACCTTCGGTGGCGGCATGCTCGGCCTGAGCTGCGATTCCAAGCCCAGCGTCGAGAAGATGACGGTGCCCGCCGAGAGCACCCTGCACGTGATCAACCGGACCGGTCACGACGCCCGGCTGGAGCTGGCTGGCGCGCGCAAGGGCGTCATCCCGGACGACGGCGCCGCCGAGGTGGTCTTCCGCCGCGGCACCACGCCGGTCGTGCTGTCCCCGGACTGCTCGGGCGGCGACGACCCGGTGCCGATGCTGGTCACCGCGGTCCCGTCGACCCCGGCCACGCTGCCGGACCCGGTGCCGGGCGGTTCCAGCGCCGACACGCTGCCCTCGATCATCGCCGGATCGTCGGCCCTCTCCCCGGCCACCGGCTCGGCCGTCCCCGACACCCGGTCGTCGCGCTCCCGCGCGCTGCGCGACTCGCCGGACGCCGCCCGGGCTGCCCAGCACAGGTCCGCCGCGCGGCAGACCGCCGATCAGATGCGGACCGCGACCGACCAGACCGCCGTGAAACACCACGAAACACCCCAAAAGATCAAGAACAAGGCTTCGCGTACGACCTCGGCACGCCACCCGCAGTTCGCCGGGATGCCCCCGGGTGAGCGCAAGGCCCTGGTCCCCGGCGACCGTGCCTCGGTGACCGCCGTGACCGGCGCGGACGCCACCTCGCCAACCGGCGCCGAGGCGCCGGTCCAGGCGCTGGACGGCCCGGTCGCCGCGCCGGCGGCCGAGCCGGTGGCCGCGGTCGAGCCGATGCGGACCGGCCGGCCGATCGGCCTGCTCGGGCTGACCGCGATGGTCTGTGTCCTGGGCGTGCTCACCGCCGCTATTCGGGCATTCGTGTCGCAACGTGCATCCCGGGCAAATCTGGCGTAAGCTCTGCTTCGTAAGGCTCCGCGGGGCGACCGCGTCCACCTCATCGGTGTGGTCGTTCCTCCCCAGGTCCCACCCAACGAACCGGACCGGACGCCCCGCGGCTCTGCACGGCGAGAGACCCCGTCCACGGACGGGGTCTTCGTTTTGGGCCAGGGCACCCGGGGTGGGTATGCTGGCTCGGTTCGCAGACTGTCCGCCGTGGGGCGCACTTCTCCCACGGCTTTCTTCTGCGTTCGACACAAGACCTCCTGCCACGGAGAGACCGTGGCCGCATAGCCCACAGGAGGTGAATGTCTTGCGTCATTACGAACTGATGGTGATCCTCGACCCTTCGCTCGAGGAGCGCACCGTCGCCCCGTCGCTCGACCAGTACCTGAACGTGATCAGGACCGCGGGTGGCTCGGTGGAGAAGCTCGACGTCTGGGGCCGTCGCCGGCTCTCGTTCGAGATCAACAAGAAGGCTGAAGGCATCTACGCGGTCGTTGACCTGCAGGCGACGCCCGAGGCCGTGGCCGAGCTGGACCGTCAGCTCCGGCTCAACGAGTCCATCCTGCGGACCAAGGTCATCCGTCCCGAGACCCGCTGAGGCGTTTTTGTCAGAGGGTCCTGAGACCCTTTGCATCGACGACTTGAGCGGCGAGGAGAAGTTTCATGGCTGGAGAAACCGTAATCACCGTCGTTGGCAACTTGGTCAACGACCCGGAGATCCGCTTCACCGCGTCGGGGGCGGCGGTCTGTTCGTTCCGCATCGCCTCCACGCCGCGGACCCTGGACCGGCAGTCAAACGAGTGGAAGGACGGCGAGCCACTCTTCCTGTCGTGCAGCATCTGGCGTGACGCCGCCGAGCACGTCTCGGAGTCGCTTACCCGCGGCACCCGGGTGATCGTGCAGGGCCGGCTGCGCCAGCGCACCTACGACACCAAAGAGGGAGAGAAGCGCACCGTCATCGAGCTCGAGGTCGATGAGATCGGCCCGTCGCTGCGCTACGCCACGGCGAAGGTGCAGCGGATGAACCGGTCCGGCGGCGGCGGGGGTGGCTTCGGCGCCTCCGGTGGTGGCGGCAACTTCGGTGGTGGCGGCGGCGGCAACTTCGGTGGCGGCGGTGGCGGCAACCGGCAGCAGTCCAGCGGCGGGGGCGGTCGGAGCAACAACGACTTCGAAGACCCCTGGGCCACGGCTGCTCCGTCCGGCGGCGGCAACCGTTCCGGCGGTGGCAACAACTCCTCGTTCGACGACGAGCCTCCCTTCTAAGCCCTCGGGCTTTCTTGAGTTCAGGAGTAAGAGCAATGGCTAAGGCTGCGGCGCTTCGCAAGCCGAAGAAGAAGGTGAACCCGCTCGACAAGGACGGGATCACCTACATCGATTACAAGGACACCGCGCTCCTGCGGAAGTTCATCTCCGACCGCGGCAAGATCCGTGCCCGCCGCGTCACCGGTGTGACCTCGCAGCAGCAGCGGCAGATCGCCCGCGCGGTCAAGAACGCCCGCGAGATGGCGCTCCTGCCGTACACGGCGACGGCGCGCTGAGGAGGATCACCCAGATGAAGATCATCCTCACCCAGGAGGTTTCGGGCCTCGGTACCCCCGGCGACATCGTCGAGGTGAAGAACGGCTACGGCCGTAACTACCTCCTGCCGCAGGGCTTCGCGATCCGGTGGAGCAAGGGCGCCGAGAAGCAGGTCGTCGTCATCAAGCGGGCCCGCGAGGCCCGTGAGATCCGCGACCTGGGCCAGGCGAACGAGGTCAAGGGCCAGCTGTCCGGCCTCAAGGTGACGCTGAGCGCGCGCTCCGGCACCGGTGGCCGCCTGTTCGGCTCGATCACCCCGGCCGAGATCGTCGACGCGGTCAAGGCCGCCGGTGGTCCGTCGCTGGACCGTCGTCGTCTCGAGCTGCCGGGTCACATCAAGACCACGGGCTCGTACAACGTCCAGGTCAAGCTGCACCCCGAGGTGACCGCCACGTTCCCGGTGAACGTGGTCGCCGCCAAGTAAGGCTCGCACCACAGCGAACGGCATGCCGGGTTCACACCCGGCATGCCGTTCGTGCTTTCGCCCGGTCCGCATGGGTGCCGGCACGTTTCGTGCGGGGTGGTGGCGCAGATGCCTGGTTGCGGGCGGGTGCTGGCACGCTTGGTGCCGGGTGGTGGCGCAGATGCCTGGTCATGGGCGGGCGCTGGCACGCCGCGTGCAGTTGGTGGCGCACATGACCGAGCACGGGCAGGTGCTGGCGACGCTCACGGGCCGGGAGCGCGCCTGGTGGCGTACCGTCAAGCGCCGCAGGCCTTGCGGACCTTGCGGTGGGGGACGGTCCGGGCCTTCTTGTGATGCTCGTCATCGACGAGGCTTTATGCCGGGTCCGCGGGCACGCGACGGATTCCCTTACCCTGGTCGGGCACGGGAGCCGAGCCAGCGGCAGCTCCGAGTCCGCCGGGGAATGAGCGCAGTCATCGACAACGTCAGCCGCACCTTTCCGGGGCCAGCCCGGCGCGTGATGATCTGCTCGGCTCTGCTGGGACTCGCCGTTCTCTTCTACGCCTGGTATGGCTTCCGCCACCACTTCTTCGACCTGCACATCTACTACGACGCGCTGACGTGGTGGTCCGAGGGCCGGAATCTGTACGACTACGCCCGGCCCGACGCGGTCCAGGGCGCCCTCTACTTCACCTACACCCCGCTCGCCGCGATGATCATGTGGCCGATGGTCCTGCTGCCGTTCAGCTGGGTCGCCGTCATCTTCACCGCGGTGACCGCCGGTCTGCTGGTCCCGACCACCTATTGGATCTTCCGGTCGGCGCTGCCGTCGGCGACCCGGAGTTCGTCCTGGTGGCTCACCGCCGTGACGGTCCCGCTGGTGCTGATCATCGAGCCGATCCGGGAGAACCTGACGCTCGGCCAGATCAACATGGTGCTGGTCGCCATGGTCATGTTCGACTTCTGTCACGCGCTGCCCCGCCGCCGCGGATATGCGGGCATCGGGATCGGGCTGGCCGCGGCGATGAAGCTGATCCCGGCGATCTTCATCGTCTATCTGGCGGTCACCCGGCGCTGGCGCGCGTGCGGCGTCTCGATCGCCGCGGCCGTCGGCGCGACGCTGATCGCCGCGGCGGTCGCACCCCGCGAGTCCTGGTTCTACTGGACCAGCGCGCTGTGGGACAGCGACCGGGTCGGGCAGGCGTTCTACACCGGCAACCAGTCGGTCAAAGGGCTGCTCGCCCGGCTGGTCGCCCCCACGCCGCCGAGCACGTTGCTCTGGGGCGGGCTGGTCCTGGCCGTGACGATCTTCGGCCTCCACCGGGCGGTCCGGGCCCACCGGGCCGGCAACGACCTGATGGGCGTCACCCTGGTCGGCCTGACCTCCGGGCTGGTCAGCCCGATCACCTGGCCACATCACATCTACTGGTTCATCCCGGCGATGATCCTGCTGCTCGTGCACGCGCGTGGCTGGGCGGCCCGGCCCCGGGTCCTGCTGTGGTCCGGGGTGGCGGCGCTGTACGCGATGCTGGTCTGGGGCGTCGTCTCGTTCGTCGTCTGGCCGGGCGCGGAGGACGTGCCGACCGCCGGCCCACGCGACTTCCTGTTGCGCAATCTGCTGGTGCTGTGCTCGCTGGCCCTGCTGATCGTCCTCCCGACCGGCGTACCGTCGGCCGCGACGTCAACCCCGGACCGGCAAGGGACGCGGCCGGCGCCGGGAGCCGTGCGGCGCGGATTGTTCCGCCGGGTCAGCTGAGGCTGTTGCCGGTGATCGCGGAGCTGAGGACCGTGGCGAGACCGGCACCGACGACCGCCGCGGCCAGCCCGACGCTCGCCGACTTCCAGGCCGTCGTGGCGAAGCGCAGGCCGAACGCGACGACGATGCTCAGCGCCAGCGAGATGCCGAACTCCGGGGCGGCGTCGGCCAGCGTTTGCAGCGCGTGCGCACGCTGGCCGGTGTTCAGCAGCAGCATGCCCAGGACGAAGAGAACCACCGGTACGCCGTACCAGACCACCGTGTAGCCGACGGCGGCCAGCGGACTGCTGGAACTCTCCTCCTCCTCGTCCTCATCCGGGTTGAGCAGGTCGTTCGGCCGGCTGGAGGGCACCCCGCTGCTGACCGGCCGGCGCTCGTAGGAGCCGGTGTTCTCGAAGAGCGCGCCGCCGGCAGCCCGCCGGGGCGGCCACGACCTGTCCTCCTCGGCCTCGCCCGGCGCGGCACCCGGCGGTGCGGTGATCACCGAGGTGGCGCTCAGCGCGAGGTTCTCCCGGCCGGCGACAGCGGCCGAGCCACTCGGCCGGAACGACGGGAAGTCCGACGTGCTGAACCGCTGCGCCTCGCCGTCGGCCGGCTCGGTGGTCAGCTCGCGACGCCAGTCGCCAGCGGCCGGCGCGGCAGCGGCCGTGCGGTACCCGGTGCTCCCGGCGGCCGGGGCGGCGCCCGAGGTGGGTGCCGCGCTCACGTCGGCGCGCCAGTCGTCGCCGGTGGCGGCCGCGCGGTAGCCCGCGGCGCCGGAGGTGGGTGCGGCGGTGCCACCGGTGAGCTCGGCCCGCCAGTCGGCACCGGGCGCCGGCGGGACCGCGGCGGTCGCCGGCGCGGCCGGGGAACCGCCGCCGGTGAGGCCGGCACGCCAGTCACCCGGCGGCGTCGCGGCGGCCCGGTAACCGGAGACCGGCGCGGCGCCGGGAGTGGCGGCGCCGCCGCCGTTCAGCTCCTGACGCCAGTCGCCGGGCGTGGCTGCTGCGCGGTACCCGGCGCTGCCGGAGACGGGTGCGGCACTACCGGGGGTGCCGCCGTTGAGCTCGGCACGCCAGTCACCGCCGGGGGCGTCTGTGTCGGCACTGGCGCGCCAGCCGCCCCCGTCCGGCGCGCCGCCGCTGCTGTAACCGGGATCTGGGGTGCCGCGGCGATAACCGCCGTTGCCCGGCCCGGCGCCGGTCCACCCGTTGGCCGGGCCGGAACCACCGTTCCAGGAAGGCCCGCCGGGTGGCCCCGGTGTCCGCCAATCGGCCTGCCCACGGGCACCACCTCCGCCACCGTACGGCGGATCGTCCCGGTCGTCGCGGCGCCGCGGATTGCCGTAGCGATCCGTCTCGTCGTCGTAGTCCGGTGTCCCGGCCTGATCGGACCAGGACGACGGGCCGCTGGGCAGCTCGCGCTGGCCACCGTAAGCCGGTTTGCGCGGGTCACGCCCATAGCCGTCGTCCCGCCGCTGCGGGGCCGCGGGCAGTTCCCGGGCGCCGCTCGGCCGCCGCTGCTCGGACCAGGCCCGGGCGTCGTCGTCCGGCGTGCCGTAGCCGTAGCCGGGCTCGCCGGTACGCCGCGGGCCGCCGTAACCGGGCTCGCCGGTACGCCGCGGGCCGCGATCCTGCTCCGACCAGCCGGAGTCCTCCGGCGGCAGGGAGCCGAACCCGGTCTGCCGGGGGACACCACGCTCGGGGTCCGGCCACGAGGACCGGCCGGCGGGCAGCTCACGAGCCGGCGGGGCGGCGTAACCCGGCTCGGCCCAACCACCGGAACGCCCGGCGGGCAACTCGCGCGGCGGGTCCTGGCGCGGGGGCAGCGGACCCTGCCGCCAGCCCTCGGTCGGGTACTCGTCGGCTGGACCGCCCGCCCGCCGGGCCGACCAGGAATCCGGCTCCGGCTCGGCGGCACGCCGCCGGCCACTGACGTCATTTCCGTACGCCTCGGCGGCACCGGACCGGGACGCGTCGGTGCGGAAGCGGCCGGACGAGTACGGATCCGGCTGGTCGGCGCCGTTCCACGGGGCACCGCCAGGGCTCGGCATGGCACTGCGCGGGGTGGCCGGTCCGGGCATCGCGCCACCGGTGGACCAGGTACCGCCCGGCATGGCGCTGCGCGGCGCGGCGGATCCCGGCATGGCGCTGCGCGGACGTGGGCCGTCCGGCATGCCGCTGCTGGGCAGCGGACCGCCGGGCACTCCGCCGATCGGCCCGGTGGGCTCGTCGGCACGCCGGCCACGCCGCCCGCTGCCGCTCCAACCGGTCGGGCCGGGCTGCTCGGGCTGCGGCTCCTCGTCCTGCTTGAGCTGCTCGCGGCGGGCCGCCTCGGCACGCCAGGCCAGCACGCGCGGGTCGTCCTCGGCGCGGCTCCACTGGCCGGTGTCCGGGTCGCGGGTCCAGTTGCTGGTGTCCGGCTCGGCATCCCAGGAGGAGGTGTCCTCCCGCCAGTTCGTCGCGTTCGCGTTGTAGCGCTGCGGCCGCTGGCCACGGCGACCGGCGCCGCGCTGCCGCTGCTCGGGCAGGCCACCGGAGGCGCTCTCGGCACCGAACTGGCCGGCGCCGCGCTGCCGCTCGGGCAGGCCGGCCGGGCCGGGTGCGGGCTCGTCACGGAACTGGCTCGCCCCGCGCTGCCGCTCGGGCAGGCCACCGGAGGCGGCGGCACCCTCGTCACGGAGCGGCACTGCCGCATCGTCGGGCGCGGCTCGGCGGGACAGGCGTGTGGACGACTCGGGGCGTACGCCGTACCGAATAGGGGTCTGACCGCTGCGCTCGCCGTAGGCGTCGGGAAGTCCCTCCGGCTCCGCGGGATAGCCGCGGCGCGCGGACCGGCCGCCCCAGGAGGGCGCCGGCGGGCCAGCGTCGGGCATCGACGACGTCGGGGAGAGCCCGATGCTGCCGGTGTCGGTGTGCCCGGCCCAGTTGTCGGTGTCGGACGTGGTGGACCAGCCGCTGCCGCCGGACGGCTGTGTGTCCGGCTCGGGAGCGCGTCGCCGGCCGCGGCGGGTGGACCACTCGGTCTCCGCGCCACGCTGCCAGGCGGCCCGGTCGTCCTCGCGGACGAAGTGCCGGCCGTCGTCCCGCGGACCGGCCTGCCAGCCGGGACCGTCGGAGCGCTGCTCCCAGCCGCCGATGTCGGTGGTGTTCTCCCCCGGGGCGCCGCGGCGCTCGGCGCTCCACGAACCGCTCGTCGACGCGGCGGACGACCAGGAGTCGGTGGCGGGCCGCTGCCAGGACGGCGTCTGGCTGGACGGCTGCTGCCAGGCCGGCGTCGAGGCTGGTTGCTGCCAGGAGGGTGTCTGGCTGGACGGCTGCTGCCAGGACGGCGTCGGGGCCGGTTGCTGCCAGGACGGCGTCTGCGCGGACGGCTGCTGCCAGGACGGGGTGCCGGAGCTGCTGCTCCAGGTCTGCTCGACCGGCGTGGTCGCGGCCCGGCCGGTGTCCGCCGCGCGCCGCCACGACGGCGTCTCGGACCAGCTCTCCCGGGCGGCCGCTGCGCTCTCCTGCTCGGGGGTCGGCCAGGCGGTGCCGGAGATGGTCGGGCGGTTCGGCGTGGCGTCGCCCTCGTTCTCCGACTGCCAGGCCTCGGTGGTGGAGCGCCAGACGTGCGACCCGGTGGACGAGCGCCACTCGGTGGTCTGCCGCCAGCGCGCGCCGGTGGCCCGCCACTCCGAGGTCTGGGTGCGCCAGCCGGTGCCGTCGGCCGGGAACGTGGGCCGGCCCGTCGAGGCGACGTCGGACCAGCGGTTCGCCGGCTCGACCTCCTGGCCGCCACCGCCGGAGTACGGCTCGACCTCGCCGCCCTGCTGTGCCCAGGCGTCCGCCCGGCGCTGCCAGGTGAGCGCCTCGGGACTCGGGGTCATGCTGCCGGTGTCGGTCAGCGACGACCACCGGGATTCCGATTCGTCCCTTTCCTGCTCGGCAATGGGCCAAGCCTCCGCAGCGCGCCTCTCGCGCGACATGCGGGCGCCGTAGTCCCACTCCCGTTGGTCCACCTGAAAAGGGTGACGTGCCGGAGACGGAACCGCAACGCCTGACAGCGATGGCTTGCTCACCCGACCCGGTATTTTCGCAGATCCATCAGCTTTTCTGCCCTCCACAGGAAGAACCCGGAAAACTCCTGCTGAGGCTCTTTCCCCAAGAGTTGTCCACATGGTGTGCACAGGGCTACCCACAGAGTGGGAGGGTCCTGTCCACAGGTTGTCCCAAGACTCGTCCACCGATGCAGTTGGGCTGGTGGCGGCCGGGTTCGTACAGTGGTCCCGCCCTCTGATCGACCGGTTCTGCTGAAGTCGGGCACTGACCGGCCGAAGGAGTCGTACGAGGGTTGTTCGCTCGTCCTGTCGGCATGGTCAGTTTGGGGGGGATGTCCCGGTGTCGATCACCGACGACGCACGGCCGGATCCACGTCCCTCTTCTCAGCCGTCCGGGGGACCCCCGAGCGGCGGTCCGTCCCGCGGCGGTGGCGCGCCGGGCGGCAGTTCCTATGACAAGGCGCCCCCGCAGGACGTCGCCGCGGAGCAGGGCGTGCTGGGCGGCATGCTGCTCTCCAAGGACGCGATCGCCGACGTGGTCGAGATCCTCAAGACCCACGACTTCTACCGGCCGATCCACGGCACCATCTTCGACGTCATCCTCGACCTCTACGGGCGCGGTGAGCCGGCCGACGCGCTGACCGTGGCGGCGGCCCTGGCCGACAGCGGCGACCTGCAGCGAGTCGGCGGTGTGCCCTATCTCCACACGCTCATCGAGAGTGTGCCGACCGCCGCCAACGCCTCCTACTACGCGCGCATCGTCGCCGACCGGGCCATCCTGCGCCGGCTGGTCGAGGCCGGCACCAAGATCGTGCAGCTGGGCTACAACGCCAACGGCAACGCCGGTGGTGACGTCGACGACATCGTCGACCGGGCGCAGCAGACGATCTACGAGATCACCGAGAAACGGGTCAGCGAGGACTTCGCCGCCCTCGGCGACATGCTCCAGCCGACCCTCGACGAGATCGAGGCGGTCGGCGCGTCCGGCGGCGTGATGCAGGGCGTCCCCACCGGCTTCCAGGATCTCGACCGCCTGCTCAACGGTCTGCACCCCGGCCAGCTGATCATCGTGGCCGGGCGTCCCGGTCTCGGCAAGTCGACAGCCAGCATGGACTTCGCGCGTAACGCGGCGATCCGGCACGGCTGCGCCAGCGCCATCTTCTCGCTGGAAATGAGCAAGATCGAGATGGTGATGCGGCTGCTCTCCGCCGAGGCGCGGGTGCCGCTGCACACCCTCCGATCCGGCCAGCTCTCCGACGACGACTGGACCAAACTGGCCCGGCGGATGGGTGAGATCAGCGAGGCGCCGATCTTCGTCGACGACACGCCCAACATGAACCTCATGGAGATCCGGGCCAAGGCGCGCCGGCTCAAGCAGCGGCACAACCTCAAGATGCTGGTCATCGACTATCTCCAGCTGATGTCCTCGCCGAAAAAGACCGAGAGCCGCCAGCAGGAGGTCTCCGAGCTCTCCCGTGGTCTCAAGCTGCTGGCCAAGGAGATCGAGTGCCCGGTGATCGGCGTCAGCCAGCTGAACCGTGGCCCCGAGCAGCGCACCGACAAGCGCCCTCAGCTCTCCGACCTGCGTGAGTCCGGCTCCATCGAGCAGGACGCCGACGTGGTGATCCTGCTGCACCGCGACGACTACTACGACAAGGAGTCACCGCGCGCCGGCGAGGCCGACTTCATCGTGGCCAAGCACCGTAACGGCCCCACCGACACGATCACCGTGGCCGCGCAGCTGCACCTGTCCCGCTTCGTCGATATGGCCATCTAACTGTGATGTCCAGCGAGGTTGTTCAACCGGGTGATGGGTGCCAGCTTGCCGATGGCGGTGTGGGGCCGATGGTGGTTGTAGTCGTGCAGGAACGCGGGTAGGGCGGCTCGGCGGGCCTTTTCGCTGGTGTAAAGCTTGGCGAAGGCCCAGCCGTCGGCCAGGGTTCGGTGGAAGCGTTCGATCTTGCCGTTGGTCTGTGGCCGGTAGGGGCGGGTCTTCTTCACCGTGATGCCGAGGTCGGCGCAGGTCGAAGCCCAGAGCCGGGATTTGTAGGCCGAGCCGTTGTCCGACAGCACCCGTCGGGTGGTGACGCCGCGTGCGGCGAACCAGGCGACGGCGCGGCGCAGCACGCCGGTGGCGGTGATCGCGGTTTCGTCGTCGTGGATTTCGGCGTAGGCGACGCGAGAGTGGTCGTCGATGACCGTGTGCACGAACGCGGTGCCGATGACGGGGTTGCGATGCTTGCTCCGCGGTTTGCCGACGGTGGCGGCCCGGTTCTTCTCGCCTTGTTGACGGCCGAGGTAGCGCCAGCCGCCGCCGTCGGGCACATTGCCGAGTTTCTTGACGTCGACGTGTAGCAAGTCGCCAGGAGCGTCATGTTCGTAGCGGCGGATCGGCTCGCCGGTGCCGCGATCCAGGTACGACAGCCGGTTTGCTCGTTGCCGGCGAAGGACGGCATGCACGGTCGAGGCTGCCAAGCCGAGTTGGTCGGCGATCGGGACCGGTCCCCAGCGCCGCTTCGTGCGCAGGTGCAGGATCTTGCGGGTCACCGGTGCGGGGGTCCGGTTCGGCTGCCGGTGTGGTCGTGACGAGCGGTCACTCATGCCGGCTTCGCCCTCGGCACGGTAACGCTCGGCCCACTTGTTCGCGGTTCGCCAGGACACGTCGTAGCGTTCGGCCGCTCGTGCGGGTGACCACCCGTCCTCCACGATCAGACGCGCCAGCCGCAATCGCGCTCGAACGGTCAGCGCAGCGTTAGCGTGGGACATGAAGGCCTCCGGGTGCTGGTCAGCGGTGTCTCGACAACTCCACTGCAGCGCTGGAGGCCTTCATCGTTCACCGAATCAAGCCATGATCGTCAGATCGAGTGGTCACACTTCCTCGACCAACGTCCCCGGACATCACATCTAGCTGTGCCGGCCGCCTGCGGCGCACCGGACAAAATCCCGGAAAACGCACGGCAGTCTGCGGTTCGATGCCACCCCGTTTTCGGTACGCCCGGAGCGTCCCGTCCGTGCCCGTGCCGAGTCCCGTGCCTGTAGCCCCGTGCCCGTGGCCGTAGCTCAGCCCTGCGCGTCCTTTGTGGGCCGTGCTTCGTCGTCGCGAGCCGGCTCTCGCCAGGGCGGCTGTGCCGCGGGTGCACGCCGGGTCGCGGCAGTTGGCCGCGGCCCCCGTCCGGCGTGCATCGCATCGGGCTGGAGTCACCTTCGGCGGCTGCAGCGAGGCGGCTGGCAGCGAGGCGGCTGGCAGCGAGCAGGTCAGCCGCTGCGTCCGCCTCGTCCGGTGGTCGATCGGTGGAGTCGTCCGGTCCGGCGTGCGGCCGTCATGCCGCCTCGTCCGGTGGTGCATCGTGCGGACTGACTGGTTCGGTATGTGAAGCTCGTCGGGTTGCGTCGTCCGGTGGGCGATCTGCGATCAGGTGACCTCGTCCGGCGGGCCTGATCAGGCGGTCTTGCTCAGCGGGCGGTCTGTGGAGCGGTCAGGCGGTCGCGTCCAGCGAGCGGTCTGCGGAGCGGTCAGGCGGTCGCATCCGGCGGCCGGTGGGCGGAGACGAGCTGCTCGACCTGCCGGTGCTTGCCGGCTGACGCGTTCTGCACCGTCTCGACGATCACGCGGGCCAGGGTCTCCACGTTCCACTCCCGGCAGGCCTGCTGGTCCAGGCGCAGGTCGACGAGGTCGCCGTCAGCGTTGACGGTGGCTCGCACGACGCCGTCCGGGGACTGGGCGCTCACCTGCATGGTGGCCAGGCTGCGCTGGAGCTCGTCCACTCCGGAACGCATTTCCTCGTACCGGCCGTAGACATCTTCCAAGTCGTCTCGCAGGTCCTGGTTCGCCGTGCGGTCAGCTGTTTCAGTCACGGTTGTTCCTCCGTTCGCCGCGACAGGGGGCGACGTGACAATACCCAAGATCAGCGACGTAGCGTATTCCAGTGACTTCGTAACGCGAACGAAAAGAGAGACCTATCGAAATATCTCTCTTTTAAGTGACGGCCTGACTCCGTTTTGTGGTCACCGACAGTGACCAATGCCACTGTGGCCAGTTCGTCCGGCATCCTTCGGTGTCTCACCGGCAAGAAGTTGCCGCTGGTAGTACCGACATTGTCACGGGCATGGCTGTCGCGCGGTCGGAGCGAGGCGCGGTCGCTCTCGGTCAACGGCAGCCGCCGGAGGCGCTTGAGTAATGTCTCGCCGCCGTCCCAATTCCCGGACGCCGCGGTATCACCGGGGAGACCGCCGACGGAGGCGGCAACCAGACCATCGCCGAATCGGCTGGCCATACCTTTGCCGAACAGCCGTCAACACGGAGCCGGTCGGTGCAACACGGCTTCGGCGAACGGCCCACGAAAGGATCCGGAAGGCCGAGGCCGCCAACCCGCCCGCGAGCCGGTCCACAAGGCGACGCGTGAAAAACCGACCCCGGCTGCCAGGGGATGGGCCGCTGGCGCCGTACACCGACCCGACGTCGTTGCCTACGATCGGGCGATGGCGGCAGCAACACCGCGCGGGCGACCAAATCGGACGCCGAGCGCGACATCCCCGCCCCGCTGGTCCACTACCAGCGCCACTGCGACGTCAAGCGCACGTGGCGACCGCTGCGGCACACCACAGAAGTAGGCAGGAGACCCGGCATGCCGGAAGACGCAGACATCTGGGAAGTACGACTGGGCATCTACGCCACCGAGGAACAGGCGGAGATCATCAAGGAGCAGGTGACCAGGCTTCTGTGTCCCGATCCCGACCACGCGCCACCCTGTCCCGTTCCCTGGACCGTTCAGCTCCTCACCCGATCGGCACTAGAGGATGCCGACACCTACGGGGAGTTGGTCGAGCAGGCACGAGTGGAGCGTCGTCTCCGCCCGTAAGAGATCGGGCCTACCGCGTCGACTCACGGCGGCGCCCGCCGATTCCCTCTGCCGGCGGGCGCCCCGATCCGACGGGCCTCACCGGAAGGGCTTGAAAGAAGCAGGCGGAACCCGCCCCGGCCGGGTGGGACCGGGGCGGGCGCCACGACCGCCAGCGGATGACACGCTGCGGGCGGAAAGCGGGCCGTCAGCCCAAAGGGCAGATGAGCGGACCGTCAACTCGTGAAGGGCCCACCGGGCGGAAGACCAACCGGTGAGGACGCCAACCGGGCGCACCGCCGACCGTGCAGACCGCCAGCGAGGCAGACCGCCGATTGTGCAGACCGCCAGTTAGGCAGACCGCCGATTGTGCAGACCGCTGACTGAGCGGACCGTCAGTCGAAGAGATCGTGCAGGAACCCACGCCGCCGGTAGTGCCCATGGTGCCCGTAGTGCCGGTAGTGCCCGTGATGCCCATAATGCGGCGCCGGCGGGTAGTGCGCTGCCGGCGGCGCGTGGTGCACCGGAGCACCATAGGCGGGCGGCGGCGGGGGCGGCGGAACATATCCGTGCCCGCCGTGCGGTGCCGGAGGCGGCGGCGGAGGCGTGTGGGTGGCCGGACCCGGCGCCGGCGCGGAACGGTTGTAAGTGGCCTCGGCAGCGAACAGTTTCTCCAGCTCGCCGCGGTCCAGGAAGATGCCGCGGCACTCGGTGCACTGGTCGATCGTGACGCCGCTGCGCTCGTAGACCCGCATCTCGCCGTGACACTTGGGACAGGTCATCTGCATTTCATTGACGGTACAAGGCTGTGTCATGCCGTGGGGCGGAAGGACCTGTGCGATTGCTGAACGCCAACACCGGTTGCCGACGCCAGCACCGGTGCCGACGCCAGCACCGGCGCCCACACCAGCAGCGCTGCCGGATAGAGCAGATAGCCGAACCGCGTGGTCGGCATCAACAGGATGGCCGCGAGCAGCCCCCAGCCGCAGAACAGCGCCGCAGCCCCGGCATCCCGCGGCGGCCGGCGCAGCAGCAGCCAGCCGATCACCAACCCGGCGGCCACGAGGAGGGCGGCCGCCAGGATCCGGCCACCGGGCAGATGTTGAGCGACGAGATACCCCGGAAAGGGGGACTGTGCCGGACTGGTCACCAGCCCGTGCCCGAGCGGGAACCGGAGCACGTTCTCCACCAGAGCGTCCGAGTCGGCCAGCAGCGGCGGGACGAGGACGAGAACCGGCAGCCCGACAGCGAACGGGATCAGCCGGCGACCCCGGCCGGCCACCACGGCCAGCACCACGAGCACCGCCACCACCGGGAAGGCGAACAGCTTGGCGGCCGCCGCGATCCCCACCGCCACTCCGGACCAGGCGAATCGGCCGGTGGCGGCGAGGGCCAGGGCGAGCAGGCACAGGGCCAGCACCGGGATGTCGTCACCACCGGTGGCCAGGGTCAGTGCGGTCACCGGCAGGACGGTGGCGGCCTGGATCGCTCGTACCGGAAAGGGGTGAAAAGGACGCAGGACCGCGACGGCCAAGCCGACCGCGAGCACCGCGGTGATCGCGAACCACACCCGTGCGTCGGTCCACCAGTGGTCGCCGGCGAGCGCCCGCGGCAGCCCGAAGATCGCCATCCCGGGCTGATAGGGGCGATAGCCGAGCAGCCGCTCGCCGATCGGCAGGGTCGCGATCCCGGCCCGGCTCAGGTAGGGCGTCCCGTGCTCGACCAGCGACTTCCCCATCGCCTCGACGACCAGCACCTCTTCCTGCGCGCGGTCGGTGCGCCCGCCGGCTCGCTGCACCGCCTCCACCACCAGCGGCAGCAGCGCCACCCCGGCCCACGTCAACCACGCGAGCCAGGCCCGGCACCGATCATCGAAAAGCGTCGAGAGCGAAAAACCCGATTTGGGTACGTCGGGAGCGTCCTCGACCGGCGAAGCGCTGGAAGCGGCAGCACCGGGCCGGGCATCCGCGGCAGGCATACCGGCGGCACGCGCACTGATCGAAGCCCCGGAGGCCGACGTGGCCGGCGCCGAGGCGGCCCGCCCGGCCAACGAGTAGGTCACCAGCTGCGCGACCACCACCACCGCCGCGACCGCGTACCCCCAAGCGGCGATCAACCCCCACTGCCGATGCGGCAGCAACGTCGACGTCACGCCGGTGACCAGGGCGAACGCCGCGGCCGCCAGATACCACCCGAGATCCGCAGCGAGCCCGCCGCCGGCCCGGTCGATCCGCCTGAGTAGTCCGCCGGCCGCTGAAGTCACGCCGGCAAGTGTGGCAGAGAAGATCTCCCCGCCCCGGACGACCGCCGAACCGGCATCCGCACCACCGCGCCGGCATCGTGCAGCGCCACCGCCAGCGCCCCGGGCCGTCCCGCCGACCCTCGCTGCAGTGTCCCGAGGAACCGGGCCGCCGACAGCGGCCGCGCGAACAGGTGTCCCTGCCCGGCCAGGCAGCCCAGCTCCCACAGCGCCCGGCGCTGCGGTTCGCTCTCCACGCCCTCGGCCACCACCGTCAGGTGCAGGTTGCGGGCGAGGTCAACGGTGGTCCGGATCACCGCGGCCGCCTCCGCGGAGGTCTCCACCGCGGCCACGAACTCCGAATCAATCTTGAGTTGGTGCACCGGGATGCGGGAGAGCACGGAGAGCGAGGAGACCCCGGTGCCGAAGTCGTCGACGGCCAGCCGCACCCCGGCGTTGCGCAGTTCGGCCAGCACCCGGGCGACCACCTCGAGCTGGCTGATGGTGAGCGTCTCGGCCAGCTCCAGGACCAGCCGGTTGGCCGGCACGTCGTGGTGCTCCAGCCGGCTCAGCACCGCGGCCGGGAAGTCCGGGTCGAGCAGGCTCCGTGGCGACACGTTGACCGCGACCGGCAGGTCGAAGCCGGCCTCCCGCCAGGTCCGCATGGCCGCCAGCGACTGGTCCAGGACCGCGTCGGCGAAGGCCGGCAGCTGGCCGGAGCGCTCCACCGCCTCCAGGAACCGGAGCGGGTCGAGGTCGCCCTGCCCGGGGTGGTGCCACCGGGCCAGCGCCTCGGCCGAGATCACTTCGCCGCTGCCCAGGTCGACTATCGGCTGGAAGTCGACGGTGAACTCGTGCTCGTCGACCGCGCGGCGCAGCTCACCGGTGAGCATCAGCCGTTCGACGTCAGCGGTGTCCCGGGCGGGCGTGTAGCTCATGGTCGGCTCGCCGGCGCGTTTCGCCTGGTACATGGCGATGTCGGCGCGGCGCATCAGCTCCTCGACACTGCCCGTGCCGGCTGCCAGGGCGATCCCGCCGGCCGCCTCGACGGTGATCTGCAGGCCCTCGACCTCGATGCCCGGTTCCAGGGCGGCGAGCATGGTGCCGGCCCGGTGGTTGGCCAGCGCGGGCGTGGGCAGGCCGGTGAGCAGCACGGCGAACTCGTCCCCGCCGAGCCGGGCCACCAGGTCGCCGGGTGCGGCCGCGCGGCTCAGCCGGCGGGCCACCTCGCAGAGCACGACGTCGCCGGTGGCGTGCCCGAGCGTGTCGTTGACCTCCTTGAAGTGGTTGAGGTCGATGATCATCAGGGCGACCAGGCCGTCCGGCGTCGCGTCGTGGCACAGGCGCTCGGCCCGCTCGTAGAACTGCCGGCGGTTGGCCAGCCCGGTGAGCGGGTCGTGGGCTGCCGCGTACGCGTTCTCCGCCGCGATCCGAGCCAGCTCGGCGTACGCCTGAGCGTTGCGGATCGCGGTGCACACCGCCGAGGCGAACGTGTGCAGCTTGTACTCCTCCACCTCGGTCAGGCGCACCGCGCCACCGAAGCCCAGCCGCAGCACCCCGACCCGGACCCCGCCGTCGTGCGCGATCAGGTCCACGCTGGTGTCGCCGGGGCGGGCGGGCGCCACGGCCAGCGGGCCGTCGGCGAGCACGCGTTCCTCGGTGGCGCGCACCGTCCGGCCGGGGCTGTCGGCGGTCAGGTCGATGGCCGCCTCGGCAGCCCGGAAGATCTGTGCGGCCCGGGTCGCCGCGGAGTGCAGCACCTGGGTGAGATCGACGGCGTTGAGCTCGTCGGTGGCCTTCGCCAGGCGCTGCCACGACTCGCGTTCCTCCCGGGTCCGGGAACTGCGGGACTGCCACAGCTGCATGCAAGCCACAACGAGCGGGACGACCAGGAGGAGCAGCACGTTCGCGTGCGAGGTCAGCACCCAGAGGGCGAGCAGGCAGGCGCCGAGCTCGCCCAGGAAGCCGATGACCTTGCCCATCAGGGTGCGCCGGGCGGTGCGCAGGATGCTGGTCCGGTTGTCGGTCGCCAGGACCGGGAGGAAGACCAGCTGGTCGACCACGGTGAAGACGACCAGGCCAGTGATCACCGCGAGCACCGGGACGTGTGGCTCGGTGACGCTGGGGCGGACCCCGAACGCCGCGAAGACCGCACCGGCCGCGCTCACCGTCAGCGCCTCCTTGGCGGTGGCGAAGACGGTCTTGCGGAGGCCGAGCCGGTCCCAGATCTTGAGGGCGAGGACGCTGACCGCGGCGCAGAGCACCACCCAGGGCGCCGGGATCAGCATGAGCCCGACCAGCGCGGGAATCTCGTCCCAGGCGAGGCCCTCCCGGCCGGATCGCACCCGGACCGTCACCCGCAGGCGGTACGCCGCGACCACCGTGCCGCAGAGCAGCACCAGCAAGCCGAGGGGCGGGACCGGCTCCGGATGGAGGTAGGCCTGATGGGCCCAGATGGCGGA
The DNA here is from genome assembly GCF_030252345.1 of Actinoplanes oblitus. Classification (NCBI taxonomy): domain Bacteria; kingdom Bacillati; phylum Actinomycetota; class Actinomycetes; order Micromonosporales; family Micromonosporaceae; genus Actinoplanes; species Actinoplanes oblitus. The sequence continues at coordinate 9,750,357 of NZ_CP126980.1, read as the reverse complement.
GGCGCCGATCCCGAAAACGACGACGAGACCGATGAGCAGCCGAAGCCGCCGATCGGTCGCGTCGTCGTTGGTGCCGGTCTCAGACATGATGTCCTTGTCGCCGAACGCAACTGAGCTGTCGCTCAGGGTTCAAGGCTATTCATCTGCGCCGTTTTGCGCATCACTGTCTTTTTCAGAGCCAGTCGCCGCCGCGCATGGCGTTCTCCTTCATCCTCGATGGTCCGGAATCCGCTCCCTGGCGGCCGGGTCTTCAACGAAGCCGGCCGGGTGTCCGTCGCGACGAGATCGAAGGTAGGCTGCGATCTTTCCGATTTCCAGTAGATCGTGTCGTTATGAGCATAATGCGGGAACGATTCCAGCGATTGTTACTGACGGTTCCCGAATGGCAACGGAAAGCAATGAAAAACCGTTCCGATTTCTATTTTCAATACCCCCGGGTAGGCCGCCTGAGCAGTGCCGGAGACGCTATGACCCGGGTATGGACAAAGTGTGAAGTCAACTCGGCGGCGATGCGAACGTGCTTCCCGGCGGCGCTCTATAAGCTCGCGGGTATGCCCGAGGAAACACGGCTGACGCACGTCGATGAGACAGGTGCCGCCCGGATGGTCGACGTGTCCGCCAAGACGGTGACCGAGCGCCGGGCCGTCGCCGCTGGTCAGGTGCACACCACCGCCGCGGTGATCGCCCTGCTGCGCGGCGGTGACCTGCCGAAAGGTGACGCGCTCGCGGTGGCCCGGCTGGCCGGCATCATGGGCGCCAAGCGCACCCCCGACCTGGTGCCGCTCTGTCACCCGATCGGGCTGCACGGGGTCGAGGTCGAGCTGGAGCTGGGCGCCGACGTGGTCGAGATCACCGCGACCACCAAGACGGCCGACCGCACCGGCGTCGAGATGGAGGCGCTGACCGCCGTGGCCACCGCCGGTCTCGCGATGATCGACATGATCAAGGCGGTGGATCCGGCCGCCAGCCTGGACGCGGTCCGCGTGCTCCGCAAGGAGGGCGGCAAGACCGGACTTTGGGTACGCCCGGAGGACCGGCCGTGACGATCCGAGCCCGCGTGATCGTCGCCTCGAACCGGGCGGCCGCCGGGGTCTACTCCGACACCAGCGGCCCGCGCCTGGTCGCCGGCCTGCGCGAGCTCGGCTGCGAGGTGCCCGACCCGGTCGTCGTGCCGGACGGCGAGCCGGTCGCCGCGGCGCTCCGGGCAGCTGTCCAGGACCACGTCGACGTGGTCCTGACCAGCGGCGGCACCGGCGTGACCCCGACCGACCGGACTCCGGAGGCGACCCGCCCGCTGCTCGACTTCGAGATCCCGGGCATCGCCGAGGCGATCCGCGCGCACAGTCGCGACAAGATCCCGGCCGCCGCCCTCTCCCGCGGCCTGGCCGGCGTCGCCGGGCGCACCCTGATCGTCAACCTGCCGGGCTCCACCGGCGGTGCCAAGGACGGTCTCGCCGTCCTCGCCCCGCTCCTCGCACACACTGTCGACCAGATCCGAGGCGGCGACCACTAGCGGACTACGCTCGACCGGTGAGCGCTGACGTGAACCCCCCGGTCGGCTGGGATCAGGCCCGCGAGCTGGCCTATCAGGCCGGGCTCGCCGCCTCGGCCGGCACCGAGCGGATCCCCCTGGCCGACGGCGACGGCCGCACCCTGGCCGAGCCGCTGCGCGCCCTCACCGCCCTGCCCGCGTTCCCCACCTCCAGCATCGACGGCTGGGCGGTGCGCGGCGCCGGCCCGTGGCGGCCGGTCGGGCGGGTGCTGGCCGGCGGCACACCGCCGCCGCTGACCGGCGACGGCACCTGCGTCGAGATCGCCACCGGCGCCATGGTGCCCGAGGGCGCCGCCGCCCTGATCCGCGTCGAGGAGTCCACCACCGGCGCCGACGGGCTGGTCACCGGCACCCCGCGGGCCACCCCGGAGTGGCGGCTGCCCGGTGAGGAGGCCGCCGAGGGCGAGGAACTGGTGCCGGCCGGCACCCCGATCGACCCGGCCGTCATCGGCGTCGCGGCCACTTGTGGACATGAGACGCTGACCGTGCGCCCCGAGCCCCGGGCCGCCCTGTTGGTCTTCGGCGACGAGCTGCTCACCGCCGGCCCGCCCGGCGCCGGGCGGGTCCGTGACTCGCTCGGCCCCCAGGTCCCGGGCTGGCTGCGCCGCTGCGGCGCCACTGTCACCTCGGTCGCCGGCCCGGTCCAGGACACCCTGCAGGCGCACCTCGCCGCGATCCGCACCGCGCTGGCCACCGCCGACCTGGTCTGCACCACCGGTGGCACCATGCACGGGCCGGTCGACCACCTGCACCCCTCGCTCACCGAGCTCGGCGCGGACTACGTGGTCAACACCGTCGGCGTCCGCCCCGGCTTCCCGATGCTGCTCGCCCGGGTGCCCGGGCCGGACGGCCGCCAGCGGTTCCTGGCCGGCCTGCCCGGCAACCCGCAGTCCGCGGTGATCGCCCTGGTCAGCCTGGTCGCTCCGCTGCTCGCGGGGCTGGCCGGCCGGCCGTTCGCGGCCGAGTTGCCGCAGGTCGAGGCGGCCACCCCGGTCCCCGGCCGCGGCCGGGACACGCATTTGGCGCTGGCCGCTCTCGACCCGACCGGCCGGGTCGCCACCCCGGTCGGCCACGTCGGCTCGGCGATGCTGCGCGGGCTCGCCAATGCGCACGGTTTCCTCGTGGTCCGCCCCGGCGTCAAGGTCGCCGCCGGCGACTCGGTTCCGTTCCTGCCCCTTCCGCTGCTGCCCGGGGAGCGCGTATGACAGTCACCATCGCCGAGGTCCTCGACGCCCCGCTGGACCTGGCCGCGCACGAGGCCGCGGTGGCCGACCGCCGGGCCGGCGCCGTCGTCTCCTTCCAGGGCGTGGTCCGCGATCACGACCACGGCCGCGGTGTCACCCTGCTGGAATACGAAGGCCACCCGACCGCCGCCACGATCCTTCGCGAGGTGGCCGAGGAGATCGCCGCCGACCCGGCGGTCTACGCGGTCGCCGTCTCGCACCGCATCGGCACCCTGCGGATCGGCGATGTGGCACTGGTCGCCTCGGTCAGCACCGCACACCGGGCCGCCGCGTTCGAGGCGTGCGCCCGCCTGGTCGACGAGGTGAAGGCCCGCCTGCCGATCTGGAAACGCCAGGTCTTCCTGGACGGCCAGGAGGAATGGGTCAACTGCCCCTGAGGGCGAGAAACACGGGCTAGCCGCCGCGGGGGACCGGGATGGCGACGCGCTGCGGAGGCGCGGGGGGTGCCGGAGCCGTCCGCCAGGGAAGGGCGCCGGTCAGCAGGATCAGCGCGAAGGCGTACACGTTCCAGCCGAGCAGCACCGGCACCGGCACCACCAGCAGGGCGTATCCGGCGGCGGCGACACCGCGCCGGACTGGGCGCCCGGTGTCGGCGAGGATCAGCAGCGCGGGCAGCAGCCAGATCAGCTCGGCCGGCGTGCTCATCGGGCCGAAGGCCGCTGCGGCCAGGCCGATCACGGTGAACGCGGCCACCTCGTCGCCGGCGCCCAGCGCCGACCGCGCCCGGAACAGCCCGGCCGCCAGCAGCACCGCGCCGAACGACAGCCAGACCAGCACCGGTGGCGCCGGGCAGCCGTAGAGCCGGGCGAGCACCCCGGCCAGCGCCTGGTTGCCCGGTGTGGTCAGCGGATCGGTCCGGTTCAGCTCCCACAGCGTGTCGCCGAACCAGGTCACCGTCTCCCGCGGGGCGAACAGCAGCCCGGCCAGCGTCACGGTGACCGCCGTGGTCAGCGCGGTCACCGCGGCCCGCCGCCGGCGCAGAACCATCAGCCCGGCCAGGAAGAACAGCGGGGTCACCGCGAACGCGGCGGCCAGCCCGGTGCCGATGCCGGCCCACGTGCCGTCGGCCCAGCCCTGCCGCAGCCGGTCCAGCAGTGGCCCGGGGCGCTCGGCGAGCCAGCACGGCGTCCGCCGGACCCGGCCGGCCCGGACCGCACGGGCCCGGCGCAGCGCCACCAGATCGGCCACCACCAGGCCGAACAGCAGCAACTCCGGGCGTCCCTCGCCGAGCGCGGCCCGGACCGGCTCGGTGAGCAGGGCGAGCGCGGCGGCGGCCAGGACGAGCGGGGTGCGGCGGCGGCCGTGCCGGCGGGCGACGGGGCCGGCCAGCACCACGGTCGCCAGCAGCAGTGCCGCGACGCCGGCCAGGGCGAGGAGCCAGCCGGCCGCCTTCAGCGGCAGGAGGGCGAGGGGCGCGAGGAGGATGGCGAGTGCGGGCGGCAGCGCGACGCCGGCTCCGCTCACCGGTTCCCGGTACGCGTAGAGCTCGGCCCCGCCCAGCCAGTCGCGGACGGCCGCGTGCGTGACGGCGAGAGTGCTCAGGCCGTACCGGGAAAGGAACAGCGCGACCAGCGCGAGGGTGACCAACCCGCCCACCGCGACCAGAGCGGACCTGGTTGGCGCGGCGCGAAGCGCGCGTTTCTGACTGACCGGCATGGCCCGACCCCTGTCTCGTCCTCCGGGCGCGGCACGGCCTGCCACCGGCGCGGGTCACGTGGTGGCAGGTCGGTTGCCGGGCGGAAGCGAGCGGTGAAGGCGCAGACCGTCCGTGCGGCCCCTCGCTCGCTTTAACGCAAAGGTCGCTACAAGGTTGTTATCCGGTCAATTAGGGCATAGTGGTCGCGCACACCGGGTGCGTCGACGTCACCCGGGCAGCTTCCGGGCGGCGGTGGCGGAGAGAGTGGCGATCTTCGCCTCGCGCTTCGCGGTCCGGGCGGCGCGGCGCACCGAGCGCTGCGACCGGTCCACCGCCCGGCTGAGCGAACGCTGTCCGCGGTCGACGGCGTGCGTCGTGCGATAGCGCAGCCCGGGCTCGCCCTCGGTGTCGACAGCCGCGAGCAGCAGGCCGCCCAGCAGGCCGAGATTTTTCAGGAAGTGGATCTGCTGGTCGCCGCGGCGGTCTTTCGGGACGGCCCAGAACGGGTGCCCGGCGAACGTGGTCGGGATCAACCCGGCGGCCAGCACGGCGGCGGCCGGCCTGGTGAAGCGGCCGGTGGCCAGCGCCAGCCCGGCCGTGACGTCGGCGGCGGCCTTGGCCCGCACCAGCGTCTTCGGGTCGGTGGGCAGTCGCGGGTCGGTCTTTTCCAGCAGCGGGGTGAGCCGGTCGGTCACCCGGCGGGCGGCCTGGATGCGGCCTTCGCCGGGATTGATCAGCACGCGGACCCCGCTGATCACGAAGATCGAGGCGAGCATGGCTCGGGCAGCGGTGCGGACGGGCTTCATGAGATCCCTTATACCCGTCTTGGGGAGATCACACCGGCTGCGTTCTGAGGTAGCGACCGAAGTGCGGGACGGTGAACGCGACGGTGCCCCGCTCGCCGGAGTAGATGAGTCCCTTTTTGATCAGCGCGTCCCGGGCCGGCGACAGGCTGGCCGGCTTGCGGCCCAGCGCCACCGCGATGTCCGAGGTCGGCACCGCGGCGTCCATGTCGTTGCCGGGGTCGTTGGAGAGCGCGGCCATCGCCCGCATGTACTCCCGCTCGGCCGGGGTGGCCCGCTCGAAGCGGGAGCCGAAGAAGCCGACCGCCAGTTCGCTCTCCGCCTCCGGCGCGGCCACCCGTACGTCGTCCGCGGTGATCGGCGACTGCGGCGCGTGGTCCCAGGTCGCCTTGCCGTACGCCTGCACGAAGTACGGATACCCGCCCGACTTCTCGTAGAGCAGATCGAGCGCCTCCTGGTCGTAGTCGACGCCCTCGCGCTCGGCCGGCACACCGAGCGCCAGGTCGGCCGCGTCCCGGTCGAGCCGATCGATCCGCTGGTACCGGAACAGCCGCTCGGAGTACGACTTGGCGGCGGAGAGCACCGCGGGCAGGTGCGGCAGCCCCGCACCGACCACGATCAGCGGTGCACCCAGCTGGGACAGCTCGTGACACGCCGCGCAGAGCGCCGACACGTCGGTGGCGCCGAGATCCTGCATCTCGTCGATGAACAGCGCGATCCCGGTGCCCACGTCGGTGGCCAGCGATGCCGCGTCGGTGAAGAGCTCGACCAGGTCGATCTCGATGTCCCCGGAGTCGGCGCGGCCGCGGGCCGGCGGCACGTCGATGCCCGGTGCCCAGCGGTCCCGGATCTTGACTGTTCCGAGACCGGCTTCGGCCCGCAGCGCGAACGCCTTGAGCACGCCGAGCACCTCGTCCACCCGCTCCGGGGCGCGGTGGTGCGGGGCCAGCTCGCGGATCGCCATGTGCAGGGCGCCGGAGACCGGCCGGCGCAGCGACTGGTCGGGCCGGGCCTCGATCTTGCCGGTGCCCCAGAGCCGGCCGATCGCCGCCGAGCGCAGCGTGTTGAGCAGCACCGTCTTGCCGACCCCGCGCAGGCCGGTGAGGACCAGACTCCGCTCCGGGCGACCCCGGGCCACGCGCTCCAGGACGACGTCGAAGGCATCCAGCTCGCGGCGGCGTCCGGCCAGCTCGGGCGGGCGCTGACCGGCGCCGGGGGCATACGGGTTCCGCACCGGATCCATGACGTAGCACCGTATCGGGCCATCTAGGACGAACGCTAGAGTCGGCTCGATATGTCGCTCTAAAGCTGTCTAGCTCTGTCGCTAGAGTCCGCTAGAGCGGCCTACTGACCCGGGTACTCCCGGAGGCAGAGCACGAAGTCGACGTCGTCGTACTCGGTGTCGTAGTAGTACCACTTGGTGTAACCGGGCACCTTGCCGCACTTGGCGACCGCGTCCTTCTCCCCGGTAGTCCGGCCGTCGACCCGGCTCAGCACCTCGTAGGTGTTCGTGGTGCAGGTGACGATGCGCAGCTCCGGCTCGGTGTTGGTGCCCTCGTTGCGCACGCACTGGCCCTTGCCGGCGAACCGCGCGTCGGCGCTGGTCTGCGGGCGCGGCACGCTGACCGCCGCGGCGGTGGTCGCGGTGGCGTCCGGGGTGGCGCCGTCGTCCTTGCGCCCCAGCACGTACCACACCGCGGTGGCCAGGCCGCCGCCGAGCAGCACACTGAGCACCGCGATCAGGGCGCCCATCGCGATGCCCCGGCGCCCGCCCCGCTCCGGCGACGGGGCAGGCGGCTGCCAGGCCGGTTTCGGCGGGTACTGCTGGTGCGGGATCGGGGCGGCCTCCCAGGCGGGGTCGTGCATCGCCCGGCTGTTCTCACCCCAGGGGTCGGAGGGTTCCGCGTACGGCTCCTCGGGTCGTCCGCCGGCCCAGGGCGGGCCGGAGTGCGGGCCGTTGTGCGACATGCTGTCACGGTAGCGTGCCCGGCCTGCACCGATGGTGACGGAATCGCCTGCGGATACATCACATCGGCCGAGTTGTCCACAACCCGACCTGCGTTCACCCGCCCGAGCCGTTACGGTGCCCGATCGTGGTACTACCCGTGATGATCTTGGCGGTGCCGGCGCTGTTCCCGGCCGGCCGGTGCTTCGCCGGCGCCCTGTCGGCGCTGCTGGCCGCCGGACTGCTCGCCGCCCGGCTCGGTGCGGTCCCGCAGCTGCCGGTGCTGCTCCTCGGCGTCGAGACCGGGGTCTTGCTCGCGGTGATCGATCTGCGGACCCTGCGGCTGCCCGATCCGCTGGTCGGCACCCTCGCCGCCGGGGTCGGTGTGCCGCTCGCGCTGCTCGCCCCGGCGCGGATCGGCCCCGCGCTGCTGGCGGCGGTCCTGACCGGCGCCGGTTACCTGCTGATCGCGGTGCTGCCCGGCCACGGTCTCGGGTTCGGCGACGTGAAGCTGGCGGCGGTGCTGGCGCTGCTGGTGAGCCTCGCCGCGGGCTGGCCGGCCGTGCTGACCGGGGTGCTGGTGGCGCACCTGATCGGCGCCGGGGTGGCGGTGGTGCTGCTGGCCACCCGGCGCCGCCGGATCTTCCCGTTCGGCCCCGCGCTGCTGATCGGGGCCTTCGCGGCGCTGCTCACAGCAGCCTGAGCTGCCGGTCCTTCGGTCGCGCCGGAGCCGCCTCGCCCAGCTTCTCGAACAGCCCGGAGTCGATCACGTCCAGGAACGGTGTCGGCTGCTGCTCCCGCTCGCTGCCGTGCCGGGACCGCTTCGCCGCGTAGCTGACGTAGAGCCGGTCCTGCGCACGGGTCAGCCCGACGAAGAACAGCCGGCGCTCCTCGGCGATCTCCTCCTCGGACGGCGTCGCGCCGGGCCAGCGCAGCGGCAGCAGCCCGTCCTCGCAGCCGACCAGGAAGACCACCGGGAACTCCAGGCCCTTGGCGGCGTGCAGGGTGAGCAGGTTGACCGCCTCGGCACGCGGATCCAGCGCGTCCACCTCGGCGCCGGTCTCCAGCTGCTGCAGGAACTGCGGCAGGTCGTCGCCGACCCGCTGGGCCAGCGGGGTGAGCAGGTCGGCCGCCGACCAGATGTCCTCCGGGGTGATCTGGCCACCGTCCAGCGTCGGCGCCGCGTAGCGCTGGGCCAGCACCTGCGCGGCGAGCCGGACCCGGGCGGCCAGCGAGCCACCCAGCCCGCCGGCGTGCCGCAGCTCGCGGGCGATCACCTCGACACCGGCCCGGTCCCGCAGCCGGTTGTGCGAGCGCTTCTGCACCGGCACCCCGGCCCGCAGCAGCGCGTCCAGGATCGGGCCGGACTGCGAGTCGGTGCGGTAGAGCACCGCGATGTCGGAGAACGAGAGCGACCCGGCGACGGCCGCGCGCGAGTCCACCCGGCCCGAGTCCAGCGACCGGTGGGAGAGCCCGCCGACCAGCTCGTCGATGGTGCGGACCACGAAGTCCGCCTCGTCGGTGACGCTGCGCGCCGGGTAGCGGCCGACCAGCGGCGCCTCCGGGTCGAGCCGGGCCGGGTCCAGCCGGCGGCCGCGGACCAGCGACGACGGGGCGATGGCCTGCACCGCGGCGGCCAGGATCGGTGCCGAGGACCGGTAGTTACGGGTCAGCCGGACCAGGCGGGCGTCCACGAAGTCCTGGTTGAAGCGGAGGAAGTAGCGCACGTCGGCACCGCGGAACGAGTAGATCGCCTGGTCCGGGTCGCCGATCGCGCACAGGTTGCCGTCCGCCGGGCTGAGCAGCCGCAGCAGCTCGTACTGCAGCTCGTCGACGTCCTGGTACTCGTCCACGAAGATCCACTGCCAGCGCCTGCGGTACTTCTCGACCAGGGCTGGGTCCTCCCGCAGCAGCGTCACCGGCACGCTGATCAGGTCGTCGAGATCGACCAGGTCCTGCTGGCGCAGCAGTTTCCGGTACGCCGCCTCGTCGTCCCCGGCCTGCTCCCGGGCCTGCTTCTGCTCCGGCTCCTCGGCGATCCGCCAGCCGGTGCCGAGCCCGGCCGCCTTGGCGTTCTCCTTCAGCACGGTCAGGCCGAGCGAGTGGAACGTGCCGACGGTGATGTCCTCGGCCACGTCGCCGAGCAGGCTCTCCAGGCGCTCGCGCAGCTCGGCCGCGGCCCGCCGGGTGAACGTGATGGCCAGGCAGCGCTCCGGGAAGACGCCCAGCTCGGCGCAGAGATAGGCGATCCGGTGGGTGAGCGTGCGGGTCTTGCCGGTGCCCGGCCCGGCCACGATCAGCAGCGGCCCGCCGGGTGCGGAGGCGGCCACCCGCTGCATCGCGTCGAGCCGGTCCAGCAGGCCGGTGCCGACCTCCTCCATGCCGGCCAGCATCGGCTCGAACGGCTCGTGCGGGCTGGGCGGCGAGGCGATCGGCGGCGGGGCCGGCTTCTCCTTGGCCGGTTTGGCCTTGGGCTTCGGCTTCTCCTCCTTGGCCGCCGTCTTCGGCTTCTCGACCGGCAGCATGTCGAAGAGGGTTTCCACCTGCGGCGCACTGTTGCGGTTGCGCAGCTCGCCCGGCTCGAACAGGGTGATCACGCCGTACTCGCCGTCGTAGCCCGGGACACGGCGTACGTCACCGCGCCGCAGCCTGGTGATCGCCTCGCGCAGCTCGTCACCGCCGGCCTTGCCGATCTCGTCGACCGGGACCTTGCGCAGGATGTCCAGCTCCGCGCCGAGCGTGGCGACCAGGTGGTTGAGCTGCGACTCGACGGTCTTGGACTTGGGGCCGACGCCATGGATCTCGCCGAGGATCTCGTGCAGCTGGATCAGGTGCTCGACGTGCGTGTCCCTGGTGAAGCCCACCGGGCGGTCGGCCAGGTCCTCGACCCGGCTCAGCACACCGACGGTCAGCGGGCGGCCGCACTCCGGGCAGCGGCCGCCGGCCTCGCGGGTGCGCTCCGGCTCCCAGTTCACGCCGCAGGCACGGTGGCCGTCGGCGTGGTACTTGCCCTCCTCCGGGAAGAACTCCAGGGTGCCGGCCAGGCCGGCGCCGTCGCGGACCGCGAAGTAGTCGGGGGTGCCGGTGAACAGGGTGGCCTCGCGGGCCAGGGCGCCCGGCGAGTGCGCGTCCGAGTTCGAGACCAGGCGGTAGCGGTCCAGGCTGGAGACCCGCCAGTTCATCGCCGGGTCGGAGGAGAGGCCGGTCTCCACCGCGGTGATGTGGTCGGCCAGGTCGGCGTAGCAGTCGGCGATCGCGTCGAACCCGGACTTGGAGCCGAGCGCGGAGAACCACGGGGTCCAGATGTGCGCCGGGATCAGGTAGCCGCCGGCCTCCAGGGTGATCTCCAGCAGGTCGCGGGAGTCCAGCCCGAGGATCGGGCGGCCGTCGGCGGTCAGGTTGCCGATCCGGCTCAGCGCGGTGTTGATCCGCCCGGCCGACTCGAAGTCGGGCGCGTAGAGCAGGTGGTGCACCTTGCGGGTGCGGTCGTCCCGCTTGTAGATCGTGGAGATCTCCACGCTCAGCATGAACCGGGCCGGCGCGGTGCCCTTCAGCGAGCCGGGCAGTCGTCTGGTGACCGCCTGCTCGTCGTTCAGCCGGTAGAGGCCGGGGCCGGCCGGCTCCAGGCTCTCCCGCAGGTGCTCGAACCACGCGGGGTGGGTGAAGTCGCCGGTGCCCAGCAGGGCGATGCCCTTGCGCCGTGCCCACCAGGCCAGGTTGGGCAGGGTCAGGTCGCGACTGCAGGCCCGCGAGTATCGCGAGTGGATGTGCAGGTCCGCGACGTACGTGTCCGGGCTGACCTCCACGTCTCGCATCCTGTCACGGCCGTCGGTTCCGGCATGAATCGCCACGCTCAAACACACTTACCGATCTTGATGAGTTACGCCACGCGGAGTTCGACCACCGTGACCTGCGGCGGCGCGCCCACGCGGACCGGTGGTCCCCAGAAGCCCGCGCCGTTGGTCACGTAAACCGGCACGCCGTCCACCCGTCCGAAGCCGGAGACTACCGGTTGCTGCAGTTTGACGAGGAGGTTGAAGGGAGCCATCTGGCCGCCGTGCGTGTGCCCGGAGACCTGGAGATCGACCCCGTAGGGCGCGGCCTGTTTCGCGGCCAGCGGCTGATGCGCCATCAGCACCACCGGCCGGCTGGTGTCCCGATCACCGAGCGCCTTGCCGAAATCGGCCGGATCACCGTGCTCCTCCCCGCCCAGGTCGTTGACCCCCGCCAGGTCAAGCCCCTCGATCGCGACCCGCTCGTTGCGCAGCGGGCGCATGCCCAACTCGGCCACCTCGTCGATCCACTGCTGGTAGCCGGAGTAGTACTCGTGGTTACCGGTCACGAAGTAGGCGCCGTGCCGCGACTCGATGCCGCGCAGTGGCTCGGCGAGCCGTCCCAGTTCCGCGACACTGCCGTCCACCAGATCGCCGACGACGCACACCAGGTCCGCGTCCACCGAATTGATCACCCGGGTGATGCGCTCGGTGTGACCGATTCCGGTCAGCGGGCCCAGATGAATGTCGGAGACCACCGCCAGTCGCGTCCCGTCCATCGCCCGAGGCAGCTTGGCGATCGGAAGCCGCACCCGATCGATCCGCGGCGCACCGGTCGCGGTCCGGATCCCAAAGCCGGTGACACTCGCCGCGGTGAGGCCGGCGAAGATCGCCGCCCCCCGAGCCAGCACCAGCCGCCGATCGACCCCGCCGTCCGCCCGGTCCGGGCTTGTCGTGCCGGCCGCTACCGCCGCGCTCTCCGCGATGGTGTCGCTCACCCCGCGGACCCGACCCGGCGAGCCGCCGCCAGTCGCGGTACCGGCCAGGGCCGGCGTCTCGGTCCCGATCTCGGCGCCGGCCAGGGCCGGCGTCTCGCTACCGGTCCCGGCGCCGGCCAGGGCCGGCGTCTCGCTACCGGTCCCGGCGCCGGCCAGGACCGGCTTTTGGCTCCCGGCGGCCGGAGCCGCCCCGGCGACCTGCGACCCGGAAACCGCCGCTCCACCGCTCCGCTTCTCTTCCGCGAGCTTTCCCGCACGCCCGCGACGCACCCAGGCCAACCGCACCACCAGCCGCGGAATCTCCAGCACGAGCAGCGTGATCAGCAGGTAGAACATCAGGGCGATCCACAGGTACCCCGGCCAGGCCAGCCACTTCACATGCCCGGCGCGCACCCCGATCAGCGTCGCCGGCACCAGCAGCATGAGCCCGGCGGCGATCACCGTGCCCACCCGCCGCCACCGGCCCGGCCGCAGCGGGTCGAGCACCAGCCGCTTGTACAGGTACAGGTGGATCAGGACGATGACCAGCAGGATCACCGCGAAGAACACCGCCACCCGGACTCCTCCCCAAGCGCGGCCTCCGGCCGCACGCCAAGTCTCCCTGATCCACCCCCGGGCGTCCGGGCGTGCCCCCACCCCGCCGGTTGTCTCAGTCGCGGCCCTGCCAGGTGGTCACGCACACCTCGTTGCCCTCCGCGTCGGCCAGAACCCAGAACGCCGGAGCCCGCCGCTCGGACACCAGTCGCCCTCCGGCGGCCACTGCTGCGGCGAGCCGGCCCGGCGCCTGGTCATGTGGCACACACAGGTCGAAGTGGACCCGGTTGCGCTGCGGCCGCGGCTCGGTCATCTGCTGGAACCAGATCGCCGGGCCCCGCCCGGCCGGGTCGACGATCGGATCGGCCGGGCCGTCGGCCGAGGGCTCGTGCGTGTAACCCAGCACCGCTTTCCAGAACGGGCGGATCGCCGCGCTGTCCAGCGCGTCGATCGCCACCTCCAGCATCTGCACCGCCTGGGGCTCGGTCGTGCGCCCGATCGTCGCCAGCGCCGCGGAGATCCGGTGGGCCAGCTCGACATCCCGGCTGGTCAGCGAGGCAAGCCGGAGCGTCTGCAGGCTGAGGAACACGCGATCCGCGCGCAGGTCGGCCCGCAGATGGCCGTCGGCATGCTCCCCGGCGGCCCGGACCGCGGCGGCGACCACCTCGGCCCCGGCGGCCAGCGAGGGAACCGGAACGGCGCTCTGCAACGTGCCCAGCAAGAACCGCCATCCCACATCGAGCACCGCCTCGGACGCCTCCGCCCGACTCACCACCCGCACCACGCCGGCCTCCCTCGCTGACTCGCCGATGACTCCCCCCGGAGCGCCCCGAATCCTGCCGGAGGGGTACGACAAAACCGCGAACGCCGAAGTCAGCAGGGGGCCATCGAGGGGCTACGAGATGGGCTGGACCAGCGAATGGCCCGGCATCAGCCGCCGGCGAACGGCGGCAGGACGTCGACAGTCGACCCGGCCGGCAACACAGCACCGCGGTCATGGCAGGACAACCCGTCCACCAGGAAACTGGCCGCCTTCATCACCAGCCCCAGCCGCTCACCATGCCGATCGGTGAGCACCCGAGCCAGCTCCTCCAGGGACCCGGCAGCGACCTCCTCGCTGGACAGGCCACCAGCCGCCGCCCGAGCCCCGGCGAAATACCGAACCGTCAGCACAGCCCTCATCCCCCGATCGCCGACATGGGCCGAGCCGGCTGCAGGAACGCCGGGTCGTCGATGCCGTGGCCGGCTCGCTTGCCGGCCATGGCCACCCGCCACGCCTCAGCGATCTCGCGGTCGGGCGCTCCATCACGCAGCAGCTTCCGCAGATCGCTCTCCTCGGTGGCGAAGAGGCAATTCCGCACCTGCCCGTCAGCGGTCAGCCGGGTCCGGTCGCAATCGCCGCAGAACGGCCGAGTCACGCTCGCGATCACCCCGACCCGAGCCGGCTTCCCGGCCGCGTCCACGTGCCCCGGCACCAGCCAGGTCTCCGCCGGCGCCGTTCCACGTGAAACCACGTCGGGCCGCAGATCGAAGGGCTTCAGCGCGTCGAGGATCTCCTCGGCGGTCACCATCGTGTGCCTGTCCCACTGATGCTGAGCGTCCAGGGGCATCTGCTCGATGAACCGCGACTGGTAACCGTGCTCCAGCGCGAACCGCAGCAGCCCCGGTGCCTCGTCGTCGTTCACCCCGCGCATCAGCACCGTATTGATCTTCACCGGGGTCAGCCCGGCGTCCGCCGCCGCGCGCAGGCCGCGCAGCACGTCGGCGTGCCTGTCGCGCCGGGTGAGCTCCTGGAACCGCGCGGGATCGAGGGTGTCCAGCGACACGTTCACCCGATCGAGCCCGGCGTCGCGCAGCGGCACGGCCAGTCGATCGAGGCCGATGCCGTTGGTGGTCACCGACATCCGCGGCCGTGGCTCGAGCCGGGCCACCTCGGCGATGATGCCGACCAGGCCGCGCCGGATCAACGGCTCACCCCCGGTGAACCGGACCCCGGTGATGCCCAGGCGCTCGACGGCGATCCGGACCAGCCGGATCACCTCGGCGTCGGTGAGCTGGTCGGGCTGCGGCATCCAGGCCAGACCCTCGGCCGGCATGCAGTAGGTGCACCGCAGGTTGCACCGGTCGGTCAGGGAGACCCGCAGGTCGGTCGCCACCCGCCCGAACCGATCGGCGAGCGCGATCACGGCCGCCACCGGGCCCACACGACTGATCCCCTGATCTCGCTCACCAATCGAATCTAGCCGCTCCCGCGCCGACTTGCCGCTAGCCGTTTCGCCCTATGGGCGGGGGCCGACCGGCACGGTGCGGCATCGCGCCCTCCCCGCCGCACGCCCCACCCACCCTGGGGGCTGACCCCGGACCCAGTCTGCCGGACCGCGGCACCCCGAGCCGGACCCCCTGTGGACAACCCGAACATGTGGACGACACCTACCCGCGAAGCACCGCCTCAGCCGCCCCCAGCACCGCCCCCCGATACCCCGCCCCGAAAGCCGCCGTATGCACCAGCAACAGATGCAGTTGATGCAACGGCACCCGCCCGCGCCACCCCTCCGCCAGCGGCCATTCCTCCTGGTACGCGCCGAGAATCACGTCCAGCCCGGCCACCCCGCCGAACAGCGCCAGCGTCGCCAGATCGGTCTCGCGATGCCCGCCGTGCGCCGCCGGATCGACCAGCCACCCGCGCCCGTCGGCGGCCCACAGCACGTTGCCCGGCCACAGGTCGCCGTGGATCCGTGCGGGCGGTTCCGGCACGGCGTACCGGTCAATGGTGTTGATGACCTCCTCGACCACCGCGGCGTCGGCACCGGACAGCGCACCTCGATCGACGGAGGTTCGCAGGTAGGGCAGCAGGCGCCGGTCCGCGAACCAGGAACTCCAGGGCCCGTCGGACGGCGTGTTGTCCAGCGGCAACGGCCCGATCCAGCCGGGCCAGGGCGCGCCGAAACACTCCGCGCCGCTGCGGTGCAGCATCGCCAGATCGCGCCCGAACCGTGCCGCGGCCTGCGGCGGGGGGCCGCTGTTGGCCGGCTCGACCCATTCCATCGCGATCATTTCGGGCAGCGAGACGAGGATTTCCGGTACGGGTACCGCCCCCGCCTCCCGCAACCAGCGCAGCCCCGCCGCCTCCGCTGCGAACAGTCCCGCCGGAGCCGCCCCACCCGGCCACGTCTTGGCGAACAGTGACGTACCGTCATCCAGGGTCAGCCGGGATGCCGAACTCACCCCGCGATGTACCGGTGTCTCCCGGATCCGCTGGTGCGTGAGGAATGTCGGGAGATGCTCCGGGTGCGCGCGCAGATACGCCATGTCCACCCGGTTATCTTGCGCTTCTGGTGACGGACATCCCATTTCAGAGGCAAAATGTCGGCATGGCCCCTGTCGCAGTGCGTTCATACCGCCCGAGTGACCACTCCGCGGGCCGGCGGCTGTGGGCCGAGCTCACCCGGCAGCAGCACGAGATGTACGGCGAGGCCGACGACGACAGCGGCGCCGGCTTCGAGGAATATCTGACCAGGCTCGATCTGAGCGGCCTGTGGGTCGCCGACCACGCCGACGACGGCGTCATCGGAATGGTCGGGCTGATCATGCGGAACCGCGCCGGCGAGGTCGAGCCGGTGGTCGTCACGATCACCCACCGGCACAAGGGCGTCGGCCGTCGCCTGCTCCAGCACGTCGCGGCCGAGGCGAAAAAGCGGAACATGACCTCGCTGACCATCTCCCCGTCCTCGCGCAACGTCGAGGCGATCCGCAGCCTGCACGCCGCCGGTTACGACGTGGTCTCCTCGATCGAGCTGACCATGGACCTCGACCGGCACACCCATGCCTGGCAGCAGGAGGGCCTGGAGTTGCAGGGCTTGCCGTTCCGTAACTGACCCGGCCTGTGGACAGGCTGTCCACAGGCGGCGAGGAAGGCATGCGGCCGATCGGCCGGCCGGGCCAGGCTGCCCGGCATGACATCCGATTGCAGCCTCGTCATCCGGACGCCCGCCGAGCTGATCGCCATGGTCCCGTTCGTGATGGGCTACCACCCCAGCGACAGCCTCGCCATCGTCGGCCTGCGCGGTGACCGGCTGGAGTTCGCCGTCTGCCACGACCTGCCGCCGCCGCGCGCCACCGACGCCACCGCCCAGGAGTTGGCCGCCGGGGTCGCCGACGCGGTCGCCAGGCAGCGGGTGCGCGGCGCGGTCGTCGTCGGTTACGGGCCGCTGAAACGGGTCACCCCGGCGGCGCTGCGCTGTGCCGAGGCGCTGCGCCGGCGCGAGGTGACGGTGCTGGACGTGCTTCGGGTCGCCGGCGGGCACTGGTGGTCCTACCTGTGCGGCAGCGCCGACTGCTGCCCGGCGGAGGGCCGGCCCTGCCTGCCCGGGGACAGCGTGATCGCCGCCGAGGCCACCTTTCGCGGCCAGGTCGCGCTGCCCAGCCGGGCCGAGCTGACCGCACAGGTGGCAGCTGTCGGTGGCGCCGAGCGCGCCGAGATGGTCCGCGCCACCGAGCGGGCCCGGCGCCGGTTCGGCGGCCTGCTGACCGGTGACCAGCCGGCGAGGCACTACGAGCGGCTGGTCCGGCAGCAGGGGCAGGACGCGGTCCGGGCCGCCGAGCGGTGCTACCGATCCGGCGGCCGCCTCGGGCCGGATGAGATCGCCTGGCTGGGCGTGCTGCTGACGGACCGGGCGGTGGAGGACTTCGCGCTGGACCGGGTCGTCCCGCGGGAGGAGTGGCGGATCCGGCTCTGGACCGACGTGCTGCGCCGGGTGGAGCCGCCCTATGTCGCCCCCGTCGCCTGCCTGCTCGGCTATACCGCGTGGTGCGCCGGGCGCGGCGCGCTGGCCCGGGTCGCGGTGGACCGGGCGCTGGCCGTGGAGCCGGCGCACCAGTTGGCCGGCCTGCTGCACGAGGTGCTCGGGTTCGGGCTGCCTCCGCACCTGGTGCTGCGCGGCCGGCAGCGGCCGGGTCGCGGCCGGCGGCGGCGATGAGGTCGCCGGCCGGGCGAGGCCCGGCCGGCGATCCGGCAGCGGCGACCCGCGGGCCGTGCTCAGGGACGCTCGGTCTCCTGGCGGACCGTCGCCTCCCCCAGGTCCTGGGCGACCTTGGACCGCAGGCTCGCGGCCGGCGTCGGGTTGTCCGCGATCTTGGTCAGTCCCGGCACCCGGTCCTCGATCGCGAAGCTGGCCCGGGTGTGCGCGGGGGCTCCCGGCGTGCTCACGTACGGCAGCACCACGAAGTCAGCGGTCAGCGAGTCCGGCGTGATCCGGGTCCGGACGTAACCGCGCTGGTTGTTGTAAAACTTCAGGTGCGGGTTCCAGGCCGCCCACGGGTGCGTCCCGCTCGGCACGTCGGCGCCGTCCCCGGTCGAGGTGATCGACGAGCAGACCAGCTCGGTGCCGACGGTCTTCGAGGTCGGGTCGTCGTAATCGAGTTTCAGCTCGTCGGCCCAGTGCGCGTGGACGTCCCCGGTGAGCACCACCGGGTTGCGCACGTGCGCGTCCACCCAGCCCTGGGTGATCCGCTGCCGGGACGCCTGGTACCCGTCCCAGGAGTCCATGCTGAGCACCTTCTGCGGCCCGGCGTTGTTGTCCCGCTGGCCGAAAAAGACCTGCTGGCCGAGGATGTCCCAGCGCGCCGTGGATCGGTGGAAGCCGTCGAGCAGCCAGGCCTCCTGCTCGGCCCCGGTGATCGAGCGGGCCGGGTCCACCGCGGCCGGGCAGTCCTTGTACCCGTCCCCGCAGCCCTGGTCGTCCCGGAACTGCCGGGTGTCGAGCAGGTGGAAGTTCGCCAGCCGCCCCCAGCGGATCCGGCGGTACAGCTGCATGTCGATGCCGCGCGGGATCGAGGTCCGGCGCAGCGGCATGTTCTCGTAATACGCCTGGAACGCGGCAGCCCGTCGCGCCAAGAAGTTCGGGTCGGGCTGCTCGGGCACCTCGTCGGCCCAGTTGTTCTCCACCTCGTGGTCGTCGAAGACCACCGCCCACGGCGCGACAGCGTGCGCCGCCTGCAGATCCGGGTCGGTCTTGTACTGCGCGTGCCGCTGCCGGTAATTGGCCAGCGTCACGGTTTCCGGGCCCTGGTGGTCACGCGGGTTGCCGGTCGGCGCGACGTAGGTGCCGGCCTGGTACTCGTACTGGTAGTCGCCCAGGTGCAGGATCAGCTCCGGCTCGTCCTCGGCCAGCCGGCGGTAAGCCGTGAAGTACCCGTGCTCGTACTGCGAGCAGGAGACGAACGACATGGCCAGCGAACCGCCCGTGGCCCACCACGGCGGCGCGGTCCGGGTGCGGCCGACCGGCGAGGTGTACCGCTCGGCGTGGAACCGGTAGAAGTACTCCCGCCCGGGCAGCAGCCCCTGCAGCTCCACGTGCACGGCGTGCGCGGACTCCGGCCGGGCGGCGACCGAGCCGCGGCGCACGACGCGGCGGAACCGCTCGTCGGCGGCGAGTTCCCAGTGGACCCGGATGGTCCGGTCCGGCATGCCGCCGAGGCCGTCGTCGGCGAGCGGGGTGGTGGCCAGGCGGGTCCAGAGCACGAAGCCGTCCTGCTCCGGGTCACCGGAGGCGACGCCGAGGGTGAACGGGTCGGCCCGCAGCGGGCCCCGGTACGGCGCGGCACTCGCCGTGCGGGACCACCCGGTGGTGGCGCCGGCGGCACCGGCTGCGGAGCTCAGCAGCAGGGTACGTCGTGAGATCGGCATGCCCCGCAGCCTCGCGGACATGGATGAAAATAAATCGACACGGGAAGTTGCCGAGATCCGAACGTCCCATGGTCAGATCGTGACGCGGTCCACCCCGGCGTAGACGTTCATGGTCTCCCCGCGCAGGAAGCCGACCAGTGTCATCCCGGCCTGCTCGGCCAGTTCGACGGCGAGGGTGCTCGGCGCGGACACCGCGGCCAGCATCGGCAACCCGGCCATCCAGGCTTTCTGGGTGAGCTCGAAACTCGCCCGCCCGGAGACCATCAGCACGTGCCCGGTCAGCGGCAACCGGCCCTCCCGGGTGGCCCAGCCGAGCACCTTGTCCACCGCGTTGTGCCGGCCCACGTCCTCGCGCAGCACCAGCAGCTCACCGGCGGCGGTGAACAGCCCGGCCGCGTGCAGCCCGCCGGTCCGTTCGAAGGCGCGCTGGGCGGCCCGCAGCCGGCCGGGCAGCTCGGCCAGCGCGCCGGCCGGGATCCGCAGCGGGTCACCTGTCACGTCGAACCGCGACCGGGTGCGCACCGCGTCGATGCTGGCCTTCCCGCACACCCCGCACGAGCTGGTGGTGTAGAAGTTGCGGCTCGGGTCGGTGACCGGCGGCGGCACGTGGTCGCCGAGCACCACGTCCACCACGTTGTAGGTGTTCGGGGTGTCCGTGCCGGCGCAGAGCTGCGCGGTGACCACGTCCTCCGCGCGGGCGATCACGCCCTCGCTGAGCAGGAAGCCGATCGCCAGGTCGATGTCGTGTCCCGGGGTGCGCATGGTGACGGCGAGCGCCTGCTTGCGCAGCCGGATCTCCAGCGGCTCCTCGGCGGCGAGCTCGTCCGGGCGCCGCCGGCTCACCGCCGGGGACGCGCCGAGATCGATGCGGACCACCGGCCGCCGGGTAGTGCTCCTCGCCATGGAGCGGAGCTTACGACCCCCCGCTGTCCGAGCGCGTGGTCACGCTTGGCGGCCGCTCGGGATACGGTACTCACGTGGGGGGATTTGCGGCGGTGGTCCTGGCCGGTGGTGCGGCGCGGCGAATGGGTGGTGCGGACAAGCCGACGCTGGCGGTCGCCGGCCAGCCGATGCTGACCCGGGTCCTCGCCGCCGTGCACGACGCGGACCCGCGGGTGGTGGTCGGGCGGGTGCCCGCCGACCTGCCGGTTCCGGTGCATGTGACACGTGAGGAGCCGCCCGGCGGTGGCCCTGTCGCGGCTGCCGCGGCCGGGCTGGCCCTGGTGCCGCAGCACATCGCGTACACCGCTCTGCTCGCCGCCGACCTGCCGTTCCTCACCGGGGAGGCGATCGACGTGCTGCGGCTGACCATGGAGTCGGCGCCGATGGAGGGCGCCGTCTACCGGGACACCGACGGGCGGTTGCAGATCCTCTGCGGGGTGTGGCGCACCGCGGCCCTGCGCGCGGCGATCGACCGGCTCGCCGCCGAGCGCGGCGGGCTGCACGGCGCGCCGGTCCGGGAGCTGATTGCGCAGCTCCGGGTCGCCGAGGTGTCCTGGCGCCGGCCCGGCCCGCCGCCCTGGTTCGATTGCGACACCGACGACGACCTGCGTACCGCGGAGGAATGGGCGAGATGACCGAGCTCACTGAGCCGACCGAGTTGCAGAGGTGGATCGCCGCGGCCGGCGCGGAGCTGGGCGTGCCGCCGGCGGACGTGCCGGCCACGGTGGTGCTCGACGTGGCGCGGGACGTCGCGCACAACGTGTTGCGTCCCGGCGCGCCGCTCACGGCGTACCTCATGGGTCTGGCCGTGGGACGCGGCGCGGACCCGGCCGAGGCGGCGGCGAAAATCAGCGCCCTGGCGCTTTCCTGGCCGAAAGATTCCTGACCGCGGGAGGGGCGTTCACGGCACAGCCGCGCTCGATAGGGTGACGGGAACGGAGGTGCGATCATGACGGCAGAAGCCGCGGCGGGCGATGCGTCCGAGGGTGTGTTGCTCGACGAACCGTCCACGGCCGATCTACGGGCCAAGGTCACCGAGGCGTGGCGGGAGTTCGCCGGCGCCCTGGCCGGCATGCTGACCAGCCTGCAGCCCGGTGCCCAGGTCGACCTCACCCTGGACCCGACCGCGTCCGGCACCGGCACCGCCGTCTACTCGGTGAGCATCCGGGTGCTGCCGGCCGGTGTGATCGAGGCGCTCGCGGTGGGCAACGCCGCGCTGCCCGCCGAGTTTCGGATGGATCGGGCCGCCGTCGCCGACATGGTGGCGCTCGGCTGGTCCCCGCCGGGCGTGCTGCCCGGCTCCGGTGACTTCTTCGGCCTGCGCTCCGAGCAGGCCAAGGCGACCTCGCTGGCCACCGCGGTCTCCCGCACCCTGCGCGACGTCTACGGCGCGCCGCACCCGGCCTTCCTCGTCTATCTGGTGCACGACGAGGAGGACGAGCTGATCGAGGCGGGTCCGCTGGCCACCGCGCGGCAGGAGGCGGGCCTCGAGTCCGGCCTCGGTCTCGACGACCTGGACGACGACCAGGCGCTCGCCGAGGCGCTGGGCAGCTCGGCCGACGAGCTGGTGCCGCTCGAGGAGCGGGTCCGCACGGTGATCGCCACCATGTCGAAGACCACCATCGACCAGCTCCAGGTTGACGCGGACGGTGACATCGGCATCCGGGCCGGCTCGGCGATGGTGTTCGTCCGGGTCCGGGACAACCCGCCGCTGGTCGACGTCTTCTCGCCGATCCTGACCGAGGTCGAGCCGACCGAGCAGCTCTACGTGAAGCTGTCCGAGCTGACCAACCGGATGCCGATCGGCCGGCTCTACTGCGCGCAGGACACCGTGTGGGCGTCCATCCCGGTCTTCGGCCGCAATTTCCAGCCCACCCACCTGATGCTGGCCGTGCAGGTGATGACGGGCCTCGCCGACGAGCTGGACGACCGGCTGCACGGCGAGTTCGGCGGCAAGCGATTCTTCGGCGAGGGCGACAAGCCGGCCGCGCCGAAGAGCGAGGGCGAGCACCGCACCGGTATGTACCTCTAGAACGGCACTCCGGTCGGCGTCTCCACCAGCCGGGACAGCACGATCATGCTGCGCGTCGAGGTCACGAACGGCTCGGCGCGCAGCCGCTCCAGGGCCTGTTCCAAATGACCGATATCGGCCGCTCGTAGGTGCACCAGAGCGTCCGCCTGGCCCGAGACGGTGTACGCCCCGACCACCTCGGGGTGCCGCCGGGTGGCCACCGTGATCTGCGCCGGGGTGGTCCGCCCGGTGCAGAACAGCTCGACGAAGGCCTCGGTCGTCCAGCCGACCGCGGCCGGATCCACCACAGCGGTGAACCCTTTGATCACTCCGGCCGCCCGCAGCCGGTCCACCCGGCGTTTGACGGCCGGAGCCGAGAGCGAGACCTTGGCCCCGATCTCTGCGTACGAAGCGCGGGCGTCCGCCACGAGCAACGCAATGATTCGCTGGTCGACGGCGTCCATCTGCAACGATTCGCCTCCGAGGAGCAAGGTTTAGAGCTGTTTGCCGCATCGCAGCCTACCTACGCTAAATCCTCATGAGCCACCTGGAGCGTTTGCCGCGAAAGCGGACATATTTGATGTGTCCCCCGGAGCATTTCACGGTCGAGTACGCGATCAACCCGTGGATGGACACCAGCGTCGCGGTGGACGCCGGCCGGGCACTGGCGCAGTGGGAGTCGCTCCGCAGCACGCTGATCAATCTCGGTCACGTGGTGCACGTGCTTGATCCCCGCCCGGGCCTGCCCGACATGGTCTACTCGGCGAACGGCGCGTTCTCGGTGGACGGCACCGTCTACGGCGCCCGCTTCCTGTACCCGCAGCGCGCCGACGAGGCGGTCGCCCACCGGTCCTTCTACGAGACCGCCGGCAGCTGGAAGTTCTTCGCTCCGGAGCACGTCAACGAGGGTGAGGGCGACTTCGCCTACCTGCCCGCGGCCTACGGCGGCATCGTGCTGGCCGGTTACGGGTTCCGCACCGACCCGGCCGCGCACGCCGAGGCGCAGGAGGTGCTCGGCCGCCCGGTGATCTCGCTGCGCCTGGTCGACCCGGCGTTCTACCACCTGGACACCGCGCTGGCCGCGCTCGACGACCGGCACGTCACGTACTACCCGGGCGCCTTCTCCCCGGCCTCCCAGCAGGTGCTCGCCCAGCTCTTCCCGGACGCGGTGCTCGCCGACCGGGCGGACGCCGAGGCGTTCGGGCTGAACCTGGTCAGCGACGGCCGTCATGTGATCCTCAACACCGATGCGATCGGCATGGGGCGTAAGGTCCGTGATGCCGGTTATCAGCCCGTGCACGTCGATCTCTCCGAGCTCAAGCGCGGTGGTGGCAGCGTGAAGTGCGCCGTCGCGGAGCTGCGAACCGGAGGCGACGCCGGTTTGGCCGGTGCGCAAAGATAGGACTCATGACCGACGACTCCCGCACCACTGAGCACAAGGAAGACGGCTCCGTCATCGTCATGGGTCCGGATGGCCGCCCGATGGGCACCATCGAGGAGGACGGCACGATGAGCCCGGAGGAGCCGGGCAACCTCATCGAGCAGCCGGCCAAGGTCATGCGGATCGGCAGCATGATCAAGCAGCTGCTGGAGGAGGTGCGGGCCGCTCCCCTCGACGAGGCGAGCCGCGGCCGGCTGCGGGAGATCCACCAGCGGTCGATCAAGGAGCTGGAGGACGGTCTGGCTCCCGAGCTGCGCGAGGAGCTGGAGCGGCTGTCGCTGCCGTTCGAGGGGGAGACGCCGCCCAGCGAGGCCGAGCTGCGGATCGCCCAGGCCCAGCTGGTCGGCTGGCTGGAGGGTCTCTTCCACGGCATCCAGGCCGCGCTGGTCGCCCAGCAGATGGCCGCCCGCCTCCAGCTGGAGCAGATGCGTGGCGGCGGCCCACGCCCGGCACTCCCGGTCGGCGGCGTCATCCCCGGCAAGCCGGACCGCCCCACCGGCCAGTACCTCTAGATCAAACCCGATTTACGGTACGCACTGAGCGCCCCGCCCGTCGGTCACGGGTCCCGCCCGTGACCGTCGCGCGAGGCAGTCCCGCCACCAGGCCCGCGACGCGCCCACCCCATGGCTGGTCCCCACGGTGGTCTCAACGGCCGGGACACCACCGTCAGTGCCAGCCAGGCCCCGGCGCCACGTCACGGTCAGCGGCCCGAGCGGCCCGGCGTGGCCTGCCGAAGCCGGTGGCGCGTCGCGGCCCGGACCGGTCGCGGCGTGGCGGCGTACCGGAAGCAGAGCCCGTGCCGCGTCACGTTTCGGACCGGTGGCGGGCTGGCGGCGTACCGGAAGCGGAGCCGGTGGCGCGTCGCGGCCCGGACCGGTGGCGGGCTGGTGGCGTACCGGAAATGGCGGACCGCGAGCGGAAGCGGCCTAGAGGTTGAAGGCTTTTCGCAGGTAGACGGCGACGCCGTCGTCCTCGTTGCTGGCCGTTGTCGCGTCGGCGACCGCCCGGACCGCCTCGTGCGCGTTGCCCATCGCGACCCCGTGTCCGGCCCAGGTCAGCATCGGGATGTCGTTGGGCATGTCACCGAAGGCGACGACGTCGGACGCGTCGATCCCGTCGCGCTCGCACAGCCAGGCCAGCCCGGCGGCCTTGGTCACGCCGGCCGCGGAGATCTCCACCAGCGCCGACGACGACGAGCGGGTCGCCTCGGCCACCCCGCCGAGCGCCTTGCTGACCAGCTCCAGGAAGTCGTCCGGGTCCGCGGTCGCCGAGCGGACCAGCAGTTTCACCGCCGGGACCGAGGTCAGCTCGTCGGGTGAGGAGATCACCTCGACGCGGTGGTCGACCCAGAGGCGCGGCCAGGTCGCCTCGTGCCGGAAGGCGCGTCCGTCGTCGACCTCGACAGCGAGCGAGATGTCCGGCACCGCGTCACGCAGCCGGCCGACCACGTCGATCAGCAGCTCGCAGGTGAGCGGCTCGGTGCGCAGCACCTCGTCGGTGTGCGGGTCGTAGACCACCGCGCCGTTGAGGCAGACCGCCGGCAGGGGTGCCGGGAGCTGGTCGTAGAGCTGCTCGAGCCAGCGAAGGGGGCGGCCGGTCACCAGAACCACCGGCACCGGCACGGCGGCGAGGGTATCGATGGTCAGCCGGCTCAGAAGCCGTTCACTGTTGATCAGGGTGCCGTCGATGTCGGTGGCGACGAGCCGGAATCGACGGTTTTCCTCGGGTTTTCTGCCGCGCGGGAACTCTGCCATCACCTCGACAATAGCCGGTCGAGAAAGACCGCCACGCCGTCCTCATCGTTGGTCAGCGTCACCTCGTCGGCGACCGCCTTCAGCTCCGGGTGCGCGTTCGCCACCGCCACCCGGCCCCACCCGGCCCAACCGAACATCGGCAGGTCGTTGGGCATGTCACCGAAGACCAGCACGTCCGCCGGATCGACACCGACCGCCTCGGCGACCACCGCCAGGCCGGTGCCCTTGTCCACCTCGGCCGGGCAGATCTCCACGTAGTTCAGGCCGGCCTGGGTGACGGTGGCCATCTCCGGCGGCACCACCCGGCGCGCGTAGTCCAGCAGCTCGTCCACGTCGTGCTGGAACGACCGGGCGAACGCCTTGATCACGTCACCGGTCAGGCATTCGGTGCGGGTCCGTGCCTCGACGGTCACCGGGTAGCGCCAGGTCGGGTCGTAGTCACCCCAGAGCGGGGCGTCGTCGTGCTCCAGCGCCTCGAACATCACCGAGAGCGGGCCGGCCACCGTCTCCAGGCGGGCCAGCACGTCGGCCAGCGCCCAGCCGGGCAGCCGGGCCTGCCGCAGATATCGCGACTCGGCCTGGTCCAGCACCCAGCCGCCCTGGGCCAGCACCAGATAGTCGGCGACCCGGATGTCGTTGCGGGTCAGCGAGGTGAGCCGAGGGCCGCGCCCGGTGGCGGCGACGATCCGGATGCCGGCCGCGCGGACCCGGTCCAGGACCTCGTGGGTGTACGCGGAAACCGTGTCGTCACTGCGCACCAACGTGCCGTCGAGATCCGTGGCGATCAGCTTGGGGAGCCCGGGCTTGAGCATCGGTACCTCCGTGGGTTTCACAACCCCCGCGGAGGGCGGAAGGAGAACGTTACACCCGATCAGCTACCAGCGACCATGACCGCTGGTAGCTGATCGGTTACGCCTCACTTAACGGGTTCGAGCACGTCCCGGCCGCCGAGGAACGGCTGGAGCGCCTTGGGCACCCGCACCGAGCCGTCCGGCTGCTGGTGGTTCTCCAGGATCGGGATCAGCCAGCGGGTGGTGGCGAGCGTGCCGTTCAGCGTCGCCGCGATCTGCGGCTTGCCGTTCTCGTCCCGGTACCTGACGTTGAGCCGGCGGGCCTGGAACGTGGTGCAGTTCGACGTCGAGGTGACCTCGCGGTACCGCCCCTGCGACGGCACCCACGCCTCGCAGTCGTACTTGCGGGCCGCGCTGGTCCCCAGGTCGCCGGCCGCCACGTCGATCACCCGGTACGGGATCTCGACCTTGGCCAGCATCTCCTCCTCCATGGCGAGCAGGCGCTGGTGCTCGGCGAGCGCGTCCTCCGGCCGGCAGAACGAGAACATCTCCACCTTGTCGAACTGGTGGACCCGCAGGATGCCGCGCACGTCCTTGCCGTGCGAGCCGGCCTCCCGCCGGTAACACGTCGACCAGCCGGCGAACCGCGACGGCCCGTCGCTCAGGTCGATGATCTCGTTCGAGTGGTACGCCGCGAGCGCCACCTCCGAGGTGCCGACCAGGTAGAGGTCGTCCGCCTCGAGCCGGTAGATCTCGCTGGCGTGCGCGCCGAGGAAGCCGGTGCCCTCCATCGACTCCGGCCGGACCAGGGTCGGCGTGATCGACGGGGTGAACCCGTGCTCCACCGCCTGCTGGATGGCCAGCTGCAGCATGCCGAGCTGGAGCAGCGCGCCCACCCCGGTGAGGAAGTAGAACCGCGAGCCGGACACCTTGGCGCCCCGCTCGGTGTCGATGGCGCGCAGCGCCTCGCCGATCTCCAGGTGGTCCAGCGGCTTGGCGATCTCCGGGATCGTGCCGACCTCGCGGAGCACCACGAAGTCGTCCTCGCCGCCGGCCGGCGCGCCGTCCTCCACCACGTTCGGCACCGCGAGGTGCGCGCGCTTGAGCGCCTGCTCGGCCTCCGACGCGGCCGCCTCGGCCGCCTTCACCTCGGCGGCCAGCTCCTTGGTGCGCGCCAGCAGCGCGGCCCGCTCATCGCCGGAAGCCTTCGCGACCTCCTTGCCGATGGACTTCTGCTCGGCCCGGACCGTCTCGAACCGCTGGGTGGCGGACCGGCGCTCCTCGTCGGCGCGCAGCAGGTCGTCGACCAGCTCGGTGGACTCCCCGCGCAGCCGCTGGCTGGCACGGATCAGTTCCGGGTCTTCACGTAGCAGACGGAGGTCAATCACAGTTGTCGAGCCTACCGGTCCGCCGCGCCCGATTTATTGCTGGTGGGGCATGTCCCGGTCACTCGGGTGGGAGGCGAACGGCGCGGTCGGCATGATGCTCAATTCCAGCGGATTGTCCGGTTCCTCGTCGGCCGGCTCGGCACGCCGCCAGCGGGGCGGTCCGCCCGGCCCGGTCTCGCGCCCGGCCAGCCAGAGGGCGACCAGCGCGGCGGCCACCCCGGCCAGCGCGCACCACAGCCCCCGGCCGTAGGCCAGCTTGAGGTTCTCCGCGGTCAGGTCGATCGTGTAGAAGCGGGCGATCACCCGGGTCGCGTCGTTCATCAGCTGCACCATGGCCAGCAGCAGGGCGAGCAGCACCCCGCCGGCGGCCAGGCCGGCCAGCCGGGCGTACCGCCGACCGGCCGCCGGCCCGAACAGCGCCAGCACCACCGCGATCACCAGCAGGAAGAGGCCGCCGACGTAGGCCGCCCCGATCCCGCCCAGATCGATCAGGTCGGCGGGCAGCATCTTGGTCTCGCCCACCTCGTCGGAGTTGAACGTCAGCCCCTCCACCGTGGTCACCTGCCACTCGGAGAGCAGCGAGGCGAACCCGGCCACTCCACCCAGCGCCGCGACGATCGGTGCGAGCCGCGCATCGGCGCCGAGCCCGCGCAGGAAACCGGCGGCTCTGTCCGCGCGTGACCCGGCCGGCTCCGCCGGACCGAATTCGACCACTGCCTCGGGCCCCATGTCCGCCATGTGATCCATCATGGGCCCTGCGTCGTCGGCCATCCACCGGCCCCCGGATGGGCTAGCGTTCTGTCCATGCCTATTCGTTCTGCTTCGGCCCGTTGGGAAGGGAACCTCACCGAGGGTTCCGGCACGCTTAAGACTGGTAAGGGTGGCCTGCAGGGGAACTACTCCTTCAAGTCACGCTTCGAGGAGGGCGAGGGGACCAACCCCGAGGAGCTCATCGCCGCAGCCCACTCCGGCTGCTTCTCGATGGCCTTCTCCAAGGGCCTCGCCGACGCGGGCTTCACGCCCACCTCGGTGGAGACCGTCGCCAAGGTGCACCTGGACAAAACCGACGCCGGGTTCGGCGTCTCCCGCATCGACCTGGAGACCGTCGGCGACGTGCCCGGCATCGACGACGCCACGTTCCAGAAGATCGCCGAGGGGGCGAAGGAGAATTGCCCGATCTCCCGCCTGCTCAGCCCGGGCGCGACGATCAGCCTCTCCGCCAAACTGGCCTGACGGCCGCCGCCGGCGCGGCCGGGTGAACTGCCGCGCCGGCGACACGGGGCACAATATGCGGTGTGCCGGTCGATATGAGTCGGGAACGCTTCGAGGAGTTGGTCGGTGAGGCCCTCGACGAGGTGCCCGTCGAGCTGCTCTCACTGATGAACAACGTGGTGTTCCTGGTCGAGGACGCCCCACCGGACGGCAGTGACGACCTGCTCGGTCTCTATGAGGGCACCGCCCTGACCGAGCGCGGCTGGGACTACGCCGGCACCCTGCCCGACCGGATCACCATCTACCGCCTGCCCACCCTGCGCGCCTGCGACACGGAGGACGACGTGGTCGACGAGGTGGCGATCACCGTGGTCCACGAGATCGCCCACCACTTCGGCATCGACGACCAGCGCCTCCACGAGCTGGGCTGGGGATGATTCGCGTTGTTCCGGACCGCTCAAGATCAAGATCGAGGGAACGATGACTCGGACCCGCGCTGATCACTGATCGTCGCTCCCGCCAGGGACCCTTCCGGGCCGGGCAGGACGCTGGCGCGTCCAGAACGCCCGACCCGAAAGGGCGACGCCCGTGGGCGGTGACGATCCGCCAAACCCAAACCCCGGGCGGTCGGCGACTCAGCCGACGTCACTCGCCATCCGAACCCCCGGCCGACGAGCCGGCGGTCGGCGATTCAGCTGACGTCGCCCCGCGTGCCGAACTCCAATCGGCGAGCCGGGCGGGCGGCGCGGTTCAGCTGACGTCGCCGGCGCGGAGGCGGTCCAGCCAGGCCGAGGAGTCGGCGAAGTCGGTGTCGGTGAGGCCGGCCGGCGCCTCGACCGGAGGCTCCGGCAGCAGGCGGTGGCGGGCGTAGCTGCCCAGGAAGCGAACCTCGGCGCAGATCCGGCGCAGCCCCTGAAGCGCCTCGCCGAGCCGCGCCTCGGCCACGTGGCCGGTGCAGTCCAGGAAGAAGACGTAGGTCCCGAGCTGTTCGCCGGTCGGGCGGGACTCGATCCGGGACAGGTTGACGCCGCGGACCGCGAGCTCGGTGAGCACCGCGAGCAGCGCGCCGACCTGGTCGTGCCGGATCGACACGGCCAGCGAGGTGACGTCGTCACCGGTCGGCGGCGGTGGTGTCGCGGGCCGGGTGAGCAGGGCGAACCGGGTGACCGCCTCGGCCCGGTCGGCGACTTTCTCGGCCAGCACGGTGAGCTTGTTGCGCGGGACGCCGATCGGGGCGCAGAGGGCCGCGTCGTACTCTCCGGCGGCCGCGTGCAGTGCCGCGGCGGCGTTGGACAGCACGTCGACCACCGTCGCGTCCGGCACGTTCGCCTGGAGCCAGTGCCGGCACTGCGCGGAGGCCTGCGGGTGCGCCGCGATGGTCCGCAGCCCGGCCAGCGGTTTCAGCGCGTCGGCGGCCAGCACGAACTCGACAGGCAGCAGCACCTCCCGCGTGATCGTCAGCGGGCTCCCGGTGATCAGCTCGTCGAGCGTGACCGGAATGGCCCCGCCCACCGAATTCTCCAACGGCACCAGAGCGGCGTCGGCCTCGCCGGAGCGAACCGCCTCCAGCGCCTCCGGCACGCTCCGAGCCGGCGTGCGCACCCCGTGCTCGGCGGCCGGGATGGTGCGCAGGGCAGCCTCGGTGAAGGTGCCTTCCGGGCCGAGGTAGGTGAATCGCGTGGGCGGCGTTCCGGGCATTCCGCCAGTCTATGGCCCAGAAACCGTGCGGCTCACCACAGACCCGGGGTGTCCCGCCTACCGGCCGCGCCCTCCGATGCGGGCCGCAGGCGCGCCCAGAAGCCGCAGGGCGTTTCTGGAACCGCAGGCGTTTCTGAAACCGTCGGCGTCTCTGGAACCGTCGGCGTTTCTGAAACCGTCGGCGTTTCTGGAACCGTCGGCGTTTCTGGAACCGTCGGCGTTTCTGAAACCGTCGGCGTCTCTGGAACCGCCGGCGTTCCTAGAAGCCGCAGGCAAGGACGCGGATCCCCGCCGGCGCGCTGGCCTGTACCTGCGGGTTGCACACGTCGGTGCCGGCCGCGATCTTGACCAGCGTGCTGCCCTTCCCGGTGGCCACCACCATCAGCGGCTCCAGCTGGTCGGCATCCTGCCCGGCGATCTCCACCGTGGTGAACGACCAGGTCCCGGCGCAGAACGGCCCGTCCTGCACCTTCAGGGTCGCCTTCGGGATGCCCTTCTCCTTCTTGACCAGCGCCAGGATCTCCGCTCCGGTCGGCTGGCCGGAGCACTTCGCGGCGTGCGACGGGGTCGGCGTCGGCGAGTTGGTCAGTCGCGGCGTGGCGGTGGCCGTGGCCGTGGCCGTCGGTGTGTAGCCGTAGGTCGGGGTGTAGCCGTAGGCCGGGGTGTACGTCGGAGTCGGCGCGTAGGTCGGCGTCAGCGGCGCGAAGGTGGCCGGCGGCAGGGAGACCGAGGGCTGCGCGCTGACCGGGGACAGGGGAGGGCTCGTGGGCAGCGGCTCGGGCGGCGCGCCACAAGCGGCCGTCAGCGCCAGGGCGCCCACGGCCAGGGGAATACGGCGTGCGTGGGGGGACACGCGCTCATGGTAGGAGCCTGCCCCGGCCGAGGCCAGGTCGTCTCCCGGCGATTCGATGCCAGGCCGGTACCGGCCGATGCGGCGTCCGGCCCGCCGGTGGAAATGCCGGTCAGCCGGCGATGCGGTGCCCGGCGGCGGTCAGGGTGTTGACCGCCTCGGTCAGGCGGACCGTGGGGACCAGGAGGTAGTCGGTGTCGTAGGTGGAGAACGTGACGATGTTGACCCGGGCGTCCGCCAGGGGGCCGACCAGTGAGGCGAGCACGCCGGTCATGGTCAGCTCGAGGCCGGCGACGCGCAGCGCCCGCCAGGCGGTGTCGGTCTCGGCGCCCTCGGGAACTCGGTCGGACGGGCAGATGATGGAGATCTCATCGAGTCCCCAGGTCACCGAGATGACGCTCTTGTCGTCCGGACCCGTGGTCAGCGAGGCGGGCAGGGTGGAGCCGGCGGGCAGTCGGCACACCGTGTACTCACCCGGTAACAGGTCTAGATCGAGCATGACGGGAGCCTACGTTACGGATCGGTAACACCCAATGGTTGTCGGATGCGGTGAACACCACACCGCCATGGACAAACCGGACTTCAGTAGTGCACGGGGGACAGGAAGGTCATCGAACCGGCCACCCGGCCGCCGGCCATCAGCGGCGTGGAGATCGCGTCAACGGTCAGCGGCGCTTTGCCGGAGTCCGCCACGACGCGCATCAGGCCGCGGGCCAGGCGCTCACTGCGGACCGCGAGCAGCGGTGGGATCTTCTCCGCCTCCGGCTCGTCGAGCGGGCCGGCGCCGGCCGTGAAGTCGATCAGCTCCAGGGTCGTGCTCAGCCGCTTGCCCACCGCGTCGGCCGGTTTGCCCAGACCGAGCAGCTCGCTGGCGGACGGTGAGACGGCCAGGATCGTGCCCCCGGCGTCGACGATCAGGCAGGGCTCGTCGGCCACCGCCACGGTGCCGGACCAGCGCTCGATGCCGGTGACGAACTCGGCCTCGGCCGGTGTGCGTGCCTGGGGGACGAACGCTCCCGAGAGGGAGAGCTCAACATGCGCCACCCGCTCCTCCTCGCTTCCGTCGCGCCGGCCGTGGCGTCCCGGATGGCCGGGACGCCGGGTCGGCGACGTCGCAAGGAACGTTACCGGCGGGTCGGCCGCTTGTCAGCGGCCGTCTGTCCGTTGCTGTACCAACGGTAGTCACCACCTGGCCGGTAGGGTGCGTTCGCCCAGGTGGACGGATTACTGGCGACGGCTGAGAGTTTGCTTGCCGTGGCCGCGGAGATGCGGGCACCGCCGGCGAGCAGCAGGCGGTCGAGCTCCCGGTCGGTGGCGACCAGACAGTCTTTCGGCAGGCCGTGGACGCTGATCACGCCGGAGCCGACGAACGTGAGCACCGGGGTGACCGGCACGTTCAGGCCGACAGCTGCGGAGAGCGCCTTGGCCGCCCGCTTGGCGTCGCGGCGGGCCTCCACCACGTACTGCGGGCGCTTGCCGTTGATCTGGACGACGTCACCGGCGATGAGGACCCGGGACCGCCCGTGGTCGGCCACGGTCACCGCGTAGACCCCGCCGGGGCCGATCGCGAGAAAGCCCGCCCGGTCGTCGGCCGGGTCGGGCTCGTAGTAGGACTGGGACAGGTCGGTGCGCGGCCAGTCCACGATGTGCCAGGCGGAACCGAGGCGGTCGAGCCGGGTGAGGGCCCGGGCTCCGGCGGCCTCCATGCGGCGGGCGCCGCGCTCGGCACGGCGACGTCGCGCCCACTCCATCGGGGAGAGGCGCGGCTCCAGGTCAGTGCCCGGCGAGCTATGGCTGACCGGGGTCAACGCTCTGGTGCTGGACGGAACGGGCAGAGCGGGGCGGGCAGGGAAGACAGTCACTTTGCGACCTCCGGCAAAAGGTCTTCTCGGGCTGGCTTTCTTTTCCAACTACCGTACGTGCTCGGACCCTCACGGAACAGGGTGACGGGTAGGAAAGAAAGGCGAATGAGTGTGGATGAATGCCGCATTCACGGACAACGTCTTCTTGCGGATGGTGAAGATCGACGCCTGCGTGTCGCGGTTTCGTCGCACTCTGCCAAGTTAGCTCTGTCGTCCGCTTGATGCATGCCCGTCCCAAGATCTAGTCGCACTGTCATCGAGCGGTAACATTCGGTGCGGGTTACCGTCGAGGTCGTGTACGTCGACAGTGAAGTCAGCCGCCTGCACACCGTCCTGCTGCACCGGCCGGGTAAGGAGCTGGCCCGGCTCACCCCGCGCAACAGTGGCTCGTTGCTCTTCGACGGCATCCCATGGGTGGGCCGCGCCCAGGAGGAGCACGACGGCTTCGCCGAGGCGCTGCGCGCCCGCGGCGTCGAGGTGCTCTATCTGGACCGGCTGCTCGCCGAGACGCTCGCGGTGCCGGCCGCCCGGGCGGAGCTGACCGCCGGGGTGCTCGCCGACCGGCGGCTGGGCGATGGGCTGCGCGCCGGGGTCGCCGCCTACCTGGCCGATCAGGACCCGGACCGGCTGGCCGAGGTGCTCATCGCCGGGCTGGCCCACGAGGAGGTCAAACCGGGCGGCGGCAGCCTGGTCTACGAGATGCTGCAGCCGAACGACTTCGTCATCGACCCGCTGCCCAATCTGCTGTTCACCCGGGACTCCTCGGTCTGGGTGGGTGACCGGGTGGCGGTCACCAGCCTGGCGATGCGGGCCCGGCGCCGGGAGACCACGCTGACCCACGCGGTGTACCGCTACCACCCGCGCTTCGCCGGCACCGAGCTGCTCTACGAACCGGCCCTGGAGCACGTGGAGGGCGGTGACGTGCTGGTGCTGGCGCCCGAGGTGCTCGCCATCGGCGTCGGCGAGCGCACCACCCCGGCCGGCGCCGAGCGGCTGGCCCGCCGGGTGCTCTCGGCCGGCCTGGCGCACACCGTGCTGGCCGTGCCGATCGCCCAGGAGCGGGCCACCATGCACCTGGACACCGTCTGCACCATGGTGGACGCCGACGCCGTGGTGATGTACCCGATCGTCGCCGACACCCTGCGGGCCTGGACCATCACCGCCGGCGCTGGTGACGAGCTGATGGTCCGCCCGCCGCGACCGTTCCTGGAGGCGGCGGCCGAGGCGATGGGCATCGACCACCTGCGCGTGATCGACACCGGGCTGGACCCGGTGACCGCCGAGCGTGAGCAGTGGGACGACGGGAACAACACCCTGGCCATCGCGCCCCGGTTGTGCGTCGCCTACGAGCGGAACGTGGAGACGAACGCCCAGCTGGAGTACGCCGGCATCGAGGTGGTCCGGATCCGCGGTTCGGAGCTGGGCAGCGGCCGCGGCGGCCCACGCTGCATGAGCTGCCCGATCAAACGCGCCCCACTGAGGGAGAGCGGGCCTGGCTGAGGGAGAGCGGGCCCGGCCGAGGGAGAGCGGGCCCGGCTGAACGAGAGCGGGCCCGGCCGCCACGCACGGCAGCAGGCTGGGTTTCGATCTCCGGAACCACCCGCGGACATTGAAGGGCGGGCTGATCGTTTTGGACGCGCAGCGGCCAGATCAGCCCGCCCGGCCCGCGCGGGAGCATGCGATCCGCACCCGAGCGGGCCGGCGTATACGAAGATCTTGAAGTTGATCTTCCGCAGTGGGAGATTGCCCGGTCAGCGGAGGGTCAGCTGGCGGCCGATCAGCCCCTGGCGGGCGCGGCGGGCGGCCGCGTCGAGCGGCTCGGTGATCGACAGCGTGTCCTGGTAGCGCTTGGCGAAATCGGCCAGCGGCGCCTCCCAGTCGGCGGCCTCCGGCTCGCCGGGAATGTCCCACACCGGCACCAGCAGACCGTGCGCCCGGAACATCCCGGCGAACTTGGTGTCGTCGCGCAGCAGCAGGTCGCCGGCGGCGGAGAGCCGGGCCAGGGCGTCCAGCGCGCGGTCCTCGCCGTCGCCGAGCACCCAGCGGACGTGCCCCTTGTCCGGCGCGATGCGGCACCAGTACGCGGCCTTGGCAGCGGCCAGCCGGACGGTCGGGTAGATCGACGCGTTGGCCCGCTCCAGCGACGCCTTCACGCTGGCGTCCTGCAGCTGGTCGGCGTCCAGCCAGTACTCGAAGCCGTCGTGCATGGTGACCTCGAGCGGACCGTCGACCAGCACGTCCTGCAGGCGCGGACCCTCGCCGGGCAGGGCCGGCACCGAGACCGGGTCGCCCGGGGTGGTGCGCAGCGCGGCGAGGATGGCCACGGCCAGGTCGCGGGAGACGTCACCGGACTGCACGTGCCGCTGCAGGCCGATGAAGACCGCGCCGTCCCGGCGGGACATGGCCGGCCACGCCATCGGCAGCACGGTGGAGAGGGTGACGGGACGGTCGCCGTACTCCTCGACGATCTCCGGCTTCAGGGTCAGCGGAGCGGAGGCGGCCGGGACCAGCTCACGCAGGGCGACCCATTCGGGCTCGTCGGCCAGGCCCTCGAACGGGCGGGCGACGAAGATGTCGCGCACCTTGGTCTTGGGGGCGGACTCGCGGTTACGACGCTTGCTCACGAGGGACCAGCGTAGGCGGTGTCACCCGGAAAGCGGTGACTTGGGCCAGCAAAAGCGTGTCAGGCGCGGGGCAGGCGCACCTCGGCGACGGTGCCGCCACCCTCCCGCGGGCGCAGCGACACCCAGCCGTGCTGGCGCTCCACCATCCGCCGGACCAGGTAGAGGCCGAGGCCGGCGCCCGGGTGATGGTGCCGGTCGCCGCCCTCGGCCTGCCAGTACCGCTCGAAGGCGCGCTCCACGTGCTCCGGGGCGATGCCGACGCCGCGGTCGGCGACCCGGAACCGCAGCACGTCGTCGTCCATCCCGGCACACAGCTCGACGGCGGTGTCCGGGTCCGAGTACTTCTCCGCGTTCGTGGTGAGCTCGGTGAGGATGGTGGCGATCGAGTCGCGGTTTCCGTACGCCTTCGGCAGGTCGCCGGGCAACGGCCCGAGCTGCAACCGGCGCCGCAGGTCGGCCGGCAGCTCGCCGACCGCCTCGCGCAACGCCTCGACCAGGTCGAACGGGCCGGCCGGGGCGGAACCCACCACGCCGTCGTCGCTGGCCGCGGAGAGCAGCCGGTCGACCAGCCGGGCCAGCTCGCCGGCCCGGTTGCCGATCACCCGGACGGCCTCCCGGCGGCCCGGCTCGCCGAGCGTGTCCCAGTGGTTGGTGAGGGTGTCCGCGTAACCCTTGATCACCGTCACCGGGGTGCGCAGCTCGTGGCTGGTGACCGCGACCCAGAGGTCCCGGTCGGCCTGCGCGCCGGCCTCGCCGGGCGCGGGGGCCGGGTGGACCGGCAGCCCGGCGCCCAGGCCGTAGAGCCGCCCGATGTGACCGGCCAGCAGCTCCAGCACGGCGTGATGCTCCGGCCCGGGCTCGCCGGCGTCGGCACCGAAGTAGACGTGCAGCGAACCGGCGGACGTGCCGCCGGCCTCGCACCGGGCGCCCAGCATGTGCCGCAGGTCGCCGCCCTCGATCTGCCTGGCGAACTCGTCGTTCACCGAGTCGAGGGGGATCAGCAGGGTGCGGCCGGTGACCTCGAGGCGGCGCTCCACCCGGCGGCCGATCGCCGGCTCGCACACCCCGGTGGCCGCGATGATCCGGCCGTGGCCGGCGAGGTACTCCGCGAAGCCGGCCCCGCGGGCGCCCAGCACCTCCTGCGCCAGACGGACCAGCTGCTGCAGCACGGGCAGCCCGGTCTCCCCGGCGTTCACACGGTCGAGGACCGCGATCTGACCCCGGGTCAGCGCTGGGTAGTCGGGACGATCCGGCATGTCTGCGAGTCTGCCTCGCTCCTCAGGGTTGAGCAGCTGTGTCCAGGATCACATCTGTGCCAGCCGGTCCAGGACGAACCGGGGCCGGTCGCTGATCACGCCGTCCACCCGGTGGCGCAGCACGAGTTCGAGGTCGTCCGGCTCGTTCACGGTCCAGACGTACGCCTGGTGGCCGGCCGCCCGCATCGCCGGCAGCAGCCCGGGCCGGCTGCGGACCAGGTCGACGCCGGGCCCGGCGATCCGGGCGCCGAACGGCAGCTTGCCCTTGCCCACCCCGGGTGGCAGCAGCTCCAGCAGGTAGACGGTGGGCACCCCGGGCGCCTGGGCGCGGATCCGGCGCAGCGCGAGAGCCGCGAACGACATCACCGTCACCTGTACCGGGTCGTCCGGTTTCGGCTCGGCCAGCCCGAAACGGCGCAACATCCCCACCAGCCGGCGCTCCACCTCGGCGCCGTACCGGGACGGGTGTTTCGTCTCGATCAGCAGGCGGACCTGGCGGCCGGAGTCCCGGATCGCCTCGAGCAACCGCTCCAGGGTGAGCAGCCGGCTCAGGTCGGGCAGCTCCTCGTCGGCCGGGTAACCGGGGTGCCAGGAGCCGTAGTTGAGCTCGTCGAGCTCGGCGAGGGTGCGCCGGCTGACCAGCCCCCGGCCGTTGCTGGTGCGGTTCAGCCGGCGGTCGTGCACGCAGACCAGGTGCCCGTCGCGGGTGAGCCGGACGTCGCACTCCAGCCCGTCGACGCCGTCCTCCAGCGCGCGCAGGTAAGCCCCGAGCGTGTGCTCCGGCAGGGCGTCCGCGCCGCCCCGGTGCGCGAAGACCAGGGGTCGGTAGCTTCCATCACGGTTCGACATGGGTTTTCCGCCGCGGGTTGGTTCAGCTCACAGCACCCGGGCCGGCTGCCCGTCCTCGCTGACCATGTCCCGCCCGTGCGCCGCCCACGACTGCATCCCGCCGTCGAGGTTGCGCACGTTGTCCCAGCCGTTGTTCATCAAGTAGGCCACCACCTGGCCGGAACGCCCACCAGCGCGGCAGATCACCACCACCTCGCCGTCGGCGGGCACCTCGGCCATCCGGGCCGGCACCTCCATCATCGGCAGGTGGTGGGCGCCGGGCGCGTGCCCGGCGACCCACTCGTCCGGCTCGCGAACGTCGAGCAGAAAGGCGGCGGAGCCGACCTGATCCGGGGTCACGCTGGGTACCTGAGGTCCGAACACGGCATTCAGCGTACGGGTTCCGGTGCGGTCAGGACTTCTTGACCGGGTTCGCCGCGAGGTAGTCCGCCATCTTGTCGGATTTCACCGCCTCGAACAGGGCCAGCGCCTTCTCCCGGTCGGAGACCACCACGGACTGCCCGTTGATCGTCTCGCTGCCCTTGTTCGGGCTGGTCATGAACGTCAGGTTGTCCGAGCGCAGGCTGTGGAACTGCAGGGCGATGTCCTTGAGCGAGAAGTCCTGGTCGACGGTGACGGCGGCGGCCGCCGCGGTGAGGAAGTCGTCGAGCTTGCCGGGGTTGGTCAGCGTGCCGCTGCTCGCCGCCTTGTCCATGATCGCCTTGAGGAACTCCTGCTGGTGCTTCACCCGGTCGAAGTCACCGCGGGGGAACTGGTACCGCTGGCGCACCCAGTCCAGGGCCTGCGCACCGTTCATGTGCATCATGCCCTTCTTGAACACCCGGTGCGGCTTGTGGATCGAGGTGATGGTCCGGTCGACGTAGAGGTCGACACCGCCGAGCGCGTTGGTGACCTCCTTGAAGCCACCGAAGTCGATCGCCACCACGTGGTCGACCTTCACGCCGGTCAGGCACTCGACGGTGTGCACCGCGCGGGGCAGGCCGCCGAAGGCGAACGAGGCGTTGATCTTGGCGCGGGAGCCGTCACCGCACGCCGCGCCGTTCTCCTTGGGCACTACCACCCACAGGTCCCGGGGGATCGAGATGAGCTGCGCGCTCTTGTGGTCGGCCGGCACGTGCATGAGCATCAGCGTGTCCGCCCGCCAGGCGTTGGCCTGGTCCTCCTTGGCGTCCGGGTCCCGCGAGTCGCTGCCGACCAGCAGGATGTTGAACGCGCCGTCCACCGTCTTGGCCGGTCGGTCCGCGGTGATCCCGGCGAACGCGTCGGTGCGCTTGAGATTGTCGTCGATGCCGTTGACATAGTTGACCGCGTAGATCCCGCCGATGACCGCGAGGAGCAGCACCACGGCGCCGGCGACCAGGGCGATCCGGCCCCAGCGTGGCTTGGTGCGGCCGCCCCGGTAGGAGCCGCCGCTGCCGTGGGACCGGCCCGGCCCACCCGGGGAGCCCGGGCGCCCGGCGGGCGGGACGGAGGCCCGTCCGGAGGAGTTGCCGCTGGGAGAGGTGGTGGCAGACATGGCACCAGGTTAGGTCGCAATGACCAGTGATCCGGCGACACGACATGGTTCGGCACGAAGGTGGGAGTTCCTCCGGAACCCGGGCCGGTGCGGCGACGACACCGGCCCGGGGTGTTACGGAGGAAGGGTCAGTGGGCGCCGTGCCCGGTCAGCGACCGGACCTCCAGCTCGGCGTACTTCTTCTCGTCGGTCTCCTTGCTGAGCACGGTGCCCAGCCAGCCGAAGAAGAAGCCCAGCGGGATCGAGATGATGCCCGGGTTGGACAGCGGGAACCAGTGCCAGTCCTGGTCCGGGAACATCGCCGTGGGCGAACCGGACACCACCGGCGAGAAGAACACCAGGACGACAGCGGCGAGCAGGCCGCCGTAGATCGACCAGAGTGCGCCAGAGGTGTTGAAGCGCTTCCAGAACAGGCTGTAGAGGACGGCCGGCAGGTTCGCCGAGGCGGCCACCGCGAAGGCGAGTGCCACCAGGAACGCCACGTTGAGGCTCTGCGCGAAGATCGACAGCGTGATGGCGATGGCGCCGATCACGAAGGCGGCGATCCGGGCGACGTTGACCTCGGTGCGCTCGGACGCCTCGCCCCTCTTCATGACGTTGGCGTAGAAGTCGTGCGCGACGCTTGACGACGACGCCAGCGTCAGGCCGGCCACCACGGCCAGGATCGTCGCGAACGCGACCGCCGCGATGATCGCCAGCAGCACCGCGCCGCCGGTCTCCCCGCCCAGATAGTCGATGCCGAGCTTCTGGGCCAGCTGCGGTGCCGCGGTGTTGCCCGCCTTGTCCTGCGCGGTGATCGCCTTGCCGCCCACCAGGGCCGCCGCGCCGAAGCCCAGGGCCAGGGTGAACAGGTAGAAGACGCCGATGATGCCGATCGCCCACAGCACGCTCTTGCGGGCGATCCGGGCGGTCGGGACGGTGTAGAACCGGGTCAGGATGTGCGGCAGGCCGGCAGTGCCGAGGACCAGCGCGAGGCCCAGCGAGAGCAGGTCCATCTTGCTGTAGAAGGTCTTCGTCGCGTCGCCGGCCGTCTCGACGCCGTAGCGCAGGCCGGGTTCGAGGAAGGCCGCGCCCTTGCCGGATTGAGCGGCCGCGTCGCCGAGCAGCTCGGACAGGTTGAACTTGTAGTGCGCCAGCACCATCACGGTCATCACCAGGGCGCCGGTCATCAGCATGAACGCCTTGACGATCTGGACGTAGGTGGTGCCCTTCATGCCACCGACCACCACGTAGACGATCATCAGCGCGCCGACCAGGATGATCGTTACGGTCTTGGCGGTACCCGCGTTCATGCCGAGGAACGTCTGGTTCGCGCTGATCCCGAGCAGCAGCGACACCAGCGCGCCGGCGCCGACCATCTGGGCGATCAGGTAGAAGATCGACACCACGACGGTGGAGACCGAGGCGGCCAGCCGGACCGGGCGCTGGCGCATCCGGAAGGCCAGCACGTCGGCCATCGTGTAGCGGCCGGAGTTGCGCAGGAACTCGGCGACCAGCAGCAGCGCCACCAACCAGGCGACCAGGAAGCCGATCGAGTAGAGGAAGCCGTCGTAGCCGTAGAGCGCGATCAGGCCGGCGATGCCGAGGAACGACGCGGCCGACATGTAGTCGCCGCCGATCGCCATGCCGTTCTGGAAGCCGGAGAACTGCCGGCCGCCGGCGTAGAAGTCGGTGGCCGTCTTGGTCTGCCGGCTCGCCCAGATGGTGATGCCCAGGGTGATCGCCACGAAGACCAGGAACAGCGTGATGGTGAGCGTCCGCGAGGTGCTGGCCGAGGCCTCGGCAGCGAACAGGAGCGGCATCAGACCACGCTCCCCTCATCGGAGGCGGTGTCCGCGGGCTGCCGGCCGTCGATCTCGTGGTAGATGGCGTCGGCGGCGGGATCGATCTTCTGTGCGGCGAAGCGGGCGTAGTACCACGCGATCACGAACGTCGAGACGAACTGGAGCAGGCCGAGCAGCAGGGCGACGTTGATGTTGCCGACCAGCTTGATCGCCATGAAGTCCCGCGCGTACGCGGAGAGCAGGACGTACAGCGCGTACCAGAGGATGAACGCGATGGTCGTCGGGAAGATGAACCTGCGAAGGGTATGGCGCAGTCGCCCGAATTCCTCGGAGTTCTGCACCTCGAGATATCTCTCGGGGGTGGCCGGCACGGTGTCACCACCTTCGTTGGCGGAGTGGACTTTCCGGCACGGTACGAAGGAAACCCGCCCGCCCCGCCCCGCCGGTCGGCGTCTGCGCTGAGTGGTGGTCTGACTGCGCTCAGCGGTCAGTCAGCTCCGCGTACCGTCCCCGGAAGTGGACCAGCGGTGCGGTGGCCACCGGGAAGAACGCCTCCTCGATGGTGGCCTCCACCAGCAGCGCCCACCCGCAGGGCCGCTCGTCGGTCAACCGGCAGCCGGCCCAGACCCCGGCGTGCGCCGGCACCGGGCCGTACCCGGTCTGCTGCCACTCACCGGTCGCGAACAGGCCGCCCGGCGCCGGCATCAGCCCGGCGAACCGGTCGGCCAGTTGCCGGTCGGCCGGGGTGAGCGGGGTGACCGCGAACCGCCCGGCCCGGGTGACGGCCGCCCAGAAGTCGCTCTCCTCGTCGATCAGGCCGAGCACCCGCCCCGGATCGCCGTCGGCGACCAGCGTGGAGGAGACGGTCAGCCCGGCCGGGCCGGGCGCGGTCCAGAGGGTGACCGGGGCGGCGAGCCGCCCGCGGAGCCGCCGCACCGGTGATTTGTCCCCGTCCGGCACGGCGAACGGGTCGGTGGAATGAATCGTCACCCGGACATTCTCCCGATTACAGATCGCGCACGCCGCTACCCGATGTAATTGACAAACGGCTATTTTTTCCTGGGGACCTCCGGCGGAAGGGGACGGCGCATGCCTCAGGTGGTGTTACGGCCGGGCGACGTCGTTCACGTCGGACCCGACGCGAGCGTGCAGTTCTCCGGTGATCGAGCCCTGACCTTCCGGATCATCCGAATCGACCCACGGGCCACCTACGACGGCTGGATCTGGCTGGACGGCTACGTCGTCGGCCCGGCCGGGAACGCGTTGCAGAGGCGGCGCATCTTCGTCCGGCAGGAGGGGCTGCGCCCGATCCGGCTCAACCGGATACCGGCACCTCGTAACGGATCTCGAACTGCTGGCCTGCCTTGATCATCACGGTGACCTCGACCGGCCGGTCACCGTCGGTGTACCCGACCCGGAACTGCCGCAGCACCGGGATGTCCTCGGGCAGGCGCAGCGCGATGAACTCGGCCACCGTGGCCGGGCGCACCGACACCTGGTCGGTGGCGTGCCGCAGTGGGTGCCCGAGCGTGGCCAGCAGCGCCGGTGAACCGTCCGGCAGCGGGTCCGGCTCGGCCAGCGCGGTACC
Organism: Actinoplanes oblitus; assembly: GCF_030252345.1. Taxonomy (NCBI): domain Bacteria; kingdom Bacillati; phylum Actinomycetota; class Actinomycetes; order Micromonosporales; family Micromonosporaceae; genus Actinoplanes; species Actinoplanes oblitus. The sequence goes on along the minus strand of NZ_CP126980.1, from coordinate 9,707,621 downwards.
CCGGGCCAGCGCGGCCGGGTAATAGGTCCAGCTCAACTCGGCCGGCTCGGCGTCCAGCAGCCGCAACTGGTGGCGGACCACCACCGGCTCGTCCGGCTCCAGGCCGAAGACCCGCGCGACCGGTGCCGGCGCCGGAACCTCGCCGACGTCGAGCAGCCGCGCCGAGCCGTGCCGGGTCCCGGCGAACACCGTCGCCGGGCGCCGGCCGGTGGCCGTCACGGAGCGTCCCTGGTGGCCGGTGACCAGTCCTTCCGCCTTGAGGATGCGCAGGGCGCGGGTGACCGTCATGTTGGTGACCGCATATCGGCGGGTCAGTTCGGCGGTGCTCGGCAGGCGCTGGTGCGGACCGATGTCGCCGGCCAGGATCAGTGCCCGCAGATCGCCGGCGAGTTGCCGCTGACGCGAGCGGCGACCGTCGTCCGGAACGGCAGTCACGGATGCTCCCTTCGACCGAGAAAGGATCATGCTGCCTCATCAACCCTCGAAAGTGGACATACGCCGGGCTGTCATTTGATTACACATTTTGTGTAATGTTGTCCGGGGGTGGCGCAATGACCGACGACTTGCCGCGCGCGGGCGACGTGTTGCACGTCGGCGGCGCCGCCAGCGTCCAGTTCGCGGGGGAACGGGCGCTGACGTTCCGGGTGATTCGCGTCGATCCGCGCCTCACCTATGCCGGTTGGCTGTGGATTGACGGATATGTGCTGGGGCCGACCGGAGATGCGACCGATCGGCGACTGATATTCGTCCGTGGCGACGGCCTCACCAAACTGCGCTGAGCATTTCCGGTCTCCGGTTGTCCAGCAGATCTCCGCCATTCCGCAAACGATCCGACAACCATGCCGAGCGACGAACCGTCCCGGGTTCGAGCCGGGCCGCGCGGATTTCCGGCCGGCGGTCCCGGCGGCGCGCCGATGATTCCGGCGGCGCGGGCAACCCCCTTGGCGGGCCGGCCGCCGGACGAGACGCGGCGAGCGGGCCGGCCTGCCACCGGCCGGGGTGGCGAGCGGGCCGGCCTGCCACCGGCCGGGGTGGCGAGCGGGCCGGTTCGCCGCCGGCCGGGACGGCGAGCGGGGCAGCGAGTGGGACGGTTTGCTGCCGGGCGGGCCGGCGAGCGGGCCGGTCTGCCGTCGGACGAGACGGCGAGTGGGCCGGTCGGGCTCGACCGGGCGTAGGCGGCCCGCACCGGGATGGGCAACGGCGCGACCAGCCAGAACTCGCAAGCGACGACACGGCGTGGCGGCCCGGCCGAAGGACCTGCCGCTGGCACCGAATCCGGCGAATTCCACAATGGAGAAATATGGTCACGATAAGTTCAGTTAATTGACATTTCCAGTACGCTGTCACGCTTGTCACAGCATTCAGTTTCGACTTGCTCATCGATGCCGATCGGCGCAAGATCGGCGCGACCAGCGGGGATCCCGCGATGTGAAGCAGGGGTTGCGTCACGGGTTCTTTGCTGCGTCACAGAAATACCGGCGCATTCCGGTGCCCGAAAGGGTCCGGGCGTTCCGCGTCGAAACGGGGGAAACGCGGAACACCCGGACCCGATCATCGGGATCCGATCGGCATGGCGAGGTCAGCCCACGCGCTCGATCACCGCGCGGCGGATGAGGAATTTGCCCGGTTCGCGGACCAGCTCGAAGGCCGCGTTGTTGAGCAGCACGCAGCTGCCCGAGGTGGTCTGCACGGTCACCGTGACGCTCTTGTTGTTGTCCAGGTTCGTCACCTTGAGCTTGGTGCCGATCGGGAACGTGCCGCTCGAGGCGAACGGCGCGCCCGCCTCACCGGACAGCGTCACCGTCGAGCCCTTGCAGACGACGTCGCCCTGGGTGGCCGGCGCCGTCGTCGCCTGCTGAGCGGGCGCCTTGGTGGGCGCCGTCGTCGCCTGCTGCGCCGGTGCCTGGGTCGGCGCCTTGACCGGCGGGGCGCCGATGTTCGCGGTGCAGCCCGCCTCCCGGCGCTGCAGGTTGATCAGGTCGACCACTGCCTGCCGGTTCGCCAGCACGGCGTCGGTCTGCGCGGTGGGGTGGGCACGCTGGTCGGCCATGAAGGCGAGGTTCTCGCGCAGCGACTGGTCCAAGCCGCCGCAGTTGGTGGCGGCGTTGCTCATCCCGGTGCCGACGGCCAGCGCGCCGCCGGCCAGGGCCGCTATCGCGACGCCGATGGCAATCTTGCGGTTGCGCCCGGTGAGTCCCTTGTGTGCGTTCCGGCGTGATCTCCTCATGCCCGTCACTACGCGTGCGGTCGCGGGCCGGGCCGGGGGTCGTACCTTAAAGATCCTTAATTCCTCAGCGACTCCGGGGTGTGCAGCCGCAGCATCGTCGCGCCCACGTCCGGCGGCACGCGGCGGCTGGTCACCAGGGAGACGACGACCATCACCAGGAATGCCAGCGGCACGGTCCAGGCGGCCGGCTGGCCGACGAACTCGGCGATCCCGCTCGGCAGGTTCGCGCCGAACACGGTGACGAACACCGCCACGACTGCCGCGCCGCCACCGATCAGGATCCCGGCGATCGCCCCGGCCGCGGTCAGCCGGCGCCACCAGATCCCCAGTACCAGCAGCGGGCAGAAGCTCGACGCGGCCACCGCGAACGCCAGCCCGACCACCCGGGAGACGTCCATTCCGGACAGGAACAGCGACATGGTGATCGGTACGACGGCCGCCAGCAGGGTGGCCAGCCGGAAGTCACGCACCGATCCGGACCGGCCGGGCCGCAGCACATCCGTGAAGATCACCCCGGCCACGCTGGTCAGCAGCCCCGACGAGGTGGACAGGAAGGCGGCCAGGGCGCCCGCGGTGACCAGCGCGCCGAGCAGCCGGCCCAGATGTCCGCCGCCCAGCGCCGCCTCCGGCAGCAACAGCACCACCGCGTCGGTCCGCCCGGTCATCAGCAGCTGCGGCGTGTAGATCCGGCCGAGCACCCCGTAGAGCGTCGGCAGTAGGTAGAACAACCCGACCATGGCCAGCACCACGAGCGTGGTCCGGCGAGCCGAGGCGCCGTCCGGATTGGTGTAGAACCGCACCAGCACGTGCGGCAACCCCATGGTGCCCAGGAACGTCGCCAGGATCAGCGAATACGTGCCGAACAGCCCGGACTCGCCGCCCGGCCGCAGCCAGCCGTCGCCGAACCGGGCATCGACGGTGCTCACCTTCGGCACCGGGTCGCCGGCCTCGAAGTGCAGCGTGGCGCCGGCGGTCACCGGGCCGATGCCGTCCAGCACCGCGTCCTGCTGGAACACCACACTCGTCGCGACGGGGAACACCGCGCCGGCCGGCGGCGTCACCGAGGGCCGGCCGTCCGACTGCCATTGAAAGATCAGGAACAGGATCGGTACGGCCAGCGCGGTCAGCTTCAGCCAGTACTGGAACGCCTGCACGAAAGTGATCGCCCGCATCCCGCCGAACGCCACGTTGCCGGTGACCACCACGCCGATCAGCAGGGCGCCCCAGGCGTACGAGCCGCCGGTGACGGTGGCGAACGTCAGGCCCGCACCCTGCAACTGGGGCAGCAGGTACAGGCAGCCGATGAACAGGACGAACGCGGTGGCCAGCCGGCGCAGTCCGGCCGAGCGCAGCCGGACCTCGCAGAAGTCGGGCAGGGTGAACGCGCCGGAGCGGCGCAGCGGTGCCGCCACGAACAGCAGCAGGGCCAGGTAGCCGGCGGCGAAACCGACCGGGTACCAGAGGACTTCGACGCCGTACCGCAGGATCAGGCCGGCGACGCCCAGGAACGAGGCGGCGGAGAGGTACTCACCGCTGATCGCGGCGGCGTTCCAGGATGGGCTGACGCTGCGCGAGGCGACCAGGAAGTCCGAGGTGGTGCGGGCGAAACGCAGGCCGTACGCGCCGATCGCGACGGTCACCAGGACGACGAGCACCATCCCCGGTACGAGGTAGGGGTTCATCGCTCGGGACGGCGGATCACGGCGGCGAAGTCCTGCTCGTTGCGTTCGGCCCAGTGCACGTACGCCGCGCCGACCAGCACCAGGAACGGGAAGGAGAGCACGCCGAGCAGCACCCACGGCAGGTTCATCCCGAACACCTTGAACCCGCCCACCGCCGGCGCCACCGCGAACAGCAACGGCAGCGCGCCGAGCCCGGCCACCACCACCAGCGACAGCCGCAGGGCGAGCGCGAGCTGGGCCCGGACCAGGCCTTTTACCAGGGCCTCGCCGACCGGGGTCTGCTCGGCCAGGTCGGTGCGAGCCGGGTCGGCGGGACGGCGGCGGGCCGTGGCGTCGCCCAGCACCACCCGGGTGCGCGGGGGCGGCGGTTTGTCGGCCATGTCCGGCAGTCTTGCCGCCCCCGGCGGAATGTCAATAGCCGTACCGTTCCGGCAGGCATCGGCCCGGGTTGATCGGCGTGGGATGGTCGCCGATCAACGTCAGCGCGGTGGCCCGGCCCAGGTTCCAGGTCTGCCAGCCGTCCTCGCCCCGGTTCTGGCTCAGCTGGTAGAGCACGCAGGTGCGGTCCACCGGGTCGGCCAGGTCGTCGATCGCCGGCACCGCGTCCAGCGACAGGTCGGCCAGGTATCCGACGTCGATCCGGTCGGCCGGGCGGTCCACCTGGTTGCGGGCGATCAGCAGGTCCGGGTTCGCCACCGCGAGGCCGAGCAGGGCCAGCACGCCGGCCCCGATCGCGGCCCGGGGCAGCCACGGCGCCCGGATCCGGATGCCGGCCACCAGCACCAGCAGCAGGATCACCCCGAACCACACCTCGCAGCAGGCGACCAGCAGCCGCAGCCGGGTCAGGCCGTAGGTGTCGATGTAGACCTGCATCCGGACCAGCGCGGAGGCGACGATGACCAGGGTCAGCACGGTCAGCGTGCCGAGCACGGCGCGGAACACCGCCCGGTCGCCGGCCGCCCGCCGGGGCGCCCAGCGGGCCGCGCCGGCCAGCACGACGAGGGTGAGCCCGGTGACGAAGCAGAGCTGCCAGAAGCCGCCGCGGGCGTACTCGGCGTAGGTGAGGCCGGCCGTGCCGCGCACGTGTGACGCGCCGCCGAAGAGCACCGCCAGCTGCACCGCGACGAACATCGCGAACAGCAGGGTCAGCAGGCCCAGTGGCACCGCCCACTCCAACCGGCTCACCGTGCGGCCCTCGGTGCGATCGAGATCGGTCAGGTTCGGCGGGGCGGCCCGCAGGAAGGCGGCTCCGCCGAGCACCGGCGCGGTGAACGCGCAGACGACGACCCAGCGCACCACGCCGTCCGGCCTGACCGACGGCAGGATGTTCGCGATCAGGTCGGCGAAGGCCGGCGAGGCCGACGCGAAGAGCAGGCCGAAGACCACCAGCAGCAGGACCGAGACGGCAAGCGTGCCGACGATCCGGACCGGTGCCGGGCCGCCGCCCGCCCGGCGCATCCGCGCCAGGCCTCGAGCCAGCCACGGTGCGGACCGCAGGATGGCAGCGGGCGCCATCAGGTACGTCGTGGCGATTGCCCGCATCGACCGGCCACCCCCGATCGCCAGGGCGAAGGTGATCGTCGCGGTCACCAGGCAGAGCGCGAAGAGCCACCCGGCGGCGCGGAACGTGCCGACGCCGAGCAGCGCGACGGTGGCCGCGGCCCAGACCGGCCGGTCCCGGCGCACCGGTGCCGTGGTCCGCGGCACCAGCACCGGGATCGTGCTTGCCGCCGGCCGGGCGAGCAGCAGGGCGATCGCCCCGGCCACCGCGGTGACCAGCCAGCCGACGCCGACCTGCCCGAGCGGCAGGCTCAGCGCTGCGACAGCGGTGGCCGCGCCGACCGCGACGACGGTGCTCGGCGAGGCCGGCCGGGCCGGGCCGGGCATCCGGCGGCCCCAGAGGCCGACGTTCGGCCAGGGACCGTGCAGTGGTCCATTTAGGGGGATTTGTACCTGCGGGCGAGCTGGGGGTGCCGTGGACATGTCGGTCGGTCCTTCTTCCTGAGGCTCTTACAGAGGCAGGCGTACGTGGATGTGGCAGCCGCGGCGTTCGGTCGGCTCGACCACGGCGATCGTTCCGTTGTGGAGTTGCACCACCCAGCGGGCGATGGCGAGGCCCAGTCCGGTACCGCCGCCGGTCGGCCGCTCACCCCGGGTGAAGCGTTCGAAGACCCGTTCCCGGTCCGCCATCGGGATGCCGTCGCCCTGGTCGGTGACGGCGAACAGCACCTGCTCGTCGTGGCGCTCGGCGCGCAGCGTCACCAGGCCGCCGGCCGGGCTGTGCCGGGCCGCGTTGTCCAGCAGGTTGGCGAAGACCTGGTGCAGCCGTTCCCGGTCACCGGGCAGCACCAGCGCCGGGGCGGCGACCTCGAACCGGACGTCCTGGCCGGTGCCGCCGGCGTTCACCTTCGCCTCCCGGACCACCTCGTCCAGGAACTCCGGTACGTCGATCAGCTCCCGGCGCATCGGCACCACGCCCGCGTCCAGCCGGGACAGGTCGAGCAGATCGGTGACCAGACGGCTGAGCCGCTCGGTCTGCGCCAGCGCGGTGCGCATCGTCTCCGGGTCGGTGTCGGCGACGCCGTCGACGATGTTCTCCAGCAGGCCGCGGAGGGCGGTGATCGGCGTACGCAACTCGTGCGAGACGTTGGCGATCAGCTCCCGCCGTTGCCGGTCCGCGGCCGCCAGGTCGGCGGCCATCTGGTTGAAGGCCTCGGCGAGTTCGCCCACCTCGTCCTGCGAGCGGGTGCGGATCCGGCGGGTGTAGTCGCCGCGGGCCATCTCCCGGGCCGCGACAGTCATCTCGCGCAGCGGAATGGTCGCGCCGTGTGCCATCACCTGCAGGGTGACCAGCCCCAACGCGGCCGCGATGCCGACCCAGAGGACGTCGACCCGGTAGAAGTCGATGCTCCACAGGAAGACCAGCAGGCCGACGCCGCCGGCGAAGCCCAGAGCCAGCGAGAGCTTCGCCTTGATCGAGCGGACCGGGTCGAGCGGCCGGGGCAGCCAGCGGAACAGCCGGGCCGCCACGTCGTGGACGAGCTGCATCAACCGGGCTCTCATCGATCGACTTCCAAGGCGTAGCCAACCCCGTGCACGGTACGGATGAGGTCCGCCCCGAGCTTGCGCCGCAGCCCCTTGATGTGGCTGTCGACGGTACGGGTGCCGGAGGCGTCGGCCCAGCCCCACACCTCGGCCAGCAGCCGCTCCCGGGGCAGCACCGTGCGCGGCGCCCGGGCCAGGTGCACCAGCAGGTCGAACTCGGTGGGGGTGAGGTGCTTCTCGGCGCCGGCCCGGAGCACCCGGCGCTCGGCCTGGTTGATCTCCAGGTCGCCGAACCGGAGGGTGGGCGGGCCGGCCGGTGCCGGCGCGACGGCGACCTTGCTGACCCGGCGCAGCAGCGCGTGCACCCGGGCGGCCAGCTCGCGCATCGAGAACGGCTTGGCCATGTAGTCGTCGGCGCCGACAGCGAGCCCGACCAGCAGGTCGGTCTCGTCACCGCGGGCGGTGAGCATCAGCACCGGTACCGGCCGTTCGGCCTGGATGCGGCGGCAGACCTCGAGGCCGTCGAAACCGGGCAGCATGACGTCGAGAACCATCACGTCGGGCGGGATGCGGCGGGCCGCCTCGACGGCGCTCGGGCCGTCACCGGCGATCTGCACCAGGAAGCCCTCGGCGCGCAGCCGGGCCGCCACCGCTTCCGCGATGGCCCGGTCGTCCTCGACGACGAGGACCCGTCGCTCGGTCGTTTCCACGCGTCCCACTCCTCACCCGCCGCCCGCGGCAGCGCCCTGTCCCACCCCGCCCGCCGGCGGCCGTTGCCCATCCCCGGCCCGTGGATGGCCGCGTGCCACCTCGGCCGCCGCCCCGGTCCACCCGACCGGCGGCCCTCGTCGCCCCGGCCGTCGATGGTCCGTCCGCCTCGGCCGTCGGCGGCCCTGGCCGCGGTCCGGACGTCGGCGCGACCGCCGGTCGATCCGTCTCGTCGCGAAGCGGGCCGGTGCGCCCCCGTGGCTCACCGGCCGCGTCGCGTGGGCAGCAGCCTATTGACCGCTCGCGGAGGGCCGGAGGTGGAGTTGTGAACAACTTGTGGAGATGATGGCCCGGCAGGCTGTCCAGCCGGATCCCCCGCTGGCGTACGTCGAACTGCGCGACGAGGCCTTCGGCACCGTCACCCGCTATCGCCCGTCCCCCGGCCGGCACATCTCAAGGGACGAGGAATGGTGCGCGCCTGGTGGACAACGGGTCGACGAGGCCGGCTGAGTGCGCCTGGTGACGTCGCCGACCGTGGCGCGGCTGGCGATCATGACGTTTCCAGCCGGGGAAACGCCGCACGCCCCGAGGTTCTCCACAGACGTTGGGACTCGGGTTGTCCACCGTTGCCTGTGGATAACTCTGTGGAGAAGCCTGTGGGGTTGTGGATAAGCGTGTGGATTAGCGGGTCCAGTCGTGCTTGGCGGCGCGGATGAGGCGATCCTTCAGCTCGCGGGTGTGGCGGCGGCTGACCGGCAGTTCCACGCCGTCCACCGCGACCACGTAGCCCGACCCGGTCAGGCGCAGCTCGGTGACCAGGCGCAGCTGCACCAGGTAGGAGCGGTGGATGCGGACGAATCCGGCGTTCGCCCAGCGTTCGGCCAGCGTGGCCAGCGAGACCCGGACCAGGTGCGAGGCGTCCGCGGTGTGCAGCCGGGCGTAGTCGCCCTGCGCCTCCACCCAGTGGACCGAGGAGCGCGGCAACATCCGGGTGGAGCCGGCCAGCTCGACCGGGATGGCCGGCTCGTCCGGCGGAGCCGCCGGTGCCGGGGTGGACCGCAGGCCGGCGACCCGGCGCAGCGACTCCCCCAGGCGCTCGGCCCGCACCGGTTTCCGCACGTAGTCGGTGACGCCCAGGTCGAACGCGTCCACCGCGCCGTCGTCGTAGGCGGTGACGAAGACGATCGCCGGTGGATGCGCGAACCGGCGCAGGATCCGGGCCAGTTCCATGCCGTCCAGGCCGGGCATCCGGATGTCCAGGAAGACCGCGTCCACTTCGGTGTCACGGAGCACCCGCAGCGCCTCCGTCGCGTCACCGGCCCGGTGCACGTGAGCGACCCGGCCGTCCGCGTCCAGCAGGTAGGCCAGCTCGTCCAGGGCCGGTGGCTCGTCGTCCACGGCCAGCACCACGAGACTCATGCCCGGACCTGGGGGTGGAATTTCGGCACTCGCATGCTCACCTTCGTCCCCGCGCCGGGGGCGGTCTCGACGATCAGGCCATGATGATCGCCGAACACCGACCGCAGGCGCTCGTCCACATTGACCAGGCCGACGTGCTGGCCGTCGTCGCCGTCCGCGCTCTCCAGGCCGAAGACCGACGGATCCATGCCGACCCCGTCGTCCTCGACGGTGATGTGACACTCGGCGCCGGCGTCACGGGCTTCGATGCTCACCATACCGACGCCGGGTTTGCGGGACAGGCCGTGCCGGACCGCGTTCTCCACCAGCGGTTGCAGGCAGAGGAACGGCAGGCCGACCGGCAGCACCTCGGGCGCGATCTGCAGCCGGACCTGCAACCGGTCGCCGAACCGGGCCCGCTCGATGGTCAGATAGCGGTCGATCGAGCGCAGCTCCTCGGCCAGCGTGGTGAACTCGCCGTGCGCCCGGAACGAGTACCTGGTGAACTCGGCGAACTCCAGGATCAGCTCCCGCGCCCGCTCCGGGTCGGTACGCACGAACGAGGCGATGGCGGTCAGCGCGTTGTAGATGAAATGCGGGCTGATCTGCGCCCGCAGCGCCCGCACCTCGGCCCGAGCCAGCCGCTCCCGCGACGAGTCCAGCTCGGCCAGCGCCAGCTGGGACCCGGCCCAGCGAGCCGCCTCCAGCGTCGCCTGCACCAGGCCCGGTGGCGGCTGGTCGTCGGCGACCGCGACCAGGGCGGCCGGCGCCGCGCCGTCCGGGCCGGGCAACGGCGCCACCACGGCGCCGCGGACCACGCAGTCGACCCGGTCGCAGGGCAGCTCGGAGGCGGTGAGGATGATCGAGCGACGGGTGGTGAGGGCGCGCTGGGCGGCCGCCGTCAACTGTTCGATGTGGTGGTGACCGCGGCCGTCGAACGCCAGGCACCGTTTCTCGTCGGCCAGACTCAGCCCGACCGCGCCCACCAGGACGCGCAGATGCCGGACGGCCTTGGCCGCGGTGGCCTGGGTGAGCCCGGCTCGCAGCGGCTCGGCGGCCAGCGAAGCGGTGTGCAGCACCTCATAGGTCGCCCGCTGCATCGTCGTGGCGATCCCGCGCCGGGCCCGTAGGCGGAGCACTGCCACGACGGCGGCGGCCAGCGCCGCCAGCACGGCGACCACCGCCAGCACACTCCCGATCTGCCCCGCCACGGCACAGATCCTCGCCCGTCGAAGCGTTCCGCGCCATGCCCCGCCGGGTCGCAACCCCCCCGGGCTGGTCCTGATGGTGGTCTCCGGGCCCGGGAGACCACCCTGGGCGCCAGCCCGGTGGGGTTTCCGGAACCACCCGCGGACAATGCAGGGTGCGGCGATTGCTTTGGACGCGCCAGCGGCCAGATCGCCGTGCCCGGCCCGCGCGGGAGCATGCGATCCGCACCCCAGCGGACGCGCGTAAATGAAGATCTTGAAGTTGATCTTCCGGAGCCTGCGACGTCGTCACCGGCCGTCGGTGGAAGCGGTCAGTAGGCGCCCTTGCGCTTGAGGACCACCCAGATGGTGCGCCAGAGGATGCTCAAGTCATAGGTGAGCGACCAGTTGTCGACGTAGTACAGGTCCAGCCGGACCGCCTCGTCCCAGGACAGGTCGGAGCGGCCGGAGACCTGCCAGAGGCCGGTGATGCCGGGGCGGACCAGCAGGCGGCGGCGGACGTCGCCCAGGTAGTCGCCGTCGTCGGCGGGCAGCGGGCGCGGGCCGACCAGCGACATCTCGCCCTTGAGCACGTTGATCAGCTGGGGCAGCTCATCCAGCGACGTGGCGCGCAGTTTCTGGCCGAAGGCGAAGATGCGCGGGTCGTGCTTCATCTTGAAGAGCATGCCGTCGGACTCGTTGAGCTCTTCGAGGGTGGCCTTGCGCTCCTCGGCGTCCACGTACATGGTCCGGAATTTCCAGACCCGGAAGGTGCGGCCGTCGTGGCCGACCCGGGTCTGCCGGAAGAACACCGGGCCCGGGTCGGAGAGCCGGATGCCGAGCGCGATGACCGCCAGGATCGGGCTGATCAGCGCCAGGCCGAGGCCGGCGACGACCCGGTCGAGCAGGTTTTTCACCAGCCAGCCGGGACCGGAGAGGGTGGGCTCCTCGACGTGCAGCAGCGGCAGACCCTCGATCGGGCGGATGTGCACCCGGGGACCGGCGATGTCGGTGAGCTGCGGCGCGACCACCAGGTCGACGCCGGTGCCCTCCAGCTGCCAGGCCAGGCGGCGCAGCTCACCGGGCTCGGCGCTGGCCGAGCCGCAGACCGCGATGGTGTCCGCACCGACCTCACGGACCAGCGAGAGCACGTCGCGACCGGCGTAGACCGGGACGGGCGTCTCGATGCCGCGGGCGGCAGCGTAACCGTCGGTGATGTGGATGGCGACCGGGATGAGGCCGGCGGCCGGGCTGCGGGTGACGGCGGTGTAGACCTCAAGCGCCTCGGGAAGCGTGCCGACCAGGACCATCCGGTGCGCGCCGTGCCCGGTGCGGCGCCGGGCCAGGTGCAGGACCTGTCGCGCGGTGACCCGGCAGAGCAGGATGAACAGCAACGCGCACAGGGACACGGTGGCGACGGTGCCGCGGGACAGGTCGGTCTTGGTGGCGAACGCGAGCAGCGAGACGGCGGCCACCACGGTGACCGACGTGCGCACGATCCGCTTGAACTCCTCGCTGCCCAGGCCCAGGTAACGGCGGTCGTACGTGCCGTTGGTCCAGAGCAGGAGCAGCCAGCCGAGCGGGAGCACGACGTAGGCGAAGAAGGTGAACAGGGCCGAGCCCTGCAGGAACAGCCAGCTCTTGTGCTGGAAGCCGCTCTTGGATTTCTCCAGGAACACGTCGGCGATCTCGCTGGCCGCCAGTGTGGAGATCAGGTCGAGGAAGACGAGCACGGCGGTGTACGGCCGGTGCCACCGGGAGAGCCGGCGGTGCTGGCGGTTCCACGCGGACCGGGGAACGCCGTTGCTCGGTGGCTGCTGCTGTTGTTGCGGCCACTCGAAGCTCTCGTACCGCACGGGTTTACTCCGGCTGCTGTCGGTCGTTGGGCGATGCAGGCTAGTCGTCACTTCGCCTACGTCCTCCCGCATCCGGAAAAAGATTACGCACCGCCACGACCTCGGGCTCGTTGTCGGGTCCACCGATACCCGTTCGCGTCACAACGGTGTCCAGGGACCGGGCCACTATACCGATGGATTGGCCGGAGAGAAGGTGACGTTGTGGTAGCAATCCTCACCGCCACGGTCCGTAATCGAGTGATGGCGGTTCTCACCGGACCAACTTGGACAGGCGGCGATCGGCGAGTGGTTTTCCGCCGGTCTGGCAGGTAGCGCAGTATTGCAGGCTCTTGTCGGCGAAGGAGACCTCTCGCACGGTGTCTCCGCAAACCGGGCAGGGCAGGCCGGTCCGGGCGTGCACCCGCATGCCGGCCCGCTTCTCGCCCTTGAGCTCGGCTGCTTTCTGCCCGACCGAGCGCTGGACCGCGTCGGTCTCCACTTCGCGCATCGCCTCGTACAGCGTGGTGAGCTGCTCGTCGGTGAGCTTGCCGGTGAGCGCGAACGGCGACATCCGCGCCACGTGCAGGATCTCGTCGGAGTACGCGTTGCCGATCCCGGCCAGCACCTCCTGGTCGGTGAGCACGCCTTTCACCTGGCCGTTGCGGCTCTTGAGCAGGGCGGCGAACTCGTCGCGGCTGACCGCGAGGGCGTCCGGGCCGAGCCGGGACACGCCGGGGACCTCGGTCAGCGGGTCGCGCACCAGATAGGCCGCCAGGGATTTCTGGGTGCCGGCCTCGGTCAGGTCGAAGCCGGAGCCGTCGTCGAGCCGGAGCCGGATCGCGATCGGGCCGCTGCCCGGCTTGAGCGGGGCCGGCGACTTGAAGGCGTCGCGGTAGTGCAGCCAGCCGGCCCGGGCCAGGTGCACGACCAGGTGCACGTCGGGGCCGATGCCGATGTCCAGGAACTTGCCGTGCCGGCCGGCCGAGGTGATCGGCAGCCCGGTCAGCGCGGAGGGCGCCGGATCGTACGTCTTCAGCGCGCTGAACGAGGAGACCTCGAAGCGCTGCACGGTGTGGCCGACCGCACGCTCCCGCAGGTAAGCGGCGAGCGCCTCGACCTCGGGGAGTTCGGGCACCCGTCCACGGTAGCGTTCTGACCCGTGAAGGTGGTGGTGGCGCACAACCGGTATCGCGAGGCGATCCCCTCCGGGGAGAACGTCATGGTCGATACCGAGATCTCGCAGTTGCGGGCGGCGGGGCTGGACGTGATCCCGTTCCAGCGCAGCTCGGATGCGATCGAGACGATGTCGGCGGCGCAGAAGGCGTTGCTTCCGGTGTCGCCGATGCTCGGCATCGCCGCGCAGCGCGACCTGGCGGCGCTGATCGAGGCGGAGAAACCGGACATAATCCACCTGCACAACCCATACCCGCTCATCTCGCCGCGGGTGATCCGGACGGCCCACCGGCACGGCGTCCCGATCATTCAGACTGTGCACAACTACCGGCAGGTCTGCTCCTCGGGCCTCTACTTCCGGGACGGGCACAACTGCCACGACTGCCGGGGCAAGCTGCTCGGCTGGCCGGCCGTCAAGCACAGGTGCTACCGCGGCTCCGCGGCGCAGAGCGCGATCATGGCGACCACGCTGGCCGTCCACCGTCCCACCTGGCGCTCGGTGGATCGCTACATCGCGCTCACCGACAAGATCGCCGCGCACCTGGCCGACTACGGCATCCCGGCCGAGCGCGTCGTGATCAAACCGAACGGCCTGCCCGACCCCGGCCGGCCCGACCCGATCGGCGAGGGTTTCCTGTACGGCGCCCGGCTCTCCCCGGAGAAGGGCCTCGGCCTGTTGCTGGACGCCTGGCGTCGGCACCCGGACGGCTCGCTCGGCACGCTGCGCATCGCCGGCGACGGCGAACTGCGGCCGCTGGCCGAACGCGCCGCCGCCGAGCGTGGCGACGTGACCTACCTGGGTCCGCTGGACCGGGCCGGGATGACCGCCGCGCGGCGCGCGTCAGCTGTGGTGCTGGCCGTCCCGACCTGGGAGGACGTGCTGCCCACTGTGGTCCTCGAGGCGATGTCGGCGGGCCGGCCGGTGCTCGGCACCGCGGTCGGCGGGGTGCCGTACATGATCGGTGACGGCCCCGACGCGGCCGGCTGGCTGGCCGAGCCGGACCCGGCAGCGCTCGCCGCGGCGCTGCCGGTGGCCCGGGCCGGGGCGGCTGCCGCCGCGTCCGCGGCCCGGGATCGGTACCTGCGCCACTTCCACCCGGACGTGCTGACCAAGCGCCTGATCGACATTTACGCGGAGGTCAGCCGCGCAGGGCGCTCCGGCCGGTGAAGGCGATGCTGGCGGCCAGGAAACCCGCGTTGATCAGGGTGAACAGGGCGACGAACCAGACCGTCCACTGCGGAGTCGCGGTGAGCAGCACGCCGGCCAAGGTGATCACCGCGCCGTAATCGCGGACCAGTTTCACCGTCCGGATCGGCAACGATCGGCTGGTCACCATGCTCGCCGCCTGGCTGCCGGTCTGCATCACCGAGGTGACCAGGTTGACCATCCAGGTGGCGGCGAACGCCGCGAGCAGCCAGGCCGGGGTGTCCGGCTCCTGTGCCATCGCGACCGACGAGACGGCGGCCACCAGGGCGGACTGCACGGCCACGTCGCAGAGCACGTCGAGCCGCCCGCCGGCGGTGCTGGTCTGGCCGGTCACCCGGGCCAGCTGGCCGTCGGAGCAGTCGAACGCGTACGCCAGCTGCCAGCCGACCAGCGCGATCAGGCCGATCAGCCAGCTCCAGACCCGGCCGTCGGCGACCGGGCCGGCGGTGGCGATCACCACGAACGAGGTGAGGCACCCGATGCCGAGGTTGCCGATCGTCATCACGGTCGGGCTGAGCTTGTTCCGGTAGGCGAAGACCGCGAGCCGGGCACCGATCCGCTGGCTGAGCGCCTCACTGAACAGCCCGCCACCACGGTTGACCGCGTAGTAGTCGGCAGCGGTGGGCGCGGTGCCCGGTTCAGCGGGCCGCGAGGGCGTTCTCATACTCGGTCAACCTCTGGAGGGTCTCCGCCGGCGTCATCGCCAGATGTTCGAGAATGGTGTACCGGTCCGGCCGGGTCCGCGGGGCGAACTCGACAGCCCGGGCGAACTGGTCGGCGTCGAGCCCGACGTCGGACGGCGTCCGGGGCAGCTGGTGCCGCTCCAGGCAGTCCGCCATCTGAGCGAAACGCCGGGTGTCGCCGCGCAGGAACGTGCAGAACAACGCGCCGAGGCCGGCCAGCTCGCCGTGCGAGGCGGTGCCCGGGAACAGCGAGTCGATGGCGTGCATGATCTCGTGGCAGCCGCCGCTGGACGGCCGGCTGCTGCCGCAGACCGCCATCGCCAGGCCGCTGGAGATCAGCGCCTCGGCGAGCACCGTGACGAACGCGTCGTCGCTCATGTCGCCGGGCATGGTCAGCACCGCCTCGGCGCCCATCCGGGCCAGCGAGGCGGCCAGGCCGTCCACCGGCTCGCCGCGCACCTGCCGGCTCAGCTCCCAGTCGGCCAGCGCGCTGATGTTGCTGATCACGTCGCCGATGCCGGCCCGGTTGACCCGCTCCGGCCCGTCCTCCACGAAGTCCAGGTCGACGATCACGCCGAACGGGATGTGCACCCCGTACGACCCCTTGATCCCGTCGTTGATCAGGCTGGCCACCGGCGAGGCGATGCCGTCGTTGGCCAGGCTGGTGGCGACCGAGACCATCGGCAGGCCCCAGCGGCTCGCCGCGTATTTCGCGGTGTCCACCGTCTTGCCGCCGCCGATGCCGACCACCGCGTCGAAGTGCCCCGAGCGCAGTTTGTCGGCCAGCTCCAGGGCGGCGTCCAGGGTGCCGCCGGTGGTGACGTAGACGGTCGCCGAACGCAGCGAGGGGCGCAGCAGGTCGACGATCTGCTCACCGATGCCCGGACCCACCACCACGGCGACGTCACCGCCGGACGAGATGCGCCCGTCCGCGAGGATCCGGCCGAGGTCGGCGACCGCGCCCCGCCGCACGTCGATGTGCAGCGGGGTCTGGACGCTACGGGCTAGTAGCGGCATGCGATGTCCCGGGCTTTCGCCAGGTCGTCGTGGTTGTCGACCTCGACCCACGGCAGGTCGCCGATGGTCGCCGCGCGGACCTCGCCACCGCGGTTCGCGTACTCCTGGAAGCCGTCCTCGTAGTACAGGTCGGGGTTGCGCTCGAACGTCGCCTTCAGCGCGTCGGCCAGCGCGGACGCGGCGGACGCCTCGATGATGTTGGCGCCGATGTACTCACCGAAGGCCTCGGCCGGCTCCATCAGCTTGGTGATCCGGGTGAGCTGGCCGTCCGCGTCGAAGACGGTCTTCATCTCCTCGTCGGCCAGCTTCTTCACGTTGTCGACGGCCAGCAGGATGCTCGGGCCGCGGTTCGCCAGCAGGGTCTGCTCGACGCTGACCGGGTGCACGGTGTCCCCGTTGACCATCAGCGCGCCCTTGGCGAAGTGGTCCCGGGCCAGCCAGAGCGAGTACGCGTTGTTCCACTCCTCGGCCTTGTCGTTGTGCACCAGGGAGATCTTCACGCCGTACTTGTTCTGGAACGCCTCGACCCGCTCCTCCACGGCGCTCGCGCGGTAGCCGACGACGATGGTCACGTCGGTCAGCCCCGCGGCGGCGAGGTTCCGCAGCGAGATGTCCATGATCGTGGTCTCGCCATCGACCGGTACGAGCGCCTTCGGCAGCGTGTCCGTGTACGGGCGCAGGCGGCGCCCGGCGCCGGCGGCAAGCACCAGACCGATCATGGGTGGATCCCTCCAGGTGGAAAAGGGGTGTGCCCCGGAAGGATACCCACCGTTCACCTCTAAGCTGGCACCATGACCGCAGAGCAGCTCATCTCGTTCGCCCGTGGTGCTCCGTCGCTGGACATCGTCGACGTGGAGGGTCTGAAGGCCGCCGCCGCCCGTGCCTTCGACGCCGATCCGGCCGGGGTCACCGCGTACGGCACGTCAGTCGGTTACCTCCCGCTGCGGAAGTGGATCGCCGACAAGCACGGTGTCTCGCCGGATCAGGTCATCGTGACCAACGGCTCGCTGCAGGCCGACGCGTTCCTCTTCGGCCACCTGGTGCAGCCCGGCGACGACGTGGTCGTGGAGAAGCCGACCTACGACCGCACCCTGCTCAACCTGCAGAACCTGGGCGCCAAGGTGCACCAGGTGACACTGCGGCCGGACGGCATCGACATCGACGAGCTGCGCACGCTGCTGGAGTCCGGGGTTCGCCCGAAACTGGCGCACATCATCCCGAACTACCAGAACCCGGCCGGGCTCACGCTCTCCGCGGAGAAGCGGCGCGAACTGCTGGCGTTGGCCGAGCAGTTCGAGTTCATCATCTTCGAGGACGACCCGTACGTGGACATCCGGTTCCGCGGCGAGCCGCTCCCGTCGATGCTCTCGATGGACACCAACAACCTGGTGGTGCACGCCTCCAGCTTCACCAAGACGGTCTGCCCCGGCGTGCGCGTGGGCTACCTGGTCGGCCCGGCCGCGCTGATCGACGCGATCGCGAAGAAGGCCACCAACCTCTACATCTCCCCGGGCATGGTCTCCGAGGCGATCGTTCACCAGTTCTGCGTGTCCGGCGACATCGACAAGTCGGTCCAGAAGGTCAGCGCGGCGCTGGGCGAGCGGGCGAAGGTGCTGGCCGAGTCGATCCGCAAGCACATCCCCGGTGCCACCTTCACCGAGCCGGACGGCGGTTACTTCCTCTGGGTGGACCTGCCCGCCGACGTCGACGTGGACAAGCTGTTCCCGGCGGCCATGAAGAAGGGTGTCGCGATCGTGAAGGGCAGCGACTTCCTGCTGGAGGGCGGTCGCAACTCGGTGCGCCTGGCGTACTCCGCTGTCACCGTCGACCAGATCGACGAGGGCGTCCGGCGGATCGCCGAGGCGATCGACGAGGTTCGCGCCTGATCGACGGGTTTGCGCCCGGACGGTTCTGGGCAATACCGAACCGTCCGGGTGGACCGCGACAGGTCTGACCCCCCGCCGACCGACGACGGTCCGCCCGGCCGTACTCCGCCCGCCCCTGACGAAGTAGCCTCGATTGGTTTGTCGGGGCACCCGGGGGAGGTTGGCATGAGCGACCGCGAGAACCACACGTGGGGCCTTGGCCGGCCGTTGTCCAAGGCCTGGGCGGCCCGGGCGATGAACCGTTTCCTCGGGTCCGCCGACGCCGGTCAGCAGCCCGGCCAGGAGACCGGCCCGGACGGCTCCGCGGTGGTCGACTGCGGGGTCTACGTCGCCGGTGAGCGGATTCCCGGCGCGTTCACTCCGGACCAGGCGTTCGCCGAGGCCCGCCGGCGCGACGACGCCTTCGTCTGGCTGGGCCTGCACCAGCCCTCCGAGCTCGAGATGAGCGACATCGCGCGGACCTACGGCCTGCACGAGCTGTCCGTCGAGGACGCTGTGAAGGCCGAGCAGCGACCCAAGCTGGAGCAGTTCGGCGACGTGCACTTCCTGGTGTTGCGGACCGCGCGGTACGTGCCGCACCAGGAACTGACCGAGAGCTCCCAGGTGGTGGAGACCGGCCAGATGATGATCTTCATCGGGGACCGGTTCGTGATCACGGTCCGGCACGGCCACGCCTCCGAGATGTCGCCGGTCCGCGCCGACCTGGAGAAACAGCGCGCGCAGCTGCTGCAGCAGGGCCCGTGGGCTGTCGCGTACGCGGTGACCGACCGGGTCGTCGACCACTACCTGGAGGTGGCCGAGCAGGTCGAGGCGGATCTGGACCTGATCGAGGAGGGTGTCTTCTCGCGCGACAAGAGCGCCCCGATCCAGCAGGTCTACCAGCTCAAGCGGGAGCTGGTGGAGTTCCGCCGGGCGGTGGTGCCGTTGCAGCGGCCGCTGTCCGGGATCATCGCCAGCCAGGGCGTGGTGCCCAAGGAGATCCGCCGGTACTTCCGGGACGTGCAGGACCACCTGACCCGTACCGTCGAGCAGGTCTCCTCCTACGACGACCTGCTCAACTCGATCCTGCAGGCCCGGCTCGCCCAGGTGACCGTCGACCAGAACAACGACATGCGCAAGATCGCGGCTTGGGCCGGTATCGCCACGGTGTGGACCGCCGCGGCCGGCGTCTACGGCATGAACTTCGACTACATGCCGGAGACCAAGTGGCAGTACGGCTACCCCGGCCTGATCGCCGTGCTCTCGGTGATCACGGTGATCCTGTACCGCGCGTTCCGCCGCAACGGCTGGCTCTAGGGCATCGACGTTCAGCTATAAAGTGACGGGGTGTCCGAGCTCGAACGGTTCACCGGCGCCCTGATCGCCCATGACGCGGATCCGCCGCGGCCCCCGCTGCGCCGCACCCTTCCCGTGGTGCTGACCGGCCTGCTGATCGCCGCGCTCACGGCGGGCGCGCTGGCCGGGTACGGCATGGTCACCGGCGCGGCCCTGGGCGAGCCCACCGACCCCTCGGCGATCCTGCTCGACCGCCGCACCGGCGCCCGCTACGTCTACCTGGAGTCGGACCACCGCCTGCACCCGATCCTCAACTACACCTCCGGCCTGCTGCTCGCCGCCGCGGAGAGGCCGCGGGTGACGGCGGTGGCCTCGACGAGGCTGGCCGGTGTGCCGCTCGGGGAGACGCTCGGTATCCCGGACGCCCCGGACGCGTTGCCGCCCGCGGAGAAACTGCTGGACAGCGCCTGGACGGTCTGTACCGAAGGCGGCGCCGGCACCCTGCTGGTCGGGGTGAGCCCTACCGGCGGGACCGTTGCCGATCAGGCGCTGCTGGTCCGTGACCCGACCGGTCGCACGGTCCTGGTGCATGCCGGGCACCGTTTCCAGCTGCCGTCGGACCGGGTGGAAGCGACGATGCGGGCGCTCGGCTGGGAGGGCCGGGTGCCCGGGCGGGTGGCGGCCGGCTGGATCGACGCGGTGCCGGCCGGTCCGGATCTGATCGCTCCCGTGGTGCCCGGCGCCGGCGCCGCCTCGGTGCTGCCCGGCCACCGGGTGGGCGAGGTGCTCACCGACTCCGGCGCGCGGTTCGCGGTGGTGCTGGCCGACGGCGTCGCGGCGGTCACCGAGCTGCAGGCCCGACTGCTCGCGCCGCCCACCGCGGTGGGCGCGGAGTTCGTCCGGCTGCCGCCGTCCGGCCGGCGGTTGCGGTCCGCCGACGACCTGCCGGCCGCGATCCCGGCGATCGTCGATCTTCCGGTACGGGTGTGTGTCACCCGCCCCGCTGACGGGCCGGCCACCGTACGCCTGAACCCGGCAGTTCCGGCATCCGGCCCGGTACACGTGCCCCGGGGCAGCGGCGCCGTGGTGACCTCACCGGCCGGTGCGATCCACCTGATCACCGACGCCGGCCGGGCCTATCCGCTGGCGAGTGGTGCCCTGCTGGCCCGGCTCGGCTACGCCGGGGTGCGCCCGGTCACCGTGCCGGCCGAGCTGATCGCACAGCTGCCGGCCGGCCCCCTCCTGGATCCGGAGGCGGCCGGCCGGCGCTGAGCGATGGTCACTTCGCGGGGTTGATCTTGCCTGCCTGCTCGGTGGAGGTGCCGTTCGCCGTGGTGTAGACGGTCGGCTCCAGCGGCTCGAAAGCCGCGTCGTCGGCACCGGCCTGGACCGGGTTGGGCGCGGCGTCGTACTCCTCCCACTGCGCCTCGCCGCGCCGCCTGGCGTACCACGCGGCGCCGATCCCGACGGCGGTGCCGAGCAGGGCGTACCCGGCCAGCTTGCTGCCCCGGCCGCGCTTGCGGTTCATCGCCTTGTCGGCCTTGCGCTGCAGCTTCTCGGCGCTCTTGCGCTGCGCCTTGAGCTCCCGCTTGCTGAGCTTCTTGCCCTTCTTGCCGGCCTGCCGGGCGGTGTCGGTGGCCGCGGCGACCAGCGGGGTCAGCGTCGCGAGGGCGCTGTCCCAGCTCTGCGTCGCGGCGTCCTTCGCCTTGCCGGCGGCCGGCTGCACTCGTTCGACCGCGGCGTTGAGCCGGGGCCCGACGGTCGCGCTGGTCTCCTGCGCGGCGATCGAAGCGGCCCGCTTGAAGTGATCCACGCCCTGCCCCAGCTCGTTGCGCATCCTCGCGCTCCGGCGCTTGCGGCGCATCGTTGCGAACACCAGTGCCCACCTCCTGTGGTCGTCTCTCGGCTCATGTTGCCTCTTCGGGTACCCCCGCGCGGCCTGATCAGACACATGGGGGAGGATCCGATTGACGAGACAGTTCCCATTCAACGCAGTTGGGAGTACCCGTGGCCGAGACGATTTACGCCACTCTGCACACCAACCACGGTCCGATCCGGCTTCAGCTGTTCCCGGACCACGCCCCGGCGACCGTCCGGAACTTCGTGGAGCTGGCCGAGGGCACCAAGGCGTACACCGACCCGCGCACCGGTCAGCCGGGCAGCGGTCCGTACTACAACGGCACCATCTCGCACCGGGTGATCGCCGGTTTCATGGTCCAGATGGGTGACCCGACCGGCACCGGCCGGGGTGGCCCGGGCTTCCAGTTCGCCGACGAGTTCCACCCGGAGCTCTCCTTCGACCGGCCGTACCTGCTGGCCATGGCGAACGCGGGCCCCGGCACCAACGGGTCGCAGTTCTTCATCACGGTCGGCCCGACGCCGCACCTGAACCGTCGGCACACCATCTTCGGCCAGGTCGCGGACGAGCAGTCGGCCAAGGTCGTGGACTCGATCGCGAACACCCCCACCGGCCCGGGCGACCGGCCGCGCGAGGACGTCGTGATCGAGCGGGTGGAGATCGAGCGCTCCTGAGGCTCACGGTACCTTTGGTGCCATGAGTGAGGCTCCCTCCACATCCCCGGTGTGCTATCGACACCCGGGCACGGAGACCTTGCTCCGATGCAGCCGGTGCGAGAAACCGATCTGCCCGAAATGCATGAACGACGCGGCGGTCGGCTTCCAGTGCCCGGACTGTGTCAAAGACGGACGACGTAGCCAGCGGCAGGCGCGTACCGCTTTCGGCGGGAGCGTTGTCGCTGGCCGCGCCGCCTACGCGGTGCGCACCATCATCGCTGTCAACTTCGTGGTGATGGCCGTCTCGGTCGCCTTCGGTGGTCTCCGCGCGATCGCCGGCGCGGGCGGGTTCCTCAACACCGGCGGTGCGCAGACCAAGCTCACCAGGGCGTTCGAGGTGCTGGGCTACGCCCGCTACGGCGGCGACTGGCACGGCGTCGCGGCCGGCGAGTGGTACCGCCTGGTCACCGCGATGTTCGTGCACTACGGCGCGGTGCACCTGCTGCTCAACATGATGTTGTTGCTGCAGATCGGCACCTACCTCGAGGAGCGGTTCGGCCCGCTCCGCTTCCTGGCGCTCTACTTCCTGGCCGGCTTCGGCGGCAACGTCGCGATCTACGCCCTCCAGGAGCCCTACATCCCCGCGGCGGGCGCCTCGACCGCCACGTTCGGCCTGGTGATCGGCATCATCATCGTGAACCGGCGACTGGCGCTGGACAACAGCTCGCTGATCCCGCTGCTGGTGATGAACCTGATCTACACCTTCGGCCTGCCCGGCATCTCGGTCGAGGGCCACCTCGGCGGCCTGGCCGCGGGCGCCGCCGCCGCGCTGATCCTGGCCTATGCCAAACTGCCGCACCGCTCACTGAAACAGGCCGTCGGCTGCGCGATCCTGTTCGCGGCCCTGGTCGCCATCGCGATCGCCCGCACCATCCAGATCCTCAATTAGGACCAGGCCCGCTTTCCGGGGCGTCGTCAGGCGCGCCAACCGGTCAGCTCGGCGGCCACGTCCTCGGGCATGGCACCCAGTTCGTGCGCGCCGAACAGGTAGATGGCGTCGCCGGCATCGATCTCCAGCAGCTCGCTGCGCAAGCCGCGCCGGGTGGTCCGGTCGACCCGCACGCGTTCCACCTGCGACCAGCTCAGCCGCCGGCGCCGGGCGAGCCCGCTGACCACCGTGAGCCCGTCCGCGTCGGCCGCGAGTCGCACCGGGACCAGCACGTCGCGCAGCGCCCAGGCGAGCAGCAGGCCGGCGACCACGGCGGCCAGCACCCAGCGGATCCGGTCGCCGCCGCCGAACGCGACGGCGAGGACCACCACGGCACAGGCACCGATCAGCTTGGTGACCGGCAGCACCGGTCGGACGCGCCACTGCATGGGGACACTATGGCAGCACGATCGCTGTAATTCCTTATTCAGCGGCTCGGGCCGCTGCCTGGTTCGTTCACAGGCCGTTAACCATGACATGGACGTGATCTCGCGTACGTTCCTCTCCGCCACCACCGAAGCCGGCGTGGTCATCCCCAGCCGGCACCTCCCGATCGTCGAGCGTTGCGTCGATGCCGACGACGACGCGGTCCTGGTGGCCCGCTGCACCCGGCCGGAGGCCCCGCTCGCCGGCGACCATCTGCTGCTGCTCACCCGGCGCCGGCTGGTGGTCATCCAGAAGACTCCGGTGCTGCACCGGCTGCGCCTGCACCTGAACGCCAATCTGCGGCACCTGAGCAACGTCACCTGGCGGCCCGACCTGACCCGGCCGGCGCTGGAGATGGCCGCCACCGCTGTGGACGGGGTGCGCGAGCGGTTCCGGATGCGGTTCCCCGACACCGACGCCGTGTGGCGCTTCGAGGGCGTGCTCCGCGAGGTCTTCCTGACCTGCGCGAGGCCCTCCTAACCGAGGAATCCGGTGATCGACGCCCGCAGGCCGGCGGCGTCCAGCCCGTGCGCCCGGGCATGGTCCTCCCAGGTGCCGTAATCGCGCACCTCGGCCCGGCCCACGCCGAGGTGCAGCGCCCGGTGCGGGAGGCCGCTCAGCGCCTCGCTGACCAGTCGGGCCGACGTCCCGGCGAGGTAGGGCTCGACCACCATCACCTCGCCCTCCGCCAGCAGGCGCAGGCCTTCGGTGTCCAGCGGCCGCGGGGTGTTGGTGTACGCCACCGTGACGTCCAGGCCCTCGGTCGCCGCCAGCACCGGGTCGAGCATCGGCCCGACCGCCAGGACCAGCGGCCCGCCGCGCCGTAGCACCCGCAGCCGCTGGCCGTCCGGGTGGGCGCCCGCGTTCTCCTGCACCCCCAGCCGCACGTAGACCCGGTCGTCGTGCCGGGCCGCCTCGCGCAGCATCGCCGGTACCTCGTCGCGGTGCCCGGGCACCCGCACGGTCCAGCCGTCCAGGGTGTCGAGCAGGGCGACGTCGCCGGGGGACTGATGGGTGTATCCGGCGGCGGCCGCGTCGTAGGAGCCGCCGATGCTGACCAGCACCGCCCCGGCGTCCTGGTGCCCCAGGTCCAGCTTGATCTGCTCGTACGCCCGGTCGATCAGGAACGGCGCGTAGGAGTGCAGGTAGGGCCGCATCCCGGTGAGCGCCAGCCCGCCGCCGACCCCGACCATCAGCTGCTCGCGGATGCCCACGTTCAGGGCCCGGTCGGGGTGCCGGCGCAGGGCCGGCGCGAACGCGTCGGCGGAGATGTCGGCGAGTACCAGCGCGGTGCGCGGGTCCTCGTCGAGCAGGGCGGTGGTGGTGGCCACGAAGGTCTCCCGCATGATCAGCTCCACTTCGGTTCGACGGTGGCGACGACCAGGTGCGGGTGGTCGTCGCGTACCGAAAGCGCTTTTTCGATCTGGTCGTGGTCGTGCCCGTCGACCAGCGACACGGACCAGCCGGGGAACCGTGCCGGAATGCCGCCCGGCCAGCCGTGGGTGGCGGACCTGTTGTCGATGACGATCGCGGTGAGTGGCAGCCGGATCGCCGCGGCGTACGCGATCGCCTCGTGGTTCGATCCCTCGTCCAGTTCCGCGTCGCCGAGCAGCACGAACGTCCGCGCCCGCGGGTAGCCCTGGGCGCGCAGGCCGAGCGCGGTCCCGACGGCGAGACCGAGGCCGTGCCCGAGCGAACCGGTGCCCACCTCGACACCGGGGATCAGCACCCGGTCCGGGTGGGTGCCGAGCCGGCTGTGCCAGCGGCCCATCCCGTCCAGCCAGTCCTCGGGGATGAACCCCCGGTCGGCCAGCACCGCGTAGTACGCGGCCGGCCCGTGGCCCTTGGAGAGCAGGAAGCGATCCCGGTCGGGCGCGTCGGCGGTCGCCGGCGTGATCCGCAGCACCCGCTCGTAGAGGACCCTGATCACATCCAGTGTGGAGTGCGCGCTGGGCGCGTGTTTCTCGTCGCCGGTGAGGCGTCGCAGCATGGTGACGGTCATGTCGGATAGGCTGCAACTTGAAGCTCACTTCAACTCAAGGGGAGCGGATGGAGACCCTCACCATCGGGGAGATGGCGGCCCGCAGCGGGGTGGCGCCCTCGGCGCTGCGCTACTACGAGCGGGAGGGCCTGCTGCACGCCGCGCGCACCGGAGGCAACCAGCGGCGCTACGAGCGGGCCGACCTGCGCCGGATCGCGTTCATCAAGATCGCCCAGCAGGTCGGGGTGTCGCTGGAGGAGATCCGCGAGGCGCTCGCCGAGCTGCCGGAGAACCGGACGCCGACCAAGGCCGACTGGTCCCGGCTGTCCAGCCACTGGCGGCACCGGCTGGACGAGCGGATCGCCATGATGGAACGGCTGCGCGACCAGCTGACCGGCTGCATCGGGTGCGGCTGCCTGTCGCTGCAGCGGTGCAACCTGATCAACCCGCGGGACCGGCTGGCGACCCGGGGCACCGGCCCGCAGATGATCCTCAACCCGCCGCGGGACTGACCGATCTTCCGGGGCGACCGTCATCGTCGTACCCGTCAGGGAGATCCATGCGCACCACTCGATCGCGCCGTTCCGCAGCCCTGTCCGCCGTGGGGCTCGGCGCCCTGCTCTCGGCCGGCCTGGCGGCGCCGGCGCACGCCTCGGGCGCCCCGGCGGAGGGCGTCTACCGGCTCGGCGCGAGCAGCGTGTTCGCCGGCCAGTCGGTCACCCTGACCCAGCTGTCGCTGACCGGCAACGAGGACGCCTCGGTGCAGGACCGGCAGGTGGACTGGGGTGACGGCACGCAGGGCACGATGGCGGACGGCACCAGCCTGGCGCACCGCTACGCGACAGCCGGCACGTACCGGGTGCGGGTGGCGATCACCGACACCGACGGGGACAGCGCCGGCACCTTCAGCGGCGGGGACACCGTGGTCGTGGGGGCGGTGGCGGGGACGTACCGGCTGCTGACCGGCACGGTGTGGAGCGGGCCCGAGGGCGCCCAGGAGACCGGGCTGGCGCTCAGCGGCGTCCCGGCGGCGGCCGACACCGTGAAGATCGGCTGGGGGGACGGCACGGTCAGCGAGGTGAACCGGACCACGACCCGGGTGATGCACGAGTACGCCCAGGCCGGCACCCGGAAGGTGACGGTGACGCTCGCCGACGAGAACGGCGACTCGGCCGCCCTGGCCGTCGGCAGCGTCGCCGTGAAGAGCGACCTCACCCGGCCCTTCATGACGATCACCACACCGTCGAAGAAGTCCAAGGCGTCGTCCTGGCGCACCATCCGCGGCACGGCCGGCGACAAGGGATCCGGGCTGTACCGCGCCGCGATCGGGCTGGCCCAGGTGCGCGGCAAGACCGAGTACTACTACAACGGCAAGAAGTGGGTGAAGGGCGACGCCGAGAAGGCGGCGGGCTTCCTCGTCCGGCCCGCCGCGAACGGCACCTGGTCGTTCAAGCCGGTGGTCGCCCCGACCAAGGGATACCTGATCGTCTGGTACGCGGCGGTCGACCAGGTGTGGAACGCCTACACCCCGAAGGGCAAGCTGGTGAAGCTGAGCAGCTGACCGGTTGAGCCGGGATCGCCCGGACGGCGGGCTTGCGCGCGGTGGTTATGGTGATCGGCAGTCTTGATCGACTTCCGCGCCGGGCTGATCACTCGCCGGCTCGCCTTCCGGGGGACCCATGCCTTTCACTCAGCCTCGCCGGCTGTCCGCTGTACTCGCCGCCGGTCTCGGCGTCGTTCTCTCCGCGGGTGTGCTCGTGCAGCCCGCGCAGGCCGCCGGTACTCCGGCGCAGGGCACGTACCAGCTCAACTACACCAGCCTCTACAGCGGACAGTCGGTGACAATCACCGAGAAGTCGCTGACCGGTAACGAGGACAACAGCCTGCAGTACCGCCTCGTCGACTGGGGCGAGAACAGCGGTGCGGTGACCTTCCTGCAGCCCGGGGAGACGTCGGCCAAGCACACCTACACCGAGCTCGGCAGCCACCGCGTCACCGTCGCGCTCACCGACCGCGACGGGAACACCTCCGGCAACTTCGTCGGCGGCAACACCGTCACCGTGACCAAGGTCACCGGCAGCTACAAGCTCAGCGCCGGCACCACCTGGCGCGGCCCGTCCACCACGCTGCCGGTCAGCCTCTCGCTGGCCGGAGTCCCGTCGAACGTCAACCAGGTCCGGGTCGGCTGGGACGACGGCACCGTGAGCTCGGTGTCCCGTACCACCCGCGGCGTGGCGCACCGGTTCGCCTACAGCGGCGCGCACAAGGTGACCGTCTCGCTGGTCAACGGCGCCGGCCAGTCCGCCCCGCTGACCGTCGGCACGGTGAACGTCAAGCTCGACTACACCAACCCGACCATCAAGATCACGACGCCGGCGAAGAGCAACCGGGGCACCTCCTGGAAGACCATCCGGGGCACCGCTGCCGACGCGGGCGCCGGCGCCTCCCGGGTGGCGATCGTGGTCGGCCAGGTCCGGGGCACCACGACCTACTACTTCAACGGCACGAAGTGGGTCCGGGGCAGCATCGACAAGTCCAAGGTCCGCTACGGCACGGTCAAGAACGGCAAGTGGTCGGTGAAGATTGCCACGCCGAAGAAGGGCTACCTGATCATCGGCTATGTCGCCGTGGACAAGGTCGGCAACTCCTCGTACGCCAAGAGCAAGCAGGTCAAGCTCACCCGCTGACCACCGGCACCACGTCGACGCCCGGCCCCGGGTCCTCCCGGGCCCGGGCGTTTTCGTTGTGACGAACCGGCCACCCGCCCGGAGCGCGGCCGGCCGGGCGGATCTTGTCGTACCCCTGGCATAGGGTCCCCGGCGTGACGCTTGCCAATCTCGATGCATCGTCGGTGCTCGCTGCCATCGCCGAGTTCGACCGGCTCGGCCGGGAGAAATTCCTGCGCACGACGCGCTTCGGCCCCTCGCGTCTGTACTTCCTGGAGCATGAGGGCCGGCTGTACGACTCCAAGGCCATCGCCGGATATGCGCACGGCCTCAGTACCGGTACTCCCCTCGCCGCAGCCGGCTTCAGCGGCGGCGAAAAGACTGTCGTCCCAGCGTTCGCGGAAATCGGCTTCACGGTCCGCTACGTACCTCGGCAGGACTGGACCCGTGACGAGATCATCTTGGCCTGCGCCCTGATCGAGCCCCATGGCTGGCGTCAGCTCGACCGCAACGATCCGCGGGTGGCCGAGCTGTCCGCGTTGCTGCAGCAGGCCACCATCTATCCGGTCGATCGGCGCGGGCCCGACTTCCGCACGCCGGCCAGCGTGCTGCGCAAGATGGCTGACATCGAAACGTCGCATCCGTCCTATGGAGGGCGGGCCACCAACGGCAACCGGCTGGACCGCGAGGTGCTGACGGACTTCCTGGACCGTCCGGCAGAGATGCATGCTTTCGCTGCGGCCATCCGCGAGGCCCTCCTGGCGGAGGCTTCGGACTCGGTGACTTCCGACACGGATGTGGATGATCCCGTCGCTGACGAAGGCAGCGTCCTGATGCGCCAGCATCGTCGGCGCGAGCGCGACCCGAAGATCCGGCGAGACAAGATCGCCGAGGCGAAGCGGCGCGGCATCGCTATCGCGTGTGAGGTGTGTGACTTCAACTTCGAGAGCACCTACGGCCCGCGAGGTGTCGACTACATCGAGTGCCACCATCGGGTCCCGCTGCACGTCAGCGGTCAGACCCAGACGAGACTGAGGGATCTGGCGCTCATCTGCTCGAACTGCCACCGCATGATCCATCGGACCAAGACGTGGCTCACCATCGAGGAGCTCCACGCCCTGGTGAAGGAATACCGGCGGTAAGCGGGCGTCTCGGCGCGGCGGTGCCTCGGGCCCGCCGCCGTGTCGAGCATGCCCTAAATATCAGCCAAGGGCGGGACGAACCCGGAATTTCCGCAGCTGTGCCGGCCGGGAAGTGACTCCGGCGGGTCCCCGCGACGAGTCGCCGCCGGCCTGGGCGGGCCAGGCCGGCAGCGGTTTCGGCTGCTCAGGGCAGGTGCGGAGGACGTGGGATTCGAACCCACGATGGGTTGCCCCATACCGGTTTTCAAGACCGGCGCCATCGGCCACTAGGCGAGTCCTCCCGTGGTGCCGCTCCAGTCTGCCAGACGTCCCGGGCGGCCTGTCGTTTGTGTCGTACCCGTGCGGCAAAGTCGATCCCATGCACGCCATCGTGATCGAGGACAAGCAGCTGCGCTGGGCCGAGGTGCCGGACCCGGAGCCGGGCCACGGCGAGGTGGTCGTCGACGTCACCGCCGCCGCGGTGAACCGGGCCGACCTGTTGCAACGGCAGGGTCACTACCCACCTCCGCCGGGTGCCCCGGCCTATCCGGGGCTGGAGTGCTCCGGGGTGATCAGCGCGGTCGGGCCGGGCGTCGAGGATCACCACGTGGGCGAGCGGGTCTGCGCCCTGCTGGCCGGCGGGGGCTATGCCGAGCGGGTCGCGGTGCCGGCCGGTCAGCTGCTGCCGGTGCCGGCCGGGCTGGCCCTGGTGGAGGCGGCCGCGCTGCCCGAGGTGGCCTGCACGGTCTGGTCCAACACGGTGGCCCACGACCGGCTGCGCGCCGGCGAGACGTTCCTGGTGCACGGCGGCGGCAGCGGGATCGGCACGTTCGCCGTTCAGCTGGGCCGGGCGCTGGGTGCCACCGTGCTGGTCACCGCCCGCGCGGCGAAACACGAGCGGCTGCGCGCGCTCGGCGCCGACCACACCATCGACTATCAGGAGCAGGATTTCGTACGCGTGGTGCACGAGGTCACCGACGGCCGGGGCGCCGACGTGGTGCTCGACATCATCGGCGCGAAATATCTGGCCCG
The DNA here is from genome assembly GCF_030252345.1 of Actinoplanes oblitus. Classification (NCBI taxonomy): domain Bacteria; kingdom Bacillati; phylum Actinomycetota; class Actinomycetes; order Micromonosporales; family Micromonosporaceae; genus Actinoplanes; species Actinoplanes oblitus. The sequence continues at coordinate 9,677,570 of NZ_CP126980.1, read as the reverse complement.
CAACATCGAGGCGCTCGCCCCGGGCGGCCGGATCTCGGTGATCGGCTTCCAGGGCGGCACCCGCGCCGAGCTCGACCTCGGCGCGCTGATGGCCAAGCGCGGCACCGTCTCGTCCACCTCGCTGCGGGCCCGGCCGCTCGCCGACAAGGCCCGCATCGTCGCCGGGGTCCGCGACCAGGTGTGGCCGCTGGTCGCCGCCGGCGTGGTCAAACCGATCATCCACGGCACCTTCCCGCTGGCCGAGGCCGCCGAGGCGCAGCGGGTGATGGAGTCCAGCGACCATCTCGGAAAACTGATCCTGCTCCGCTGATCACTCGATCGGGGGAATATCCTCGAGACGATATAGCCGATAAAGTCGGTTTTGCGGCGAGTCGTGGCGATGTGCGGCCGTCGCGAACCCAGCATGGACGGACAGCGCGTCCGGCCCTCGGGCGCGCTTCGGAGCCGTTCGCTGGGGGACGCCGTGACGTACACACCACACCGTGCCACGACCATTCGGGTGATCCATCCGGATGACGACGGTGTGGACGAGTGGACGCTGCGCTGGCGAGCCCGGCTCTGGGTGGGCGGTGGTGTCTTCGTCGCCCTGGCGCTGATCACCTTCGGGATCTGGGCGGTGGCGACGGCCGACCGCCCGGCCGGTGGTCCCGCGGTGATCCGCGGCCTGCCCGCCGCCGGGCCGGCCGACGCCGCGCCGGGCGGATTCGGGATGCGGGTGAAAAGCGTGCGTTGCGGTGTCTCCGCGGTCGGCCCGGACGGGCTGGAACAGCGCGCGCACGGGCAGTTCTGTCTGCTCGACGTCCTGGTCACCAACAACGGTCTGGAGCCGGAACTGTTCGACAGCTCCGCGCAGCGCGTCTACGACACCGGCGGTGCAGCGTACGCCGTTGCCGACGAGGCCGCCGTTTTTCTCAACGATGACAGCCCGACGCTGCTCGACGAGATCGACCCGGGTGCCTCGGTGAACGGCGTTCTGCCCTTCGACGTTCCGAAGGATGCCCAGCTCAGCGAGGTTTCGCTGAACGGCTCGACGGCCGCGCCGGGTATCCGCATGTCGTTGCCCGCGGCCGAGTGACGGCGGCCCTTTATCTGTTCGAGATCGGGGGATTAATTATCTGAATCCAGCCACGCCGTAATTCAAGGTGTGTTGGCATGGTCCACGGAATGCACAAAAGTTGTCCGGGTTCCCATTGCCTTCCTTCGACGGCGGCAATAGCGCGGCGACGCACCTGGCGTCGCGCTGAAGATGGGATTCGCGTGAGTGCCCCGGGCCTATTTCGGAGGCAACACTGCACGGTACGTCCACTCGCCGTGTGCTGACCGTCGGCGCTCTCGCGCTGGCCGTCATGGCACCGGCCGTAGACCCCGCCGAGCACGGCGCGGAGGCTGTTCAAGCCTCGCCCGCCCTGCCGGCGAACCCGGAGCCGGTGGCTCCGTACTCCGGGCTGTTCTCCGGCGGCGTCCTGACCACGGCCGGTGGCGGTCTCGCCGCCCCCGGTGGCCTCGACGAGAGCCTCTACCAGCAGCGTCAGGCGGCTGCCGCGCGCGCCACCCGGGCGATGCAGCGCCGGGCGACCACCGCGCGCCCGGCACCACTGGCGCCGCTGCGGGTGCGTCCCGTGGCGCCGCCGGCGGTCCGTCCCGCGGTGCCACCGGCGAACCGGCGTGCGGTACAGCCGGCGGCCGGGCGGCCGGTCGTCCGGGAGGCGGCCCCGCCGGTGCGGCAGCCCGGCATCCGGCCCTACCGGGCACCGCAGCGCCGGCTCGCTGTCGCGCAGCGGCGGACCACGGTGTCGCACCGCGGCATGGTGCGCAGGACGGTGCGCCGGATCGTGGAGCGCCCGCTGCGGATGTCGGCCCGCGGCGGGATGAACGCGGTGATCGCGTACGCCCGCTCGCAGCTCGGCCGGCGGTACGTCACCGGCGGCGAGGGCCGTGGCGGGTTCGACTGCTCGGGGCTGACCCGGCAGGCGTACGCCCGGGCCGGGATGCGACTCCCGCACTCGTCCCGCGCGCAGGCGGCGCGCGCCCGCAGCATCTCGCGCTCGCAGGCCCGCCCCGGCGACCTGGTGGTCGGATCCGGGCACGTGGGCATCTACATGGGCCGCGGCATGATGATCGACGCCGGCAACCACCGGACCGGGGTGGTCTACCGGAAGATGTACCGCGGGCTCCGGGTGGAACGGATCCCCGGCTCCTGACGCTGTCCGGGTCGGCGCGACCGAACCCAGGAACGGACAGCAGCCGGCACCCGCCATGGTGACGGGTGCCGGCTCGCATGGCGCGCTGTCGCACCGATCGCAACCGAGCACGGGGATCTCTGCCGCGCGCACCCGGTCGGATGTCTGACACAAGCATCACCGGCCACCGCGATGAGGGCGCGCACCACCTGTGCGTTTACTCGGACGGGTGACCGGTGCCCGCAACACCGACGAAAGGCGACCGAGACTTCCGGCGGTTACTCTCGGCTCATCGTGGGAAAGCCAGATCAGTTAAGCCACTTCGCCGGAGGACCCCATGAGTCTTGACCGAGCTCTGGCCCCCGATCCGTACGACATCCTGCCGCGGGTTCCGTCCTTCACGGTGACCAGCGCGGACGTGACGGACGGGCAGCCGCTCGACGAGCTGTACGCGCACACCAGCGTGGGCGGGAAGAATCTCTCCCCCCAGTTGTCCTGGTCGGGCTTCCCCGACGACACCCGGGGCTTCGTGGTCACCTGCTTCGACCCGGACGCGCCCACCGGCAGCGGCTTCTGGCACTGGGTGCTGGTCAACCTGCCGGTCGCGGTGACATCTCTGGACCGGGGCGCCGACCCGCTGCCGGACGGCGCGTTCTGCGTCCGCAACGACTACGGCGAGCGGGCCTACGGCGGCTCCGCCCCGCCGCCCGGCGACCGCCCGCACCGGTACGTCTTCGCGGTGCACGCGATCGACGTGGACCGCCTGGAGGTGACTCCGGACGCGACACCGGCCTACGTCGGGTTCAACCTGGCCTTCCACACCCTGGCCCGGGCCACCGTCCGCCCGACCTTCCAGGTCCGCGGCTGATGCGTCGAGGCGACGGCCAGCCGGCCGTCGCCTCGAGTGTGTCGCAGCGCGAGTGCTGTGTTACGTCTCTCAGTGCGGGGTGCGCGCCACCGCGAAGACCGACTGCCCGAACGGCGGCTTGACCACCCGCTCGGCCGCCTTGGTCACCGGCAGCACCAGCGAGTCGTACACCTTCACCATCGGTCCCTCTTTCGGGGCCAGCTTGAAGATGCTGGTCGCGCCGTAGTAGCCGATCAGGCCCAGCGCGTTCGCGTAGTGGATCTTCTCCATCTGGAGGCCGGCCTCGCTGAAGGCGGCGCCCAGCGTCTTCTTCGTGTACCGCCGGATGTGGCCGGTGGCGATGTCGACCTGGCTCATCGCGAACATGAAGGCCGGCACGATGATGATCACGCGGCCGCCCGGGCGGACCAGGTCACGCATGCTGCGCAGCGCGCCGACGTGGTCCTCGATGTGCTCGAGCACGTTGTACGACACGGCGGCGCTGTACTGACCGGCGGCATCCGTGGCGGGGAGCAGCATCTGCCGCACCTCGATGTTCGGGTGCTCGGCCATCCGCTCCTTGAGCAGGACCAGCCGGTCGGGGTCGGCCTCGGTCGCGGTGAACCGCGGGAGGTGCTCGGCCCACTCGATGGCGTAGTCCCCGAGGCCGCTGCCGATCTCGATGGGGTTGTCCCCGAGGTATGGGAGAGCGAGCTCGACGAACCACCGGCGGTGGTTCACGGCCGTGGCAAGGCCTTCGAGCACTTCGGACTGGATCCGCTGGTCTCCAGTGATGTCTGCCATAGGTGAGGTTCCCTCATCTTGCCGATCTGAGCTGACAGCGGGACCGGAGAAGTTAACCATCTACCGCCGCTATCCGAAAGTTGAGCGCCGGGCGGCGCCGATTTTTTGGCCTGATTGAGACATAGCCCGCGCTGGTAGTTCGGCGGGTAAGCCGTACCCGGCGCTTGTGCGTGTAGTGATCCACGGACACGCGGAAAACACGCGTACATATCGTCTCTATCACGCTGCGGGCGCTCATCGTGGAACTCTTCGCAACCTCGGTTAGGCTCGCCGATGCTATGACGATTACGGGTTTTGACTCGACGGGCCAGTCGACCGGTGAGAGCGTTCTGCCGTCGCGCCAAGTGACCGCTGCCGAGGACCTGGACGCCGAGCTGCGCGCACTTGAGGACGGCATCGCCACGGCGGCGCCGGCCTCCGCCGTACCCGCCGGGGAGAAGACCGAAGAGCAGGCCACGGCACCTGTCCGGCGTCGTCCTCTGTGGCGTGCCCTCACCTGGCAGGACGTTCTGGCAATAGCAAGTTTCCTAGCTGTTGCGCTCTTCGTCACGGCTCCGTTGTGGCTCAATCTCGATCATGAGTTGCGCGATGATCCACAGGATCAGGCTTTCTTCGAGTGGATGCTGGCGCACGGTGCCCGCGTGCTCACGGATGGCGTTTATCCGTTCTTCTCGGATCGCATGAATTACCCCGATGGGGTGAACATGATGGCCAACACCTCGGTGTTGGCCGTTTCGGTGCCACTGACGCCGATCACTGAACTGTTCGGCCCGCATGTGGCGTTCAACGTATTCCTCACCGGTGCATTGGCATTAACCGGTGCTTCATGGTATTTGGTGCTCGCCCGCCGCCTGGTGACCTCCCGGGCGGCCGCCTGGGTCGGCGCGCTGGTCTGCACCTTCGCGCCGAGCATGATCGCGCACGCCGCCGGCCACCCGAACATCGTCTCGCAGTTCCTGGTTCCCCTGATCATCTGGCGCACGCTGGAGCTGCGCGTGCCCGGCCGGGCGGTACGCAACGGCCTGCTCCTCGGCGGTCTGCTGATCTGGCAGGCGTTCATCAACCTGGAAATCCTGTTCATGACGGCGGTCGGGCTCGGCGTCTTCTGCGCGGTGCTCGGGCTGGTCCGGCGCAAGCGGCACCGCGGTGAGACCGTCGCGTTCCTGCGCGGGCTAACGGTCGCCGCGGTGCTGGCCATCGCCGTGCTGGCGTACCCGTTGAGCGTGCAGTTCTTCGGCCCGCAGTCGTACCAGGGGCTGGCCGAGTCGGTGCGCGGTTTCGGGGCGGACCTGGGCTCCTTCACCGCCTACTCCACCCACTCGGTGGCCGGCCGGACCACCCAGCCGCTGCTGCTGGCGCAGAACCCGTCCGAGCAGAACGCGTTCTTCGGCTGGGGCCTGGTCGTCCTCTTCTTCGGGCTGATCCTCTGGCTGCGGCGCAGCGCCGCGGTGCTGACCCTGGGCGCGCTGGCCGTGCTGTTCGCGGCGATGTCGCTCGGCCCGAGCATCCATCTGGACGGCGCGGACACCGGGGTGCCCGGCATCTGGGCGTTCCTGCACCACCTTCCGGTGCTGAACTCGGCGGTGCCGACCCGGTGGGCGATGGCCATCGCGCCGGTCGTCGGCATCGTGCTCGCCCTCGGCTGCCAGCGCGCCGCCGACCTGGTCCGCACCCAGCCGCACACCCGCGGCCCGATCCGGATCGCGATGATCACCGCGGTCGCGATGGCGCTGGTCCCGATCGTGCCGACCCGGCTGGCCTCGGTGCCGATGGAGCCGGTGCCGGACTTCGTCACCTCCGGCCAGTGGCAGCGTTACGTCGACGACCAGCACACCATGGTCACCCTGCCGCTGCCGGACGGCAGTTACCCGGCCCCGCTGCGGTGGAGTGCCTACACCGGCCTGGACCTGCGGATCGCCGGCGCCTACGCGCTGCTGCCCACCCAGAACCCGCAGGACCCGTCCGACCACACCGCGGCGTTCGCTCCGCCGTGGCGCCCGACCAGCGGGCTGATGGCCTCGATCCGGCAGGGCAACCCGACTCCCGAGGTGACCGACGCGCGTCGCGAGATGACCCTCGCCGACCTGCGGTACTGGAAGGCCGGCGTGGTCGTGCTGACCCCGCAGACCCGGGACGTCGAGATGCTGCGCACCATGTCCGACCTGCTCGGCTTCCGCCCGACCTGGACCGGCGGCGTCTGGATGTGGGATGTGCGCGACCTGGTCGACGACCCGGACGCGGTGCTCACCGCCGAGGCCAGCAGCTGACGGTCGTTCCGTCGACCGGATCCGGACGCCGCCGAGGCGGGCGGCGGACAGTCGTACCGTCAATCGCCAGGCCGCGGACCGCGAGGTTCGCGCCGACCTCGCGGCCGTCTCTCTTTCCTTGGGGTACGCCGCGAGCGCGGCCGGAAACCGTGGGAATCGCCGCGCCTCGGAGGAATGCTGGATTACGAAAGCGTGCGGCGGTAATCCGATAATCGGTTTTACGGCTTGATGCAGCAGCCCGGGCAGAGTTTCGGGGTCGGCAGCGTGAAGGCCAGGCAGCAGGTCTTGCGCTGCACGTCGAGCCCGCCGTGCGGGGCCGGGACCAGGTCGATCAGGTCGTCGATGCCGAGCGCGCCGAGAAGGAGGCCGATCGACTCGGCGGACCGGCCCGGGGTGGTGTCGGCCGAGCGCAGGATGCCGTAGGCGATGCCAGAGGCCAGCGAGCCGAGCAGCGGCCTGCTGCCGAGGCGGACCCGGGTGTGCAGGGCGTCCAGCAGCGGCGTCAGGTGCTGGTCGAGGACGGCCCGACGGAACTCGCCGAGCAGCGCGGCCTCGTCGCCGACGACGACCGCGTCCGGGTGGCCGCCGAGCGCGAGCGGATCATCGGGGAGCACCGCCACCGGGGTGCCCGGCCGCAGACCGAGCTTGAGCAGCACGCCGGGGTTGTCGAACTGCACCAGGACGTTGTCGGCGGTGATCAGCGGCACCCGCCGGGCGGAGGCCCAGCCGAGGACCGCGGGCAGGGCCAGCCAGTAGGTGTAGGTCTTCCAGGCGAGCGCGGCGGCGGCGTGCGGCTGCGCCCGCCACTGGCGGCCGGCGGACTCCAGCAGGGTGCCGAGGCGGGGGCCGGTCAGCTCGGCCGCCGGGATCCAGCCGGCCCGGTCGGCCACGATCAGGCCGGGCGCCAGCGTCGCGACCGGCACGCCACGGAACATCGTGTGCAGGGCGGCGGTCACGGGAGCCAGCGGGTGGGCGCCGGTGCGCAGCAGGGTGACGGTCACACGTCCACCATTTTCTCCACCTCACCGCTCCTGCAGTGGCCCCGGCTCGATCCGCGGCCCGGTCGCTCGCCGGGCCTGGTTGTCGTGGTGACCCGAGGTGACCGAGAGTACCCGGTTAAGGGTAGGCTAACCAATATCTCGGCCGGGATCTTTCGGACGAATACCCTCCGCAAGGTTCCTCTAACGCAGAGTTAGGGCGATGCCGGTTTTGTCAAGGTACCTGTCGGCAACGCGCTACTAGCCCCATCCGGATACCCGACGCCAGCGACACTGATGGTGCCGTCGCGAAGGGGACATCCGTGATGACCACCTCGCCCATTGAGAGGGCCGCAGACCAATTCGTCACGGCGCTTGCGCAATGGCGGGTCGAGCGCGGGATGACCAAGAAGCAGCTCGCCGCGCGGATGGGCTTCGACCCCTCCTACGTCAGCCACGTCGAGGGCCGCCGCCACAAGCCGACCGAGGACTTCGCCCGCCGGGCCGAGGCGGTGCTCGGCGCCGGCGGTGCCATCTGGCAGCGCTTCCAGGAGTACGACGAGCTCCGGCACGCCCGTGGCTCGGCGCTGCACCGGGATCCGCCGGTGCCGGTCCAGTGGTTGCCGCCGGGCACCGGCCTGGTGGTGGAACGGGAGATCGCCGAGCTCACCTACGTCGGCGGCGGCTACCGCTGCCGGGTGATCCGGTCCCTCTACAACGCCGGCGTCGAGCCGGTCACCCGCTACCTCGTGAAGATCTCAGTGGATCGGTACCCGAGCGACCCGGCCGGCTCCAACCGGCACCACCGGGAGAACCCGCTGACCTTCGAGGAGATGGACGTCAGCGCGATGGCCGGCGAGGGTGACGCGGCCGAACCCATGCAGTGGCGGGTCAAGCTGGACCGGGACGCGGCCAAGGAGCTCTGGCTGCTGTTCGCGAACGAGCGCGGCCAGTTCCCGCTCTATCCCGGCGAGCGGACCACCATCGAGTACGCGTACACGGTCGGCGAGGAGAAATGGGGCCAGTGGTTCCAGCGCGCCGTCCGGCTGCCGACCCGGCAGCTCACCGTCCGCCTGAACTTCCCGCAGAGCTTCGAACCCCAGGTGTGGGGCGTCGAGGTGTCGCTGGCCGCGGAGGTTCCGGTTCGCAGTCCCCTGGAACGCCGCAACGAGGGAGGTCGCGCCATTTTCGAGTGGTCTACCGATCAGCCTTTGTTGAACGCCCGGTACCGCCTGGAATGGCGGTTCCGCGGCGCCGACGCACCGCGGTACGACGAGGTCGGCCCGCCTGAGCCACCCGCCCTGCCGCGCGCCTCGCACCGGATGCGCGGCATCGGGATCATCCAGCGCGGCTCCGACCTGCTCCGGCAGCGTGCCAGGCATTTCCAGCTGCCCCGGGAGGGACCGGCCGCCCGGGAGACGGTCACCCGCCTGCTCACCTCGCTCGCCCAGCTGGAGGACCTGCACGAGTTCAGCAAGGGGGTGGGCCTGGCCGCCCCGCAGATCGGACTGCCGGTCGCGGCCGCCGTGGTCCGCCCCCCGGAGCGCGAGATCCAGCCGGTGGTGCTGCTCAACCCCCGGGTGGTCGGCGAGTCGCGGGACGGCGACGAGCAGTACGAGGGCTGCCTCTCCTTCTTCGACTACCGCGGTCTGGTCGCCCGGTCGCTGCGGATCGAGGTGGAGCACGCCCGTTTCGACGGCACCCGGGTGGTGACCGTCTTCGAGCGGGCCCTGGCCCGGCTGATCAGTCACGAGATCGATCACCTGGAGGGACGGCTGTACGTGGACCGGATGGAGCCGGACGCCAAGCTGCTGCCGATCGCGCAGTACCAGCAGAGCGGCCAGCCGTGGGACTACTAGCCGGCTAGTCGCTGAAGCTGTCGTACTTGATCCGCATCGACGGGACCTGCAGTTCGGCGAGGGTCTTCAGGGTGGCCTTGACCATCGAGCCGGAGCCGGAGACGAAGAAGTCGTGCTCGTTCCACGGGCCGTACCGGGCCACGATGTCGGAGATGTTGCCCTGCTCGCCGGGGAAGGTCGGATCCTCGCTGCACGCGGTGACCACCGACAGCCAGGGATAACGGGCGGCCAGGCGGTTCAGGTCGGCCAGGTCGTACAGGTCGTCCCGGGTCCGGGCACCGAAGAAGACGTGCACCCAGCGGGTCCGGTTGTACCGGGTCAGCTCCTCCAGCAGCGACTTCACCGGAGCCAGGCCGGTACCGCCGGCCACGAAGACGGCGTCCCGGGTCGATCGCCGATCCAGGGTCATGGTGCCCATCGGCGCGGCCACCTTGATCATGTCGCCCACCTTGAGTCGTCGGACCAGCGCGCTGGACACCCAGCCGGCGCCCACCGCCCGTACGTGGAATTCCAGGGAGTTGTCCCGGCGCGGCGCGTTCGCCGGTGAATAGGTGCGCCACAGGCGCGGCTGATAGGGCGTCGCCTCCAGGCTGACGTACTGGCCGGCGCGGAACTCCAGCGGCTGCAACGGCAGCACGGTGAAGACCGCGATGTCGTGTGAGCGGCGCTCGTGGGCGACCACCTCGCCGTACCAATAGGGTGGATTCTGATCGGCGTCCGCACCGGCCAGCATCTTGCTGGCGATCACCGCGTAGGCGTCCGCCCAGGCCTGGTCGTACTCGACACCCCACTGCTCGCCGGCGAACGACCGCATCGCCTCGATCAGCGCCCCGCCGACCACCTCGTAGTGCTCGGGCAGCACGTGGAACTTGCGGTGGTCCCGGCCGAGCGCACGCAGGTAGTCGTCGAACCGCTCGGGATCCTCCAGGGTCTGCACCGCCGTGACGATCGCCGACAGCAGCCGGGTGCGCTGCACATCCATCTGCACCGGGAACAGGTCGCGCAAGCCGGGGTGCGACAGGAACATGCGGGCGTAGAAGTATCCGGCCACCTTGTCCTGATGTTCCTCGACGAGACTCCAGCTCTCCTTGAGCAAGCGTGCGAGGTCTCCCATGCATTCAGGGTGGTCAGCACAGTCGGGAACACGACGCACCAAAAGTGCGACTCGTCACGTCTCCCGGCGCGTCGCGCGCCGAAATGGCCGAATTTGGTGCGCCCTACAGTTAGTGCCGTGACTCTCGAAGGCCAGCGGTCCACCCGATCGGCGTACTCCGCCGAGATCGTCATCGTCATGCTGCTGTCGCTCGGGCAGTCGGCGATCTGGTCGCTGGTCCGGCTGACCGCCACGCTCACCGACGGCAAGCCGCTGGCCAGCCACACCGCGACGCTCAACGCCCCGCTGTCGCCGCGGCCGTACCTGGACCTGACCTATCAGCTGCTGAACATCTTCTTCGACCTGGTTCCGGTCGCCCTGGCCTGGTACCTACTGCGCCGCGACGACATGCGGCCCGGCCGCGACCTGGGCATCGACTTCCGCCGGCCGGGCTACGACGCGGGCTGGGGCGCCGCCCTCGCGGCCGGCATCGGCATCCCCGGGCTGCTGCTGGTCTACGCCGCGCTCCGGCTCGGGATCAGCGCGCAGATCGTGCCGTCCGCGCTGCAGCCGTACTGGTGGGCGGTGCCGGTGCTGATCCTCTCCGCGATCCAGAACGCGGTGCTGGAGGAGGTCCTGGTCGTCGGGTACCTGATCACCCGGCTGCGGCAGCTGTCCTGGTCGACGCCGGCGATCATCGTGTGCTCCGCCGTGCTGCGCGGCTCCTACCACCTGTACCAGGGCTTCGGCGGCTTCGTCGGCAACGTGGTGATGGGGGTGATCTTCGCGCTGTTCTACCTGCGGACGAAACGGGTGATGCCGCTGATCGTGGCGCACAGCCTGCTCGACATCACCGCGTTCGTCGGTTACGAGTTGCTGCCGGACTCCTGGCTCGAGTGGCTCAAGTACCAGCCGTAACGGCGCTCCGCCCGGGTCGCTACCGCCTCGGCCACGTTGCGGCCGCCGAGGACCGCGCCGAGCAGGCTCGCGCCCGGCAGGAACCGGTCGGCAAGCCGCAGGCCGGCCCAGGCCGCGCCACCCCGGTAACCCGGAAGGAGGACCACGATCTCCGCGGCCCGGTCCGGATGGGTGGGATCGAGACCGTACGCCGCGGCGAGGTGCAACACCAGCTCCGCGTGCGTGAGCGCGGCCGTGGCCATGAAGGCGACCGGGGCGTAGGTGCCGGAGAGCGCACTGAGTCCGCCACGCAGTGCCGCCGTGCGGGCGAAGCGGGCGGTGGCGAGCCGGGCCAGGGCTTGCGGGGTAGCGGCCGGGTAGGTCGCCCGGGTGTGCGCGGCCCAGGCGGCGGCTCGGGGGCCGAGGGTCTGCACGGCGGTCTCGGCCAGGAGCTTGGCGGCGTTGCGGGGGTCGGCCAGGAGGCGGGGCCAGAGGTCGGCGGCTAGTTGGTCGGGGGTCGGGCTGGCCGGGTGGGTGAGGGCGGCGCGGGTCGGCTGGGCGGGGATGGGGCGGGGCTCTTCCCTACTTACCGTCGTTGCCGCACTTGCCGTCGTTGCTTCCGGGACGCTTGCCGTCGTTGCTGGCGCGACTGAGGCGACTGCCTTTTCTGGCGGGGTCGCCTCCACCGTGGGAGCTGGACTCTGGGCCGCGGCCTCTGCCGGGGTCACTGTCTTGGCGGGTGTGGCCTTGCGGGGGCGCTTGGCCGGGGTGGCGCGCTTCGCCGGCGTCTCCGGGCTCGCTGCCGGATCGGTGCCGGCGGTCTTGCCCGCTGTGCGGGCTCGAGGAGCGGCCTTTTTCGCTGCTGGCGTGGCGGCCTTGGCGGGGCGTGCGGCCTTCCTGGCGGCCGGTGTCACCTCTGCGGTCGGGGCGGGTCTCGTGGCCTCGGGCTCGCTCGGAGGTGCCGTCGCGGGTTCCTCGGGCTCGCTCGGAGATGCCGTAGCGGGCATCTCGGGCTCGCTCGGACGTGCCGGGCGAGGTGACGTCGCTCGTGTGGTCTTGGGCACTCTTGCCGACGGCTTGGGCTGGGCGGGACTTTCCGGCGTACCGGAAAGGGGTTTCTCGGGGTGACCTTCAGCACTGGATCCCGGCCGCGGCGGCTGGAAGGTGACCGCAGGCGGCGCCCCACGCCGCGCCGGCGGGGCAGCCGGCTCCTGAGAACCCGGTGCGCTGAACGGCGCGCGCGGATCCCGCCCACGCCCCGTCTGCTTCTCCTCCATCCTGCGCAGCCTAGTCGCAAGCGCAACGTTTCGCCTGTTCGCAGCCTTCGTGGCAGATCTTCGGGAGGTTTCGGGCGGACCTCTTTGTGTGGCCCCGAGACGGTCCGGTATCCTCAATCCTCGGTGACTCTCACGGGTCACCGAGGAGACTTCGCCTAGTCTGGTCTATGGCGCCGCACTGCTAATGCGGTTGGGGTTTTAAAGCCCCTCCCGGGTTCGAATCCCGGAGTCTCCGCGCGAAAGTCAGTGTGTATGCTGGCTGAGCACTGAACGAGCGCCCGTAGCTCAATGGATAGAGCATCTGACTACGGATCAGAAGGTTAGGGGTTCGAGTCCCTTCGGGCGCACTTTCAGAAAAGGGCCTGGGCTGCGGAAACGCGGTCCGGGCCTTTCTCGTTGTCCGGCCTTTGTAGAGGTTGGGTGGCGTGTGGGTGGCACTTGGGTGTCGTCACCTTCCGTGACGGCGCAGGTGCTTGCGGACCCGTGACCTGGGATTGTGGTTCTTCTGGTTCGGCTTATCCGCTGGGGTGGTTTGTTTTTCGTCGCGGCTCGGGGGACGGTTCTTCGCCGCTTTGTGCTTGATCCGCTTCCTGGTGTGCCGTGCCGCGGCGAGGACCAGGGCTGCTGTCGCGTCGGCGCAGCGGCGCTGCGAATCGGGCAGCACGCTGGTGTAGGTGTCGGCGGAACCACGATGCTGGAGTGCCCAAGCGGATCTTGGAGCGTCTTGAGGTCCGCGCCGGCCTCGTGGGCGAGGGAAGCGGCGCCGTGCCGGAGGTCGTGCAAGCGGACCGGTGGTAGGCCGGCGCGGGTGGTGAGTTCGCAGAATCTGGTGGTGGCGTAGCTGGGGTTGATCGGTTCGCCGTCTTTGCGGGTGAAGAGGTAGCCGGAGTTGACGCATACCTGGTTGTTGTCGTGCCGTTTGTCGCGGTGGGCGAGTTGGCGGCTGCGGTGTGTCCGCAGGACCGCCACGGTGTGCTTATCCAGGGCGACGGCCCGGCGGCCGGCGGCGGTTTTGGGTTCGCCTTCGACCACGGTGTAGCCGGCCGTGGTGCGCTGGCGTTCGACGAACAGCAGCCCGCGGTCGAGGTCGACGGCCGCCCGCGTGAGGCTGCCGAGCTCGCCGCGGCGCAGTCCGCGCAGTGCGGCGAGCCACCAGAACGCGAACAGCGAGTCCTCGACGTTGGTCTCCAGGAAGGTGGAGAGCTGCGCGGCGGTCGATACCGCGACCGCCGGGTGCTCGCCGGTGAGTTCCCAGTGCTCGACGGGGCCGTCGGTCCAGACCTGGGCGTGCGGGCGCCGGTAGCCGGCGATCTCGATGTGCCGGGCCGGGTTGCTGTCGATCAGCTCCTCGCGTACGGCGAGGTTCAGCGTGGTGCGCAGGTGCTTGAGCGCAGACGGCGACTGCTGGGCAGGCCCTTGGCGTTGGTGGTCTGGGCGATCTCGGCGAACACCGCGCGCAGCAGCGGGCCGTCGAAGTCGCTGAGCCGGTAGTGGCCGAGGTAGGGGATGAGAACGAGCTCGACGTCGCGGGTGTAGTGCAGCCGGGTCGTGGGCCGGATCCGGGTGCGGGTGTCGAGCCAGTGCCGCAGCCAGCGTTCGACGGTCCATCCGTCGCCGGCGCGCCGGCGGCGCTGTCGGCCAGGCAGTCCTCCCACGCGGCCTGGGAGACGAATCCGTCCCAGCGGACTCTCTCAGAGCGGCCGAACAGGTCGGGTGCGAAGCACTGGAAGTACCACGTACCGTGGCCGCGCTCGGGCAGCCTCGGACAGTTCTGCTCCATTCCTGGTTGTCCATTGGGATTTTGTGCTGTTTAGGTGATGCGGGCCGTAGGGCACCGTCTCGCTGTTGGCGCTCAGCGAGTGGTGACGGTCGGAGTTTCTCCTGGTGAGGCGGCTCCGATGGCTGGGTGCTTTCGCTCGCGTGCGGTGCGGGTGGTGGCAAGGTGGCAGCCAGACTTACCTATGGCCGTCGGACGGGTGTGGTCGTGTCCGCGACATGATGATTGATCGGGTGGCCCTCTTGCTGGGTGCGGCCGCTCATTCTCACTGGGCCGTCCGCGGTCACCGCCCGGGTGGGGACGGTGGTGGTGCGGTCTGACAGTAAGCCGAGGGAGCTGGCCGCGGTTGGTGCCCGTCATCGCGATGTCGGGCTGGCCGGTCCTCGCCGAGCCGGTCCCGTGATCGTTTAGCGGGCGATGGTGGGCGGTTCGCGTCGTAACGGTTTTTGACCTGGGTGTAGTAGTCGTAGCCGGGTGCGCAGGCACGGGCCGAGGTCTTCGCGGCTTCGAACAGCAGCCAGCGCAGCACCTCAGGGCCCTGGCGGGAGAGCCGGCCGGGGCTGCGTTTGCCGTCGGAGGAATGCACGGTGATGTCTAGGCCGACGAACCGGACCGCTTTGCGCGAGGACGAGAATCGGTCGGCGCCGCCGAGCCGGGCGCACAACGCGAGCGAGCTGAGTGGGCCGACGCCGTAGATGTCGTGCATCAAGGCCCGGGCGCCCTTCAACCCGCGGGCACTGGACAGCAGCCGGCGACGGAGCCGGTCGAGGTGATCGGCGAGGACATCCATGACCGCCAGGGCGGTGTTGACCCGCAGCCGTCCGGAGATCGACAGCTGGTCGTCGACGATCGCGCGCAGCCGGGCCCGGTCACCGCGGATGATGCCTGCCTGCCCGGGCGCGGTAATGCCTTGGTGGAAGCAGACCGCCTGGATCCGCTGTCCCCAGCCGGTGTGCTGGGTGCGCAGGTCCTGGTAGAGCTCCAGCATCGCCCGATATTCCAGAGCCTGCGCGGGCGGGATGTAGCACTGCGGCAGCCGGCCCGCGGCGAGCAGCTCCCGTAGCAGTTTCGGGTCGGCCTTGTCGGTCTTGGCCCGCCGTTTCGGGCGACGCAGCGCGGACGTGTCGGCCGGCTCAGCCAGATGCGCGATCACACCCGCCTTGGCCATTTCTTCGGCGATGTAGCGCCAGCCGATGCAGCCCTCCATCGCGAACGCCACCGGCCCTGCGGTGGCCGGGTCGAACCGGGTCAGCCAGCCGGCCAGGTGCTCCCGGTCGGCCGGCGTGATCCGGCCACGTTCCCATCTCCCGTTCTACTTGTCGACCCAGTCGAATGTCAGCTGCTTCCGATGGATGTCCAAGCCGCCTACGATCGACATTCGGGACCTCCTCAAGCTCCGTGACCCTCGATGTCCAACGCAGAAACCTGCGTCTGAGCTGAGGAGGCCCTCCACACCCGTGAAGGTCAATGCCCCGAACGGCGTACACCTCGACTCAACCCACCGGCCACAACCGGCCGATGCATGTCATCTCATCTGCCGCAATCCGCGCGTTACTCCGCGTTCTTGAAGAGCTCGCCGAGAACGCCCATCTTGTCGGGTCGTGTCACCAGCAGGAGCAGGGCGAGCGCGACCATAGGGTCGAGTGCAGGGTCGCTCTCGGCTCGCAGGGTGCGGACGGTGCGGCCAGGATCAGACTGCTCATAGGCTCGGAGAACGGGGCGCTCGGCAACGGTCACCTCGACTCGCACCCTCAGTCGTAGCCATGAGCGGTATCGCGGGCTGCGGAGGTGATAGTCCTGCCCCCACAATCGCACGATGTCGCCGTGGCGCTCACCCACCTGCTGTCCGTGCGCAGTCAGCAAAGGGCGTCCCTGGTTGAAGTCAATGAGCAGACGCGGTTCGTCGCCGACCCGATCGGCGCCTGCCAATACACCGTAAACACCACTGCCCTCCTGTACGGCGTGCGCCCCAGCACGCGTACCGGAGGGTTCGAAGGAGAAGGTGGCGCTGAGCCGGGAGACCAGGGCCTCAACCGGAAAGAATCCATCGGCCGCGGTCGGTTTACTCACGCGGGTCATGCTAACGAGGCCGCGCTCCAGCCACTGAGCCAGGAATACAGGATCAATGACAGTCCACCCTGCCTCCGGCGGGCGCCGCCGTGTCGCCGCTTCCTGAAGAGTGACCCCGTAGGGATCCGTCGGTGATCGCATGGCGCCTCGGCGGTCGCGTTTGACGCTGTCCGCTCTGCGAATTGGCTCTCCCGGGCTGACCTGAACAGCGACGTTCCAGGCGGGTTCTACAGAGTGTGATGGCGTCGCGTGGTGATCCGTGGGTGATCGGATGTCGGCGACCGTTTCAGTACGGGCGCGACTGAATCAGCACGTTTGAGCGGTGCCGATCGATCAGTGGCTGGCCGGAATCATGCACTCGGCCCTGACCTGCCGGTCCGTAAAGCATCTCTGAACTGCGAGAACGCCTTTGGGCTGCTCAGCACCCGAGTGGTTACGGAGCGTACTAGTGACCACCAGTCGTCTGACTACGGATCAGAAGGTTAGGGGTTCGAGTCCCTTCGGGCGCACTTGATCGAAAAGGGCCTGGGCTGCGGGAAGGTGGTTCGGGCCTTTCTCGTTGTCCGGCCTTTGTAGAGGTTGGGTGGCGTGTGGGTGGCACATGGGTGTCATCACTTTCCGTGACAGAGCGGGTGGCGACGGCTGCGTGACCTGCGGCTTCGCTTCTTGGTCGGGTGCCGTTTTTCCGAAGGTGTTTCTTTTTCGGCGCGCCCCGCGGGCCGGTTCTTCGCGGCCTTCTCCTTGATGCGTCTGCGGGTGTGCCGTGCCGCCGCGAGGACCAGCGCTGCGGTCGCGTCGGCGCAGCGGCGCTGGGAGTCGGGCAGCACGGTGGTGTAGGTGTCGGCGGTGACGACGATGCTGGAGTGCCCGAGTAGATCTTGCAGGGTTTTCAGGTCCGCGCCGGCTTCGTGGGCGAGGGAGGCGGCGCCGTGGCGGAGGTCGTGTAAGCGGACCGGTGGTAGGCCGGCGCGGGTGGTGAGTTTGCGGAATCTGGTGGTGGCGTAGCTGGGATTGATCGGTTCGCCGTCCTTGCGGGTGAAGACGTAGCCGGAGTTCACCCAGACCTGGTTGTTGCCGTGCCGTTTGTCGCGCTGGGCGAGTTGGCGGCTGCGGTGCGCCCGCAGGACCGCGACGGTGTGCTTGTCCAAGGCGACGACTCGGTGGCCGGCGGCGGTCTTGGGCTCGCCCTCGACCGCGGTGTAGCCGGCCGTGGTGCGCTGACGTTCGACGAACAACAGCCCGCGATCGAGGTCGACGGCCGCCCACCGCAGCCCGCACAGCTCGCCGCGGCGCAGTCCGCGCAGTGCGGCGAGCCACCAGAACGCGAACAGCGAGTCCTCGACGTTGGTCTCCAGGAAGGTGGAGAGCTGCGTGGCGGTTCACACCGCGACCGCCGGGTGCTCGCCGGTGAGTTCCCAGTGCTCGACGGGGCCGTCGGTCCAGACCTGGGCGTGCGGGCGCCGGTACGCCGCGATTGGCGAAACCCAACGTTGGGGCGAGAAGCGGATGGGCCGCATCGTCCGCAGCTTCCTCGACGACTACCGCGACGGCGCAACCCGCGATCGCCGACAGCCGTCTCCTCGAGATCGAGAGCAGCCTCGACAATTCCGCCGCCCACGACGGCCTCAGGATCAAGACCGCAGCGCTCCGGCGAGACTTCACCCTGCGGACCGATCCGACAAAAACGTCTACGGCTTCCGGTCTTCCGCCAGCGGCTCGAAGACCTCACCCGCCAGGAACGCCTCGCGAACCAGGACCCCGAGACGAGCTCCGGCGTCGGCTACTGACCTGCCCCTCGGCGGCGGCACCCTGGTGCCGCCGCCGGCTCAGTCGC
Source organism: Actinoplanes oblitus (assembly GCF_030252345.1). Taxonomy (NCBI): domain Bacteria; kingdom Bacillati; phylum Actinomycetota; class Actinomycetes; order Micromonosporales; family Micromonosporaceae; genus Actinoplanes; species Actinoplanes oblitus. The sequence continues at coordinate 9,659,688 of NZ_CP126980.1, read as the reverse complement.
GCTAGTTGAGTCGGCCTGGAGCGCGGTGTTGCGTTGCCGCTGGTCCGTTTCTCCAGGCCGCTCGCCGAACCCGCCGTGCGCGTCTCCGCGCAACGGGCTCTCCACGGTCGCTGTCGTCAGGCGTTGTCGGGTGCGGGCCAGGGGTTGGGGAACGTGCGTTGCCGGTAGTGGGTCACCGGGGTGGCTGCGATCGACTGGTGCGCGGTCCCGTCCGCGGTGATGGGCAGCCACCTGCCGGTCGGCGTGGTGAACTGCTTGCGGACAGCCTTCCAGCTCCGCGGTGCCGATGCATGAGCATCGTGATCAGCCGTGCCAGGTGAACCGGTCCAGGGTGTGGAAGGTGTGCTTGGCGACGGCGTGCCGGAAGTAGTTGGCCCAGCCGTGCGTGACTTGGTTGAGCCTGGCCAGCACGGTCAGAGCCGATCGTGACTTGGATCACCAGTGAATACGTCAAGTAGGCAGCCACAGTCATATGCCCGAAATGCCAGTTAAGGGATTACTGATCGTAATGCGCCGAACATGGGCGCGAGTCACATCAACACCATGTGTTCCCTTTCTGCCGACAGCGGGCAGGAACGTCTGTTATAAATGGAGCCCACGTGGAGGAAGGAAACAGTCATCGATACGGCGGGCCCGGAATGCAACCGGTTGTGCTCAACTCCTACGTCGGCTAAAGAGTCCCGGCTCAGCAACTTATGAGGCCGGGACTTTGCATAACACCGTTCTAGATTTACCGACACTGTTGCAAGTCATGCGGGGGCAACAATGGAGGATAAGCGCATCAAGCGCACACGACGACAGATTCATCGCGCGCTCATCGAACTCAGCCATCAGGTGGGGTTTGACGCGATTTCAGTCGTGGACATCACGAGCAGGGCAGGCATCGGCCGCACCACGTTTTATCGCCACTACAGCGACAAGTACGAGCTGGTCGAGGCACTTATATCCGGCTTGAACAGGATCTTTCCGATTCCAGGCCCGGATGATGATGGAGATCTCGCTCAGCCTGTCGTGGAGGAGCATCTCATCGAGATATTCGACCACTTCGCCCGCAACGCGCGCCTCTATCAAGCATTGCTCATCCGCCATCGCAGCGAGTGGTTCACCGATCTGTTGAATGACCGGCTCAACAGCGTCGTACTGCGCCTGCTGAACGCGGACTGCTGCTTATCGCAACAGAGCGCGGATAGGCTCCGCGCAACCGCTGCGTGGATCACCGGCGGACTGATCGGTGCGGTTATTTACTGGCTACGTGATTCCGGCGAACGCCCCTATCGGGCCATTGTTCAGGTGTGCAGCGATTTCACGAGTCAGTCGTTCGCTCACTTCCCGGAATGTCGCACAGGAAGTGGACACCCGATGAGTGTCCGGCGCACGCGAGGCCCGCGCCCGTTGAGCGGCGTCGCTTGAGCAGTTCGGCACCCGAAAGAACAGGACAGATCTTGACTCGTTCCCCGGAAACTGACGGCAACGTCTCCTCACCACCGGCCACCGCTAAACCCGCGGGCCGCGGCCGAAGCGGTACCGGACAGATCCTGCGCTGGCTTGCCCTGGCGATCGTGGTCGTCGAGGCCGGACTGGTCCTGACCGGCGTCCTGGAACTCCGCAGCGCGCTCATCATCGCTCTTGGTCTTGAGTTGCTCCTGGCCGTGATCAGCCTGTCCATGGCCGTCGTCATGGTCCGGCACTACCGCCGGATGCGCGCGGACGGGCTCCCCGGAATGGACGCCTTCTGCACCTCGCTGGAGCACGTCCTGCCGCACCCGATCGGCCGCCTCATGAGCCACGAATTCCGTGTCTTCGAGGGCTTGTGGCTCCTTCTGCGCGGGCGCGACGCTGTTCCGGCCGGCGCCGAGAAGTTTCGCTACGGACGAGGGCTACTGCCGATGCTCTCCATCCTGGCGGCCCTGTCGGTCGCCGAGATCATCGTCGTCGAATTGCTGGTTCCCTGGCGATGGGTGCGAATCGCGCTGCTGATCCTGACCGTCTACGGCATCCTCTGGATCGTAGGCCTGCTCGGTGCGATCCACCGCAAGCCGCATTATCTGACGGCGGATCAGGCGCATCTGAGGTTCGGTCACTTCGGCGACATCCGGGTACCCATCGCGGCGGTGGCCGACGCCCGCGTGGCCACGGTCGCCGGTCTGCGTAAGACCGTGCAGATCGACGACGGAGTGGCGGCCCTGTCGGTTCTCGGCAGCACCACGGTGGAGATTCGGCTGGTACCAGGGTCCGAGGTCGTCGTCAGTGGCACGCGCCGTGGCGACCTCACCGCGATTCGTTTCGCCGCGGACGAGCCGTCGATGGCCGCCGCGCGTATCAACGCCCTTCGGGTCTCGCCGTCCTGAACAACAGAAGATCGCGGGCTGCCATACGCAGCCCGCGATCTGTCGAATCCGTCAGGCCGGCCGTTGCCACGGCGACTCGAGCACCACCCAGCTGTCCCGGGCGATCCCGCGCCGCACGAAGGCGTAGGGCATCCATCCGTAGCCGCGGTCGCCCCAATTCTCTCCCCAATTGTTCCGGAATCGGAGGGCACCCCGGTCATCGTCGTAGCCGACAACCAACACCGCGTGCCGTCCCAGGACTGGTTCCCCATCGGGAGGCACAGTCAACACGCCGCTTCGCAGCGACTCCAGCAACGAGGCGCCGAGCGGAAAGTCGATGGTCGTCGGGAGACCCCGGGCCACAGCATGCCGCACCTGGTCCAGATACGTCTCTCCGGTGACTTCCGGACCGTCGAGACGCCCATAAGTCACCGCGGTCAGCGCCGCGCCCTCAACCATGACCTCCGCCGGCGGCTCAACGTCGACGCGATCCGGTGTGAACGGCCAGCGGTGCTCGGGCACGAGACCGTAGCTGAGCCAAGCCGCCAGCGCATGTCGTACGGTGGAACCGTTCCGATCCGGCTTTCCGGCGATGCGCCGCGAGAGGCGGTAATTGAACAGCAGTGATGGCTCGAAGGAGCAGCCGGCTGTCCGGTTTGCCCAGTAGCGGCCCAGGCCGGCCACGACGGCTGCGGTACACAGCGGGTACAAGCCCTGGTCACCGACTGCGCCGGGAATCCAGTCGGCCAGGCAAATTCGGCGTGGCAGTGCCCGGATCGGCGACAGCGCGGAGCCGGTGAGGTGATCGAGAGTGACCACCTCACCGGCTCCGACTCGCGGCGCAGCGGCCTTCACGCCAGTCCCAAGCGCTGCATGCGCAGCAGGACCGAACGACGGAACTGTTCTTCGACGGCGAGCCCGCTCGTGGTGACCGGGCTTTCCAACTCGAAGTTGCCGTGTGTGTCGGTGCCGTTGACCAGCATCGCACCGTCCGGACCCCCGACCGGCGCGACGTCCGGCCGAAGGTAATCGATCGCGAACCCGACTCGATCGGCCGTTGTGGCGTTGCCGCCGGAGCAATGGGCCACGGCCATATGATGCATGGAGAACTGTCCCTGGCCGAGAATGGCCGGCACCACGGTGTCCTCGTCGATCTCCACATCGATCTCGAGGCCAACGGATCGGATCGCCGCGCGGTCCGCGCCGGTGCGATGACCGACGATTCCCGCCCGGTGCGAACCCCTCGAGAACCTCATCGCCCCGTTGCGTAGGTCCGCCGGGGTCAGGGCCAGCCACACCCGGACGGCCCCGGTATGGAACCCTTTCAAACTGTAGTGCAGGGCGTCCTGATGCCAGGCCATGCCACTGGTGCTCCCCGGCTCGCGGACGAAGACGTTAGTGGACCACACCAGCAAATCAGGGCCGAGCAGCCGGGACACCGCGCTCAGCACAGCGGGGTGCCGGATCAGCTCATCCGCCCACGGCGCGAGCAGATGAATCTTCGGGAAGTGCCGGAACGCCGCGCGCAGACCGCCACGCTCGCTGGCCTCCCGGTCGTACTGGTCGAAAGCCGCCAGATAGCGGGCGCACTCACCGGTCGTCAGCCCGTCGTGCGGAAAGACGAAGCCGTCACTGTCGAACGTCGTCATTCCGCTCCTTCATCGCCGCGATCGCCGGCGAGTATCTCCAGCAACTGGACCGCGTCGTCGCGCTTGGCATCCGGCGCATGCTCGTCCCAGATCCGGCGGATCCGTTCGGCCTCTTCCACACCGAGCCGGTCGGCCAGCCGGCGAAAGACGATCCCGACTGTACGGTCGGGGAAGTACTCCGCCTTCGCCGTCTCCAGAAGCGCCGTCCCGTCACCGGCGCTCAGCAGGTCACGGGCCACCAGCTCGCCGACAGCGATCCGGAAATTGACCATCGGCAGGCAGAGCGGCCGCAGCGACTCCGGATCGAAGGTGATCGCGACCTCGTCCTCGTCCTCGACTGCTCCAGTGCGGTACAGGTCGTAGACCTGCCCAACCCCCGTCATACCCCAGCGGCAGAGCTCCACGGCGCGTAGCGCACCCATGCTGGACGAACCGAAGAATGCGACGCCGCGCAGCATCGCTTTGTTGATCTCCTTAGGTGATATCGACAGGGCGTGCAGGAAGCAGCCGTCGACAATGGCCACGCGTCGCGGTGGCGCCGGACGAACCATCAGGGCATCGATGTCGCCGCGCCGTACCGGGGGAAGGTATTCGGCGTCCGGCAGAATCCGCCTCGCATGGCCGAGATCGAGGCTCGGGCCCAGAAAGACCACCGTGTCGGCGCTCATTGCCCACCGACCGGCGTCGCCAGCTGCTCCAGGCGGCTCGCTGCGGCCCGGAAGTGCCGCGTCGCCCGCTGGCCGATCCTGGATCGGTCCAGCGCCCAGGACTCCAGGCCCGGGACGATGACACGGACCACGCTCGCCGGGATGCCCGGTGCCGTCAGATCCACCACCAGCACTTGTGACAGGCCTTGCGCGCGGAGCCGATGCAGCATGAGATCCAGGTCCTCGACGATGTCCGCGCTCGGGTGCGACGGGAGATCCTCGAATCTCATTACCCGTGACGATCGCCGGTGGGCCCAGGCATCGGCGTTGAACCGGGACGCTCGCTGGGTGTGTCGCGCCCAGTGTGGCACCGTCGCATCCGGGAGGGTGATGTCCTCGCGCATCGCCTGCATGTCGACGACCCGGCTCTGCGCGGCTTCGACAATGGCCCGCACTACCGCGACCTCCGCGTCCGGATGGGTTCCGATGCCTTTGTGGCTGCGCGAGAAGGTGGGACTGATGTCCTCCTCCACCACCGCGAGCACGCTCGGGATCCCGGTCGCCGAGGTGATGTCCTTGAGATGCAGGCTCACGCCGGCCCGCTCGAACATGCGCACGAACTCGCCGGCACGCTCTGGCAGCGACGCCATGTCGATCGACGGGTGCATGTCCTGGAAGTACTGGCCGGCCTCGCGGGACGCGGGAACGCCGGCCCGGCCGGTCTCCGCTGCGCGGCTCAGACGGTTGCTGACGATCTCGGCCATCGTCCAGTCGTCACGTTCGATCAGCTCGCACAGGGCATGGCAGGTCGCCTCCTCCAGCGAGTTGCCGGACGCGATGCCGTTGGTTGTGGTGATCTCGTAGCACGGCACCTCGTGGTAGTACGTGTGGTAACCGGCCAGATATTGAGGAACCAGCACCTCTTCGGCGTTCAGCAGATCCCAGGACGGCACCCAGGAGATCGGCAGGTCGATGTCGTACTGATGGTGCAGCGCGATGGTGTGCTCACGCGGGTCCAGAGCCTTACGGCTGGAGGACACGAGTTCGGCGTACGACGCGATCGCCGCCGGACGAAGCGGAAGCGCCGCGCTGAACCGCTCGACCGCCTCCATGATCGCCGACGTCTTGGCGGCCAGCGCGGTGGCGCCCTTGCCGTTGTATACCGACAGGTAGTCGTTGCTCTGCGGGGAGATGGCGTTGTACACAGGGATGCCGATCCGGTCCAACCCGGTGATGTTGGCGATCCTCGTGATACCGACGCGCCCCAGATGCGGAGCGATGGCACGGAAGGTCTGTTCGGTGGTGACCTCCCGGTGCGGGCCCACCCCGTAGACCTTCGGTACTCGGGTACGGAACCGCATGATCACCGGCCCCCGGCGCGACGCACATCCGCCAGGTCGAGCTGTGACGAACCGTCACCGCGATACACGTATGCCAGATCCACCTGATCCCCCGGCTCGAGCGTCAGCACCTCGGGCAACGCCCAGACTGCGGTGTACCAGTGGCTGCGTTCGCTGCCACCCCAGGGTGCCGAACTGAACGTCGTCGTGGGTCCGAGCCGGGCCTCGAAGTACACCACCACGCCCGATACCTCACCGGCCCGGTCCGCAGTCACCGTGCACGTCGTCCCGAGATCGTGCACATCGCGGGAGAGGTCCACCTGATACAGCTCGCTGGGGCCGGAGCAGACGGGCCACTTCTGCACCACCTCGGGACGCTCATAGAAGCCGATGCTGCGCCGCCGGTCGAAGGAACGCATCGGACTGAAATCGATGCCGTACGTGTCCTTCCAGCGCAGAAGTTGCTCGTCGTGGACTCGGTGGTCCTCGCGCACGCGTTGTGGCAGTGCGACCAGCCGGGCGTACGAGCGGAAGCCTTGCGGCACGAACCGGGCATCGTCGGTGAGTAGTCGTCGGCGTGCGTCCTGGACGGTCTCCCAGATCGTCATGTCCAGGCCCTCGTTACCGACGATGTCGGTGCTGAGCACGTTGGCCTTCCGCGGCAGCTCCAGCTGGGTGGACCAGCCGCGGATGAACGTGATCCGGTCGGCGACCCCGTTGGCCTCGGCCACCTTTTCGGCCATGTGCACCATTCCGGCTGGCTCCACCGCGTACACATGGTCCGCGCCGGCCTGAGCGGCGGCGACTGCGAGGATTCCCGAACCGGTACCGAGGTCAAGCACCACGTCGCCGGGTCGGACTGTCTCACGCATGGCCCTGACAAAGGCACCCTTGCGCGTCAGGTCGTCGAGAATGCGCAGGTGCGCGTAGGCCGCGTCGTAGCCACCTGCCGGCCAGGTGGCCTCGCTGAACCCGACCACCGGCTCACGACGCAGTACGCCGGCGTTGAGCAGCTGAAGGAGGGTGCTCAGCAGCTGCTCGGAGGCGCGCGTCCCCTTGCACCGTTCACGCACTGCGGCGACGGCCTCGGCAACGGTACGCGGAGTATGCAACACATCGAGCAACGCCAATGCGTCTTGACCGGTCTTGAAGACTCGCCCAGAATGGTGGATTTTTGCCAGATTGCTGGTGTCGACGCCGATCAAGAGTTCCGGAACCCGGTACAGCATGGTGTTCGAGCTGATGGACAAACTGGTCTCCTACTCCGTCAGGGTGGTGCCCGGCGCGGACAGCGCCTTCGTGAGCGCGGCGACGACGATCGGCCGGAAGTCGCCCATCGACCCGAGCTCCCATCGGCCGGTCGCCAGGGAAAGCCCGGCCTTGGGTGGCACGACGTCGTAGCCGTCGTCGCGCAAGGTCGCGACGTTGCGCTGTACAGCCTTGTTCTTCCACATCGCCTCGTTCATCACGGGCACGATCACCACCGGGCAGGTGACGGCGAGGATGGTGGTGGTCAGGATGTCGTCAGCGATGCCGTGTGCCGCTTTGGCGAGGAAGTTGGCGGTGGCCGGCAGGACTACGACCAGGTCCGCCCGTTCGGCGATCGTCACGTGGGTGACCCGATCGTCGGCGGACGTCCGCCAATCGGTGACAACCCGGCCGTCGATCGAGGCTTCCAGGATCGGAAGGCCGATGAGCTCGCGTGCCGCGGCAGTCACGATGATGTCCACGTTCGTGATCTCCAACGATGCCTTGAGCCACATCGCCAGGTGCGGCACCGCGACCGCGGATACCGATCCGCACACCCCGATGACGACTTTGAGGGCTCGAGCCTTCGCGCTGAACTGTTCCGCGGTCAGCATCCGCACTCCCGCCCACATGGCTCAAGCCGGTCGGCGAACCCGGCGGTGAACGCGGGCAGGCCGGCGCTCACCAGCCGTACGAGCATCAATGCCGGTTCACGAACGCCGGTGGTCACGGCCCGCAGCGCGGCGTGTTCCACCACCGTGCGGACGATGTGCCCATGCAGCCTCGTCGCGCACAGCCGGGGGATGCGGTCGTCGCGGGCGTACCCGGCCACGAACGCGGATGCCGCTGCCCGCACCACCGGGTCGCCGGATCGGACGGTGCTATGAATCTCCGCGAGTTCGCCGAGTAGCTGGGCGAGATCCACTGCTGGTTCTCCACACCCTGCCTCCCGCCAGCCCAGCACGATTGGCGGGTCGTTCCAGGTGATGACCCCGAGCGAGAAACGCCCATGTACGAGGACCGGTGGGAGGGGCGACGGCCGCGGCATCGCGATCGGCAATTCAGCGGACAGCCACCGGCGTACGTCGTCGATCCGTTCACGCATCGTGATGTCGCGTGGCAGCTGGCGGCCCGTGGCCGGTAGGTCGCCCGGCACCGCGACGGCGTGCAGGCGGCGCAGGTACGCCCCAACCTTCCGGAATCGGTCCCCCAGCGCGCCGGCGGCATCCGGGGCCAGTCCCAGCACAGCGTCGAAGGCGAGCCAGGAATCGTCCACCGGCCGCCACGTGGCCGCGCCCGCCACGAGCCGGGGAAGGATCGCCCGGCATGGATCCTGCGGCAGGACCCGGCGCAGGTTCTCCAGGTCGTCGGCTCCGAGAAGCCCATCCAGGGCGCTGGGGGCCGTCTCCCGCCACTCCGCCACACCGCCGGTGACCGGCACACAGATACGGGAGACGAAAGCGCCGCTCAGGACTCGTTGACCGATCATGCGATCACGACCAGCGGCCGGTCCCGGTACGGCGCGTCGGGGTCCACGCCGGCCGCAGCGAGCCGGTCGATGATTGCCCGTTCGCGCCCCTCGGCCGTGGTGGTGCCGGCCGTCCAGGCACGCAGGAGGCCCTCGGCGACCAGGACGCAGCGGTGCTGACCGTAACTCAGGCCTTGTCGCGTCGCCTCGGTGGGTTCGGCGGCCATGCCCCAGCCCGGCTCCAGGCGACGGGCGAAGCAGGGCCACGCCGCGCGCATGGCGTGTCGGTATCGGGCATACACGCTGGCTAACGCGGCGTAGTGGATCTCGCCGTCGGCGGCTGCCATGTACAGAACCACCGCGTCGTTGCGTACCATTTTGGCGGGGTCATTGACGACCTTCATGTGGAACGGCACATTCGCCCCGTTCAGGACGTTCTCGATCGAGGCGAGGAAGCCGGGTGCCTCGTCGGCGGTGTCCAGCGCGAAGTAGAACCGGACCACCGGTTCCGCGGGTTCACGGCGCAGTCCGGCGCGGCCGATCGCCACATACCAGCCAGGATTCGTGTAACGACGCTCCGCCGGGAAGAGCACCGCAATCTCGTCGCCCACCTGCGGGACTCGATCGAGGCCGGAGATCTCGTCGCGGCGTACGGTCAGGGTGAGTCCGTCCCGTGTTGCCTTCCACTCCGATCCTGCTTCGCCCGAGATCCGCCATCCCGGGTCGGCATAGCGGCGCCCGGACCGCGCGGCGGCCACCCGGTCCACGAATGGGCCATTCTCGCGTTCGGCGATCCCGGCCGAAATCCGGGAGCCGCCCAGCAGCGTGAGCGCCGCGTCCTCATCGGCGACGTAGTAGTGCAGGTAGATAAAGCGCCACAGGTGGGCGACGACCGGATGGCCTGCTTCGACGTCGATCTCGCGCGTCGGGCGCAGTGTCCCCAGTGTCTGGTGCCGGAAAGCGTCCTGGTCGACGATCTCGACCTCTGAGGCGATTCTCCGGTATGTCTCACGGTAGTGATTCATTGGCGTCCGAGCCGTGCTGCGAAGAGGGCGAGTCGGGGCTCCGGGTCCTGGACGAGTCGGCGGCCGACGATCAGAGACAGGCGTCCTACGCGTCCGAGCGAGCCGACTTTCTCCAGCCGTCCGAGGTTGCTCATCATGAGGAAGACGCCGGCGAACTGGATGATCCGCAGCAGAGCTTCGTCGGACATCGTGGAGAAGCGTAGGTAAGAGCCGAGGAAGGTCCGCGCCGGTTCGAGCGCCTTCGCCGCTGCGGGTGAATCGGCGCCGGACTGCAGTCCCGGCAGCCCATGCAACAAGATTTGGCCGAGCACGGTACCGGCGTCATATGCCGCTTCACCGAATCCTGCTGCTTCCCAGTCGATGAGCGCGACGGAAGGTTCCTCGTCACGGAAAAGAACATTGTCGTCGTGCAGGTCAAAATGAATGTAATGGTGATGCGTCCACGTCTCGCGCATCAGCGCCATTTCTTCCTCGACTGCCTGGATGGCGGTTACGTATTCGGCGAAATCCGTCCCGTAACCGCGCGAGAATTCGGCCGGCGTCAACCGGCTTAGCGACGGAATGGGGAACTTCACCCGACGATCCGGATAACGCTGATCCATCCCGTCGACGGGCAGCGCATGCAGAGCGGCGAGGACCTGGCCCAACGCCGTGTACGGCGGGGCACCCGGTGCGCCCCGGTTGGTGGCCTGCTCGGCCCACGTACTCACGTGGTCGATGTAGTCGAAGATCTGCACCTCGCCGGTGGGCGAGGTACCGACCAGCCGGGGCAACGCCTCGGCCAGAACGTCCGGCGGCGCCAGGCCTCGTAACAAGCGCAGGGCGAAAGATTCGTTGCCGCTGGACAGTCCGGCGGCGTCCAGCCATTTGAGCACGACCGGCGTACCGGCCGAGAATTCCACGTGCGCTACGGGCCGGCGCGCCGTGTACCAGTAGATCCTTGTCGGCTCGCCACGTTCGATACCCGACTCGCTGAGCAGGCGGCGGATCTCGGCCGTCTCCGGCCGGGCTCCGCCGCCTGCACGTTCTCCACGGGTAGCGGCAGTCGCGTGGACACCCATCATCCGCAAGCGGTAGAAGGAAACCACACCCGGGTCGAGCCGGGCGGCCCAGTCATCTGAGACGCCCATGATGTCGGCCTATCAGCAGTGGACGACGATGGAACCGATAGCGGCCATCACCGAGCCCTGAGCCTCCTCGTCCGGCGCGATGCCGGACTTCTCCTCGAGGAACTTCTGGAGCTGCTCCGAGTCCAGCCCGGTCAGGCTCGCCAGGGTCTGGTCGATGCTCTCGTTCTCCGGCATGAAAGCCTCCCCATTCTTATCGATTCACCGGCCCGCGCCGGTGAACAAATGGAATGTTAGAAGTAATCGATACATCGGTTAAGGGCTGTGGTGCGCATTCCGGAAATTGTTCACCAACGGCTGGCCCTGCGGTACGGATACGGATCGACCGTTCCTCTGCACGACGGTTTTCTTGACAGGTCGCAATGGGCGCGATGCGGTCCAGGACCGCTGCGGCTCGACTCATCGGGCCATGCGGTGCGACGCGCGCTTCCCCGGGCTGCGGGTCTATACGGCCGGTTCCTCCGTCGTCACGCTGGCACCGAAAGCGGCGTATGCACGCGCGTCGCCCAGGGGCGGGATCGGCGTACTGGTCTGCCGCCGTCCGGGCACCGTGGCCGGCCTCGTCGACGCTTCACGTTCTTCGGCGAAGCGATGGCGGCCTCGGCAGAGCCGCGCCTCGGTGCTGCCGACGGTGGTGATCCGTCGGTGATCGAATATCGCCTTGACGGCGGCATCGACGCCATCCGCTCAGCGGAGTGGGCCTCACGGACTGGCCTGACCGGCCGCGTTCCGTCTGTGTTCTACCGACGGTAACGGCGGTGTCGGGTGATCCGTGGGTGATCGGATGTCGGCGACCGTTTCAGTACGGGCGCGACTGAATCAGCACGTTTGAGCGGTGCCGATCGATCAGTGGCTGGCCGGAATCATGCACTCGGCCCTGACCTGCTGGTACGTAGTGCGCCGGTACGTCCACCATTGACCTGTCCAGTCCGCTAGGTCGCGCATCCACCCGGCGGTGTTCTGGCCCGCCTTGAGCGTCCACTTCTCGGCGTTTTTCGCCGCGAAGTCGTCGAGGACCGAGGGGTCCACCATGTCCCAAGCCGAGCGCTGGGCCAGCCAGTTCTCCGCTTGTTCCGAGGTGTGGCCACTACCGATCAGCCACGGGACGAGCATGGCCAACTCGACCCACGGCGCGGCTTTGGTCGCCATCGCCCAGTCGACGATCCGCAGGCCGCCCGGGGTGACGATGAGGTTGGCCGGGCCGAGATCGGTGTGCACGAGCGTGTCGCCGCCCATCGCCGGGTGCTCGAACCCGAGCCGCCCTTTCGGGCTGAACAGCCCCACGTCCGGCGCGGGCGTCCTACCCAGCGTCGCCAGGGCTTCGCCGAGAAGGTCCAGGTCGGGGCTTCCCGGGGACAGGTCGGCGTGCGGGCCGTCGCAGTGCTCGAACCCTACGACCAGCCAGCCGGCCGTCTCGAAGTGCCATTGCACCGCGGGTGAGTGCGGCCCGTTGACGGCCTCACTCACCCGCAGCTCGAAGCGCAGTGACCTGATCCCGAAGTCGCTGTGGGCCGCTTTGACGAACACCGTGCCGTTGGTCCCGGTGACGGTTGCGGCTATCTCCGCGTGGTCACCGGTCCGGGCCGGGATGGCGTGAGTTCCGCCGATGCGGTCGGCGACTTCTTTCGTGACGGCCTCGGGCAGCGCGGTCCAGTCAGTGCGCATCGGTCAGGTGGCCTTTCAGATGCCCGGGTTCGGCGGACAGCAGGACTTCGCCTCGCCGGCCCAGAACTCGGGGTCGATGTAGTAGCCGGTCGCCTTCAGCGCTTGGCGGGTGTACTCGATCGAGGAGCCGTCGGCCATGCCCTCGGTCAGGATCGGCACGTGGTGCATGAACTGTCCCACGACCTCCTCGCAGGCGGCCTGGTACGGCTCGGAGTCACCACCGCGTACCGGGTCACCCACCCGGGCTCGGCCGGCATGTGGGCGGCCAGCTCGGCGGCCATGTCGGCATCGGTTCGCTACACCATCACCGCCAAGACCAGCACCAAGAACCCAAAGCCAACAAGAAGATCAAGATTTAGGTACGGCCGGGCCCGCGCGCGGCGGGGTCGTGGTCACCTTGCAGCGCAAAGCCGGTTCGCGCTGGAACGGGCACACGGGCGACGGCCAAGGGTACGTACAGCTTCAATCGGGCCTTCAAGCACGGCACCTAGACCCTGCGGATGGTGATCGCGGGTGGCACCTACAACACCACCGGCACCAGCGCCACGGTGACCCTGAAGGTGACGTGACGCCAGCTTCGCCGGCACTCAGGCCGCCGTCCAGCATGCACGACAGCCGGAGCGGGCAAGCCGGCGCGGCGCAAACTGCTCTGGTCAGGCGCGTCCGGCCGGGTCGTAGCGGCAGGGAGAAACCACGCCCATGCGTCGGCGCCCGAGGGCGCGCGGCGGGTAGGGGATCTTCACAGTCAGTCGCGGTGGATGATTACCCGCTGGTAATCGGCGAGCCGTCGGCCGCGGTGTCCTGGCCAACCGGCAGGGCGATCAGGGTGTAGCGCTTCTTCAGCCACGGGATCAGTGTCTCGTACGCCGTGATGGTGCCCGGCTGCCGATAGTCGTGAGACAACACGATCGCGCCCTTGCTGACGTGTTTCCGCACCGTGCCGATCACCTTGGCCTGGTGCGCGGCCGCGGACTCGCCGGCCGGGTGGTCCCAGTCGCGCGGATCCACCTGCCAGTAGATGGACGTCATGCCGAGCAGGGCGGCCTGTTTGACGAACGCCGGAGTGAAGTTGCCGCCGGGCGCGCGCATGTACTTGATCTCGGCGCCCGGGGCCGCGGCGTGGATGGCGTCGTTGGTCCGTTGTAGGTCGGCGCGGATCACCGATGGTTTCTGCCGGCCCAGGGTGAGGCTGTGCCGCCAGGTGTGGTTGCACAGCGTGTGGCCCTCGGCGACGATCCGCCGGACGATCTCGGGATGCGCGGCGACGTTCCGGCCGACGAGGCAGAAGGTCGCCTTGACGTGTGTCCGTTTCAGCAGGTCGAGCAGCGCCGGCGTATTCACCGGGTCGGGTCCGTCGTCGAAGGTGAGCGCCACGCCGGCCCGGCCGGTCTTCCTGAGGCTCCTGGCCGGCCCGTCACCTCGGCGGATCCTGACCGGAGTCGCCGGCTCGTCGGTGGTGGCAGGCGGGTTGGTATCCAGTTCATCGGCGGCCGCTTCACTGGTGTCGGGCTGGCTGGTATCCGGCTCCGACTGGTCCGGCTCTGATTGGTCCGGCTCCGATTGGTCCGACTCTGACTGGTCCGACTCCGACTGATCCGGCTCCGTGGTGGTCACCGGCTCGGACTCCGGATCCAGCGAGCTGGGCGTCTCCGCGGCGGCCTGTGGAGCCGACGACGTGACCGCCAGCGGGTCGACGAAGTCGGGGCCGGGCTGGGCCGCTGCCCCAGCGCCGCAACCGGCGAGCACGGCGAGGACCAAAGGGGTCAGAAAGATCAGAGGGGTACGCATTGCCGCTACTCCGTTGCACCGAGCAGATCCGGGGACAGGAACGAAGATCGTTGCTGTTCGGGGCCCGGTGCTCATCTGCACACGGAGATGGCACCTTTCAGGGAGAAGCCGGCGTTGTTGCGGCTGGCCGCCCAAGCGCTGACCACGGTGCGCACGCTTCCGGCCGCGTCAGTGAATCATCGACGCGGCCGGTATTGATGCGGTGACGTTCAGTTCTTGTCAGTCTTGATGTCCGTGGTCTGTGCGGCGTACCCCTTCTCGGCCTTGGCGACTGCCTCGGCGGTGAGGTTGATACCGCCCGCAACCTTGATCATCTGTTCCTTGGTCAGGCCGGTGCTGGCGTCGAACTGAACGGTGAGGTAGACGTGGGGCGACTGCACAACGAAGATCTGGGTCGCTTCCACAGTGGTTCCCTCATCCGGGGTGCCCTCGTCGGTGTGGATGTAGCGCAGCGCAGCCGGCTTGCCGTCAATCTTGAACTTTTCGTCACCGCCGGGCTCGACCGTGAAGTCCTTGTTCTGCAGATAGACCGCGATCTTGCCGGTGTAGACCTTGGGATCGGACAGGTACGGCTTGGCCGGATCGGGAGTCTTGGCCTGCTCCGGCGCGATGACCAGCTCGTACTCGTTCTGGCCCTGGATGAAGAACCCCTGCGGCACCGTGTCGATGGTGAACAGGCGAGGCTGTTCTCCGGTGTAACTGACGAGCTTGACACCGGCGGTCACGCCGTTCGCGCTCTGCGCCGCCGTGGGCGCGTCCTGGGTGTGGCCGCCGACCAGTCCGTGCCCCAGCGACAGCGCCGCCGCGACGGCCGCGACGCTGAACGCCGACCCGGCGGCCACCCGGAAGGCCCGGTTGCGCCGGACGGCGTGGCGCCCGCGAGCCAGATCCTCCTCGATGACGGCGGCCGGGGTCTCATCGGCGGGGCCGGCCAGGTGCTGCAGGCGGTTGTGAAGATCCATCATCGGATGAGTTCCTGTTCTTGGGATCGGGCGGTGGGGGCAGGCGGGTTACGCGGTGCTGCGGGCTGGTCCAGCGCCACCCGTAGCTTGTCGAGAGCTCGGGAGGTCTGGCTCTTGACCGTTCCGGTCGAGCAGCCCAGTGCCGCCGCTGTTTCAGTGACGTCCAGCTCGTGAAAAAAGCGCAGGATGACCGCGGCGCGCATCCGCCGCGGCAGCTGACCCAGTGCGCGGGACAGCTCCGGATCCAGGTCGACCGGTGCCGACTGCGTGTCGGCGCGGTCAGGTAGCCGGTCGGACGGACGCTCGAATCGCCACCACGATCGACGGCGTTCCCTGAGGAAAGCGTTGACCAGCACCCGGCGCAGGTAGCCGTCCGGGTTGTCCGCCCGCCGGAATGCCGCCCAGGAGACGTAGAGCTTGGTCAGTGCCGTCTGCACGAGATCCTCCGCCAGGTGCGGATCGCCGGCCGTCAGCAGCCGCGCGGTCTGCAGCAGCCACTTACGCCGATCGGCCACGAATTCGTGGAACTGCTCGTCACGCTCGGACCTGCCCGAGCTGCTGTCCTCTTTCACACCCACCCTGACCCCTTCGCCCGGCCCGAGGTTGCATGAGGCCGAAAAGATCAGCGGGAGCGCTCCGGCCGCCGGTAGCCCGTGATGTCGAACCTGCCGTGCCCGCCTTGGACGCCCTCCAGCGCGTCGACCCCTGAGAGTGGTTTCGCCACGATCCGCGCAGCACGTGCGCCCACGCCATCGCTTGTTCTCCGGTCCGGGGTGCTTCGAAGCCTGAACACTTCTCAGCCTGATCGGCAATGTCAGGTTGGAAGCGCGGATCTCGCCGAGGAGGGCCATGGCGTCGGATGCGGAGTTGATAGGCCGGTCGCTGAATGGCGATGTCGACGCCTTCGTGGAGGTGGTCGGTCGTCATGAAGCCGCCGTCGGTTCCTACCTCGTTCGTCGGGTGGGGCGCGACGCGGCGGAGGACTTGCTGGGCGAAGTTTGGGTCGCCGCGTTCGAGTCGCGGCGATCGTACGACCGGTCGTACGACGACGCGCGGCCGTGGCTGTACGGGGTGGCGTTGAACCGCCTGCGCCGCTTCTGGCGGTCCCGGCCGCCCGAGGACCTGGTCGAGGACGTGACGGAGCTGGCTAGCGGGTGGGATCCGTGGTCGGCGGTGGACCTCGGCATGGACGCGCAGGCAGTACTCGAGTCGGCCTTGATGCGGCTCAAACCCGAGGAGCGGGAAGTTCTGAGGCTCGTCGCCTGGGAGGACCTGACCGCAGCCGACGCCGCGCGGGCGCTCGGCATGCCGGCCGGCACCGCACGGCGGCTGCTGAGCCAGGCCAGGGCGGCTCTCCGTGAGGCGCCAGGGGTGTCCGCGCTTCTGAAGGAACGCAACAGCGCGAAGGAGAAACACCGATGACCGACGAGCTCGATCTGGTCGGTGAGTTGGGCAGCGCAGAGCCACTGCGCCCGGAGGCTTATCAGCGGGCGCGGGCGGTGCTGCGCGCGGCGATGGCCGATCCCGGAACCGTGCGGTTGCTGGGCGCGACATCAGCGGAGGACACGACTATGGAGACGAATTCGACAATGGAAACGACGACAACCACACGGCGTCACGAGTCCAGCCCGGCGATCCGGCGCGGCCGCCGCCGGCTGGGCCTGGCGGGTCGCCTCGGCATCGGCGCCGGTGTGGCGGCCGCCGCCGCAGCAGCGGTCGTCGCTGTGGCGCTCAACTCGTCGGCGACCGGGGGCGTGGTGGCCGCCGGCGATCCGTCGGCTGCCGCCTCGGGGCCAGTCGCCGCCGACGGCTCCGCCGAACGCGCGCCGCTGATGACTCTGGCCGGGTCCATCAAGACCCTCACCCCTTCCGGGGGCGATGCATGGCTGGTGAAAGCGACTCAGGTCAACGGCAAGAAGACCATGCAGGTCGTCTACACGCTGTACACCGACGATCACGCGATCTACACCGGCAACAGCGTGCAGGACATCAAGCTGGCGATCACCCGTCAACAGGACCAGATGAAGGACGGCGGATACGCCCCCCTCCTCAAGGCGGCCGTCGCCGCGGCGGACAGCAGCCCGGCCGACGGCCGGACCCAGATGCTCAAGGCAGCGAACGATCGGCTGGTCGGCCTCGACCCAGCAGCACAGAAGGCGGAGTGGGACAAACAGCAGGCGGCCGCCCAGGTGATCATCAAGCAGAAGGGTGGCAAGGCAGCGCCGAAGCCGTACAGCCCTCAGGCCGTCCAGCAGCATCTCGACAACGCCCTGTGGACGTACAGCACCGAAGCTCTGTCCGCCGGCGACGGCAACACGCAGGTCCGCGCCGGTGTGCTACGTCTGTTGTCCACGATCTCCGCGGTCGACGTCAAGAAGTCGACCACCGACGACAAGGCCACGCTGACGATCACCGCCGGCCCGGAGGTGTTCGGCGGCGAGGGCGGCCAGGTGCTGACCGTCGACGCCACGACCGGCATGCTGGTCAAGAGCGTCTCTACCGTGCCGGGCCTTCCCCAGGCCTCCACGACGTACGAATCCTCCCGGGTGACGCAGGCCGACCTGTAGGCGGCGGCGATCTGACAGAGTCCCTTCGGGCGCACTTCAAGTAAGGCCGTGACCTGCGGAAACAATGGTCACGGCCGGTTCGTCCCCATCCCCCGCTGCGGCGCGCTCAGCGAATCGGCAGGTGATGGGAAGGTTGTGGTGAGGCTGCCGGCGGCGCCGGTACGGCATGGTTGATCGGTGACAACTGCGAAGCGTCCCGGTCCCCGGCAGGCCGACGAGTCGCGGCCGCCCGCGCCCGGGCTCACCGCGCTGCGCCCGGCTCGCGTGCTGGTGGTCGATGACGAGGGACCCATCGCGGAGGTGTTGACCGCGATGTTGTCGTTCGCGGGGTTCAGTGTGCGGGCGGCGGCGAGCTGCGCGCAGGCCCGGACCGTGGCGCGAGAGTTCGCTCCGGAGCTGGCTGTGCTGGATGTCATGCTGCCCGACGGCTCGGGTCTGGACTTGTGTCTGGAGCTGCGGGCGCGCGACCAGGACCTGGCGGTGCTGCTGCTCAGCGCGCGCGACGGGGTCGAGGACAAGGTGGCCGGTCTGGCGCTCGGCGCTGACGATTACGTGACCAAACCGTTCAGCACCGCCGAGGTGGTCGCCCGGCTGAACGTGCTGCTGCGGCGCGGCCTCGCGGCGACTGAGGCGGTCTTGCGTCTGCGAGTCGGCGATCTCGAGCTGGACGAGCAGACTCACCATGTGGCTCGCGCCGGTCGGGCGATCACCCTGTCGCCCACGGAGTTCCGGCTGCTGCGCTTTCTCATGCGTAACGCCGAGCTGGTCCTGTCGCGCCGGCAGCTCCTGCGCGAGGTGTGGGGGTATGAGTGGGGCGGCGAGACCGCGGTGGTGGAGAAGTTCATCAGCCAGCTGCGCGGCAAGATCGACGCGGATGGCGCGGTGCCGCTGTTGCACACGGTGCGCGGTTTCGGGTACGCGATGCGCGAGCCCGTCGCGTGATGTCGCTCGCGCGGTTGCGGGGCGCCGGTGTGTGGCAGGGGCTGCGAGGGCGGCTGCTGGCCGGGACGCTGGCATTGCTGGCCGCCGGGCTGCTCATCGCGGACGTGGCGGCGTACACCGCGCTGCGGACGTTCATGGGTGACCGGGTCGACGTGACGCTCGCCTCGCTGGCGGATCGCATCAACGAGCAGGCCGGCCGAGGTCCGGACACGCCGATCAGCTGGGACACGGTGCGCCTCTTGGCCCCCAGCACCCAGTACGTCGCCGTGGTCGGTGACGACGGCCGCACCCTAGTGGCACACGCGGCGGTTTCCGGCAGGGAAGACCTGACACCGCCGGTCCTGCCCGCGCCGGTCAGAGCCACCGCCGAGCCGTTCACCGCCCCCAGCGCGGGCAAGGGGCCCGGCTATCGACTGACCGTGATCGCCCTGCCCGGCGCCGCCGAGGGCGTCACGCTGACCATCGACGGGATGCGGGTGCGGCCGGCGGCTCTGGTCGTCGGCGTCTCCCTGGCCGACGTCGACGCCACGCTGCACCGCCTGCTGATCGTGGAGATCACCGCGTCGGCTGCCATCCTCACCGCGGGTGTGCTGACCGCGATTCTGGTACTGCGGATCGGGCTGCGGCCACTGCGCACCGTCGCGGACACCGCCCGGGCCATCGCCGGTGGTCAGCGCGGCCGACGCATCACCGTGCGGCATCCGCAGAGCGAGATCGGCCGGGTGGCGGCCGAGCTCAACGCCGCTTTCAGCGAGCGTGAGGATGCCGAGGACCGGATTCGGCGCTTCGTCGCGGATGCCTCGCACGAACTCAGGACACCGCTGACGACGGTTCGCGGCTGGAGCGATCTCTATCTCAGCGGCGGCGTCGCCGACTGGGAGCAGGCCGACCTGGCGATGACGCGGATCGGCGAGGAAACCGGACGGATGCAACAGTTGGTCGAGGAGCTCATCCTGCTGGCCCGGCTGGACGCGCGACGGCCGTTGGAGCTCGCCCCGGTCGACGTCGGCCCGGTCCTGCGTGGACTGGTCGCCGATCTGGGCGTGGTCGAATCGGAGCGGGTGATCTCGCTGCGGGTCGAGCCGCCACGTGCCGTCGTGCTCGGCGACGAGGCAGCACTGGTCCAGGTGCTGCGCAACCTGCTCGGTAACGCCGTCCGGTACACGCCCGCAGACAGTCCGATCGACATCGTGGTCAGCGGCGCGGACACGGATCTGACGATCTCCATACGGGATCACGGGCCTGGCCTCGATCCGCAGTCGATCACTCGTGCGTTCGAGCGTTTCTGGCGCGCCGACGGTGGACGCAAGGCCAACGGCGGCAGCGGTCTGGGCCTGAGCATCGCCCGCGAGATCACCGAGCAACATCGCGGGACACTGGCCCTGCACGATCGGCGCGACGACGGGGGAGGTCTGGAAGCCCGGGTGACGCTACCGGTCCATCATGACGCGCTGTCGCGGACCGTGTAGCCGAACCCGCGGACGGTGTGCAGCAGGCCCGGTCCAATTTTACGGCGCAGCTGACTGATGACCTTCTCGACGGCCGCCGGGCCGCCGAACTGGTGTCCCCAGACGTCGCTGAGCAGCTGCTGTTTGCTGACGACCAGGCCCGGATGACGTAGCAGGAGAGCGAGCACCCGGAACTCGGTGGGCGTCAGGTCCACCGGCCGGCCGTGGCGGCTCACCCGGTGGCTGTTCTCGTTGACCATGAGATCGCCCACGTGCAGCACGCCGGGGTCGGGGAGGCCGGGTTGCCGGGCTCGCATGCGGCGCAGCAGTACCCGCAGCCGAGCGATCACTTCGGCGATGCTGAACGGCTTGGTGATGTAGCCGTCGGCCACGTCCAGCCCGGTCAGCCGGTCGGTGATGGCGTCGCGGGCGGTCACGAACAGCACGCCCAGATCACCGTACGTCTGTCGTAGTTGCCGGCACAGCTCGAAGCCGGACACGTCGGGCAGCATGACGTCCAGCAGCGCCACCTGGGGCCGGAACCCGGCGACGACCCGGTGAGCCTCAGCGCCCGAGCGGGCCGTGCGGACCTCGAAGCCGGCGAAAGCCAGCGTGGCCGTCAACACCTCCAGGATCGGCTGCTCGTCGTCGACGACCAGGACCCGCGCAGCCGCAGCCGCCGGCCATCCGGCTCGAGCCGGCCCGGCTGGATCGGTTGTCGTCACCCGCACATGATGGCGCACCAGTCCTCAGCCAACCGTCAGGGTCAGCGACGGTCATCGGAAACAACCGCTGGTTGGCTGATCCGCGTGCCACTGACAACGGTTTCCGAATCCTGGTATCAGCCGACGACGCCCCCGATCAGGGGTGAGGCAGATGCCCGTAGTGGTGTGAGCGGATCGCGATGACCGACATCCTTCATCGGCTGGGCCGGTTCTGCGCCCGCCATGCCCGGGCGGTGACCCTCGCCTGGATCGTGGTGGCCCTCGTCGTGATCGTGGCGGGCAACCGCTTCGGCGGCGGCAACGCCGACGCCATCGCCGTCGAGGGCAGCGACAGCGCGGTGGCGCAAACGCTGCTGGACCGCGAGTTCCCCGGCAAGTCGGTCGACCCGAGCTTCGTCGTGGTGGAGGCACCGACGGGCAAGCTGACCGACAAGGTGTACGCCGACGCGCTGCGCAGCACCGCCGAGAAGATCCGTGAGATCTCCGGTGTCAGCCTGGTCAGTGTCCCGCCGGTGACCGGTGACGCGTCGCTGAGCGCCGACGGCCGCATCGGCTACCTCACCGTGACCCCGGAGTCGGACTCCGCCGCTACCGTCGAGCTCGCGGGGCAGGTGCGCGACGCGACCTCCCCGGCCGGCGCCGCCGGTCTGGACGTCTCCATCGGCGGGCAACTCGGTCAGCAACTGTCCAAGAGCCCGGTGCACACCAGCGAGCTCATCGGCATCGTGGTGGCGATCATCGTCATGCTGCTGGCCTTCGGGTCGGCTGTCGCCATGGGCGTTCCGATCATCACCGCGGTCCTGTCCGTCGGCGGCGGCCTCGCGCTGCTGAAGCTGCTGGGCGACACGGTCGACATCCCCACGGTCGCCGCCACCCTGGCGACCATGATCGGCCTGGGCGTCGGCATCGACTACGGCCTGTTCCTGGTGGTCCGTTTCCGGCGCCTGCTCGCCGACGGCCTCTCGCCCGAGGAAGCGGCCGGTCGCACCGCGGCGACCTCCGGTGGGGCGATCGTCTTCGCCGCCGGCACCGTCATCATCGCCGTCTGCGGCCTGGCGCTGTCCGGGGTTTCGTTCGTCGGCTGGCTGGGATATTCGGCGGCCATCGTCGTGGCCGTCAGCCTGGGATCCGCCATCACGCTGACGCCGGCGCTGCTCGGCTGGCTCGGACCGCGGGTCAACCGGCTGTCCCTGCCGAGCCGCCGGCGCGGCACCGCCGCCGATCCCGAGGAACTGGACAACACCGTCTGGGCCCGCCTGGCCCTGCGAGTCGCCAGACGCCCGCTCGTCACCGCGCTTGCGGCCACCGCGGTGCTGCTCGCGCTCAGCGCACCCGTGCTCGGACT
The DNA here is from genome assembly GCF_030252345.1 of Actinoplanes oblitus. NCBI lineage: Bacteria > Bacillati > Actinomycetota > Actinomycetes > Micromonosporales > Micromonosporaceae > Actinoplanes > Actinoplanes oblitus. The sequence goes on along the minus strand of NZ_CP126980.1, from coordinate 9,637,415 downwards.
GCGGCTCGGCCAGATGGACGCCGGCCGGCTGCCGGCCTCTACCGAGTCGCGCCGCTCCTACGACGCCCTCGCCGAAGGGTTCGGCCCCGGTGCGAACGGCCCGCTGCGGGTGGTCGTGGAGATGTTCGACCCGGCCACCGCACCGGCCGGCGCGAAGACCGGGGACGGCAAGGACCCGCGAGCTCAGGACCCCCGCCTGGTCACGCTGGGCACCACTCTGTCCGGCACCCCCGGCGTCCGCCAGGTCAGTGACCCGGTCATCAGCGCCGACTCCGCCGTAGCGGTCTTCAGCGTGACCGAGCAGACGTCACCGTCGGACGAGCGCACGGTCGACCTCGTCGATCAGCTGCGTGACACCACGCTGCCACATGCCCTGGCGGGCAAAGGCGCCGAAGCACACGTGGGCGGGCTGACCGCCACCAAAGCCGACCTGGCCGAACGCATCTCCCAACGGCTGCCGCTGCTGATCGGCGCCGTGGTGGTGTTCGCCTGCGTGCTCGTGCTGCTCGCCTTCCGGTCGCTGTGGCTCGCCGCCAAAGCCGCCGCCATGAACCTGATCTCCATCGCCGCCGCCTACGGCGTTGTCGTCGCCGTCTTCCAATGGGGCTGGGGAGTCCGGCTGCTCGGCTTGGACGGGCCGGTGCCCATCGAGTCGTACGTGCCGATGATGATGTTCGCCATCCTGTTCGGGCTCTCCATGGACTACGAGGTCTTCCTGCTCACCTCGGTGCAGGAGCACTGGCACACCACCCGGGACAACCCCAGGGCGGTACGCCTCGGCCTGGCCGACACCGGAAAAATCATCAGCAGCGCGGCGCTCATCATGGTCGCCGTCTTCGCCAGCTTCCTGATCAATGCGAACCCGATCGTCAAGATGTTCGGGCTGGGCCTGTCCGTCGCGGTGGCCGTCGACGCCACCGTCGTCCGTTGCCTGCTCGTTCCCGCGGTGATGGTCTTGATCGGCGAACGGCAGTGGCGGTTGCCCACGCTGCTCGACAGGCTGCTGCCCAAGATCTCCATCGAGGCCGACCCGGCGGCGTTCGACCGGCAGGCGTCGCGGGACCCGAGGCGAACGACTCGCCCGCTGACACCGGCCGCGAGGCCGCCTTCGCGGCAGGAGTGACCATCGCGCTCGGGTGGGTCGCCTCGGCGACCCTTCACCAAACCCTCAGCCGGTCGGCAGCCGACCCTCACCCCCGCTTGGTGGCATGTCCTCGTGCGAAAGTCATGGATCATCCTCGGTGTCGCCGTCGTGCTGGTAGGCGCCGGGTTCGCCGCTGACCGGACAGCCGCCGATCGAGCGGCCGACCGCCTCGCTGACCGCCTGCGATGCGTCGCGGGCACGGACGTGGATCCGAAAGTCAGTTTCGGCGGCGTACCCTTCCTGACCCAATGGATGCGCGGGACGTACAGCTCCGTCCGGGTCCGGGCACCCCGACTGGCAGTTGGCAACTTCACCGCCGCGCTCGACGCGACCGCACACGAGGTGAGAGTGCCTCACGGCGGCCCGATCCAGGCGAAGTCGTTGACCGCCGACATCACTGTTCCGTACGCCGGTCTCGGCGCGGCCGAGGCGGCCAACGGATCACCAGGTGACGCACCACGGGATTCCGCCGACTCGACATTTGGCTGGGATGGCGACGGGAAGCTCACCATAGGCACCAATGTGCGGTTGCTCGGTCGGCCTCGATCCGTGACGGTCTACGCGACACTCACCGTTGCCGGAACCGCCCTGACCATCCAACCCACCGAGGTAGGCATTCCCCTGCTGGGCCTCAGAGTCTCCGCGGACCGTCTGGGGGACAGGGCCAGAGTCCGTACAGTCGACTTGCCTCACCTGCCCGCCGGCCTCAGTTACCAGGGGGCTCGAGCAATCGCGGACGGTCTTCGGCTCACGATCACCGGAAGTAACCTCCGAACACTTCCACGCGGCGTCGATGCGCCTGCCGGAAGATGTGGTTAGCCACGCGCCGCAGCGGGATCGAGGTGAGCGCGGCCTGGTGTCGAGTCACCGCTGAGGCGCCGCTTCTGATCGTGGCTTCTCGGCCGGAGCGGTGGGTACTCCGCCGCGGCCGTCACCCACGCCTCCGCTCCGGTGCCGGCGGCAGGGATCGGAAGTAACGTCCATCACCGCTGTCAGCAGCGGGCACGTGGAATGTCCGGGCTGGTCCGGAGATACGCCCGCGGGCCCGGCGACCCCTGTTTCCCGCGCGGCGGCGCGCGTGCCATTGTGCGGATCACCTCCCGGTCCAGCGCGGTCGGCTGACGGGCTCGGGACGGGACCACCCGGTCGGGCGGTGACGCGGCGCCCGGTGGGCAGATGGAGCAGCGCGGAGAAGACGGAGCGAGGTATGCAGGGACGGGTGCTGCTGGGTCGCGAGACGGAGCGCCGTGTGCTGGCTGCCCTGGTCGAGCAGGCCGCCTCCGGGTCCGGCGGCGCGGTGGTCGTCCTCGGGGCCGCCGGGATCGGCAAGTCGTCGCTGGTCGCCGAGGCGGCGGCACAGGCCGCCCGCCGGGGCACCCGAGTGATCACGGCGGTGGGGGTGGAGTCGGAGGAGAACGTGCCCTGCGCCGGCCTGCACCAGCTGGTCCACCAGCTGCGAGAGGGGATCGACGACCTGCCGGGACCGCAACGTGCCGCGCTGCGCGGAGCCGTCGGGCTCGTCGACGAGGCCGTACCTGATCTTTATCTCGTCGGTCTGGCAGCGCTGACTCTGCTGTCGGACGCGGCAGGCAAGGCACCGCTGCTCGTGGTCGTCGAGGATGCCCACTGGATGGACCGCGCCAGCCTCGATGTGCTCGGGTTCGTCGCGCGGCGGATCGAGTCGGACCCCCTCGTCCTGGTCGTCGTCACCCGTGGCCTCGACGATCGGCTGGCCGGTGCCGGACTACCTGTGCTGCCCCTGAACCCGCTGACCGACGAGGTGTCCGGCGAGCTGCTCGACACCGTGGCCCCCGGCCTGGGGCAGCAGGTGCGGAAGCGATTGCTGGAGGAGGCGGCCGGGAACCCGCTGGCGCTGACCGAGTTGCCCGTCGCGCTGCAGTCGGTCGGTGGGGCGTACGCGCTCACCCCCGGTCCGCTGCCATTGACCGAGCGGCTGGAAAGGACGTTCACGGCTCGGGTCTCTCGTCTTCCGGTCGACACCCGGACGGTGCTGCTCCTCGCGGCCCTCAACGGTGACGGGACGATGGACGAGTGCCTCGCCGCCGCCACTCGGATGCTCGGAAGGCCGGTCGACATCGCCGCCCTGAGCCCGGCGGTCGGTGCGGGCCTGGTGGAGGCCTGGGGGATGGTCTTCAGACACCCGCTGGTCCGTTCGGCGATGCATCACGCCGCGACCGCCGCCGAACGACAGGCCGCACACGCCGCTCTCGCCGCCGAGCTCCAGGGGCAGCCCGACCGGCAGGCATGGCACCGCGCTGCCGCCACCTCCGGCCACGACGAGCAGGCGGCGCGGGACCTGGACTCCACTGCCGGCCGGGCCCTGCGGCGCGGCGGCGTGGCCGCGGCCCTGGCCGCGATGCGGCGGGCGGCGGAACTGACTGCTGATCCGCACGCTCGCGCGGACCGGCTGCTGCGCGCGGCCGAGCTGGCCCTGGAGTCGGGCCAAGGCGACGTCGCGACGCACCTGCTGGCTCAGGCGCGCTCGCTGGACCTTTCGGTCCGGGACCAGGGGCGCGCGGCCTGGGTCGGCATCGCGCTGATCGAGGGGGCGGCGCGGGGCGAGGGCATCGCCACCGCCGAGCTGGCCGAGCTGGCCGTCGGGATCGCCGCTGGTGGTGAGCCCGTGCTGGGGCTGCGCATGCTGTGGGGCGCGGTCCTGCACTGCTACTGGGGCGAGCCGGGACCGGCTGCCCGCCGGCGGGTCGCCGCCGCCGTCGGCCGGATGCCCGTGGACGCGGACAACGCCGACCTGGTGGCGCTGCGCGCCTACTGCGCGCCGGTCGAGCGCGGGCGAGCCGTCCTCGAGTCCCTGGCCGGTCAGCTCGAGCGTTCCTCCGAGGATGCCGAGGGAGACCAGCTCCTCGGGGGTGCCGCGGTGACAGTGGGTGCGCCGGCTCTGGCGAGCCGGCTGACGGCACGATCGCTGGACGTCCTGCGGGCGCGGGGCCGGTTGTCGATGCTGGCTCGGGCGCTCTGCGTCCAGGCAGGCAGCTCCGCGCGGCTCGGTGACGTACGCGCTGGTTCCCTCGCCGCCGAGGAGGCCGCCGAGCTGGCCAGCGAGACCGGTCAGCCCCTGGTGCGCGCGATGGTGCACGCCATCCGGGCGCAACTCGCCGCCGTCTGCGGCGACCCGCGGGTGGAGGCTTGGGCGGCGGAGGCGGAGCGCGCGGCCCTGCCGGCCGGCGCGCGCCCGGCCTTGGCGATCCTGCAGACGGCCCGCGGGCACGCGGCCCTCTGTCAGGGGCGCTACGGCGACGCGTTCGGGCACCTGCACCGCGTCTTCGACCCGGCCGACCCGGCTTTCCACCCGTGGTTGCGCTTCTACGCGCTCGCCGAGCTGGTCGAGGCCGGCGTACGGAGCGAGTCCGCGGAGGCGGTACGGGACATCCTGGAGGAGCTGACCCCGCTCGGGGAGCTGACTCCGTCCCCCGCCCTGCTCTGTGGACTGCGCCTCGGCCGGGCACTGTTGAGCCCGGCCGACGCCGCCGAGCCGCTCTACCGGGCGGCCCTCGCCGCCGTTCCCGTGGACTGGCCGTTCGAACGGGCGCGGGTGCAGCTCGCTCTGGGCGAGTGGTTGCGGCGTCAGCGGCGACCCGCGGAGTCTCGCGTCGTCCTGCAGGCCGCACGTGAGGTCTTCGACGCGCTCGGCGCATCGGCCTGGGCGGAGCGGGCGCGCCAGGAGCTGCGCGCCGCGGGTGCTTCCTCGCCTCGGCAGGACCCGGCCGCCGTCGACCGGCTCACGTCGACCGAGCTGCATGTCGCCCAGTTGGCAGCGCAGGGGCTGACGAACCGGGAGATCGGTGAGCGACTGTACGTCTCGCCCAGAACGGTGAGCACCCACCTCCAGCGGATGTTCCCCAAGCTGGGCGTGACCGCCCGCGGCGAGCTGGCGGGGGTGCTGCGCAGCACGATGACGTACGCCGAAGACGTAGCCTGACGGACGCGGCAGACCCGGTCTGTTCCCTAGGTTTCGTGCCATGCCCGGTTCGCACCCGGCGGACGGGCGGGAAGGCACACCATGGGGACCATCACCGTCGGCACCGAGGGCTCGACCGCCGTCGAGCTCTACTACGAGGACCACGGCTCCGGCCAGCCGGTCGTCCTGATCCACGGCTACCCGCTGGACGGGCAGTCCTGGGAGAAGCAGACCGATGCGCTGGTCAAGGCCGGCTACCGCGTCATCACCTACGACCGCCGGGGCTTCGGCCGGTCGAGCAAGACCATGACGGGCTACGACTACGACACCTTTGCCGGCGACCTGGACAAGGTTCTGACCCAGCTCGACCTGCGTGACGTCGTCCTCGTCGGCTTCTCGATGGGCTCCGGCGAGGTCGCCCGTTACCTCGGCACCTACGGCTCGGAGCGGGTGGCGAAGGCGGCGTTCCTGGGCTCGCTCCAGCCGTTCCTGCTGCAGACCGAGGACAACCCCACTGGCGTACCGCAGTCGGTGTTCGACGGCATCGCCGAGCAGGCCGAAGCCGACCGGTACGCCTGGTACGAGAACTTCTTCGTCGACTTCTTCAACACCGACGAGACGCTCGGGTCGCGTCTCAGTGAGGCCGCGCTGCGGGCGAACTGGGTCACCGCCATCGGCTCCGCGCCCGTGGCGGCGTACGCGTGCGTTCCGGCGTGGCTGACAGACTTCCGGGCCGATGTGGAGCGCATCGACGTGCCATCGCTGATCCTGCACGGCACCGCCGACCGGATCCTGCCGATCGACGCGACCGCCCGCGAGTTCCGGCGCCGCCTGCCCGGCGCGCGCTACGTCGAGATTGATGGCGCTCCGCACGGCCTGCTGCTGACGCACGCGGCCGAGGTCAACGCCGCCCTGATCGCCTTCCTCGAAGACTGAGAGCCGGGACATGCACATGCTCACGCACCGCGTCACGGTACGCATCACCGCTCTGCTGGCCGCGCTGGTCACTGTCGCCGGGCTCGCCCTTCTCGGCACGTCGACCGTCGTTGCCGCGCACCCGGCTGGTGGGCAGCGACCCACGATCGTCCTCGTCCACGGTGCCTTCGCGGACGGTGCCAGCTGGTCCCCGGTCATCGAGCGGTTGCAGCGGCGGGGCTTCACCGCTGTCGCCGTGGCCAACCCGCTGCGCGGAGTCCGCTCGGACGCCGAGGCCCTCGACGCGCGTCTCGCCGGCATCGACGGGCCCGTGGTGCTTGTCGGTCACTCCTACGGCGGTGCCGTCATCACCAACGTGACGGCACGTTCCCCGAAGGTGAAGGCGCTGGTGTACGTGGCCGCCTTCGCCCCGGCCGAAGGGGAGTCCGCGGCGGAGCTCGCCGCGAGCTACCCCGGTAGCACGCTGGGCGATACGTTGGCACCGGTCGCGCTGCCGGACGGCTCCAACGACCTCTACATCAAGCCCTCGCTGTTCCGGCAGCAGTTCGCGGCCGACGTTCCGGCGCGACAGACGGCTCTCATGGCGAGCACCCAGCGCCCCGTCCGGGACACCGCGTTGAACGAGGCGTCCGGCGAGCCCGCCTGGGCGGGCATCCCCTCGTGGTTCCTGCTGGCCGGCGCCGACAAGAACATCCCCCTCCGGGCACAGAAGTTCATGGCTGACCGCGCCGGTTCACGTGCCACCGTGACGGTCAAGGGTGCTTCGCACGCAGTCGCGGTCTCCCGTCCGGACGCGGTCGTCAAGCTCATCGTCCGGGCCGCCGGCTGACGCGTCCCGCGGTGCGCGGCAGGTAGCGCCCTGGTACGGCGATCCGTCGTCGATCGTCACGGGGGCCGGGGTGCGCCTGCCGCGGGCCGGGGAAGTGATCGAACCGGCGCACCGCGAGGCGGCGCGCCGATTGTGACATTCCCATGTCTCTCTGTTTACAGCGCTACCGGCCGGTCCTACAGTGCTCACAGGATTTTGTCGATCTTGGAGAGCTTCGTGGTGAGTCCGAGACGGCGCCCGGTCCGCGCCGCGTACGCAAGACATCTGCCGAAAGCTTTGGCCGCAGCGGTACTCGCCGCATCGATGCTGGCAGCGCCGGCCGCAAGCGCGGCCCCGCCGGGCGACGGGAAGCATCTGACGAGCCAGGTCGAGAAGCTCGATCGCGACGGCGGCGAGGTTCGCGGCCTCGGCTGGCCGACGCCGAAGCAGCCGGCGTACGCCGTACCCGAACCGGTGTGGCCGAAGGCCGGATCGGCGCGCGCCACGCTGTCGGCGACGGCCCGGCAGCGCGCCGGCGACTTGCCGGTGTCGCTGGCGCGAGCTCCCGGTTCCGCGCTGGCGGCGGTGGACGTCCAGGTTCTGGACCGGGCGAAGCTTCCCGCGCGCTGGCGCGACGGCATGGTCGCGCGCCTGAGCGTGCCGGCGGCCACGGCGACGGCCACGGCCATGAACACGGCCAAGACCTCGGACAAGGCGGCGGTCAGCGTCGACTATTCGGGCTTCCAGTACGCCTACGGCGCCGAGTGGGCGTCCCGCCTGCGGCTGTGGCGGCTGCCCGAGTGCGCGCTCACCACCCCCGACCGCGCGGAATGCTCGGCCACCCCGCTGCCGACCCGGCGCGAAGGAGCCTCGGTTACCGCGGTGACCCAGGCAACGACGCTGGTGGCGCTGGCCGCGGCCCCGGCCGGCGACTCGGGCGACTTCACCGCCACCTCGCTGGCGCCGTCGTCGACCTGGGCGGTGGGGCAGTACTCCGGGGCGTTCGAGTGGAACTACCCGATGCGGGTGCCGCCGATGCCCGGTGGCGTGGAACCGAAGATCAACCTTTCCTATTCGTCCTCGAGCGTCGACGGGCGGTCGTCGGCTACCAACAACCAGCCGTCCTGGATCGGTGAGGGCTTCGACTTCTGGCCGGGCTTCATCGAGCGCCGATACGTGGGCTGCTCCGACGACAAGGCGGACTCACCCAACAACCCGTCGCAGACCGGCGACCTGTGCTGGCGTTCCAGCAACGCGGTGCTGTCGCTGAACGGGACGGGCTCCGAGCTGGTGTACGAGTCCGGCAAGGGCTGGCACGCCCGCAGCGAGGACGGATCGAAGGTCGAGCGGCTCACCGGCGCGTCGAACGGTGACAACGACGGCGAGTACTGGAAGGTCACCGGCTCCGACGGCACCCAGTACTTCTTCGGGCAGAGCTCGGGCAGCAACTCCACCTGGACGGTGCCGGTTTACGGCAACCACTCCGGTGAGCCGTGCCACGCCACCGCGTTCAGTGACTCGGACTGTGAACAAGCGTGGCGCTGGAACCTCGACTACGTCGTCGACCCGCGCGGCAACACGATGTCGCTGTCGTACGCCAAGGAGACCAACCAGTACGCGGCCGAGGCCACCAGCAGCAAGAACGTGTCGTACGTGCGGGGCGGCACGCTGACCCGGATCGACTACGGCACCTGGGACCGGGGAAGCAGCGACCGCTCGACGACCCCGACCGCCCAGGTGATCTTCGAGTCCGCGGATCGATGCCTGGCCGACTGCTCGACCCACGACGGCTCGCACTGGCCGGACACGCCATGGGACCAAGAGTGCAAGGCCGGCGCGACGAGCTGCGACGACTACAGCCCGACTTTCTGGACCACCAAGCGTCTCGCCAAAATCACCACGCGGGTGTGGGACACCTCCGCGGCCACCCCGGCGTGGCAGGACGTGGACTCGTGGACCCTCGGGCACAGTTTCCCGTCGCCGGGCGACGGCCAGAAAGCCGGTCTGTGGCTCAGCTCGGTGACGCACACCGGTCTGGTCGGTACGCCGATCGCGATGCCGCCGACGACCTTCGACCCGGTGGCCCTCCGGAACCGGGTGCTGACCAAGACCAACACCACGAACAACTGGCAGCGCCTGGCCGCCATCCACACCGAGACCGGCGCGATCATCCAGGTCACCTATTCGCTGCCGGAGTGCACGGCGTCGGACCTGCCGTCCTCCCCGCAGAACAACACGAAGCTCTGCTTCCCGGTGGTCGGCCCGGATCCGTACTCGACCTCAGGTGGGGACATCACCGAGTGGTGGCACAAGTACGTGGTCAGGCAGATCACCGAGACTGACATCCAACTCGCCGACGGGCACCAGGCGCCGCCGAAGAACACCTATTTCACCTACGGCGGCACCCCGGCCTGGCACTACGCCGACGACGACGGGCTGAGCAAGCCGAAGTACAAGACCTGGAATCAGTTCCGCGGCTACGGCACTGTCGACGTCCAGGTCGGCGACAGCGCCAAGACACTGACGCGGACGACGTACCTGCGGGGCATGCACGGCGACAAGCTGGCGCCGACCGGCGGAGTCCGCAGTGTCACGGTGCCGGCGTCGGTCGGCTCCGAGACGGTTTACGACGAGGACCAGTTCGCCGGCATGATCCGGGAGCAGGTGATCTACAACGGCAGCACGAGCAAGCCGGTGTCCAAGATCGTCAACGTGCCGTGGCGGTCGGCTCCGACCGCGTCCCGCACGATCAACGGTGACACCGTCACCGCCCGCTTCGTCAATTACCAGACCGTCTACCAGAGCACGGCGCTCGGCGTGGACGGCTCTCGTGGCTGGCGGACGACAAGTACCACGAGTCAGTTCGACGACGCCTACGGCACTGTCGAGTCGCAGCAGGACAACGGGGACATCGCCAAGTCCGGTGACGAGAAGTGCACGACCACCGTCTACAACCGCAACGTCGCCAAGAACATCGTGACGCTGCCGCGGCGGACCACCGTCACGGCTCTACCGTGTGGCACCGCGCCGACCAGCGCGGACCACATGATCTCGGACTCGCAGCTGTTCTACGACGGCGCGACGGATCCGGCCACCGCCCCGGTCTACGGTGAGAACACCCGGGCCGACGCCCTGCGGAGCTGGACCGCCGCGGGTGGAACTGTCTGGCGGACGGTGGCGAAGACCGGCTTCGACGCCTTCGGCCGGGAGATCTCCGAGACCGACCTGCGGGGCAACACGAGCAGCATCGCCTACAGCCCGGCGACGGGCCCGGTGCTCAAGAAGACGACGACCACGCAGCAAGGCTGGGTCTCGAGCGACGAGCTGAACCCGTACTGGGGCTTGCCGTGGAAGGCTACCGACGCCAACGGCAAGGTCTCCGAGGCCACCTACGACGGGCTCGGCCGGGTCAGCGCGGCGTGGAACAAGGGCTGGTCGCGCACGTCCAACCCGAGCAAGCCGTCGTCGAAGTACGAATACGTGTATTCGGCGACCCGGTCGGCGTACCCGTACGTCAAGACCGAGGCGCTCAACGCCGGTGGCGGCTACACCGTCTCCTACAACATCCTGGACGGATTCCTGCGACCCCGGCAGACGCAGGCCGCGGCGGTCGGCGGTGGCCGGGTGGTGACCGACACGCTCTACGACGCCGCGGGCCGGGCCGAGACGACGTTCCAGGCGCACGCCGAGCCGGACAGCCCGTCCGGAACGCTGTGGTGGGAACCGGACTGGTCCGTGCCGGCGCAGACCCGCACCGTCTACGACCAGGCCAACCGGGCGACCGCCAGCATATTCCTGTCCGGCGACGGTGTGACGAACGTGGTCGAGCGCTGGCGGACCAGCACCACGTACGAAGGCGACCGGACCACCGTGGTGCCGCCCACCGGCGGGACGGTGGAGACCAAGATCGTCGATGCCGACGGGCGTACCGTCGAGCTCCGGCAGTACAACAGCGCGCAGGGCTCGGCCGGCACGTACTACCGCACCACCTACACCTACAACGCCAAGGACGAACTGGCGGCGGTCGCCGACGACGCCGGCGACGCGTGGACCTACAAGTACGACATCCGCGGCCGCCTGATCGAGTCGAAGGACCCGGACAAGGGCCTGACCAGGTCGGGTTACACCGATTACGACGAGCTGCAGTACACGATCGACGCGAACGACCAGATCCTGGTGTACGCGTACGACGCGCTCGGTCGCAAGCTCTCCACCTCGGACGGCTCGCTGGTCAACGGCGTGCCGACGGCGACCACCAAGCGTGCCGAGTGGGTCTACGACAAGCTGTACACCGGCGTCACCGTGCGTGGGCAGCTCACCCAGAGTCTGCGGTACGTGGGCGCGGACACTTACAAATCGCAGGTACGCGGATTCACCGACCGCGGTCAGCCGACGGGCGTCAACTACGTGATCCCGGCGAGCCAGACCGGACTGGCCGGTACCTACGTCTACGGATTCGGGTACTCGCCGTACACCGGACAGCCGACCTCGATCAGTTACCCGGCCGGCGGTGGGTTGCCGGACGAGGGCGTGACCACCGGCTACGACGCCACCACCGGCCTGCCGACCACGCTCACCTCACTCTGGTCGTCGACCGGGACGTATGTCGCGGGCCAGCAGTACACGTCGTACGCCGAACCGACAGTCACCACGCTGAAGACGGCGGGGGGTGTCTACACCGAGCAGAACGTCTCCTACGACGTCTACACCCGCCGGGTGGACACCGTCACCGTGAAGCCGGAGACCGCCACCGGCACCGTCTCGAACGTCAAGTACAGCTACGACGACGCCGGCAACATCCTGGGCCTGGCCGACACGCCGCAGGTGGGCGTCGCCGACTACCAGTGTTACGGCTACGACGCCCTGCGCCGGCTGACCACGGCGTGGACGCCCGCGACGGCGGTCGACTGCAAGACCGCGACACCGTCTGTCGCCGGCTTGGGCGGCCCGGCGCCGTACTGGCAGGACTGGACGATCGACCGGCTGGGCAACCGCACCAAGGAGGTCTCGCACGCCGCGACGGGCGACACCACCCGCGACTACACGGTGCCGGCGCCGGGCGCCGACGTGGTCCGCCCGCACGCGGTGACCGGCATGACGACCACCGTGCCCGGCCAGAACCCGGTCACGGTGAGCTACGGATACGACGCGAACGGCAATACGATCGGCCGTCCCGGCACGTCGGGGACGCAAACCCTGACGTGGGATCCGGAGGGCCACCTCAGCACGGTCAGCGAGGGCGGTAACGCCGTCGAGACGAACGTCTACGACGCGGACGGGAACCGGCTGATCCGCCGGGACGCCACCGGGGCCAGCCTCTTCCTGCCCGGCATGGAGATCCGCCGGACCGGAAGCGGCAGTACCCCGGCCCTGTCGGCGACCCGGTACTACACCTTCGGGGATCGGCTGGTCGCCAGTCGTACCAGCTCCAGCACCAGCTCCCTGACGTGGCTCTTCAGCGACAACCAGGGCACCCAGCTGACCGGTGTCAACGCCGCTACGCAGCAGGTCACCATCCGGCGGCAGACGCCGTACGGCACGCCTCGCGGCACCGCAGCCGCCTGGCCCAACGCGCGCGGTTTCGTCGGCGGGGACAACGACCCGACCGGGCTGGTCCATCTGGGTGCCCGGGACTACGACCCGGTGCTGGGCCGGTTCATCTCGGTCGACCCGGAACAGGATCTGAACGATCCACGGCAGTGGAACGCCTACGCGTACGCCAACAGCAACCCGATTCTCTTCGCCGACCCGGACGGCCGGATGGTGCCGGCGGAACCGAGCGGGCCGACCGGCGGATCGAGTTCGGTCGACGACCTGCGCAGCCTGCAGCGCGAGGTGCAGGAGATCAAGCGCCGCGCCGCGAACAAATGGCTGTCCCGGCAGGTGAATCTCCGGCACGAGGCCGCGGTACAGGCCGCCGCGGCCAAGATCCGGCGGCAGGTGAAGGCCATGGGCGGAAACCCGAACCGGGTCATCACCACGTTCCGGTACCCGAACGGTTGCAAGTTCCACAACGGCGAGTGCGACCACGACGGCAAGCCGGACATCGTCTACATCGACGACGACACCGACACCATCTACTTCTGGGAGGTCAAGTCGATCGGTCAGACGGCCAAGGCGGCGAAGGAAGCGAAGGGTTACGCGCAGACGCTGCGGCAGTGGGGCCGGTTCAGGCACGTCCGGGCCGGGTTCGCCCTGGAGAACGAGGTGTTCGCCGGCGTGCCGGGCAGCGATGAGATCGTCATCGTCTGGAACGGCACGCGGCCGGGTGCCATCCTCTACCGGACCGCCCGGCCGAAGAAGGATCCGGCCGCTCAACCGCAACCCGTCCCGGCCGAGCAGCCGCAGACCGCCCAGCAGCCGCAGACCGCTCCCCAGCAACAGACCGTCCCGCAGCAGCAGACGGCGCCGAATTGCGGGGCACCGATGGCGGCGCTTCGCGGCGGCGGCTGCAACGACTACGGCGTGCCGAACGGTGGGTACTCCGGACCGTTCGGAGTGCTGCCCCTGCCCGGGGGCGTGTCGGTCTGCGTGCCCATGCCGGTGCCCGTCTGTGTGTGATCAGCGCTGACGACGCCGATTGCCGATCCGGCTACTCTCCGTGGCTGGATCCGGCAATCGGCGTCGTGTGATAGATGTTGGCTTCCCGAACTTGGAGAAACCATGGCGAAGGCAGTCCTGACCGCATGTGCGCGGATTCTCGGCGCGCACCTGGCCGAGTTCGGATTCGAGCCGGACCGCTATGTCTTCCGCCGTTACAACGCGGCCGGCGACGCGATCCTCGTCGATCTCCAGCCGCACACCTCGTTCTCCGGCGAGACGCGCTTCTACGTCAACGTGGCTTTCCTGCTGGCCCCGGTCTGGGAGTGGGATCGGCAGCGCTACCACTACCCGCCGGCGAAGCGGCCGGACACCTCGCACGGGAGCTGGTTCGACCGAGTGAATCCCAGTGACGCCGAGGACGATTTCGGGCAGTGGGTGATCGAGGACGGGTCCGAGACCGAAGCCGTGGCCGGGCGGGTGTTCGCCCGCCTGCGGGAGCGGCTGGCCGACATGCTGCCCTGGCTGGACCGGGATCATCTACGCCGGGTGGCCGGCGATCGTGACGTGCTCGGATACGCGGCGGAGCAGGTCAAAGCCTGGCTGCTGGCGGAGGGCGGCACCTCGGAGGAGTTGCGCGAGATCCTCTTCGGCTCCAGCTCGCCGGATGCCGCTGAGGTACGCGACGTCGACCGCGCCATCTGGGAATACGCGCGACGGCACGACGGATCCTCAGCGGTCCGATAGCCGGGCCGGCTAAGCGCCCGGCGACAGGCCGGTCAGCCGCTCCGGGGTGACCAGCGGCCGGAGGTCCACGCCGTTGCGCGCGGTGAAGACCAGCAACCGCTGCCGGCGGTCGTGGCTGAAGACGACCTCGCAGTCGAGGTCCACCCGGCCCGCCGCCGGGTGCGACAGCGACGTGGTCTCCTGACGGCAGAGGCGTACCTCGTGGTTGTCCCACAGCCCGCGGAACTCGGCGCTTCCGGTCAGCAGGGCCGCGATCATCTGCTCCGCCTCGGCGGGATCGGGTTCCAGGTCCGCCGCGGCCCGGACGGCGGCGGCGTAGGTCGCGCTCTGGGCGGCGTGGATGTCCGCCGGATAGATGGCGCGCTCCTCCGGCGTCATGAACCACCGGAAGTAGCCGCTTCGAGCCAGACCCGTGTAGTGGGTCTGATCACCGAACAATTCCAGGGCCAAGGGGTTCTGCAGCAGGGTGTGTGCCAGGTTCGACATGACCATCGCGGGGTTGCCGTCGAGGGCGTGCAGCACTCGGCGGAGCCCCGGATCGACCCGGTCGAGGTCGGCTGTCTGCTGCGGCGGGTTGTGGCCGATCAGGTGAAAGAGGTGATCGCGCTCGTCGATGGTCAGATCCAGCGCCCGGGAGAGCGCCGAGGCCACCTCGGGTGACGGTCGCGGTCCGCGCCGCTGCTCGAGCCGGGTGTAGTAATCGATCGAGATGTACGCGCGCTCGGCGACGTCCTCGCGCCGGAGACCGCGGGTCCGGCGGCCCGTGTGGTGAGCGGGGGTGAGCGCCGCCCGGCGATGTCGCAGAAAGTCCGCCAACTCGTCGCGCTTCACCAGGTGATCTTACGACGTGACCTCGCCCGTCTCCGTGTTGTGCCCGCCTGCCAGGGATCGCCGATCCCTGGCAGGCCCCTGCCTCCCATGCCACCGTTCGGTGTCTTGCGGATGAGGAGAGGTCGAGTTGGGGCTCAGGGTGCACGTGCCGGCTGCGATGGTTCACGGTGATGTGGAGCAGGGCTACGGCCCTGTCGCGGACGCGTTCCGGCGCAATTTCGAGCAGGGAAAGGAGATCGGCGCGGCCTGTGCGGTCTATCACCACGGCCGGAAGGTGGTCGATCTGTGGGGCGGCTATCGCGACGGCGTGGCCCGCGAGCCGTGGCAGCGCGACACGATGGTGCCGGTCTTCTCCACCAGCAAAGGCGTGTCGTCCATGGCGGTCGCGGTCCTGCACGCACGCGGCCTGCTGAACTACGACGAGCGGGTGGCGGCCTACTGGCCCGAGTTCGGCGCGGCCGGCAAGGCGGACATCACCGTACGTCAGCTGCTCTCCCACCAGGCGGGGCTGCCGGTGATCGACCGCCCGCTCCAGCTGCGCGACCTGTCCGGCTCCGAGGTGCTGGCAGCGGCGCTGGCGGAGCAGCGGCCGGCCTGGACGCCGGGCGAGCGGCACGGCTATCACGGCCAGACGCTCGGCTGGTACGAGAGCGAACTCGTCAGCCGGGTCGACCCGCGGGGCCGCCACCTGGGACGGTTCTTCGCCGAGGAGGTGGCCGCGCCACTGGACCTCGAGTTCCACATCGGCCTGCCGGAGAGCACCGATCGCAGCCGCCTCGCCCGGATCCACGGTTTCCGGACCTGGGAGATGATGCTGCACGTCAACGCGATGCCGCCGGCTTTCGCGGGTGCGTTCGCCAACCCGTGGAGCCTGACGGCGCGAGCGTTCCAGAACCCGCGGGTGCTCGGCGTCCCGGAGAACATCAACCGTCCCGACGTGCAGGCCGCGGAGATCCCGGCCGTCAACGGCATCGGCCAGGTGCGATCGATCGCACGGCTCTACGGCGAAGCCGCGTCCGGTGGCGCCGGGCTCGGTCTCACCGCGTCGACCCTGGAGGCGTTGAAGAGCCCGGCGAGCACGCCGTCCCGGGGACTCGCCGACCAGGTGTTGCGCCTGCCCACTCAGTACTCGTTGGGATATGTGAAGCCGTTCCCGGCGTTCCGGTTCGGCTCGGCCTCCGGTTCGGCGTTCGGCACGATGGGGCTGGGCGGCTCGTTCGGCTTCGCCGATCCGGACACGGGCGTCGGCTTCGCCTACGCCATGAACCGGCTCGGCTTCCACCTGTGGGACGACCCGCGCGAGGTGGCGCTGCGCGAAGCGCTGTTCGTCGGTGTGCTCGGCGAGATGCCGCAGCGACCCGACACCGCGAAGGGCCGCACGCGTCTCGGCTGGGGTCACCGGCGAGGACGCTGAACGACCTTCATCGGTTGCGGTGCCGGTAGTGGTCGGCCACCAATCCGGCGGCGCACGCCAGCGTGATCAGCCCGCAGCCGACGCTGACGGCAGTTGCCCCGATCGTCGAGGCGGCACCGTTGACCGTGAGGCTGATGATCAGTAGGAGCCACAGTGCCGGGCGCAGCCGTCCCGCACGCGACGGGTCGGACGAGGCGGCGGGTGCATCGGTGGAGTGGTAGCGGTTCGTCATGACTTCACGCTAGGAAGGCGGGCGTCCCGAGACGATCCCGCCACCGCGACGATCAGAGGTAGCGCCTGCTGTACTGCCCGGCGTGCCGAGGCGGCCTAATGTTTCGCACGGGAGGTGGTATGCGGCGGCGGCACGTCGAGCGGGTGCGTATCGCGGTCGACGCGCTGGAGCATCTCGTCGGTGGGCTCGGTACCTCGATTCTGGCCATCGCGGGGCTGTTCTGGCTGTTCGTCGTCGTGGTTCTGAGCCTGGTCGGGGTGGGGCTGCCGCTGATTCCCGGCGCGTTGCGGACAGTGCGCTCGATCGCCGACCGGGAACGGGGCCGCCTGGCCCGCTGGGGCCCCGGCATCGTCGGTCCGGCTCCGATGCCGGACCGGGCACCGGCCGCCCTGCGGGATCCGGCGGTCCGGCGTGAGCTGGCCTGGTTGCCGGTGCACGCGTTCTTCGGCTTCGCGGTGGGACTGTTCGGGCTGTCACTGCCGCTGTCCGCACTCCAGGATCTGACGTTCCCGCTCTGGTATCGCCTGGTGCCACCGGGCGAGGGTGCGCCCGGCATTCCCTTCTGGAACGTCGATACCCTGGCCGAGGCGGTCGGTGTGGCGCTGATCGGGGCGGGCTGGGTGGTCGTGTCGCTCGTCGCCGGTGGCCGGCTGGCGCGGGCCCAGGCATGGCCGGGCCGCCGTTTGCTGGGTCCGGTTCCCGGCGCGGATCTGGGCCTGCGCGTCGCGGAGTTGACGGCGACCCGAGCCGCGGCGCTCGACGCACACGCCGCCGAGCTGCGACGGATCGAGCGCTCCCTGCACGACGGCACGCAGAACCGGCTGGTCGCCGTCACCGTGCTGCTCGGTGCGGCTCGCCGGGCGTTCGCCCGCGACCCGGCGGTCGGCGCGGAGCTGCTGGATCGGGCCCAGCAGGCCGCCGAGCAGGCTCTCGGCGACCTTCGTACGGTGGTCCGCAGCATCCTCCCGCCGGTGCTCGACGACCGGGGGCTGGCCGGAGCGCTCGACGGCCTCGTCGCGGACTGCGCCCTGCCGTGCCGGCTCGCCGTCGAGCTGCCGGTCCGGTGTGCGGTGTCGGTCGAGGCCACCGCCTACTTCGTGGTGGCCGAGGCACTGACGAACGCGGTGAAGCACAGCGGCGCGACGGGCGCGACCGTCTCCGTGCGCATCGACGGCGACAAGCTGGTGATCGGGGTCGGCGACGACGGCGTGGGCGGGGCCGACGAGAGTGCCGGGTCCGGGCTGGCCGGCATCCGGCGCCGGGTGGAGGCGCACGACGGGCGGTTCACCCTGACGAGCCCACCGGGTGGGCCGACGATGATGGACGTGGAGCTGCCATGCGGATCGTGATCGCCGAGGATGACGCCCTGCTGCGGGAAGGCCTCGCACTGTTGTTACGGGCCGAAGGGCTGGACGTGGTGGCCGCCACCGGCACGCCCGCGGAGTTCCTCGCGGCGGTGGACGAGCACGAGCCGGACGTCGCGATCGTCGACGTGCGGATGCCACCCACGCACACCGACGAAGGCATCGTGGCCGCCCGCGAGGCCCGCGGTCGTCGTCCCGGCCTCGCGGTTCTCGTCCTCTCCGCATACGTGGAGCAGGCCTTCGCCACCGAACTGCTGGGCGGAGGTGCCGAGCGGCTCGGATATCTGCTCAAGGAGCGCGTCGGCCGGGTCGAGGAGTTCCTCGGCGCGCTGCATCGGGTGGCTGCCGGTGGCACGGCGATAGACCCCGAGGTGGTGCGGCAGTTGCTGGCCCGGGGCCGCCCCGACGCCGCGCTCGCCAGGCTCACCCCACGGGAACGCGAGGTTCTTTCCCTGATGGCCGAGGGGCTCGGCAACACCGCCATCGCGGAACGCCTGTTCGTGACCGACGGCGCGGTGCACAAGAACATCCGCGGCATCTTCGCCAAGCTGGGTCTCGCCCCCACCGACCGGGCCGACCGCCGGGTCACCGCGGTGCTGCGCTATCTCGACGGCACCGCCCGACGGTAGCGCCTGCTGTACTCGTGATCGGGCGGCCAGCGGGATGGGAGCCGGCCGCCGATCTCCATAGCGTTCTCCGTGTGCGCACCGACGTCACGACACACGGAGGCAACAGCATGACGGTCCATCTTGACCAGCGAAGTCGCGCAGCGGTCCGGGTCGAGAAGCTTACCCGTACGTACCGTGGCGGCTCCGCGGCGGTGACCGCCCTGGCCGGCGTCGACGCCACGTTCGGCAGCGGCACGTTCGTGGCGGTGATGGGCCCGTCCGGATCCGGCAAGAGCACGCTGCTCCAGTGTGCCGCGGGCCTCGACCGGCCCAGCGACGGTCAGGTCTGGATCGGCGACATCGAGATCTCCCGGATGAGCGAGACCCGGCGCACCGAGCTGCGGCGGGACCGGATCGGCTTCGTCTTCCAGGCGTTCAACCTGATCGGCGCGCTCTCCGTGGCGGAGAACATCGTGCTCCCGCTGCGACTCGCCGGCGCACACCCCGACCCGGCCTGGCTCGCCTACGTGGTCGAGCGGGTCGGACTGGCCGAGCGACTGCGTCACCGGCCCGCGGAGCTGTCCGGTGGCCAGCAGCAGCGAGTGGCGATCGCCCGGGCGCTGGCCGCCCGGCCCGACGTGATCTTCTGCGACGAACCCACCGGCGCACTCGACAGCAACACCGCGGCGCAGGTGCTCGCCCTGCTGCGGGCGGTGGTCGACGAGCACGGGCAGACGGTGGTGATGGTCACCCACGACCCGGTCGCCGCCTCGTACGCCGATCGCGTCCTGGTCCTCGCGGACGGCCGGATCGTGTCCGACACACCACAGCTCGGCGTGGCCCGCATCGTCGAGCAGCTGACCGCGCTGGACCGCCGGGGAGCCATCCGATGATCAGGCTTGCCCTGCGGATGCTGCGGCACCGCCCCGGATCCGCACTGGCCACCTTCCTCGCCCTCACCGTCGGCGCGACGATCCTCGCCTCGATGGCCGTGCTCGTCGAGTCCGGCCTGCTCCACCGGCCGGAGCCGCGGCGTTATGCCGCGGCCGACCTGGTAGTGGCCCGTCCCGAACTGACCTTGACCAGCAGGGACTTCGACGGGAGCAGGCTGACCAGCCGGGTGGCTCTGCCCGAGGGCGGCACGCTCGCCGCCGGCTTGGCGCAGCGCCTGCAACGGGTGCCGGGCGTGTCAGCAGCCGTCGCCGACCGCACCATTCCGCTGCTCACCGCGGCCGGTCCGGTCATCGGCCACGGGTGGGGCAGTGCCGCGCTCGCGCCGTACCGCATCGCCGCCGGCAAGCCGCCGGGGCGGGATGACGAGGTCGTCCTCGACGCCGGCACCGCCGCGGGCTCACCGCCGGGCGCCCGTACCCATCTGGTGATCGGTGGTGTCGCCGCCAGCTACCGGATCAGCGGCATCGTGGAGACCGAGACGGCACAGGTGTTCTTCACCGAACGCCGGGCAGCGGCGCTCGCCCCGCGCCGGGACCGTGTCGATGCCATCGGCATCATGCTGGCGCCCGGGGCCGACCACGCCGCAGTCGACCGGCTGGCCGCCGAAGCCGGCGCCGAGGTGTACGCGGGCGCCGCCCGCGGCCGGCTCGAACGCACCGACGACACGGCAGCCGCCGGCCTGCTGGTGCGGATCGGCGGCTCGTTCGGCGGTTACGTCGTGCTGCTGGTGGTCTTCGTGGTCGCCGGCACGGTGGGCCTCTCCGTCCGCCACCGACGCCGCGACTTCGCCCTGCTGCGCGCCATCGCCGCCACGCCGGCCCAGGTCCGCCGGATGGTGATGACCGAAGCGGCGCTGATCGGCGCCGGCGGTGCCACGCTCGGTGTGCCGGCCGGCCTGCTCGCGTCCCGCTGGGTGCGGGATGAACTGACCACGCGGGGCCTCCTGCCGGACGGCTTCCCGCCGGCGCCCGGTTTCCTGTCGGCGGCGGCCGTCACCCTGACCACGATCCTGACCGCCGTTCTGGCGGCGCTGCTCGCGGCGCGCCGGGTCACCGCGATCCGCCCGGTCGAGGCTCTCGGGGAGGTCGCCGTCGAGCCGGGCGGTAGCGGCCGGGTGCGGCTGATCAGCGGTCTGATCGCACTGGCCGGCGCGGTGGGTTCCAGCACCGTCACGGTCGGCACCGGCGGCCAGGTCGCCCTCACCGGTGCGATCGGCATGCTCTACCTGTACGTCACGGCGGTGGCACTGCTGGCCCCCTGGATCAACCGGGTGGCGACCCGGATGCTCCAGCCGCTGTGGCCGCGGATCTGGGGTGCCGGAGGACACCTGGCCGTCGCGAATCTGAGGGCCAACGCCGGTGGAACGGCCACCGTGCTGACCGGGCTCGTGCTCGCGGTCGGCTTCGGCGGCTCGGTCTGGTTCCTTCAGGACAACATCGAGCGCAGCGCACTCGTCCAGGCCCGGGACGGCCTGCTCGCCCCCTGGGTGCTGAGCTCACCGGCCGGGCTCGCGCCCACCACGGCGGCGAAGGCCCGCGAGCTGCCCGGCGTGCGGTCGGCCACCGCGGTCCGGCGTACGTCAGTTGTCGTCAAGGTCTTCGGCGGAGACGCCGAGACGGTGTCGGCGCTGGCCGTGGACGACGTGTCCGCCTTCGATCTCGCAGTCGGCGACGGCGACCTGGCGGACCTGCACGGCCGGGCGATGGCCGTCTCCGGGGTACGCGCGGCGAGTCAGGGCTGGGACCTGGGCGAGCAGGTGTCACTGTGGCTGGGTGACGGCACCCCGGTCACGCTGCGGGTGGCCGCGATCTACGGCCGCGGGCTCGGCTTCGGTGACATCGTGCTGCCGCACGACGTGGTCACCGGCCACACCGCCCGTGATACCGACGACGAGGTGCTCGTGAGGCTCGCTCCCGGTGCCGTCCCGGATCCACGCCTCGCCACCCTCGGCCCGGCGGCCACGCTGGCCGGCACCGACCGGCGCGGCGGCCGGCTCGCCACCGACCTCGCCCTCACCGCGTGGCTCAACAAACTGCTCGTCGGTGTGATGGCCGGCTACGCCGTCCTGGCGGTGGCCAACACCATGGTGATGGCCGCACTGGCCCGGCACCGCGAACTGGCCCTGCTGCGGATCGTCGGGGTGACACACCGGCAGGCCCGCCGGATGGTGCACGCCGAACAGGCCGGTCTGCTCGGCGTGGCTCTGGTGATCGGCGGGACCGTCGCCGCACTCACCCTCGTCGCTGTGGTCCGCGCGCTGACCGGCAACCTCATCCCGTACGTGCCCCCGCTGGGACTGGTCACGGTGGTCGGCGGTACCGCGCTGCTGGCGCTGACCACCACGATCCTGCCGATCGGCCGCCTGCTGCGTACGCCGCCGCTGGAGCACCTCGGCGTCAAGGAGTGAGCTCGGGGCGGGACGCGTTCCGCCGGCTTGACCTTGTGGCCACGGCAAGGATCACCCTGGGAGACATGTTGTCGATCAAAGACTTCAGCGAGATGGCGCACCTCTCCGCGCAGACGCTGCGGTACTACCACGCCGAGGGGCTGCTCGTACCGGCCCGGACCGACGAGCGGACCGGCTACCGCTCGTACACCTTCGCCCAGATCGAGGAGGCCATGCTGATCACGGTTCTCCGGCAGGCCGGGCTCGGCGTCAAGCAGGTCAGGAGCGCGCTCGGCGAACCGGACGTGGCATCCGCTCTGCTGCGCGAGCACACCGCTCGGATCCGGCGGCAGCGCGAGGAACAGGACGAGGCCATCCGGACCGCCCGGGACCTCTTGGCGGCACCGCCGGAGCCGTCTCTGCGTCGGGTGCCGGCGATGACCGTGGTGTCCAAGCCGGCGCCGGTCACCCCGCTCGGGCGTGACCGGCAGGAGTGGGACCGGACCGAGGCGGTCCTGGAAGCCGCCGCCGAGGACCTGATCGAGGCGGTGGAGTCGTGCGGCGCGACGCCGGTGGGTCCGCCCTGGCGGGTGCTCGCCCCCGGCGCCGCGCTCGCCGGTGAGGGGCCGTTCTGGCTGGTGCGGATCGCGGTCGCGGGCAACGCGGCGACGGTGCCGGCCCTGCCCTCGGACGCCGAGGTGCTGGAGTGCGGCCCCGGCGAGGAACTGTTCATCGCGATGCCGGGTCGCAACTCCATGGCGAAGTACTGCACAGCTGTCGGCCGGTTGCTCGCCCATCCGATCGACGGGGCCTTTCCGGACGTCGCGCGGCTGCGTCATACGGTCCGCGACGGCGGCGTCGAGTTCAGCGCGCCGATCCGCCGTGCCGGTTGACAGCGGCCGCACACCACGGCGCCGTGGTACCGCGGTACCACGGCGGAGGGCACCGTGGTCGGATGGCCGGAGGCCGTGGCGTCCGTAGCGTCGTTCCCGTGATCGAAGTGCGTGAACTGACCAAGACCTACGGCGCTGTCGCCGCGGTCGAGAACGTGTCGTTTCGACTGGAGCCGGGTGTCATCAATGGGTTCATCGGCCCGAACGGCGCGGGCAAGTCCACGACGATGCGCATGATGGTGGGGCTGGACCGGCCGACGTCCGGCCAGTGCCTGATCGACGGCCGGCCGTATCAGGATCTGGACGCGCCGTTGCGGTCGGTCGGTGCGCTGCTCGATGTGGAGGCGATCCATCCGGGCCGCAGCGGGCGCGACCACCTGCGGGTCCTGGCCCGTACGCACGGCATCGCCGCCCGCCGCGCGGACGAGCTGCTCGAGATGGTCGGGCTGGGCGACGTGGGCGGGCGGCGCGTGGGCGGGTACTCGCTGGGCATGCGTCAGCGGCTGGGCCTGGCCGCGGCCCTGCTGGGCGATCCGGCGGCGTTGCTGCTCGACGAGCCGGCGAACGGCATGGACCCGGACGGGATCATCTGGATCCGGTCACTCCTGCGGTCGCTGGCCCGGGAAGGACGTGCGGTACTGGTCTCCAGCCACCTGATGGGCGAGCTGGCGCAGACCGCCGACCGGCTCATCGTGCTCGGCCGGGGACGGGTTCTCGCGGATGCCCCGGTCGCCGAGTTGATCTCGCGTAACGCGACGAGGACGGTGCACACCCGTACCGACCGGCCGGCGGAACTGGAGAGGTTGCTGCGCGAGCACGGCTCGGCTGTCGCCCGGCGCCCGGACGGCACCCTGGAGGTCACCGGGATGGCCGCCGGGGACGTCGCCGCGCTGGCGCAACGCTCGGGCATCCTGCTGCTGGAGAACGTGACAGTCGCCGCCTCGCTGGAAGACGCGTACCTCGCCCTGACCCAGAACCACGCCCGCCACCTCGCGGAAAGGCTCCCGCAGTGAACACCGACACGGCCGTACGCCCTGATCTGTCGCACCTCTTCGCGGCCGAATGGCTGAAGGTGCGCACGCTGCGCTCCTTCCGGGCCTGCGCTCTGGCCGCGGTGATCCTTGCCGTCGGGGGTGCCGCCCTGGCCGGGGCGGCCTACACCGACTCGGCGTTCGCCGAGGGCCTGACCGCGCGGGATGCCGCTACCGACGTCTTCTCCTGGGCTACGGCCGTCCTGCAGATCCCGGTCCTGGTCCTGGGGGTGCTCGTGCTCGGCTCGGAGTTCAGCGGGGGCGCGATCCGGGTGACGTTCGTGGCCGTGCCGCGCCGGCTCCGGGTGATAGCCGCGAAGGCACTGGTGGTCGCGGCGGCCTCGGCCCTGCTGGCCACCGTGTCGCTGGGGCTGGGGTACGCGGCGGCCGTCCCGCTGCTGAGCCGGGCGAAGTTGGCCGACGTGCCGTTCGGCACAGTACTGAGCCTGCTGGCCGGCCAGATCGGATACTGCGTGCTGGTGGGGCTGTTCGCGTACGCCGTCACGCTGTTGGTGCGCAACACGGCGGCCGGTGTCGGCCTCACGCTGGGTGTCCTCCTACTGCTGAGATTGGTGTTGGCCGTGCTCGACATCTGGGTGCGGTTCGACCTGACCGGCCTGGCGTTCTCCGCCGCCGCGTCGCAGGTGGTGACCGATCCGTTCTCCCGTGCCCTGCCCGTCGTCGTCGCGTGGCTGGCGGTCCCGGCCACGCTCGGCGCCCTCGCCCTGGTTCGCCGGGACGCGTGAGGGATGGAGGCCGGGGCGGGCACGGTACGGGCGTTCTGGACGCGTCATCCCCGGCTGGGTACCGGCTTCGTCGTCGCGTTCTGCTTCCTGACCGGGCTCGGCAGCGACGTGCTGCTGTGGGGTCCCGGCCGGATCGACTGGTGGAACGTGGCGGTCGACGCGGTGGTGGCGCTGTCGCTGATCTGGCG
Source organism: Actinoplanes oblitus (assembly GCF_030252345.1). Lineage (NCBI taxonomy): Bacteria > Bacillati > Actinomycetota > Actinomycetes > Micromonosporales > Micromonosporaceae > Actinoplanes > Actinoplanes oblitus. Next base: position 9,612,656 of record NZ_CP126980.1, on the reverse strand, counting down.
GCGGTCACGGCCGTGGTGGGTGCTGGCGGTGACGGTCGCCGGTGACGCCGCGACCGAAGTCTCCCTGGTGGCGGCGTTCGGGGTGGCGATGTACTCGCTGGCGGCACAGCGGTCGTTGCCGGAGGCGACGGCCGGCACCCTCGGCTCGCTCGCCGTGCTGGGGGCCGAGACGGTGCACCGGTCCGGCCGTGACGGTCTGGGCACCTTCATCTTCTTCTACGGCGTCACAGTGGTGGGCGCGGTGTTGATCGGCTCGACCGTCGCCACCCGCCGCCGGTACGTGCAGGGGCTGCTCGACCGGGCGGCCCGGCTCGCCCGGGAGAAGGAGCAGGAGGGTCTGCTGGCGGCGGCCCGGGAACGCGCCCGGATCGCCCGCGACCTGCACGACATCGTCGCCCACAACCTGACCATCATGGTGCGGCTCGCCGACGGCGCGACAGCGGTCGCCGACACCGACCCGCAGCGCTCCCGCAAGGCCGTGGAGCGCGCCGCGGACCTGGGCCGGGAAGCGATGAAGGACATGCGCCGGCTGCTCGGCGTCCTGCACGACGGCAGCCCCGACGTTTCCGGCGACCTGGAGACCCTGATCGAGACGTTCCGGATCGCCGGCCTGCCGGTCACCCTGCGGCGCCGAGGACCGGACCCCGCCTCACCGGGCCTGCGGCGGGTGGTGTTCCGCATCGTGCAGGAGGCGCTGACCAACGCCTTGCGCTACGCGGATCACCCGACCGAGGTCCTCGCCGACCTCGACTACAGCGCCGACCCGATCCGGATCGCGATCGTCGACGACGGCCGCGGCACCGCACCGGTGCCGTCGGTCGGCAGCGAACAAGGCCTGATCGCGATGCGGGAACGGGCGGCTCTCTACGGCGGCACCGTCGAAGCCGGCCCTCAGCCGGTCGGCTGGGCCGTCCGGGTCAGCCTTCCCCACCAGACCGAGGACACCGATGACTGAGATAACCCTGCTGCTCGTGGACGACCAGGAACTGCTCCGCGAAGGCATGGCCATGGTCCTCGGTACGGCACCCGGCCTGCGCATCGTCGGCGAGGCGGGCGACGGCCGTGCCGGTGCGCTGCTCGCCCGCGACCTGCGTCCCGACGTCGTCTTGATGGACGTCCGCATGCCGATCCTGGACGGTATCGAGGCGACCCGCGACATCGTCGCGAACTGCCCCGGCACCCGCGTACTCATCCTCACCACCTTCGACCTCGACGAGTACGCCTTCAACGGCCTCCGCGCGGGAGCCAGCGGCTTCCTGCTCAAGGACGCCCCGTCCGCCGACCTGGTCAAGGCCGTCCGGACGGTCGCCGGCGGAGAGGCGGTCGTCTCACCTCGGATCACCCGCGCCCTGCTCGACCACTACCAGGGCGGCCGGATCCCCGCCGCCGGCGGTACCAGCCTGCTCGACGACCTGACCAGCCGGGAGCGCGAGGTACTCGTCGCCATCGGCCGGGGGCTCTCCAACGCGGAGATCGCCGGAGAGCTGTTCCTGTCCGAGTCCACGGTCAAGACCCATATCGGCCGAGTCCTGGCCAAACTGGGTGCCCGTGACCGCGTCCAAGCGGTGATCTGGGCACACACCCACGGCCTCGTCTGACTCATCCACCGCGCCGGCAGGTGCCGGCCGGGCATTTCCCTTTCCTACGCGATCAGCGCCTGCGATACCCCATGGGCTGAATCGGTGCGTCGCATCCACCCCTCGGTAGAAAGAAGGACCTGATGAAATCTCGACTCAGCCCCATCCTGATCTGGGGAATCACCGCCGTCACCGGCCTGGTCGCCGCGTTCGTGTTGTGGCTGGGCTGGCCGGCCGGCGCCGCCGAGCTACCCACCGGCACCAGTCAGGTCGAGGTCCAGTTCATCGAGGACGAACTGACGACATCGGCACCCACCGGCCAGAAGGACGGTTGGTTCGGTGGCCTTTCGTCGCCGTGCGACTTCGATTCCTGGTACGTCGAGTACGCCGGCAAAGCCGAGTGCGTGACCATCGGGGAGCGGGCGGGAACCATCACCGTCACCAGCACCGGCAAGCGGATCGAACTGCCCGCTGACGCGCGCAAGAGCATCACCGCGTGGGCCGTCGCTGAGGCGGCGGGCACCCCGCCACCGGCCAGGGCGCTTCTCGTACGCGACGGCGAACCGGTCGGCATCGTGGCCGTCGCCGACCCCGCCACCGCCACGCCCGTCGGCTGACCCACCGGCGCTCGGCGTTCCCCCGGGATCGCTGTGACCTGCCCGGACGTCCGGGCAGGAACGGCTGCCAGGGACTGCCCGTCCCTGGTGGCCGGAGGCGCCCCATGCCAGCGTGCGACGGTACGAAGACGAGAGGATGCGAAGTGTCCGTGAGCTGCCGGCGAAGAACGGCCCGCCTGTTCGATGAGTGACACCTTCGGCCGCCGGCTGCGCGAGCACCGGCACACGGCCGGGCTGACGATGGAGCAACTGGCGGAGCGGTCGGGAGTCAGCGCCCGCGCGATCAGTGACATGGAACGTGAGCGCAGCGTCGCGCCGCAGCGGCGTACCGTCCAGGCGCTGGCCGAGGCGCTGGATCTGGCCGAGACCGAGCGTCCGGGCTTTCTCGCCGCGGCGCGGGCGGGGCGCTCGAAGGGCACGGCCGGCGTACCGGCCGGCTGCTGTGCCCTGCCACGGCCGGTGCCCGACTTCACCGGTCGTGACCGGGAGCTGGCTCGGCTGACCCGGGTGGCGAGCGCGGCTGAGCCGGCGCCGGTGGCCGCGCCGGTGGTGACGGTGTCCGGAACAGCCGGAGTGGGCAAGACGACGCTGGCTGTCCAGGCGGCTCACCTGCTCGGCACGGCGTTCACCGGGGGCACCCTCTTCGTCGATCTGCGGGGGATGGACGCCCGTCCGGCGGGCGCCGGGGAAACACTCGCCCGCCTGCTCAGCGCGCTCGGCGTCCGGGACGACGAGATCCCGGGCGACGAGACCGACCGGGCCGGTACGTACCGGGAGCTGTTGCACCGCCGGCGAGTGCTCGTGGTGTTCGACAACGTCGCGGACGAGTCGCAGATCCGGCCCCTGCTACCCGGTTCCGGACCCGCTCTGACGATCATCACCAGTCGCCGGTTGCTCGCCGGGCTGGAGGGCGTTCACCGGCTCAACCTCACGCAGCTTCCGGCCGGGGACGCGGCGACCCTGCTGCGGCGCATCATCGGCGACCGGGAACCGGACGTGGTCGCCGAGGTGGCCGACCTGTGCGGCCGGTTGCCGCTGGCCCTGCGCATCGCCGGTAACCGGCTGATGAGCCGGCCGCAGTGGACGCTGCGGCATCTGGCCGACCGGCTGTCCGACGAACGCCGTCGGCTCGACCAGCTCATCGCCGGGGACCTGCGGATCGCTGCCGCCTTCAGCCTCTCGTACACCCAGTTGTCCCCACCGGCGCGGCGGTTGTTCCGCCGCTTGTCGCTGGCGCCCGGACCGGATTTCGACGCGCGGCTCGCGGGCACCCTCGATCCGGCGGATCCGGAGGGCATCGAGGACGCCCTCGACGAACTCGTCGAGCTGAGCCTCCTGCAAGCCCATGTCGACGGCCGGTACCGCTTCCACAATCTGATCCGCCTGTTCGCCCGGGAGCGGCTGGCCGAGGAGGAACCGGCAGCCGAGCGCGTCCGGCGGTAGCCGTCACCGCGCCCGCACACGCGGAAGTACTTCTGCGTGCGTTTCCGCGTGTTCCGCGGCGCCCGGCCCGGGTGAGATCGAGTACGGGCGCAGCAGGAGCCGGCCCGGCCGCGACAGGAGAGGCACACATCATGGGGAACTGGAACAACCGGCTCATCGAGTTGGGCATCACGTTGCCGCATGTCGCCACGCCCGTCGGCGGCTACGCGCCGGCGGTGCGCTCCGGCTCGTACGTCTTCACCTCCGGCCAGCTGCCCTTCGTCGGCGGCACGCTGCCGGTCACCGGCAAGGTCGGCGACAGTGTCGACGTCGACCAGGCAGCCGACCTGGCACGCACCGCCGCACTGAACGCCCTCGCGGCGGTGGACGCGCTGGTCGGCATCGAGGCGGTGGTACGCATCGTCAAGGTGACCGGGTTCGTCGCCTCGCTGCCGTCCTTCACCGGTCAGGCCCAGGTCCTCAATGGCGCCTCCACCTTCCTGCACGACGTCTTCGGCCCGGCCGGGATCCATGCCCGCTCCGCCGTCGGCCTGGCGGTGCTGCCACTGGACAGCCCGGTCGAGGTGGAACTCCAGGTGGAGATCGCGGCCTGACCACCCAGCTCCCGTTCACAGTTCTCGCCATCCGCTGAAGGGCTCTGCCATGAAACCCACCATCGTCCTCGTCCACGGCGCGTTCGCCGAGTCGGCCAGCTGGACCGAGGTGACCCAGCGGCTGCTCACCGACGGCTACCGGGTGATCGCCGCACCCAACCCGCTGCGCAGCCTGTCCGGTGACGCCGCCGTCGTCTCCAGCATCCTGGCCACCATCGACGGGCCGGTAGTGCTCGCCGGCCACTCCTACGGCGGTGCGGTCATGTCCAACGCCGCCGTCGGCCATGACCACGTCAAGGCACTCGTGTTCGTCGCCGCCTTCGCACCCGAGGTGGGCGAGAGCATCGGCGAACTGTCCGGCAAGTTCCCCGGCGGAACCCTCGGCGAGACCCTCACCGAGGTGCCCCTGCCGGACGGCACCGTCGACCTGTACATCCGGCAGGACAAGTACCACCGGCAGTTCATCGCCGACGTACCTGCCGAGCGGGCGGCCCTCGACGCCGTCGCGCAGCGCCCGCTGAACACCGCGGCGCTCAACGAGGGGTCCGGCGAGCCGGCCTGGAAGACAGTGCCGTCCTGGTTCGTGTATCCCGAGCTCGACTACAACATCCCGCTGGCGGCGCACCGCTTCATGGCCGAGCGGGCCGGCGCCCGCGAACAGGTGGAACTGCCCGGCGCCTCGCATGCCATCCCCGCCTCCGAGCCCGCCGCGGTCGCCGAAGTCATCCTGCGGGCCGCTGCCGCGATCGTCTGACGTCCCCGGTGCGGTGCCGGTGAGGGGGCGGCGCCGCACCGAGGTCATCCGGAGCGGGATGGAGGCCGTGGCCTGTGGAAACGGGCCACGGCCACACCGGGAGGCCGGCTCCACGAGAGTTACCGGAACGGGCCTCGCGCAGCGGTCCGCGGGCCGAACGAATTCCGGCCCCGGGGCAACATTTATCCGGCCGTCCGAGCGGCCCAAAACCGCCGAGCTGGATCTCGGGAGAATTTCGGGAGGCGGCCGCGAATTTCTGTGCTACTGTTGCCGAGTTGCAGTTTTGATTTCCGTAGACGTTTTCGGCGCCTGATGGATCTTGTGATCCGTCCAGGCGCTTTTCGTTTTTCGTGTCGGTTCCGACGCGGGTGATCAACGCGGCGGCGTGCGAGACCGCGAGGTGCGGTCTCCGACAGCCTGCGAAGGAGCAGACATGACTACAGGTACTGTGAAGTGGTTCAACGGTGACAAGGGCTTCGGCTTCATCGCCCAGGACGGCGGCGGCGCCGACGTGTTCGCCCATTTCTCGGCGATCTCGGCGAGCGGCTTCCGGAGCCTCGACGAGAATCAGCGGGTGGAGTTCGACATCGCCCAGGGCCAGCGCGGCCTGCAGGCGGAAAACATTCGCGCGCTCTGATTCGCGATCTTCGAACGGCGGCCCGACTGGTTCAGCGGGCCGCCGTTCGGCATTCTCCAGCTTTATTTCGGTCCGGTTCATTCTTGCGATGTGTTCGCGGGCCGTTCCCGGAAGGAATCCATGACCACTATTGCCACGGCACCGCGCGTGCCCGGAACCCTCGCCGGAATTCCGCCGTTCGCGCGGCCGGCCGCCGTCATCGCCGGGGACCGGGTGACACCGTTTCTCGCTCCGCCCACCACGGAAGATCACATTCCGGTACGGCATGCGTCGGCCTGTGACGAGAAGGCGATGCACCGGCTGCGCAACCCCTTCACCGTGATGATCGACGCGGCCCTCGAACGAGGGAACCAGCACATCCACGCTGGACGGACCCGAGGGATCACCCCGGGTCACTGATCCGGCCGAGTGGGGCAGCAGCTGCCACTGGCGAGAGCCGGGGGACACTCGAGGTGGATCCGGTCGGCCCGGTGTTGCGGTCGTCCGGCCCTCGATGAATTCTGGCCGTCAGGGGGTGCGGCATGACGGTTGACGGGTGGCGTCCGGCGACCCTGCTCGCCCGCCTGCCACCGCGGGCCCGCGCCGAGATGCTCGGCCTCGGCGCCGAGCGGCACTACCGGAGCGGTGACGTGTTGTTCCGCGAGGGTGCCGCCAGCCGCGAGACGCTGCTCCTGTTGAGCGGGTTCGTCAAGGTCACCGCGTCGCACGGGCCGCACGCGGTGCTGCTGGCCGTACGCGGGGCCGGCGACCCGGTCGGTGACCTGGCCGCGATGAGCGGGCAGCCGCGGTCGGCCACGGTGATCGCCTGCACCCCGATCGTGGCGCGGTTCATCCTGCCCGAGACGCTGCGTGCCTTCCTCAAGGCCCACCCACCTGCGGAACAGCTGCTCAGCGCCCTCGTCGTGGAGCAACTCCGGCTCGCGAACCGGCGCCGGGTCGAGGCCGCCACCCGTCCGGTGCTCGGCCGGCTCATCGGGGTGATCCTGGACCTGATCGCCATCTGCGGCGACGGGCAGGAGGACGGATCGGTCCTCCTGCCCAACTGGTTCAACCAGGCCGAGCTGGCCGCGCTCGCCGGCGCCGCCTCGCCGGACACCGTTCAGCGTTCCCTGCGGACCCTGCGCGACCGGGGGCTGATCGAGAACGGCTACCGATGGGTGCGGATCAAGGATCCGGAGCGGCTCGCCGCCGCCCGGGACGGCGTGAGCAGCGCCTGATCAGTCGCGCATCTCGTCGGCGTACCGTTTCGCCCGGCGGTCGATCTCGGCGTCCAGGTCCTCGTCGTGCTGCTCGCGCACGAGGCGGCTCTGCGTGTCGACCCGGTCCGTCGCCGTCTTGATCGACGCCTTCTCCTGGTGCTCGGCGTAATCCAGGCTGAGCCCGTGGAAGCTCTGCCCGGTGCGGAGCTGCCGGTTCACCAGCCGGTCGTACGAGGTGCAGCCGCTGAGCATCTTGGCGAGCACCGGGAGGCTGTCCACCACGATCAGCAGGATGCGTACCAGCCACTGGGCCGACCAGACGAAACCGCTGCGCTCGGACAGGCGCTCCAGCCCCTGCGCCTCGTCGATGATGTCGATCTTTCCGAACTGGCCCTCGAACTGCTCGACCTTCGCGTCGATGCCCTTCTCGATGGCCTGCGCGTACGTCTGACGTGAGTCACCGAGCCGGAGGCTCAGCGCCTCGATCTGCTGGTCCAGTGAAGCGATCTTCCGTTGCCGCCCCGGGAGATCGTTCTGTGCCTCGAAGTCGTCGGCGACCCGCCAGGCCTGCTTGCACAGCGGGCCGTTGCCCCGGCGTTGCGAGGTGGATCCGCCGGCGATCTTGTTGCCGGTGCACTCGGCCTGCGCGAGCTCCTGCTTGGCGGTGAGTTCGGCGGAGAGCCGGGCGTACTCCTTGCCGAGCTCGGTGCGCTGGGCGGTGAGTGACGCGACCTTTCCCTGGGTGCCGGCCGGACCCTGGAGGGCCAGCTGGTGCTGCTCGCACCCGGCGAGGCCGGCCGTGACGGTGCCGTCCACCGGGTTGCATCTGGTCCACCGGCCCCGCTCCGTACCGGTCACCTCCTGCCGGTGGTGCTCGACGTCGGTGTGGATCGCGGGATGGAAGATCCAGAGGACGAGCGGCTCGGCGATCACGCAGCCCAGCAGCACCGCCATGATCAACCGGGGGACGAACATGAACCACCGGCCGGCGCCGAGCGCGCCGTGACTGCTCGACACCATCCAGCTGTCGATGGTGAGCACGAGCAGACCCCAGAAGACCGCCACCGGGATCACCAGCGGCCACGGCACGTCGACCACGCGGGTGAGTGCCGTCCACAGCGAGATCGCCGCCATCAGCGCCGTGTTGACCACGATCAGGCCGAGCCGGGTGTAGCGCGGGCGTTCCTCCGGCACCCAGGAGAGGATCTGCTCACGGACGCCGATCAGCCGCCGCGCGAGCAGCGAGATCGTGGTGGTGTCGGGCGCTTCCGGGCGCCGGTACAGCGCCTCCCGCAGCGGTACGGCCGCCCGCCCGGCAGGCGGCTCGGTGCCGCGCGGCCGGGACAGGTCGACAGTGATGTCAGCGACCATCGTCGTCATCCCCCTCGGTGTTGTCGAGGTTCGGCAGGTGCACCGCCGCGTCGTCCTGATCGGTGTCGGTGTCGGTGTCCTCGCCGGCTGCCCGCAGCGAAGTAGCCGGCGTGCTGGGTGGCAACTCGTCGTAGTTCACCGTGGCCACCGCGGAGACCGTGCCGCCGGAGATGTCGGCGACCAGCTTGTCGACCTGCACATTGATCATGTCGAGGTGGCCGTGTTTCGCCAGCTCGCGCAGTACGTCCAACTGCAGCTCCAGCTTCTTCTGGTCGTCCTCGCGCTGCTCGCGACGCTGGTCCCGGGCGTCCTTGCGGTCCTCGCGCTTGTCCTCGAGACGTTCGGCGCGGTCGGCGGCCTCCTGCTGGGCACGCTGCTGGCGTGCCCACTCGATGGCCTGCCGGTCGTCGTCGCGGTCCAGCGCGAACTGCTTGCGCTGGTATTCGACCCGGTCGCGGTCGGCGGCGGCCTGGCTCTCGGCGAACCCCCGCATGTCGCCCTGGCCCTTGGCCTCGGCGAGCAGCGACGCCCGGATCGGGTCGGAGCCGACCGACTGATAGGTGAGGTCGGCCTGGTGGCGGACGAAGTCGAGGTCCTCGGCGGTCATCCGGTGCCGGGCACGCTGCTCGCGGTGCTGCTGCGAGATGCCGTGCTCCTGATCCTCCTGCTCGGTGACGTACCGGGCGCCACGACGGCGTCCCGCCATGCCCTGGGCGTGGATCTCGTCCTCGATCTCCGCGCTGTGATGGTGCCCGGCCTGCTGGCGCTGGAGCAGGTAGGACGCCTCGGCTTCGCGCCGCTTCTGCTCGAAGGCGCCGAGCTCCTGCGGGGTCAGCACCTCGATCCCGACGAACCGTACGTCCAAGCCGTTGATCTCCGGCGCCTTGACCTCGGTGTACGCCCGGATCCGCGCCGTGGCGTCGCGGCGCAGCGCGTTCAGGTCACTCATCCGGTAGTTCAGCGCGAGATGACCCAGCTTGCTGTCCCGCCGCAGGTACGCGAGCACGGCCGGCGCCGCCTTGATGTCCTCGCGGACGACCCGGGCGGCGTCCGTGACGGTGCAGGCGAACGTGACCCGGACGGTGAAGTCGCTGGCCTCGGCCGACGGAAGCCGCAGCTCGACGGTGACCGGGACGTCCCGGCCCACGTTGACGAGGCTGACGCTGTCGGCGCGGACCACGTCGTCGTCGTCGAGCGCCAGTTCGCCGCGGTTCACCACATGGCGGCCCTCGACCCGGTACACCCACACCTCGTGGGGATCGGCTTTGGGCAGGTCGGCCGCCACCCGGCGCTTCTTGCCCAGCCCGAAGAGACCGCCCTTCTGCGCGTCGTTCAGGGATACGCTGCGGACCAGCGGATAGGCGGACATCGTCACCTCTCAACTCGCCTTGCGGCGGTAATGCCGTCCGATCACCTGGAGCAGGATCCGGGCGGGGGAACTGATGGGCTTGGTACGGTTCGCCGACCGGCTGTCCACGATCCGCAGGTGCTCGTAGAAGGAGCCGATCTCGGTCGGCGGCAGCGCCGAGACCAGTGCCTCACCCAGCGCGTTCGCGAAGGTGATCGGATCGTCGGTGATGTGCCGGAGCCGGTTGAGGCCGTGCCAGAGCGCCTGCAGGACCACCTGGCGGTGCGGCCGGTGGCAGATCCCCTCGGCCCAGAGCCGAGCCACCAGAGGCAGCCGCTTCGGGTACTTGACCAGGTAGTGGAAGGTCGCCGGGACCTGTTGCCGGTTCTGCCGCATGACCAGGACCTCGACCAGGACCTGCCGGGCGCACATCGTGATGCGCCGGTCGGCCGGGCGGCGCGGCGGGCGGCGCAGCTGCTCGTCCAGCGTGGTCAGCACCTTCCCGGCGCTCCCGGTCTCCAGCAGCGTCCCGAACAGCACCGCCATCGCGTAGCAGGCCTCGTCGAACCCCTGACCCGAGCTGAAGATCAGCTGCCACAGCTGACGGATCGACTGCGCCGGATCGCAGGCGCCGAGGATTCCGCTGTACGCCATGGCTGCCGCCCAGCGCTGGCTCGGGTCGCCGTGGTTGGCCCACTGCTTGGCGACCTTGAGGGCGGTCGGCTGCGTCTCGTCCCGGAAGCACATCGCCCACAGCACGAAGACCGCTGTCGTCTGGCCGGCCGTGTAGATCTCACCCTTCGACCACGGGATCAGATAGGCGAGCTCGACCTCGTCGAAGTCCCAGGCGGCGAGTTCGGCCAGGCCGATCGCGACCTCCGCGTCCGGCTGGTTCAGGACCAGGCTGTGCAGCCACTGCGCGATGGCGTTCCAGAACGGTGTCTCGTACCGGCGGGTGAGCTCGGCGAGCACGTGCCGCCGGTAGGTGTCGTTGCGGAAGACCAGGACGCGCCGGTCGCTCGTCGGACCGGCGATCCGGCGCTCGCAGACCAGCCCCTCGTCGCTGTGCAGCCGGCTGCGGCGGTCGAGCAGCTGGCCGCCGTTCTCGTCGGTCTTCTTGCTCTTGGCCGCCGGTGGCGCTATCGCGCCGTGCTCCTTGAGGCACGCCTCCAGGCCGAGGCGCAGCGAGTCGAAGTCGCGGTAGATGACGGCGCCGAGGAACGCCACGGTCGCCACGTCGAGGATCGCCGACTGGTCGGTCCGGTGCGCCTCGAACCACTCGCCGACCCGGCGGGCCGAGGTCTCGGTGAGCTTGTCCAGCGCCACCTCGGGCTCGACGCCCTTGCGGATGGCGCGCAGTGTCGCGATGACGTCGGCCATCGAGCACTCGGCGTCGAAATGCCCGGCGATCACGTCGAGCATCTCGTCCGGGACGTCCCGATCGACCAGGTGCGCGCGGCTCACCGTCCGGACGTCGGGCCGGCTCCAGTCGATGTGGCCGACCGAGTCGATCTGGGCCGAGGCGGTGGTGACGGTCGTGACGACGAGGTGCGCGCCGGCCTTGCGTACCTGATCACGGACGGTGCGCCACTGGAAGTCGATGTCGCCACCGGCCCGCCCGTCGACCCGGTCGACGATCAGGTAGCCGTGCCCCTTCACGTAGTTGAGAGAGGCCAGCTCCTTCAGGTCGCTGACCGAGGACATGATGACCAGCTGTCCGGTGGTGACCGCACGCAGCAGGTTGATCGCACCGGTGCGTTTGCCGATCCCCATCGCACCGCGGATCGCCACGACGTGATCGGCGGACAACCGCTTCAACGCCTCGTCGAAGCTCTCCGGCCGGCAGAAGAACTCGGTATCGGTACGCACCTCGTCGTCGTCGATCTTGCCGGTCGCCGATCGGAGTCGCGTCCGTCGCTGTGCGGGCCCGTGTTGCTGGCCGATCGTCCCGGCCTCGACCGCGCCCAGGAAGACGTTGAAGACGTCGGCCATCTTCTTCGTGTCCCCGGGCTCGGCGACCTTGCCGTTCCGTTGCCCACCGGTGTCGTCGGCGGAACTCCCGCCGGACTCCTCGGCGGCCGGCGCGTCCGCCTCCTCAGCCATGGTGTCGCACCTGTACGCCGATCACCTCGGCGGCCGTCTCGCCGTAGAAGTTGTTGACCACCGAGGCGGGCGGCCCGGGTGGTCCAGGCGGCCCGGGCGGCGGGGGCGGACTCTCCGGCCGGGTGCCGTCGCCCAGGTCGACGGCCCGGATGTCCAGGTCCGGAACGTGCAGCCAGGCGTCGTCCTGGTACTCCTTGACCCGTACCCGCACCTTGCGGAACCGGGTGGGCCGCAACGCCGTGTGGCCCTGCGCGACGGTGTCCAGGAAGACGCGGTTGGAGAGGATCACCACGAGGCCGGCCTCCGGGAGGGCGTCCTGCAGGGCCTTGGCCGGCGCGGCGTCGCAGAGCCGGCCGACGACCACGGCTCCGGCGCCGGCGTAGCCGTTCGCGGCGGGTTCGACGATGCCGTTGTGGATGGCCAGCCGCAGTCGCATCCGCGCCTCGTCCCGCCGGTCCTCGTTGTAGTCGGCCACCCGGTCGGCCAGGGCGCGGACGAAGCCGTCGATCAGCACGCTCTCCGGCTCGTCGGCCGGAAGCACCGCGAACTCGCCGTCGCCCGCCTTCTGCCGTTCCCAGGCGGAGCGCCGCAGGCCGGCCGCCTCGGCGCTGTCGTCGAGGAGGTCGACCAGCCCGCGCTGAATGGCGATCTGCCGCCGGCCGTCGGCCGCACCATAGCCACGCGCGTCCACGGAAAGTAATGGCCGACGACCGGCGATGCGTCCCCGCACGGAGTTCTCCTGCTCTTTTGATTTCGCCCCGGAATTCGGGGCCCGCATTCCCGAGCTGTCAGCCAACTACAAGATCTAGATTCCGATAACCGCAAAAGTCGGAGTCTGGGGAAACTGTTCGGAGCGGCTGCGTCCTAGATGCTGCCGTGCGCGTTTCCTGTCCGAAACCGGTGGATTGACCAGCTCCGCGAGACGGACAGACCGCTACCGGCAGCCATGAAGCGCCAGTGATCGGACGGACGGCTGACGGCACGAGGTACGCCCGGCCGACCGCTTCCGAGTCGATCATCAAAATGGCGCCGGCTGTCGAAGGGTTTCACGTTTTCGGTGACATTCGAGTGGTGCGCGCGTGCTATCCCTTCAGCTATGAGGCAGATTCAGTCCGCCCCCACAGGCGACGCGAGTGCCGTACCCGATAAGGGTGGTGAAATGGAGCGGGAGCGCATCAATCTGGAGGTGGCCTGGCGGGCGCACGCCGCGCAGGAGAGCTGGGCCGGCAAGGTCGACACCAAGGCGTCGATCCTGCTGGCGCTGAACGGGCTGATCCTGGGCGCGATGCTGTCGGCGCGGATCCAGAAGGACAGTTTCGTCCAGGTCCTGAGTGGTCCGCGGCTGACGATGCTGGCCGTGGCGGTGGTGCTGTGCGCGGTCGCCGCGCTGCTCGCCGCGGCGGTCGTCTTCCCGGTGCTGGGCGGGCGGCGCGGCGGTGCCGGCGGCACCATCTTCTTCGGCGATCTGCGCCGGCGCGACCCCGCCGAGCTGGCCGCCCAGTTGCTCGGGCTGACCGTGCCGGGACAGGTCGAGCAGGTGGCGCGGCAACTGGTGGCCATGTCGCGGGCGAACTGGCTCAAACACCTGCTCATGCAGGCCGCGCTGACCGCCACGATGATCGGTTTCCTGCTCGTGATGGTCGTGGTGCTGACCTGAGCACCAGCTTCGCAACGATACGGTATCGACCCGACCATGAGTGCGCGACGGGGCAACGGTCCACATCGAAGTCTCCTACGATGCGGCGACTTGATCTTCAGGGTTGGTACGGGAGGAACCCGTTGACGCACTCTCTCCTTCGTTGGGCCCTTGCCGGGACGGCTGCCGCTGTGGCGTCCGCCGCTCTGGCGGCCCCGGCCCACGCGGCCACCGGTCCGGTACTGCGCGCCGGCGCGGCGCAGCAGCTCAGCGCGGCGCCCGGCGGCGACTTCGAGGTCGCCCTGTCGGTGACCAACACGGGCGCCACGGCACTGACCGGTGTCGGCGTCGCGCTCTACACCCTCCGGGGCTTCGAGCCCACCGAGCAGTTCGCCAACTGTGCGTACGAGCAAGGGGCACCGACCCTCTGCACGTTCGACCGGACGCTGGAGCCGGGCAAGAGCTACCGGGTGGTGCTGCCGTACCGGGTTCGGGCGGACACCTACGCGCCGGGCAGCCTGAACGGTCAGTTCGAGTGGCTCACCGCGGACCAGGTCGCGGGCCACGAGGGTGGTGCCGCGGGCGTCGGCGACGTCCTCCCGTTGCAGGAGGCAGAGCAGCCGGGCGACCGGGCTGACGACTCCCTGCAGACGATCGACGTCACGGTGACCGGCGCGAACGGTGCTGACCTCGTCGCGATCGGCGACGCGGTCTCCGGCGCGGTCGGTGACCAGGTGCCGGCCACGGTGGGCGTCCGCAACGACGGCCCGGCCTCGCTCGACGGAGGCCGCGGTGGCTGGTCACCCGCCGAGGTCGAGGTGGCCCTTCCGGCGGGTACCTCGGTCGTCAGCGCGCCCGACGAGTGCGGCCGGGGCGACGACGCTGCGCACTACGTCTGCGCGTCGCCATCCCTGCTGACCGCCGGCACCACCGCCACCTGGACGCTCACCTTGAAGATCAACAAGGTGGTGGCGGACGCCCGGGGCACGGTCGTGGTGAACCCGCCGTGCCAGTGCCAGCGCCTCGACGACCTGGACAGGTCCAACGACGCCGCCCTGCTGACCGCGAACCCGATCCCGGACGGCGGCGTCGACCAGGCCAAACCGGTGGTCGTGCACACCGGGCTCCTGGACGGCCAGCGGGTCCCGGCGAACCTGGTCTTCCACCCGGCGGCAGCCGACAACGTCGGCGTCACCGAGCTGGCGGCGAGCGTCAACGGCTCCCTTCCGGCGAGTTGCACGGTGCGGAGCGGCTGCGAGGCCTCGCTGGCGAGCCTGCCCAGCGACACCGACGCCACCGTCACCGTGCGGGCCACCGACGCCGCGGGCAACTACGCGGAGAAGGCGGTGAAGGTGCACGTCGACAACGTCGTCCCCACCGCTACCTTCGCGCCGGCGGCCGGGTCGTCGGTGTACAGCGGACCGGTCACCATCACCCTGTCGGGCGTTGCCGGCGACGTCTGGCGCGTCGACGCGATCGACGGATCGGGCGTTCACCACCTGCCGGACGCGTCCCGGACCTACACCTGGAACGCGACAAGCGGTGCCGCCTCGCCCCGGTTCGTTCTCACCGACCTGGCCGGCAACACCGCCACGCTGGCCACCGACTACGTCGTGGTCGACAAGCCGGTGGACAGCACGGCGCCGGTCATCGCCCGGGTCGACTTCGCCGGCGCGTACTCGACGAACCGGCTGGACACCGGTGCGGGCTGGCTCGGGGCGGTCAGCACGCTGAAGCCGACGATCCAGGACGAGTCGCCGATCGTCCGGACCGAATGGTCGGTCAACGGCGTCCTGAAGTCGAGCAGCCCGGCCTTCGCCTGGGACGCGCGAGCCTTCCCCGCCGCCACCGCGACCGTGCGGCTGCAGGTGTGGGACGCCGCCGGCAACACCTCGACCCGATCGTTCCCGGTGAGCATCGACAAGACGGCTCCGACGATGACCGTCACGCCCGGTCAGCACGCCCTGATCCGGGGCGCCACCTACGTCACCTCGCTGCGGGCCGCGGACGCGCACGGCGTCGCGGTCACGAACCTCAAGGGCCGCAGCGGCCCGGTGACGTCGGTACGGCTGTCGTCCGGCCCGGACGGCACCAAGACGATCACCTGGGTGGCCGTCGACAAGCTGGGCAACTCGGCGAGCGTCACGCGTACGGTGATCGTCGACAACACCGCACCCACGCTCGCGCTCACCAAGGCGCCGAAGAACAGGTCGAAGCTGACCAAGAAGGTGACCATCGCGGCGTCGGCGAGCGACCGCAACCGCGTGGCCAAGGTGCAGCTGCTGGTCAACGGCAAGGTGGTGGCCACCGACAGCACGGCCGGTTACCGCTTCGTGCTGAACCCCGCGAAGTACGGCAAGAAGTTCACCGTACGGCTGCGCGCCTACGACAAGGCGGGCAACGTCCGGTACTCGGCCGGGCGGGCGTACCGCCGCTGACAGACAGCGAAGCGGGCCGGGACGTGCGAGTGCACGTCCCGGCCCGCTTCGCTGTCACCAGGTCAGTTCTCGCAGCGGACCCGGGTGTCCTTGGTGGCCTTCTCGCAGTGGTCGCCGTAGGCGTTGTTGGCGCCGCCGTCGAGCAGGTCGGCGAGCTGCTTGTCGTAGTCGCTGCCGTCCAGCGAGTCGTCACCGGCGTCGCCGTACAGCTTGTCGGCGCCCTCGCCACCGGCGATGTAGTCGTTGCCGGCGCCGCCGTGGATCACGTCGTTGCCGTCACCGCCGGAGAACGAGCCGTCCCCGGCGTTCCCGGTGATCCGGTCGTTGCCGGAACCACCGAAGAACGACTCGACGTCGGCACCGATGCTGTCGTGCTCACCGGACTGCCCGTCGTCGCCCTTGACGCCGTCGGCGTCGATGCTCACCGCCCTGGTGCGTTCGCTGTAGCTGACCAGGTCCCAGCCGGCCCCGCCGAGCAGGAGGTCGGCCGCGACGGTTCCCGGTTTCTGCGTCTCGTCGCCGCGGAGCGAGTCGTTGCCGTCGCCCGCGTTGAGGTAGTCCCGGCCGAGGCCGCCCTCGAGGATGTCCCCGCCCGCGTCGCCGTAGAGCCGGTCGTTGCCCTCCAGGCCCCACAGCTGGTCGTCGCCGGTGCCACCGCGCAGGGTGTCGTTGCCGGTCAGGCCCCAGAGGGTGTCGTTGCCGCCCCGGCCGTCGGCCTTGTCGTTGCCGCTGCCGGTCTGGATCTCGTCGCGCCGCGAGCCGCCGAACACCGTGTCGTTCCCGGTGCCGCTGTACGCCTTCATCCGCAGGTCCGAGTCGTTGACGATGACGTCGTAGCGGTCGTACGTGTAGATCGTGACCCCGGTGGGCGCCTTCGGCGTGGTGCACCGCACCTTGGTCCGGTCGCCCTTGACCTTCTTGCAGCCCTTGCCGGCGGTGACCGCGACCTGGTCGTCGATCGTGATCGTCCGGCCGGAGCGGGTGATCACCACCCGGTTCTGCTTGCCGCTCGCCGCCTTGTACTGGACGCGGGTCGTGGAGGTCACCGAGGCGACGCCACCGGTGGCCGCCTGCGCGGGGGAGGCGACCGTCCCGACCGCGGCCATGGTGGTCAAGGTGATACCGGCGGCCGCCGTCCAGGCGAGTCGGGGCATGGCAGTCCTTCCAAGATCGTGAATCGTTGGCGAAACGGTACCGTTACGACGCTGGGAAGGAAAGGCCGGAGTGGACTCAGAACCGGCCGTGGGTCATCGTGTACCAGGTCGGCACGATCATGGTCAGCGTCATCACCGCGAGCACCACGAGGGACGTGACGGCGCGCCGGGTGGTGAGCGGCGCCGGGGCGATCGGCCGCCGGCTCCAACGGCCCACCGCGATGACCGCGGCCACCCCGCCCAGCAGGACGTTGACCGGGATCAGCACGAACTCGCCGCGGATCAGGTGGAAGCCGGCGGCCAGCAGCATGGTCAGGGCCAGGCCGGCGGCGGCCAGCGGGACCAGCCTCGGCCGGACCCGGGTGATGGCCGGCAGGAACAGGCCGATGCCGCCGAGCAGCTCGCACACTCCGATGACGACGATGAGCGGCTGCGGCACCGCGGCGTACCAGGCCACGGCGTTCGGGGCGTCGGCGTACCGGGCGCCGTCGTAGAGCAGCACCTTGCCGAAGCCGCTGCCGGCGAAGAAGAAGCCCCACAGGATCTGCAGCGCCCAGAGCGTGCCGTTGACGGTGATCCGCAGGTTGCGCGGCTGGTTCTCGACGATGGTGTGTGTGTTCATGGCAGGTCTCCCGGACGAGTGGCTGAGGAGTTCAGCGTCTCGTCCGGGAGTACGGATCCACATCCGTGGCCACCACGGAACGGGCCACCGAGAGGCCGCGCGTGCTACTTCGTGAACGTGAAGTACTGGTACGGCGTCCAGGTGGTGGCGTTCAGGCTGTCACCGGAGAGGCCCCTGACGTACGCGGTCCGGACGCGCAGCCTGACCCCGGCCAGGTTCTTGCCGTTCAGGTACAGCGCGTCGGTGGCGTCGAAGTACCCGGTGTCCATGGTCCGCCACTTGCCCTTGGCGTACGACTGCAGCGAGACGTAGACCTTCCGGGTGGCGCCGCCGGTCATCGAGGTGGTGAACCGGGCGTCGGTCGTGACGTGGAAGTACCGGTACTTCGTGCCGCCGATCTTTCCGGTCTTGTAGTGCCGGGACACCTTCAGCGTGAGGCTGACCCGGGTGCCGACCGTCGCCGTCACGGTCCGCGGCGCGGTCCGGGCGTCGCCGGTGAACACCGCGGAGACCGTGGTGTCCCGGGTCAGCCGGACGCTCGCCGTGACGTTGCCGGAGCCGTTCACGGTGCCGCGCTTGACCAGCACCTTGGCCTGGTCGGCGCCGCTCGGGTCGGCCCAGATCTCCACGGTCCGGTTCTGGTAGGTGGCGCCGAGGTGCGCGGTGAAGGACACCGTCCGGCCGTAGTCGTAGACCTTGCCGCCGTTGGTCAGCGTCACGGACGGCGTGGTCCGGGACACCGCGACGGCCTTCGTCGCCGTCGCCGGGGTGTGCGTCCGGTCGCCCGCGTAGGCGGCCCGATAGGTCACCGTGCCGCCGGCCGGCGGGGTGTCGGTGACCGAGAACGACCCGTTGGCGGCGACCGGCGCGGTGCCCAGCGACGTGCCTGCCGGGTGCTCCAGGTCGATCCGGGTGATCGACACCGTGGTGCCGGCGGGCAGGGCCAGCGGCGAGGCCAGGGTGCCGGTGATGGTGAGCGGCTTGGCCCGGGTCGCCGAGGACGGCCCGGCGAGCGTCAGGGTGGACGCGGTCCGGGAGACCACCACCGGCGCCGTCGCGCTGCCCGGCAGCAGGGTGTCGCTTCCGGCGTAGGTGAACTCGTAGGCCCAGGTGCCCTCGGCGTCCGGCGCGGTGCCGGTGAAGGAGAAGTTCTGGTCGGCGTCGACGGTGACGGTGCCCAGCGGCAGCCCGGCGCGGGAGACCGCGAGCGAGTCGCCGGCGTGCGAGTGACCCTGCGACGTCAGCCGGCCGGTGACGGTGACCGGCGCACCGGGGATCACCGTCGACGGGCCCCAGAGGGTCACCGTCGACGCGGCCCGTTCGACCCGGACCGAGGTGCTCGCGGTCGACGGCAAGTGGGAGTCGTCACCGGCGTACGAGACCTGGTAGGTCACCGTGCCGCCGGCCGGCGGGGTGTCGGTGACCGAGAACGAGCCGCCGGCGCCGATCTCCACGGTGCCCAGCGAGGCGCCGTCCCGGGTGATCGTGACAGTGCTGCCGGCGGCCGCTGGCACCGACGACGCGAGCTTGCCGGTGAGGGTGACGGGCTCGCCCGGCACCACGCTCGGCCGACCGGCGAGGGTCACCGTCGTCGGCGCCTGCTTGGTGTCCGAGTAGGCGTTGAACCGGAACACGGTGCCGTTGGCCGAGATGGCGAACAGCCGGTCACCGTTCGGTTCCCAGGCCACGGCCCGGTCCACGCCGCGCCCGTCGTTCGGCGACGTGAGCGAGGTGATCAGCTCGTCGGACCTGGTGAAGACGTACAGGTTCGGGGCCAGCACGCCGTGGGCGCCGCCGGCGACCGACCCGTCGGCGGCGAAGTCGACGGCGTTCGCGAACTGCTCGTACCGCAGGTACCGCGACACACCCAGGTCACCGACATCGCGCAGGGTGATCGCCTGGTCGCCCTCGCGGGCCGCGGCGATCCGCTCGCCGTCCGGCGAGATCGCCATGTCGACGATCTTGCCGCTGTTGCCGTCGGCGGCCGCCACCTCGGTGGCGGCGTCCCCGGACACGTCCAGGACGGCGGTCTTGTCCGTCGAGGCCAGGCCGATCCGGTTGGGCTTGGCGGACGCGGTGGCCAGTTCCGCGGCCGAGGTCCCGGTCCGGTACCGGTCCAGCAGCACGGTCGGCGTCTCGGTGGACACGTCGATGGTGCCCAGCGCGCCGGCGCCATCGAGGTAGGAGAACCAGATCCGGTCCCCGGCGACGGCCACGTCCTGCGGCGCGACGTCGCCGGTGGAGTACTTCGCGTCCTGGGCCAGCGTGCTGGTGTCCAGCGCGAAGACCGCCGACTCGCGCGCCGAGGTCACGTAGAGCCGCGACGAGTCCGGGGCGAGAGCCAGATCGCGCGCGTCGCTCACCGGTGCGCTGCCGAGCTCGTTCCCGCTGTAGTCGGTCGCGACGACCTTGCCACCGTCCGGGTCGCTGATGAAGACCCGCTGGTGGGCGCCGTCGACGAGGATGTCGCCGACCGACTCGACGGCGATGACCGGGCTGGTGCCGGCGAGCGCCGGGGCGGCGGAGCCGACCGCCAGCGCGGTGGTGCCGGTCAGCACGGCGACGGTGGCCGCGCCGATCCTTCGATTAACCATCGCGTGACCCTATATCGAAGATCACCTAAAGTGGATCATGCGAATGGATGAGTCGTACCCGAATCGTCGTAACGGCCATGTATCGGCGTGTGCGGCGGGTTCGGATACGCGAGAATCGATCCGTGTACGAGCGAGTCGTGACCTGGGCCCGCGGTTTCCCGCCGGCCGCCGTGGACACCGGGTTGATGCTGATCGCCCTGATCGCCCAGCTCGCCCCGTTCCTTTCCGGTGACCGGCACTGGCCGCTCCCGTGCTACGCCGTGGCCGTCGCCGTGTCGGTGCCGGTGATCTGGCGGCGCCGGGCCCCGTTCGCCGTCCTCCTGGCCACCGAGGCCGCCGCCGCCGGCTACGACCTGGTACCCGGCGGTCCCCGGCAGCCGCTCTGGTACGGCGCACTGATCGCCATGTTCACCGTGGCCGCTCAGGCGCCTCGCTGGCAGCGGATCAGCGCCATCGTGATCATCGGCTGGGGCGCGTTCCTCCTCACCGGCTCGATCGAGACGGCGGCCCGCGGCGCGCTGCTCTGGACCACCGCGTACGTGATGGGCCGCGCCTGGGCGAACCGCCGCGAGGAGGTGCGCACCCTCCAGGAACGAGCGCGTCACCTGGAACGGGAGCGGGAGCTGGAGGCCGAGCGGGAGCGGTCCCGGATCGCCCGGGACATGCACGACATCCTGGCGCACGCGGTGAGCATCACCATCGCCCAGGCGGAGGCCGGCCCGGTGGTGATGAAACAGGGCCCAGCCCGTACCGAAGAAGCCTTCGACGCGATAGCGGCGGCCGGGCGGGAGGCGATGGCCCAGTTGCGGCGGATCCTCGGCGTCCTGGACGCCTCGGGCGAGGGTGCCCGCGCACCGCAACCGACCCTCGACGAGATCGCCGAGCTGGTCGGCAACGTGTCGCAGGTCGGCGGAGTGGCCGTCACTCTGACCGTTCTTGGCCAGCCCGGCACGGTGCCGCCCGACGCCGGGGTGGCCGCCTACCGGATCGTCCAGGAGGCGCTGACGAACGTGCTCAAACACGCGCGCGCCAGGACCGTGACGGTGACCCTCGACTGGCGCGGCGACGACCTGGTGATCACGGTGGCCGACGACGGTCGCGGGCCGCGACGGACGACCGGGCAGGCGCCGGGACACGGGCTGATCGGGATCCGGGAGCGGGCGGCGTCCTGCGGCGGGTCCGCGACGGCCGGCCCGGCGCCCGGTGGCCGGGGGTTCCAGGTCGAGGCGAGGTTGCCCGGCAAGACGGTGGAGGTGGCGCGATGAGCATCCGGATCGTGGTGGCGGACGACCAGGAACTGATCCGGGGCGCCTTCGCGATGATCCTCGACAACGAGCCGGACATGGCGGTCGTCGCCGAGGCCGCGGACGGCGCCGAGGCGCTCGCTGCCGTCCGCGAGCACGCCCCCGACGTGCTGGTGCTCGACATCCGGATGCCCGGGATGGACGGCATCGAGGCCGCCCGGCGCCTGCGCGGCGAACCGGTCCGCGTGCTCATGCTGACCACCTTCGGCCAGGACGACTACGTCTACGACGCGCTGCGGGCCGGCGCGAGCGGCTTCCTGCTCAAGGACGTGCGCCGCGCCGAGCTGGTGCACGCGGTCCGGGTCGTCGCCGCCGGCGAGTCGCTGCTCGCGCCGGCGGTGACCACCCGGCTGATCGAGACCGCGGTCCGCGGGCAGGCGCCGGCGGTCACCCCGTGGGCCGGCCTGGATCGGCTCACCCCGCGCGAGCACGAGGCGCTGCGCCTGCTCGGGCGCGGACTCACCAACGCCGAGATGGCGGCCGCCCTGGTGGTCAGCGAACACACCGTGAAAACGCACGTCAGCAGCGTGCTGGCCAAGCTCGGCCTGCGCGACCGGGCGCAGGCGGTGGTGGCCGCCTACGAGTCCGGCCTGATCGTCGCGGGGCAGGCGCCTCCCTCTGCGGAGTGAGGCCGGAACCGCTCGCTGCGGCGATTCGCCGAGGCGCCGATTCGTCGATGCTCGACTGGTGATCGCACGCAGCCTTCGCATCCTGGTCCTGGCCCTCGTCGCCATCGCGCTGACCGGCGTCCCGGCCGCCGCCGCACCGGCCCGGCCGATCCCGGCCGACGTGACCACCACCGACGTCATCATTCCGATCAAAAACGGAAAACCGCTTTACGGTACGGTCTTCGCGCCCCGCAACGCGGCCGGCCCACTACCCGGACTGGTACTGGTGCACGGCTCGGGCAACGGCAAGCGGACCGGTGTCACCCCGGAGGCGATCGCCTTCGCCCGGCAGGGCATCGCCGTCCTCGCCTACGACAAACGCCCACTCGGTGACCCGGACTACTCGCTGCTCGCCGACGACGTGGTCGCCGCGACCGGCGTTCTCCGCGAGCAGCCCGGCGTGCGGCCGGACGCGGTCGGGCTGTGGGGGATCAGCGAGGGCGGCTGGGTCATGCCGATCGCCGCGAGCCGGTCCCGGGACATCGCCTTTTTGGTCCTCGCGTCCGCCCCGGGCCTGTCGCCGCTGCGGGTGCAGAACTGGAACATGCGCAACAAGCTGGCCGCCGCCGGGGTCTCCGGCGCGCTCCGGGACACGCTGTCCGACCGGTTCTACCGGCTCGCCGACGACGCCGGGTTGTTCGCCGAGGCGAGCCACGACCCGCGGCCGCCGCTGGCCGGGGTCACCCAGCCGGTGCTCGCGGTCTACGGCACCGCGGACACCCAGGTGCCGGCCGCCGAGAGCGCGGCGGTGCTGCGCCGGACCGTCGGCGGCCCGCTGACCGTCCGGTTCCTCCCGGGTGCCGGGCACACCCTGCGGGTCCTGGACGGCACCGGGATGTTCACCGACGCGCTGTACCCGTCCTATCCGGACATCGTCGGCGGCTGGGTCCGCGCGGTCGGTGCCGGCAAGGTGCCGCCGCCGCGGGCCGACCCGTCCCCGGTGCAGCAGGCGACCAGCACCGCGGTGACCCCGTCGGCGTGGTGGGAGTCCTGGCCGGCCCAGCTCGCCGTGCTGGCCGTGCTCCTGGTCGGCTTCCTGTCGTACCCGGTCGTCGCGCTCGTCCGGCGGGTCCGGCGCCGCCCGGTCGCCGTCGCCCGCCCGGCCCGGCTCCTCGCCGCCGTGGGCGCCACCGCGGTGCTCGGCTTCGTCGCCTACTTCGTCACGGTGGCCGACAGCGCCAACTGGAAAGGCATCTCACCGGGCCCGATGGTGGCCGGGCGGCCGGTGTTCTGGCTGGCCCTGCAAGCCGTCGCGCTGATCACCGTGATCACCACCGCCATGACGATCCACGCGTGGCGCACCTCGACCGCCGACCGTCCGCGCCAGAGCCTGTTGATCGTGGCCGGCGTCCTCTTCCTTCCCTGGGCCCTGTACTGGGGCCTCCTCCTTCCCTGAAAGGCGCCGTCATGCGTACCGGCCGCACCGTTCTCGCCGCCCTGTCCCTGACGCTCGGAGCGCTCGCCGCCTGCGGCGAACCGGAGCAGACCGAGACCCGCACCTACGACCTCACCGGCCGGGCCGGCGCCGTGGCGGTCAGCAGCCTCGGCGGCTGGATCACCGTCACGGCCGGCGCCGGCGACACCGTGCACGTCTCCGAGACCCTCCGGTACGCCGGCGCGAAGCCGTCACCGGAGCACCGGGTGGTCGGCTCGGACCTCACCTTCACCTCCGGCTGCCAGGGTCACCGGGGCAGCTGCGGCGTCGATTACCACCTCGTGGTGCCGGCCGGGTTCCGGGCCACGCTGGACAGCGGGGGCGGCGCGGTCTCGGTCACCGGCCTGACCGGCGAGCTGGATCTGACCTCCGGCGGCGGCGCTGTCGACGGGAGCGGGCTCGGCCCGGTCACCGCGCGGACCGGTGGCGGCGCCGTCCAGCTCACCTTCGCCACGGCGCCCGGGTCGGTGAGCGTGGACAGTGCCGGCGGTGACGTCACGCTCCGGCTGCCGCGGGACAGCTACCGCGTCGACGCTCGCGGCGACGGCGGCTCGACCAGGATCGACGTCCCGACCGACGGCACCGCCGCACACCGGATCGGCGTCGAGTCCGGCGGCGGCACCATTCAGGTCGTCCCGGCGGCGTGAGAACGCGGCGTACCCCCGGCAGCCTGCCGGGGGTACGCCGCGTCCGAGGTGCTTCGCTACCTCGGGTCGCTGTTGAACTTCGCGGTGGACCAGAAGTAGCCGAGGACGGCGAGGCCGAGGCACCAGGCGACGGCGAGCCAGCCGTTGTGGCCGATGCCGGAGCCGAGCAGCAGACCGCGCAGGGTCTCGATGGCCGGGGTGAACGGCTGGTACTCGGCGATCGGCTGGAACCAGCCGGGCATCGCGTCGACCGGGACGAAGGCGCTGGACAGCAGCGGCAGCAGGATCAGCGGCATGGCGTTGTTGCTGGCCGCCTCGGCGGTCGGGCTGACCAGGCCCATGCCCACCGCGATCCAGGTCAGGGCCAGGGCGAAGAGCACGAGCAGCCCGAACGCGGCGAGCCACTCCAGGACCGTGGCGCCGGTGGAGCGGAACCCGATGGCGACGCCGACCGCGCCGACCAGGACCACGCTGGCCACCGACTGCACGACGCTGCCGATCACGTGGCCGATCAGCACCGACCCACGGTGGATGGCCATGGTGCGGAACCGGGCGATGATGCCCTCGCTCATGTCGGTGGAGACGGAGACGGCGGTCCCGATCACGGTGCTGCCGATGGTCATCAGCAGCAGGCCGGGCACCAGGTAGGCGATGTACTCGGCGCGGCCGCCGCCCAGGCCGGCGCCGAGGGTGTCGCCGAATATGTAGACGAAGAGCAGCAACAGCATGATCGGGGTGAGCAGCAGGTTCAGCGTGAGCGACGGGTAGCGGCGCGCGTGCAGCAGGTTGCGGCGCAGCATGGTGGACGAGTCGCGGACGGCGAGGGTGAGAGTGCTCATCGGTGGGCCTCCTGGGCCTGCTGGTCGGGGCTCGCGGTCTGGTTCCGTTCGGTGGGGCTCGCGGTCAGGGCGAAGAACACGTCGTCCAGGTCGGGGGTGTGCACCGTCAGCTCGTCGGCCCGGACCCCGGCGGTGTCCAGCCGGTCGAGGATCGAGCGCAGGTCGTGCTGGCTGCCGTCGCTGGCGAGCTGCACCGCCTGCGCCTCGTCGTCGCGGACCGCGCCGGGCAGGGCGAGCACGGCCTGCTGGTAGGACAGCGGGTCGGTGAACCGCAGCCGCACGTGGCCGCCCGGGACCAGCCGCTTCAGCTCGCCGGCGGTCCCCTCGGCGGCGATCGTGCCGTCGTGCAGCACGGCGATCCGGTCGGCGAGCTGGTCGGCCTCCTCCAGGTACTGGGTGGTGAGGAAGACGGTGACGCCGTCGGCGACCAGCTCGCGGATGATCTGCCACATGTTGTGCCGGCTGCGCGGGTCGAGACCCGTCGTCGGCTCGTCCAGGAAGATGATCCGCGGGCTGCCGACCAGTGTCATAGCGATGTCGAGGCGGCGCTTCATGCCACCGGAGTAGGTCGACGCCGGCTTGCCCGCCGCCTCGACCAGGTCGAACCGCTCCAGCAGCCCGGCGGTGACGCGCCGGCCCTCGGCCCGGGACAGGTGGTGCAGGTCGGCCATCAGCAGCATGTTCTCCTCGCCGGTGATCAGGCCGTCGACGGCGGAGAACTGCCCGGTCACGCCGATCGCCGCGCGCACCGCCTGCGGGTCGGTGACCAGGTCGTGCCCGGCCACCCGGATCGGGCCGGAGCCCGAGCCGGGGGAGATCAGCGTGGACAGGATCTTGACGGCGGTGGTCTTGCCGGCGCCGTTCGGGCCGAGCAGCGAGAAGACGCTGCCCCGCGGTACGGCCAGGTCGACGCCGTCGAGCACCACCTTGTCGCCGTAGGACTTGCGCAGCCCGTTCGCCGCGATCGCCAGGTTGGTCATGTCGGTGCTCCTCAGAGGCTGCGGGCGACGATGTCGCCGGACGAGGTGGTGGCGTGGATGTCGAGCTCGGCGGTGCCGTCGTTCTTCAGGCTGTTGTCGATCCGGCCGTGCGGGGTGCCGGCGTCGAGCGCGGCCGAGACGCCGGCCGCCGCGGTGACAGCGATGTTCCCGGCCTGGGTGCGCAGCACGACAGTGCCGCGGTGCGCCTCCCCGATCCGGATGTCGCCCTGGTCGGTGCTGATCTCGGCGGGCCCGGTCAGCCGGCCGACGGTGACGTCCACGGCGTTGCCGGTCAGGTGGACCCCGGCGGCCTCGGCGATGTCGACGGCACCGTGCGCGCCCTCGAAGCTGACCGTGCCCAGCGCGCCGGTGGTCCGGAACTCGGCGCTGGCCGAGCGCACCTCGACCCGGGAGCCGGCGGGCAGCTGAACTGTCACGTCCACCGAACCGGACGGGCCGAGCGCCTGGTGCTTGGCCGTCACCTCGACCCGCAGGACGCCGTCGGCGTAGGTGACCCGGCTCTGCTCGGCGGCCTTCGCGTCCCGGGCCTTGGCGGCGTCCGCCGGCCGGATCTCGACAGCGGTGTCGGCCCGCTCGGCGGCGACGATCCGGACGCGCCCGGCCGGGATGTCCAGGACGGCGGAGATCGGGGCGGGGGTGTCGAAGCTCTGCATGGTGCGCTCCCTGCACTCGGTGTTTCTGATGAGGGAAACGCTACGTTGCGTTCGCGAAGTAGACAACGTACTTGTTGCGCAACGGCACAGAAAATCCAGCTCACTACAGTTATTTCGTTGCAACGAGACCGTTCTAAATGCAATGCAACGAGAGTGTTCATTGCAATGGAGTGGGTCTGAACGCTACGCTGAGGCGGTCACGGGCGTACGGAAGGAGATCGTCGATGCCGGGAGGCAGGCTCACCCAGCAGGAACGTCAGCAGATCGCGCTGGGGGTGGCGGACGGGCTGGCCTATGCGGAGATCGCCAGGCGGCTCGACCGTCCCACCTCGACGGTGACCCGTGAGGTGATGCGCAACGGCGGGCCCACCGCCTATCGCGCCGATCTCGCCCACCGGGCCACCGAGCGCCGCGCCCACCAGCGGCGCAAGGCCGTCCCCCGCGGCCCGGAGGCGCGGCTGAACACGCATGGCCGCGACCCGGAGGCGGTGCGCGAGTTCGAGGAGGCGCTGACCACCAACATCATGGCCTCCGGCCTGCCCAAGATGATGGCTCGCCTGCTGACCTGCCTCTACATCACCGACGCGGGCAGCCTCACCGCCGCCGAGCTGGTCCAGCACCTGCAGGTCAGCAAGGCCTCCGTCTCCAAGGCGGTCACCCTGCTGGAGAGCCTGGGCCTGATCCGCCGGGAGCGCGACGAGCGCCGCCGCGAGCGGTACGTCGTCGACAACGCCGCGCTCTACCAGTCGATGCTCGCCAGCGCCCGGTCGAACGCCGAGTTCGCCCGGATCGCCCGGGAGGGCGTCGGCGTGCTCGGCGCGGACACCCCGGCCGGCGTCCGGCTGGAGAACGTCGCCCGTTTCGTCGACTTCGTGGCGGAGGCCATCGTCCGCGCCGCCGAGCAGGCCCGCGAGATCCTCTACCCGAAAACCGAGCCCTGACCAGCCCTCATTTCCGGGGCGGCGGCGGGTCGCGGCGCAGGAGCACAATGCAGGCGTGACGAGTGAGACGCTGATCGGCCGGGTCGGGACGGTGATCACCGCGATCCGTGGCGGCGCCCGGGCCGGGGAGATTCGTGTGCTGGTCGCCGGTATGCCGCACTACTACCTCGCGTATGCGCCGGAACCCCTCCCGGTCGGAGCAGCGGTACTCGTCATTCACAACCGTGGCGCGCGCCAAGTCGACGTCGAGCCATGGCCCACTGTGCCGCCGGACGGGATCGCCCGCGGCGTCGATGAAGGGCTGTAGAAGTGTTCGGTTATCGGGTGCCCGCCCCCAATGAGGCGTTGCTGATCAGCGGCCGGAAACAACGGGGAGCGGACGCGTTGCCGTTCAAAATCGTCACCGGGCACGGCGTCTTCGTCGTGCCCATCTTCTCCAAGGCCACCCGGCTCACCCTGGCCATGCAGGAGGCCGAGGTGGTCGAGGACTGCTACACCAAGCAGGGCCTGACGCTCGGCGTGCAGGCGGTGATCGCGTTCAAGGTCGGGGACGACCACGAGTCCATCGCCGCGGCGGCCCGCCGCTTCCAGGGCAACCAGGGTCAGATGCCGACGCTTGTCGGCCGGATCTTCTCCGGCCACCTGCGCAGCATCATCGGCAGCATGACCGTCGAGTCGATCATCCGGGAGCAGCAGACCCTCGCCGACGCGATCGTCGACGCCAGCAAGACCGAGATGGCCCGGATCGGCCTGGCCGTCGACTCGCTGCAGATCAGCAGCATCGACGACAAGGGTGTCGGCTACATCAAGGCGCTCGCCGCGCCGCACCAGGCCCGGGTCAACCAGGAGGCGAAGGTCGCCCAGGCCGCCGCCGACCGGGAGAGCGCGATGTCCGAACAGGAGAGCGTGCGGCACCAGGCGGAGTACGCCCGGCAGACGGCGATCGCCCGCGCGCAGTACCAGGCCGAGATCGACCAGGCGCAGCAGACCGCGTCGCAGGCCGGCCCGCTGGCCGCCGCGCGGGCCGCCCAGGAGGTGCTCGCCGAGCAGGCGCTGGTCGCCCAGAAGAACGCCGAGCTGCGCCAGGCTCAGCTGATCGCCGAGGTGGTCCGGCCGGCCGAGGCGGAGGCCGAGCGGATCCGCGCGCTGGCCCGCGCCCAGGCGGACGCCACCAAGCTCTCCGCCGAGGCCGCCGCGGCACAGGACCGGATCGCCCTGGACCAGGCGATCATCGATCGGCTGCCGGAGATGCTCCGCGCCGCCGCCGAGGGTCTGCGCGGCGCCAACGTCACCGTCCTGGACGGTGCCGAGGGGCTGAACAGCGTGGTCGCGTCCCTGGCCGCTCAGGGCATGACCATGCTGGAAACCCTGCGCGCCGGCATCCGCACCGAGCCGGCCGCACCGGGCAGCGCGGTCGCCCCGATCAGCCCCAAGTCGGTCGCCTAGCCGGCCGGCGACTCGTCCCATCGTTGCGTCGATACGGTCCCGTTCTCTGGGACCGGCCTAGCCCCCAAGATCGGGTTCGATTGAGATAGGGGGATGTCGCTGTCACGTGCTCGTCTCCTGGCCGCCGTCGCCTCGCCCCCGGTCCTGGTCGTCCCGGCGCAGGCCGCCGCGACCGGGGTGGCGAAGGTGACCGGGACGAGCACCGTGCGGTGCACCGCGGCCGCCGAGGCCGTGGCGTGAGGCGGCCGGTCGCGATCTCGCTGATCGCCGTCGCCCTGATCGGCTTCGCCGCCACTCCCGCGCAGGCGGCCGGCACCGGCACGGTGTCGGTCGTCCAGTCCACCAAGGTCCGCTACTGGGCCGCCGCCGGCCAGCGGAACCGGGTGGTGATCACCCGCTCCGGCACCACGGTGACCATCGACGACGTGTACGCGATCAAGGCGGGCACCGGCTGCAAGCGGGTCCGGGGTGACCGGACCCGGGTCCGCTGCACGCTGGCGACAGCGCCCACCCAGGTGATCGTCTGGGCCGGCGACCGGAACGACCGGATCACCAACGACAGCGATCTGCGCCTCGACGCCAACGGTGAGCGGGGCTCGGACGTGATCGTCGGTGGTCCGCGTCGCGACCGGATCGAGGGCGACACCGGCAACGACCGGATCTACGGCCGGGGCGGCCGGGACAGCCTCAACGGCTTCGAGGGTGACGACTACATCGACGCGGGCGCCGGCTACGACTTCATCTCGGCCGGACCGGGCGACGACGTCCTGCATGGCGGGTCCGAGGACGACTTCATCTACGGCGAGGCGGGCGACGACACGCTCTACGGCGACGCCGGCGGCGACTACCTGAACGGCGACGACGGCAGCGCCGACGCGCGCGACAAGCGCGGCCGCGATGTCCTGTACGGCGGCGCCGGTGACGACCAGTGCGAGGTCGCCCGCGGCGATGCTCGGCACGACTGCGAGCGCTGACCTCTTTACATCTTCAGTTAACAGTCCTAATAATTGCCCATGCGTCGATCCGTGACCCTCGCCACGGCGGCAGTGCTCGCCGCCGCATGCACAAGTGTCTATGCCGCCTCCACGGCGAGCGCCGCCACGGCGTGCGCGCCGGCCTGGAGTGCCTCCGCGACCTACGTCAAGGACAACGTCGCCTCCAAGGGCGGCAACAACTACACCGCCAAGTGGTGGACACAGGGTGAGGACCCGACCCTCAAGAGCGGTCAGTGGGACGTCTGGGTGAACAACGGCGCCTGCGGCGGAACCACCAATCCGTCCCCGAGCGCCAGCAGCACCAGCCCGTCCCCGAGCACCAGCCCGTCGACCAGTCCGAGCCCCTCGCAGAGCCCGAGCACCAGCCCGAGCCCGTCGACCAGCCCGAGCACCGGCCCGACCACCCCGATCCCCGCCGGTGGCCTGCCCAAGCACGCGCTGATCGGCTACCTGCACACCAGCTTCGCCAACGGCTCCGGCTACCTGCGGATGGCCGACGTGCCCGCCGAGTGGGACATCATCAACCTGGCCTTCGGCGAGCCGACCAGCGTCACCTCCGGTGACATCCAGTTCAAGCTCTGCCCGGTCACCGAGTGCCCCGGCGTGGAGACCGAGGCCGAGTTCCTCGCCGCGATCAAGGCGAAGCGGGCGGCCGGCAAGAAGGTGCTGCTCTCCATCGGCGGCGCCAACGGCCAGGTGCAGCTGACCACCACCGCGGCGCGGGACAAGTTCGTCAGCTCGGTCAGCGCGATCATCGACAAGTACGGCCTGGACGGCGTCGACATCGACTTCGAGGGCCACTCGCTGTCGCTGAACACCGGCGACACCGACTTCAAGAACCCGACCACCCCGGTGATCGTCAACCTGATCAGCGCCCTGAAGAGCCTGAAGGCCCGCTACGGCGCCGGCTTCGTGCTGACCATGGCCCCGGAGACGTTCTTCGTGCAACTCGGCTACCAGTACTACGGCTCCGGCCCGTGGGGCGGCCAGGACCCGCGGGCGGGCTCCTACCTCCCGGTGATCTACGCGGTCCGTGACTTCCTCACCGTGCTGCACGTCCAGGACTACAACTCCGGCTCGATCATGGGCCTGGACAACCAGTACCACTCGATGGGCGGCGCCGACTTCCACATCGCGATGACCGACATGATGCTGGCCGGCTTCCCGGTTGCCGGCAACACCGCCGCCATGTTCCCGGCGCTGCGCGAGGACCAGGTGGCGTTCGGCGCTCCCAGCTCGACCAGCGCCGGCAACGGGTATGTCGCCCCGGCCGGGCTCCAGCAGGCGGTCACCTGCCTGGTGAAGGGCAGCAACTGCGGCGGCTACACCCCGCGCAGCGGCCTGAACCCGAACTTCCGCGGCCTGATGACCTGGTCGATCAACTGGGACAAGTTCTACAGCTGGGAATTCAAGAACAACCACGAGCCGTTCCTGAACGCCCTCCCCTGACCCCCCTTCCCGGTAGGCCTCCTCGACCCTCCGCCGCCCCCTTCCCCGGTAGGCCTACCCTGACCGTCCGCCGCCCCGGCAACCCTTCCCCGGTAGGCCTACCCTGACCGTCCGCCACCCCGGCAACCCTTTCCCGGTAGGCCTCCCCGACCGTCCGCCGCACCCCAAAACCCTTTTCCGGTACGCCCTGCCCGTCCCCAACCGCACAGCCTCGTCCCGTGCCTCGACGCCAGGCGGCCTTTACCTCACGGCCGCGAGGCCGCATCCGGGCCGAACTGCCCCCTTCCGGTGGTCCGCCCAAACCCCAACCCGGTCAGCTGGCGCTCAGGGTGGTGTCCGCCCCCGCGATACCACCCTGAGCACCAGCCGCGATCGGTCGCGCCCCGGTCGCGGCTGGTCGTGACGGTGGTGTCCAGCCCCGCGACACCACCCTGAGCACCAGCCCGGTTGGTCTCGCCGGTGGTGGCTGGTCGTGGTGGTGGTGTCCGGCCGCGCGATACCACCGTGGGGGCCAGCCCGCTCGGTCTCGCCGGTGGTGGCTGGTCGTGACGGTGGTGGCCGGGCCCGCGATGCCACTCTGAGTGCCAGCCCGGTTGGTCTTGCCGGTGGTGGCTGGTCGTGAGGGTGGTGTCCGGGCGTGGGAGGCCACCGTGAGTGCCAGCCCGTCGGACTCGGCTGGTCGTGACGGTGGTGTCCGGGTGCGCGATACCACCGTGGGGGCCAGCCCGCTCGGTCTCGCCGGTGGTGGCTGGTCGTGACGGTGGTGGCCGGGCCCGCGATGCCACTCTGAGTGCCAGCCCGGTTGGTCTTGCGGGTGGTGGCTGGTCGTGAGGGTGGTGTCCGGGCGTGGGAGGCCACCGTGAGTGCCAGCCCGTCGGACTCGGCTGGTCGTGACGGTGGTGTCCGGGTGCGCGATACCACCGTGGGGGCCAGCCCGCTCGGTCTCGCCGGTGGTGGCTGGTCGTGACGGTGGTGGCCGGGCCCGCGATGCCACTCTGAGTGCCAGCCCGGTTGGTCTTGCGGGTGGTGGCTGGTCGTGAGGGTGGTGTCCGGGCGTGGGAGGCCACCGTGAGTGCCAGCCCGTCGGACTCGGCTGGTCGTGACGGTGGTGTCCGGGTGCGCGATACCACCGTGGGGGCCAGCCCGCTCGGTCTCGCCGGTGGTGGCTGGTCGTGACGGTGGTGGCCGGGCCCGCGATGCCACTCTGAGTGCCAGCCCGGTTGGTCTTGCCGGTGGTGGCTGGTCGTGAGGGTGGTGTCCGGGCGTGGGAGGCCACCGTGAGTGCCAGCCCGTCGGACTCGGCTGGTCGTGACGGTGGTGTCCAGGCGCGCGATACCACCGTGGGGGCCAGCCCGCTCGGTCTCGCCGGTCGCGGCTGGTCGTGAGGGTGGTGTCCGGGTGCGGGATACCACCGTGAGTGCCAGCCTGTCCGTTGCGGCTGGGTGTGGTGGTGGTTTCCGGGTGCGGGATACCCGCGGGATACCACCGTGAGTGCCAGCCGAGGTGGTGCCGGAATGGGGTTGGCGGTCGTGGGCGGCGGCGGGCGTCGCCCTGGAGGGGTGGGCGTTTTGGACGCGCCAGCGTCCTGCCCGGCCCGGAAGGGTCCCTGGCGGGAGCGACGATCAGTGATCAGCGCGGGTCCGAGTCAGCAATCTCTTGATCGGAAAGGTGTCGCTCAGGGGAGTACGACGCAGCGGCGGCAGCGGGCTTCATAGGTGTATGTCCCGTCGTCCGGGAGCGCTGTCGACGGGGCGAGTTCGCGGATGAACGGTTTGCCGTGCTCCAGGACCTGCGTGTGGGTCGCGTCGAGGGAGCGGCAGACGTCGCAGACCGCGCGGCGGTAGATCACCTTCTCCGGTGCCAGCTCGAAGAGCGCCCGGACCGGCGCGAACAGCTGCCCCCGGTGGTCCAGGTCGATGCCGGCCACCACCACCTTGACCCCGGCGCGGACCGCGGTACCGAGCACCGCGATGTCGTCGACGGTGAACATGTGGATCTCGTCGACGCCGATCACCTCGATGTCGCCGTCGGCGGCACCGGCCAGGGTGGGCACCTTCAGCGTCTCCAGGCTGCCGCCGGAGCGGGACATCACCGCGGTGTCCCGGCCGTGGCGGGCCGACTGGTAGATGCGGTGCGGGATGCCGGTGTGCTGCAGCGGGGACAGCAGGCTGATCATCTCGAGTGACTTGCCGCCCTTCATCGGGCCGAGGATCACGGTCAGGTCCATGACGCAGAGCGTGCCACCAAGCGGGCCGGCCGATGGCACGCACCCCGGGGCCGGTGACCGAGCCCGGCCGATTCGTCCGAAAGGGCAGCCGGTGTCCGCCCGGCTCGGCCGGGGGAGCAACCGCTGTCTGCCTGGCTCGTCCGGAACAGCAGCCGAGATCCGCCTGGCTCGTTCGGAACAGCAGCCGCTGTCTGCCTGGCTCGTCCGGAACGACAGCCGAGATCCGCCTGGCTCGTCCGGAACGAGAGGCGGCGTTCGTCCGATTGGTCCGGGGTAACGGGCGGATAAGCGGATCGCTGACGCTCACCGGACAACTTGATCTTCAAGATGTGCGGCATGCAGAGCTCCACCGGCAAGACCCGGGTCGCTGTCATCTTCGGCGGCCAGAGCGCGGAACACGACGTCTCCTGCCGCTCCGCCGCCTCGGTCCTGCGCTATCTGGACCGCGGGCGCTACGAGGTGCTGCCGATCCGGATCTCGCGCGCCGGGGTGTGGGAGATCGGCCGGGACACCGGCACCGGCGCGGAGTTCCCGCCGCAGCCGATGCGGTCCGGCAGCCTGATCGTCGCGCTCGGCGTGCTGCGCACCGTCGACGTGGCGTTCCCGGTGATGCACGGCCCGTTCGGCGAGGACGGCACCTTGCAGGCGGTCCTGGTGGCGGCCGGCGTCCGGTACGTCGGCAGCGGCGTCCTGGCCAGCGCCACCGCGATGGACAAGCAGTTCACCAAGACGATAGTGGCGGCCGAGGGCATCGCGGTAGCCGACGGCGTGGTGCTGCGCGCCGGCGACGACGACGTCACCCCGGCCGACCGGGAGCGCCTCGGCCTGCCGGTCTTCGTGAAGCCGGCCCGCAGCGGCTCCAGCGTCGGCGTCACCCGGGTGGACGACTGGTCCGGCCTGCAGCAGGCGATCGCGCTGGCCCGCAAGCACGACACCAAGGTGCTGGTGGAGGCCGCCGTCGCCGGTCGTGAGGTGGACGTCGCGGTGCTCCAGCATCCGGACGGGACGCTCGAGGCCGGGCCGGCTCTGGAGATCAAGCACGGGGCCGCGTTCTTCGACTTCGACGCGAAGTACACCGCCGGCGCCGCCGACTTCGTCATTCCCGCCGACCTGCGGCCGGACCAGCGCGGGCTGCTGGCGGAGACGGCGATCCTGGCGTTCCGGGCGCTCGGCTGCGCGGGCCTGCTCCGGGTCGACTGCTTCCTGACCGAGAACGGCGTGGTGCTCAACGAGGTCAACACGCTGCCCGGCCTCACCGAGCTGTCGCAGTTCCCGCAGATCTGGCGGGCCGCCGGACGGTCCTACCCCGAGCTGCTCGATCTGCTGCTGAGTGCCGCTCGATGACCCGGGCGATCGTCGACCTCGACGCGATCGGCCACAACACCCGGCTGCTGCGCCGGGCCGCCGGCGGTGCCCGGTTGATGGCGGTCGTCAAGGCGAACGGGTTCGGGCACGGCGCCGTCGAGGTGGCCGGGGCCGCGCTGGCCGCCGGCGCCTCCTGGCTGGGCGTGACCTCGCCGGCCGAGGCGGTGGAGCTGCGTTCCGCCGGGATCCGGGCGCCGATCCTGATGTGGTTGTACGAGCCGGACGACGTACCGGACGTACCGGATGTCGACCTGTCGGTCAGCGCGGTCCACACCCTGCAATCGCTGGCCCGCGTGGCGGGCCGGCGCGGTCGCCGCACGGCGGTGCACCTCAAGGCGGACACCGGGCTGTCCCGCGCCGGCGCGACCGCCGACGACTGGCCGCACCTGCTCACTGTCGCCGCGAAACTCCAGGCGGCCGGCCTGATCACGGTACGCGGCGTGTGGTCCCACCTCGCGAACGCCGAGCACCCGGACGATCCAGGCCTGCGCCGGCAGCTGATCGCCTTCGGTCAGGCGCGCGCCGCGGCGGCCGCGATAGGCTTCCCCCGGCCGCTCACCCACCTGGCCAACTCGGCGGCCACCTTGCACCTGCCGCAGGCCCGGTTCGACCTGGTCCGCCCAGGCATCGCGCTGTACGGCGCCGAGCCGGTGCCGGGCCGTACGTTCGGTCTGCGCCCGGCGATGACCCTGGAGTCCACGGTCATCCTCACCAAGCGGGTCGGCCCGGGCACCGGCGTCTCCTACGGCCCGGATCACGTCGTCACCCGGGAGACCACCCTCGCCCTGATCCCGGCCGGGTACGCGGACGGCGTGCCGCGCCGGGTGGCCGGCCGTGCCGAGGTCGCCATCCACGGCCGCCGGGTGCCGATCGTCGGCCGGATCGCCATGGACCAGGTCGTGGCGGACGTCGGTGACCTGCCGGTCCGGGCCGGTGACCGGGTGGTGCTCTTCGGCCCGGGCGAGCGGGGCGAGCCGACCGTCGCCGAGTGGGCGCGCTGGGCGGAGACCAACCCGCACGAGATCCTGACCGGCGTCGGCCCCCGGGTCCGGCGCTGTTACCGCGGGCTCCTGGCGGGCGGCAGCGCGATCTCCACCCGTAGCCCGTCGCGCCCGGACGAGCGCGCGGCGATGACCCCGTCGTGAGCCCGGCAGATCGACCGGGCGATGGTGAGCCCCAGTCCGGCGCCGCCGCTGTGGTCGATCCGGGTGCCGGACAGCCGCCGGAACGGCTCGAAGAGCGCGGCCACCACGCCCGGCGGCACGTCGTCACCGGTGTTGGTGACGGCCAGCGCGGGCTCGTCGCCCACCTCGACCTCGATGGTGCCGTCCGGCCGGTTGTACTTGATGGCGTTCTGCACCAGGTTGGTGACCAGCCGTTCGAGCAGCACCCGCTCGCCGAGCACGGTCCGGGGCGCGAGCTTGCGGGTGATCGTGACGCCGGCCTCCGCCGCCGGCGCCTCGTGATCGTCGAGCACCGCCGCGACGATCTCGTCGAGCCGCAGCGGGATCTTGGTGACCAGGCCGCGGTCGCTCTCGCTGAGCACCAGCAGGCCCTCGATCAGCCGCTCGTTGCGCTCGTTGGTCTCCAGCAGCTGCGCGGTGACCAGGTCGAGCTTGTCCGGACTGGTGGCCCGGGCCAGGCCCACCTCGATCAGGGTGCGCTGCACGGCGAGCGGGGTGCGCAGCTCGTGCGCGGCGTTGGCGGCGAAGTGGCGCTGCGCCTCGTAACCCATCGCGATCCGGTCCATCATCGCGTCGATCGCCCGGGCCAGCACCGCGATCTCCGTGTCGCCGTCGCCGGGGTTGATCCGGTAGCCGAGGTTCTGCGGGCCGACGCTGGCGATCACCGGCTCCAGCTCCCGGATCGGCTGCAGGCACCAGCGGACCGCCCAGCGCGCGCCGCCCAGCGCGGCCGCCGAGACCAGCAGGACGAGCGCGAAGTGTTGCAGGTCGGGGCGCTGACCGAGGGCCCGGCACAGGGCGCCGCGGCTCTGCGCCGGACCGCAGAGCCCGCTGCCGGCCAGCCGCAGCCAGAACAGCAGGACGTCGGCCAGCCAGAAGACCAGGAGGCCGAGCACGAAGGCCGCGGTGCCGACCACGGTGATCCGGCGGCCCGGTGAGCCGGTCTTCACTCGGCGCCGCCGGCGAGGGTGCCCAGCCGGTAACCGACGCGGGGCACGGTGTGGATCACCGCGGGCTCACCGAGCTTCTTGCGCAGCGTCATGATGGTCACCCGGACCGAGTTGGTGAACGGGTCGGTGTTCTCGTCCCAGGCCTGTTCCAGCAGGTCCTCCGCGCTGACCACCTGTCCGCCGGCGCGCAGCAGCACGCGCAGCACGGCGAACTCCTTGGGCGTCAGGTTCAGCGTCAGCCCGTCCCGGGAGGCGAAGTGCCGGACCGTGTCGAGCACCACGCCGTCCTGCTCCAGCACCGGCTTGAGCGGTGCCGCCGAGCGCCGGGCCAGCGCCTGCACCCGGGCCACCAGCTCGGCGAACGCGAACGGTTTGGTCAGGTAGTCGTCGGCGCCCAGTCCGAGCCCCTCCACCCGGTCCCGGATGCCTGCGGCCGCGGTGAGCAGCAGCAGCCTGGTGTCGATGCCCTGGCCGACGACCCGGACGCAGACCTCGTCACCGGTCAGCCCGGGCATGTCCCGGTCCAGGATGGCGACGTCGTACCGGTGCGTGCCGATCCGTTCGAGCGCGGCCGCGCCGTCGTAGACGACGTCCACCGCCATGGCGAACTGCCGCAGCCCGTCGGCGACCGTGTCGGCCAGGGTCCGCTCGTCGTCGGCCATCAAAATGCGCACGGCTGCACCCTAGCCACCGGCACCCAACCGCCGGTGGCTTCCGGTTTTTGTCACGCCCCACGCCCTGTCTGGAGTGAGTCAGGAAAAGGCTGATCAGATCCGACCGGTGCCGGCACCGGCCTTGACCAGGGCGGCGACCGACGACGCCGGCTCCAGCCTGACCGTCGTCACGCTCCGGTCAGTACACGTCGCGGACGTAGCGCTTGTCGGCGGCGAGTTGCTTGAGGTACGCGGTGGCCGCCTCCGGGGACAACCGCCCGTGGTTGACAGCGATCTCGTGCAGCGCTCGGTCCACGTCCTTGGCCATCCGGCTGGCGTCGCCGCAGACGTAGAAGTGCGCGCCGTCCCGGAGCCACGCCCACAGCTGCGCGCCCTGCTCGCGCATCCGGTCCTGCACGTAGACCTTGGCCCGCTGGTCCCGGGAGAACGCCAGGTCCAGCCGCGTCAGGGTGCCGGCCGCGGAGAGCGCCGCCAGCTCCTCGCGGTAGTAGAAGTCGGTCGCCCGCCGCTGCTCGCCGAAGAACAGCCAGTTCGCCCCGGTCGCCCCGGTCGCCTGGCGCTCCTGGAGGAAGCCGAGGAACGGCGCCACCCCGGTGCCCGGCCCCACCATGATCATCGGGGTGGCCGGGTCGGCCGGTGGCCGGAAGTGCGGCGCCTTCTGCACGAAGACCGGCACCTCGATGTCGTCGACGGCGTCGGCCAGGTACGTCGAGCAGACGCCCAGGCGCTGCCGCCCGAGCAGGCCGTCGAACCGGACCACCGACACGGTCAGGCTCACCTGGTCCGGGTCGACCAGCGGGGTCGAGCTGATCGAGTACAGCCGGGGCTGGAGCCGTTTCAGCACCCCGGCCCACTCCTGCGCGGAGGCCCGCACACCCTGCTCGGCGATCAGATCGACGGCCTGCCGGCCCCAGGTCCACTTCGCCAGCTCGCCCTTGTTGTCCGGCCGCAGCAGCGTCTTGAGCTGCCCGTCCCCGCCCCGCTCGGCGGTGAACCGGAGCAGATCCGTGGTGATCTTCGTGATGTCCAGGTGCCGGGCGAGCGCCTCGGACAGCGGGATCATCCCGACCCGGTCCAGCTCCACGGCGGTGTCCGCGGCGAGACCGGTGACCGACAGCCACTCGTCGACCAGGTCCGGGCCGTTCACCGGCCACACGCCGAGCGCGTCGCCGGCGGCGTACTCCAGCAGGCCGCCGGTGTGGAAGGTGAACCGGCGCACCTCCTTGGCCGAGCCGGGCCGGCTGAGCAGGCGGTTGCCGACCAGGGCGGCTGTCAGCGGGCTCGCCTTGGTGGGCGCGACCCGCGGCGGCGCGGTGAGCGCCTTGAGCACCGCGTCCAGCCACCGGCCGGCGGTGTCCTCGAAGTCCGGCTCGCAGTCGGCGCGCGGTGCCAGCCGTTCCGCGCCCAGCTCGGCGAGGCGTTCGTCGAGGCGACGGCCGTGCCCGCAGAAGTCGTCGTAGGTGGAGTCGCCGAAGGCGAGCACCGCGAACTTGCGCCCGTCCAGCCGGGGTGCGCCGTCACCGGCGATCGACTGCCAGAACTCGGCGCCGTTGTCGGGTGCGTCGCCGTCGCCGAACGTGCTGGTCACCACGAGGAGGTCGGCGCCCGGATCGAGGAGTTCCGTGGCGGCGCCGTCCATCCCGCGTACCGAGATCTGCCGTCCCGTCTCGGCGAGCCGCGACCCCAGACCGCGAGCGAACTCCTCGGCGTTGCCGGTCTGTGAGGCCCAGAGGATCTGCAGGCGCGGCCCGGCCGGTGAGGGATCGGCAGCGGTTGTCGCGACGGGGTGGAAGATCCCCGCCAGCAGCCCGTTCACCCACATCGCGGTGGCCGGGTCGAACGGCGCGTTGGCCGGCAGGGTGGGTGCGTCCGGGCGCACCGGCGGCAGCCCGGCCAGGAAGCCGGCCAGGTAGCGGCGTTGCCCGTCGCTCAGCACCGGTGGTGCCGGATCCAGCCCGAGCACGTCGTGGATCCGGGACGGCGCGACAGCGGGCTCGGCGGCCGGCGCGGCGACCTTCGACAGCGCCACCGCGCACACCTTCAGCTCCGGCTGGAAGCTCAGCGGGTCGACGGCGTCGCTGGTCACCGCGTTGACGCTGACGTATTCGCCGAACAGGTCGTTCCAGTGGAACGGGGCGAAGCAGTTGCCCGGCATCACCCGGTCGGTGAGCACCGCCGGCAGCACCGCGCGCCCGCGCCGCGACTCGATCTCCACCTGGTCGCCGTCGGCGATCCCGTGGGCCCGCGCGTCGGCCGGATTGATCTCGACGAACGGGCTCGGGTTGAGCTTGGAGAGCTTGGCCACCTTGCCGGTCTTCGTCATGGTGTGCCACTGGTGCTGCAGCCGGCCGGTGTTCAGCACGAACGGGAAGTCGTCGTCGGGCAGCTCGGCGGGATCCAGGTGCGGGCGCGGGTAGAAGATCGCTTTTCCGCTCGCCGTCGCGAAGCGGAGACCACCGGCCTCGCGGTACCGGATCGGGTTGCGGTCCGGCCCGCCGGGCGCGGCCGGCCACTGGACCGGGCCGTCCATGAGCCTTTCGTACGACACCCCGCGCAGGTCGTAGCCCGTCTGCGGGTTGGCGAACAGCTTGATCTCGTCGAGGATCTCGGACGCGCTGCCGTACGAGAAGGCCTCCGGGTAGCCCATCGCGGCCGCGATCCGGCAGATCAGCAGCCAGTCGGGCAGCGCGTCGCCGGGCGCGTCGGCCGCCGGATGCACCAGGGTCAGGTTCCGCTCGGAATTGATCATGATGCCGTCGGTCTCCGACCACATCGCGGCCGGCAGGGCGATGTCGGCGTACGCGTTGGTCTCGGTCTCGCCGAAGGCGTCCTGGGTGATCACCAGTTCGGCGGCCTCCAGCCCGGCGATCACCGTCTTCCGGTTGCCGACCGAGGCGACCGGGTTGGTGCAGATGATCCAGCAGGCCTTGATCTCGCCGGCCGCCATCCGCTCGAACATCTCGACGGTGCCCTTGCCGACCTCGGTGCGCAGCGTGCCGCCGGGCAGCCCCCAGACCCGCTCGGTGAACTCCCGATCGGCCGGGACCAGCACCGATCGCTGGCCGGGCAGGCCCGGACCCAGATAGCCCATCTCCCGGCCGCCCATCGCGTTCGGCTGGCCGGTCAGCGAGAACGGGCCGCTCCCGGTCCGGCAGATCGCGCCGGTGGCCAGGTGCAGGTTGCAGATCGCGTTGGTGTTCCAGGTGCCGTGGGTGCTCTGGTTCAGCCCCATGGTCCAGAGCGTGACCCAGTTCCGCGCTCCACTGATCCACTCGGCGGCGGTACGGATGTCGTTCTCGGCCAGCCCGGTCAGCTCGGCCACAACGGCGGGCGGGTAGTCGGCGAGCAGCTCCGGCATCGTGGCCCAGCCCTCGGTGTGCGCCGCGATGAACTCCTCGTCCTTGTCCACCAGGTGCAGCAGGCCGTTGAGCAGCGCCAGGTCGGTGCCGGGCCGGATCTGCAGGAAGAGGTCGGCCTTGTCGGCGGTGGCGGTGCGCCGCGGGTCGACCACGATCAGCCGGGCGCCGGCCTTGACCCGCTCCATCATCCGCAGGAACAGGATCGGGTGGCAGTCCGCCATGTTCGCGCCGATCACGAAGAAGACATCGGCGTGATCCAGGTCGTCGTAGGACCCGGGCGGCCCGTCGGCGCCCAGCGACAGCTTGTAGCCGGTGCCGGCGCTGGCCATGCAGAGCCGCGAGTTCGACTCGATGTTGTTGGTCCCGATGAAGCCCTTCACCAGCTTGTTCGCCAGGTACTGCGCCTCGAGGGTCATCTGACCGGAAACGTACATGGCGAACGCGTCCGGGCCGTGCTCGTCGACGATCGCCCGCAGCCGCCTGGCGGTCTCCGCGATCGCCTCGTCGAGGTCCCGCTCGCGCGGCTCGGCACCCCGCTCGGCGCGCACCAGGGCGCGACCCAGCCGGCCCCCGGCCGAGAGCAGGTCCGCGCTGGTCGCACCCTTGGTGCAGAGCCGGCCCGCGTTGGCCGGATGGTCCCTGTCGCCGGTCACCTTGAGCACCCGCCGCCGCCCGCCGGCGTCCCGGGCGACGTCCAGCACCAGGCCGCAGCCGACACCGCAGTAGCCACACACGGTACGCACCTGGGTGGCCACAGGCGGGGTTCCTTCCGTCGAGCAGATGTCCTCGACTGGTCACGCTAGGAACCCGCGATTACCGCCCTGTCACCCGAACATGCTTCGAGAGTTACCCGATCCTCACGATCCCCGTCCCACGGTTGTGAGCCGGCGCCCGGCTCAGCCGGCCCGGCGGGTCCGGGACAGGGCCAGGCCGGCCAGCCCGCAGCAGACGGTCAGCCAGGTCACCGGCAGCAGCAGGTACACCGCGTCCTGGGCGGTCCCGGCCAGCAGACCACTAAAGATCAGTAGCGCCGCGCCGATGAAGACGAGTGCGGCGGTGGTCACCGCGCGGCGCAGGGTGCGGTCGGGCATGCGTACTCCAGGGCTCGTCAGCGAACGAGCCGAAAGCCTTCCCTACCACCGTGAATCGGGACAACCGCCATCCGGGTCGGGTCTCCCGGCCTGGCGGCTGCCGTTCACCAGATCTGCCGGTCCTCACAGAGGTTCATCGCCGTCTCCGGCCGTCCCTGGCAGATGTCGCTGTCCGGGCCCCCGTCGAGCACGGCGAGCGGACTCCAGGTGCCGAGGGTGTCGTTGCCGCCCTCGCCGAAGATCCGGTCGGTGCCGTCCTCGCCGTTGAGGTGGTCGTCACCGCCGCCACCGCGGATCACGTCGTTGCCGCCGTACCCGTCGATCTGGTTGGCCGCGCCGTTGCCGGTGAGGCGGTCGGCGGCCCCGGTGCCGTCGATGCCCTCGACGTCGGCGCCGACGGTGTCGTGCTCGCCGGGCAGCCCGTCGTCACCGGAGGCCCCGTCGAGGTCGACGGTGACCGCCTTGCGGTAGTGGTAGTAGTCCACCCGGTCCGGCCCGGAACCGCCGAGCAGCACGTCGGCCGCGACCGCGCGGTCGCTGGCGTCCCCGCGCATCCAGTCGGCTCCGGCACCGCCCGAGAGGTAGTCCCGGCCGGCCTCGCCGAGCAGCGAGTCGTTGCCGTTGTCGCCGTAGACGCGGTCGTTGCCGCCGTAGCCGACCACCCAGTCGTTGCCGTTGTCGCCGTGGAGCACGTCGTTCCCGGGATACTTCCGGGTGCCGCCGCAGGTGTTGTCGCCGCTGATCTGGTCGTCGCCGTCGCCGGCGGAGACGTAGTCCGAGCCGTCCTCGGCGTAGATCTCGTCGTTGCCGCCGCGGCCGTAGATCCGGTCGTTGCCGCCCCGGACCGAGGGGCAGAGCTGATCGCCCCAGAGGATGTCCGCCTTCGGCCCGCCGACGATCCTGTCGTTGCCGGGCCCGCCGTCGGCCTCCATCCGCAGGTCGCTGTTGTTCACGACCGAGTCGTTGCGGTCGTTGACCTTGACGATCACCAGGGTGGTCGCCTTCGTGGTCTTGCAGCGCACCCGGGTCTTGTCGCCCGTCACCCGCTTGCAGCCCTTGCCGGGCCGGATCTCCACCCGGTCGTCGATGGTGACGGTACGCCCGGAGCGGGTGATGACGATCTTGTTGGTGACGCCGTAGTCGGCGGTGAACGTGATCCGGTGGGCGCCGGCGGTCGCGTCACCGTAGCTCGCGGCGGCTGCCGGGCCGGCGAAGGCGCCGGAGGCGAGCACGCTGAGCAGGGCGAGACCGGACCCGACCGGCCAGAGCTTACGTCGCATGCGGTGGCTCCCGGTGGTGTCGATGGCCGGAATCATAGAGACTCGGCGATCTTCGCGGGAGCCCGGGCCGGTGGACGGCTCAGGAACAGTGGAACCATGGGTCAGTAGGCGGCGGCGCTCACGTAGACCCAGGCGCGGACCCCGGAGCCGAGCGAGACCAGCACCCGGTGGTAGTCGTCCACTTCGTACTTGTCCGCCGCGATCAGCTCCTCCTCGGTGATCTCGAAGACGGTGCCGGGCACCCGGTCGGCGTCCTCGCCGGTCTCCACGACGATCGGGTGGTGGGTCTTGCCGCTGGTCGCCACGACCGCCGGATCGGTGATCTCCAGGAGCCGTTCCGCGTACCCGGGCAGGGTGTCCGCCCGGCCCTCCAGTTCCCTTCCGAAGTTGGCCCGCTGGACGG
The DNA here is from genome assembly GCF_030252345.1 of Actinoplanes oblitus. Taxonomy (NCBI): domain Bacteria; kingdom Bacillati; phylum Actinomycetota; class Actinomycetes; order Micromonosporales; family Micromonosporaceae; genus Actinoplanes; species Actinoplanes oblitus. The sequence goes on along the minus strand of NZ_CP126980.1, from coordinate 9,568,659 downwards.
CGGGATTCTGCAGGGTCCCGTACGAGAAGAGCAGAGGCATGCCTTGATCCTGCCCGGTAGTGGCACGGCGGATGAGCCTCCGTCCCGGCTTTTAGGACCGGGAAGGGTCGCGGTGGGTATCCGGCCGGCCACGATCCGCTTCCCGGTTCCGGGTATCGCCGCGGCTCAGGCGGCGTGGACCAGCTCGCCGCCGACGAAGGTCATCGCGACCTTCGTCGCCGCGATCTCGGCGTCCGGTCCGTCGAACGGATCACGATCGAGGACCACCAGGTCCGCCACATTCCCGGTACGGAGGCAGCCACTGTCGTCGCGATGGCTCACATACCCGCTCCCCGCGGTGTACGCCGTCAGCGCCGTACCCAGGTCGAGCCGCTGCGCGGGCAGGAACACCCGCCCGTCCGCCGCCCCGGGTCACCCCGGCTCGCAGCAGGTCACCGAACGGATACTGCCGCCCGGCCAGCGCCGGATCCAGGAACGGGTTGGTCAGCTCGTCCATCTGCGGCTCGTGCGCGGCCCACAGTGGCTGCGGGTTCGCCGTCACACCGAGCCGCCGGAACCGCGGCACGTCGGCCGGGTGCACGACCTGCAGGTGGGCCAGGTGCAGCCGGGTGTCCCGGAAGCCGTTCGCCGCCCGCGCCGCCTCGATCGCGCGTGGTTGCCGGCACCATCCTGGCCTGGACCGCCTTCGAGGCGAACGCGCACGCCGCCGGCCTGGACGTGATGGACCGCGACGGCCTCGCCTGGACCAGGGAATACGTGGTCCTGCCCGCCGACCGGTACCCGCACATCCGCAACGTCGCCGAGCACCTGAGCGACGTCGACCGCGAAGACCAGTTCGAGCTGGCCCTGGAACTGCTCCTGGACGCTGTCGAAGCCAGAGCGAGAAGAGCCTGACCCCGATTCGGTACGCCTACCCCTGACCCGGAAGCACCGGCCCCGTCCCGTGGCTACCCGCGGCGTTCGCCGGGCACCGGGCCGCCCGGCGACCGCCGGGCTGAATCCCGGGCCGGGGGAACGACGCGCGGCCACGTACAGATTGACTGTATATAAAGATGGTCTATATTCCAGTCGTGACGATGCAGGAACCAACGTTCTTCATCCTGACCGCGCTGGTGCGTACGCCCCTGCACGGCTACGGGATCATGCAGGCGGTCGAGGAGCTCTCCGAGGGCCGCGTGCGGCTCAAGGCCGGCACCCTCTACGCGGCGCTCGATCGCCTCAGCTCGGACGGCCTGATCGTCGTGGACCGCGAGGAGGCGGTGGGCGGCCGGCTCCGCCGGTACTACGTGCTCTCCGACGACGGACGCGCGGCGCTCGAGGAGGCGGTGGCGAGGCTCCAGTCGAACGCGAAGGTGGCCGTCACCCGGCTGCGCGAGGCGTTCGGCTTCATCGGGGGAGTTCAGCATGTCTGACCTGGAGCGCTCCTACCGCCGCCTGCTCTGGGCGTACCCCCGTTTCTACCGCCGCGAGCGTGGCGTGGAGATCCTCACCACGCTGCTGGACGCGGCCGAGCCGGGGCAGACCAGGCCGTCCCGCGGCGAGGCGATGTACCTGCTGCTGGTCGGCCTGCGGTACCGCTTCGTGCCGCCGAGCCGGATCAGCGCCGTCGTGGTCGGTCTGGTGACGCTCTGGGTGGCCCTGGTGTTCAGCGGCGCCGGCGCGGTCGCCGTCTACGCCGCCCAGCGCCCCGAGTCGCCCGACCTCGCCACGCTCGCCGACGAACTGGCCGGGCAGCCGGCGGCGACCGGTGTGGACGCGTCCGGCTACCACCCGGTGGAGCTGGCCTACCTCGCCGGCACGTCCGGCACCCTGTACGGCTATGCCGATCGGGGCTGGACCGGTTCCCGCCCGGTGCCCGACGAGCAGTCACGCGGCTACGACCGGGTGCCGGACCCGCCGGCTGTGCTCGCCGCCGCGTACCGGAAACTGCAGCGCGACGGCTGGACCACGGGCGAGCTGGTGCGCGACGAGAACTCCCCGGACGGCGTGTTCTGGGCCGGCCGCGGCGGCGCGCTGATCACCGTCGCCGGGACCTACGAGCACACCGGGATCACCATCTCCTGGTACCCGGTCGAGCCGCCCGGCCTGCTGGCTGGGGCGATCGCCGGTTTCCTGATCGGTGCCCTGCTGGCCTGGCCGGGCCTGACCTGGCTGGCACACCGGGCGGCCCGGACCGAGCCCGCCACCCGGCGCCGGGTGCTGCTGCTCAGCCTGCCGGCGATGACCGCCGCCGCGGTGAACAGCTTCGACTGCGTGGCGAGCATGTGGCCGGCGTCCAGCACGGCGGTCCTGCTCCGCACCGAGTTGATGTACCCGCTGGGCAACCAGATCGCGAATCCGCTGGCGCCGGCGGTCATCGGCCTCTCCCTGCTGGCCGCGATCGTCCTGGTGGCCGAGGCGCGATCGATCAACCGGCTCGCCCCGACCGGCCGGCGCTCGGGGGAGCCCGCTATATGATCACGCCGCCGTGGTGAACAACACCGACCTGCGAATGTTCGCCGAGGGCGGCTCCGGCAAGGACCGGCTCGTCGGCGGCTCGCGCAGCGACTTCCTGTTCGGCATGCCCGGCTCCGACCGGCTCTACGGCCGGGGCGGCAACGACCGACTGGACGCCGACACCGGCAACGACCTGCTCGACGGCGGCGACGGCGCCGACGCTCTGGCCGGCTGGGACGGCAACGACGTGCTGTCCGGCGGCAACGGCGACGACCGACTGGAGGGCCTGGACGGCGACGACATTCTGCACGGCGCCGGCGGCAACGACGTGCTGGAGGGCGACGCGGGCCGCGACCACCTCTACGGCGATGCCGGCGACGACCTGCTCTTCGGCTCGGAGACGCCGGCCAGCGTCGACGCCCTCGACGGCGGCCCGAACGGCACCGCCGGCGACGAGTGCCATCCTCACAGCCCGGACGTCGCGGTCAACTGCGAACGCTGAGCGACCACGAGAAGGGCCCCTTCGCGGGGCCCTTTTCCGTTTCCCGGGCCGGCCCGCGAGCGGTGTCCCGAGCCGCTTGCCGTGCGGTGTGACCAGTGCGGCCGGATCGCTGCCATCGCCGGATCGGTCCGGATCCGTCCATGGCGATCAACAGCCGGCTTCGTCGCCCCTTGTTCGAAGCGCGTTCGGGTCCTACGCTGCGATCAGCAGGAAAGCGCTTTCCTTGGAGCAAAGGGGTCCCGACACATGGCAGCGCGCAGATCGATCGGCATTGTGCTCAACGGAGTGACCGGCCGGATGGGTTACCGGCAGCACCTGGTCCGCTCCCTGCTCGCCATCCGGGAGCAGGGCGGCGTCGCCCTGCCCGGAGGCGGCCACATCTGGCCGGAGCCGATCCTGGTCGGTCGTGACCCGGACAAACTCGCCGCGCTCGCCGCGCGGCACGGCCTCACCGAGTGGACCACCGACCTGGACGCCGCGCTGGCCCGGCCGGACGTGGAGATCTACTTCGACGCGCAGGTCACCCAGCAGCGGGAGAAGGCGATCCGTCAGGCGATCGCGGCCGGCAAGCACGTCTACACCGAGAAGCCGCTCGCGGAGAGCTCGGTCGCCGCCGAGGAGCTGGCCGAGCTGGCCGCCGCGGCCGGCATCCGCAACGGCGTGGTCCAGGACAAGCTCTTCCTGCCCGGCCTGCGCAAGCTCAAGCGGCTGATCGACGGCGGCTTCTTCGGCCGGATCCTGTCGGTGCGCGGCGAGTTCGGCTACTGGGTCTTCGAGGGGGACTGGCAGGCCGCCCAGCGTCCCAGCTGGAACTACCGGCTGGCCGACGGCGGCGGCATCGTGATGGACATGTTCCCGCACTGGAACTACGTGCTGGAGGAGCTGTTCGGCGCGGTCCGCGGAGTGCAGGCGACGATCGCCACGCACATCGAGAAGCGGGTCGACGAGCGCGGCGAGGAGTACACGGCGGACGCCGACGACGCCGCCTACGCGATCTTCGAGCTGGAGGGCGGCATCGTCGCCCAGATCAACTCGTCCTGGGCGGTCCGGGTCAACCGCGACGAGCTGGTCGAGTTCCAGGTCGACGGCACGCACGGCAGCGCGGTCGCCGGCCTGCGGGGCTGCAAGATCCAGCACCGGGCGAGCACGCCGAAGCCGGTCTGGAACCCGGACCTGCCGCTCACCGGCCGGTCGTTCCGCGACGAGTGGTCCGAGGTGCCGGACAACGACGAGTTCGACAACGGCTTCAAGGTGCAGTGGGAGGCGTTCCTCCGGCACGTCGTCGCCGGTGAGACGTTCCACTGGGACTTCGCCTCCGGCGCCCGTGGCGTCCGGCTCGCCGAGGCGGGTCTCCGGTCCGCCCGCGAGGGCCGCCGCATCGAGCTGGGCAAGTCCTGATGGCCACGGTGAATCTGCCGTCCGGCCCGCTCACCCTCGCCGACCGGCGCCGCTGGGAGAACCCGAAAACCCCACCCAGCACCCGATTGGCGTACGCCGCGGCGCACGTGGTCGCGGATCCGGCGGCGCCGAACGCACCCGGCGCGCCGGCCGTCCTGGACTGGGCGGCGACCCTGGCCTTCCGGCACCACCTCTGGTCACACGGCCTCGGGGTGGCCGAGGCGATGGACACCGCGCAGCGGGGGATGGGTCTCGACTACGCCGCGACCAGGGAACTGATCCGGCGCAGCGCCGCCGAGGCCGCGTCGGTGGGCGGCCGGATCGTGGCCGGCGTGGCGACCGACCAGCTGACGCCGGGCGCTGTCCCGCTCGACCGGATCGCGTCCGCGTACCGTGAGCAACTCGCCGACGTCCTCACGGCGGGCGCCGTTCCGGTGCTGATGTGCAGCCGGCATCTCGCCGCCGCCGCCCGCGACGCCGACGACTACCTGTCCGTCTACCGCTCGTTGCTGGAGCTCTCCGACCAGCCGGTGGTGCTGCACTGGCTCGGCACCGCCTTCGACCCCGCGCTCGAGGGGTACTGGGGTTCGTCCGACGTGGACAAGGCCACCGAGACGGTGCTGGAACTGATCAACGGCAATCCCGCGAAGGTGGACGGCATCAAGATCTCGCTGCTCGACGCCGAGCACGAGATCCGGCTGCGCCGCCGGCTCCCGGCCGGTGTCCGGCTCTACACCGGCGACGACTTCAACTACCCGGAGCTGATCCGCGGCGACGACCAGGGACACTCCGACGCGCTGCTCGGCATCTTCGCGGCGATCGCCCCGGCCGCGGCCGCCGCATTCGCCGCCCTGGACCGGGGTGACCTGGACGAGTACGACCGGATCTTCGCGCCGACCGTCCCGCTGTCCCGGCACATCTTCGAGAAGCCGACGTTCTATTACAAGACCGGCATCGTCTTCCTGGCCTGGCTGGCCGGCCACCAGTCGCACTTCACCATGGTCGGCGGCCTCCAGTCGGGCCGGTCGGTGCCGCACTTCGCCCGGCTGATCGAGCTCGCCGACGCGGCGGGCCTGCTGCCGGATCCGGACCTCGCGGCACACCGCGCGAACCGATTCTTCGAGGTGATGGCGGGATGAGCGAGCACCCGAGCACGCCGCGGCACAGTGGAGGTGGCGTCCTGAGCCGGTTCTCGTTCAACCAGATCACGGCCAAGTCCTGGGGACTGGAGGAACTGGTCGCCGGCTGCGTCCAGGCCGGCGTCGGCCAGGTCGCGCTCTGGCGTGAGCCGGTCGCCGAGTACGGCCTGGCCCGCTCCGCCGCCCTGGTCCGCGACGCCGGCCTGACCGTCACCACGCTCTGCCGCAGCGGCTTCTTCCAGTTGCCGGACTGGTTCGACGACAACCGCCGGGCGATCGACGAGGCCGCCGCGCTGGACACGAAGGTGCTGGTCCTGGTCTCCGGTGGCCTCCCGGACGGCTCGAAGGACATCGCCGGGGCCCGGCAGCACGTCGCCGACGCGATCGCCCGGCTGGTGCCGCACGCGGCCGCCGCCGGGGTGACCCTGGCGATCGAGCCGTTGCACCCGATGTACGCCGCCGACCGCTGCGTGATCAACACCTGGGACCAGGCCATGACGATCGCCGCGCGGCATCCGGTCGGGCAGGTCGGCGTCACCGTCGACACCTACCACCTGTGGTGGGACGACACCGTGCTGGACAAGATCGCCCGGGCTGGCGAGCGGATCGCGATCTACCAGCTCGCCGACTGGATCACGCCGTTGCCGGCCGGCGTGCTCACCGGACGGGGGCTGCCCGGCGAGGGCTGCGTGGACATGCGGGCGTTCCACGACGCGGTGGACAAGGCGGGGTACACCGGGCCGATCGAGGTCGAGGTGATGAACGCCGAGCTGTGGGCACGGCCGGGGCGTGAGGTGCTGGACGCGACGCTCACCGCGTACGGAAGCGTCCTCTAGGAGCCGGGTCCGGCGGCGGCCGACGATGTCCGCGCCGGGCCCGCTATTTCGGCGGCAGGGAGCAGGCGAAGTCGACGCCGGCCCGGAGCCAGCGGGCCAGGCCGTCGTCGTCGAGACGGTCGCCGTCCACCACGATCCAGTTCTTCATCGGGCGGCCGGTGAAGTCGAAGACCCGGGTGCCCGGCTCGGCCAGGGCGGACTCCCCGGCCGCCGCGCCGAGCCGCACGATCAGGTCGTCACCCATCACGCCGACGGCCATGTTGCCGTGCACCATGAACGTGATCCCGCCGAACATCCGCTTGTCGGTCACCCCGTCGACGTCCCCGAGCCCGTCCCGGATCCGCTCCGCGAGCGCCTCGTCGAAAGCCATGCCTCACGCTAACCCACCGCCCGCGGGCCCTCGGCGTCAGCAATGTGACGCACGCCACTCCGGCTGGAGAACCGTGGGCCCCCTGCCGTCGTCTTGCTGGTTGTGAGACGAAGCCTGGACGCGGCCGACGAGGCGGAGCTGGTGCGGCGCACCGCCGCCGGCGACCGGCGCGCGTTCGACGAGCTGTACCGGCGCACCTCGCCGTGGCTTGCCGTCCGGCTGCGCCGCCGGTGCGCCGACGACGACGTGGTCGCCGACGTGATGCAGGAGACCTACCTGGCCGTCTGGCGGGCCGCCGGCGACTTCGCCGGCTCGGCCACCGACGGCAGCGCTGTCGGCTGGCTCTGGACCATCGCCGCCAACCGGCTGGTCGACGCGTTCCGCCGCCGCGCCCGGCAGGAGAAGGTGCCGGCCGCGCACACCGCGACGACGGTGCCGGCCGCCGAGGACGAGGTGATGGCCGCCCGGGTCGGCCACGAACTGGAGCAGGCGCTGCTGACCCTGCCCCCGGACGTCCGGCAGGTGCTGCGCGCGATGGTCCTCGACGGTCTCTCGGTCCGGGAGACGTCACTGCTGCTCGGGGTGCCGGAGGGCACCGTCAAGTCCCGGGCGCGGCGGGCCCGGCTCGCCCTGCGGGAGGCACTGTCATGACCGGACACCCCAACCCGTCGGTGATCTCCCGGTACGCGTCCGGCGATCCGGGCCTCGACGAGGCCGCCCTCTGGTCGGTCGAGGTGCACCTGGAGGAGTGCGCCGACTGCCGCGCCCGGCTGGCCGGCAGCACCCCGGCGGACGTCCTGACCCTGCTCGACCGGGTGCGCGACGAGCTGGACCGGGACGTCGCGACCGGACCCGCCCCGGTGCGGACGCGGCAGCGCTGGTCGGTGGCGCGGAACCGGTGGCTGGTCTGGCAGCTGGTGCCGTGGCTGACCATGACCGGCGCCGTGCTCGGCTGCGCGGTGCTGCTCCAGGCGCTGCAGCCCAGCATGCCGTCGCTGGTGCTGTTGCTGGCGCCGGTCGCGCCGCTGCCCGCGGTGGCGATCGCCTGGAGCCGGGGCAGTGACCCGGCCGGCGAGCTGATCGCCAGCACCCCGGCGGCCGGACTGCCCCTGCTGCTGCGGCGCACCGCCACGGTGCTCGCCGTGATCGTGCCGATGCTGCTGCTGGCCAGCGACCGGGCCGGCGTCTCGCTGGCCTGTGCGTTGCTGCCCTGCTTGGCCTTCACCACCACCGCCATCGCGCTGGGCGCGTTCATCGGCGTGCGCCGTGCCGCGCTCGTCCTGATCGCCGCCTGGTCGTGCGCGGTGGCCCTACCGGCGGTCTACACCGCCCACCTCCCGGTCGTGCTTCAGCCGGGCAGTCTCGGCGTCTGGGCGTTCATCGCGGTGGCCTCGGCGGCCTTCGCGACGGCCCGCGCCGACCGCTTTCTCAGGAGGAGATGACTCATGCGTACGGTGAGCGCGGCCGAGACCGCACCCACCACCCATCCGTGGGCGGTGCACACCGAGCAACTGCGCGTCCGGGCCGGCCGGCACCTGGCCGTCGACGGGCTCGATCTGACCCTGGGTACCGGGGTGCACGGCCTGCTCGGTCCGAACGGCGCCGGCAAGACCACGCTGATGCGGGCGCTGGCGACCGTGCTGGAACCGGCCGGCGGCAAGCTGACGCTGCTCGGCGAGTCCGTGGACGGGCGTGCCGACCTGCGCCGGATCCGTCGCGGCCTGGGTTACCTGCCGCAGCAGTTCGGCTTCTACCCGCGCTTCACGGTGCGCGAGTTCGTCGAGTACATGGCGTGGCTCAAGGAGATGCCGAAAGCCACGGTGCCCGGCGCGGTGCAGCGGGCGATCGAGCGGGTCGGCCTGGCCGACCGGGCCGGCGCGCGGCTGAAGACGCTCTCCGGCGGCATGCTGCGCCGGGTCGGCATCGCCCAGGCGATCGTCAACGATCCGGCACTCCTGCTGCTCGACGAGCCGACCGTCGGGCTCGACCCGGAGCAGCGCCTCGACTTCCGCGAGCTGTTGCGCGACCTGGGGGTGGACAGCTGTGTCCTGGTCTCCACCCACCTGGTCGAGGACGTGGTCGCCGCGTGCGGTGACGTCGTGATGATCAACCAGGGCCGGCTGGTCTTCCAGGGCACGCCGGACGACCTGGTCGCGCAGGGTGGCGACGGCGACGCCGGGGACAGCCCCGCCGAACGTGGCTATTCGGCGCTGCTGCGCCGGGACCGGGCGGGGGCGTGCCGATGAGCCGCATCCTGCGCATCGAGATCCGCCGCTCCGCGGCGCTCGGGTCCGCCCTGATCCTGCTGGTCGCCGGCGTGGCGCTGCTCTACCTGTTCGACGAAACGGACTGGCCGACCGGCTGGATGCAACTGGCCATGACCCAGCGGCTGTACCTCGCGGTGCTCTGGCCGCTGGCCCTGGCCGCCGGCGCCTGGGAAGGCCGCCGCGAGCGGCAGGCGAACATGACCGAGCTGCTCGCCACCACGCCCCGGCCGCGGGTGCACCGCGCCGTGCCGACGCTGCTGGCGATGGCGGTCACCCTCACCGCCGGCTACCTGCTGATGGGCGCCGCGGGCGCCGTTTCCCTGGTCGGTACCGCTCTGTACCTGCCGCCGGCGGTGCTGACCGTCACCGTGGTCGGCGTGCTGTCGCTGGTCGCGGCGGTCTGGGTGGGTCTCGCGATCGGCCGCCTGCTGCCGTGGCTGGTGACCGCGCCGCTGCTGGCGGTGGCCGGTCTCGGACTGCTGCTCACCATCCCCGGCGCCACCCGGCCCCGCGGCTGGCTGGCGCTGGTCTTCTCGCCGATCTACGAGATGAACATGCCGGACGCCTACACCACAGTGCCCGGCCGGGTCAGCGCCGCGCAGGCGAGCTGGCTGGGCGCGCTGGCGATCACCGGGCTGCTGTTGTTCGCGGCTCGCGGCTGGCGGATCCGGGTGGCGGCGCTGCTGCCGGTGGTGCTCGGCGCCACCCTGGCGATCGCTGTCATGCCGCATCAGAACCGGCTCGTCGTCGACTCGGTGGATCATGCGGCCCAGGTGCTGGTCTGCGCCCCGGACGAGCCGCGGGTGTGCGTCAGCCGGGTGCACGAGGGGCTGCTGCCTCAGGTGGTTCCGCAGGCCCGGGCGGCGTTGGCGCTGCTGGCGAGGCTGCCCGGCGGGCCGACCCGGGTGAACGAGGACACCACCACCTACATCCCGTACGTGCCGGCCCCACGGAACGCCGGCGTGGCGCTCGTGCCGATCCGGAACGGCGAGATGGACGACCTGACGCAGGAGATCGTGATCGCGGCGTTCGCCGGGTCCTACGACTGCCCGAACGGCCCCGACTGGCGGGACTCGCTCGCCGCCGCGTACCTGCTGATCGGGCGCCAGCCGGTGACCGAGGAGGCCGACGACACCGCCGCCGCCGTGGTCCGCTGGCAGCAGCTGCGGGCTCTGCCGGCCGGGCAGGCGACCGCCCGGCTCGTCGCGATCCGCCAGGCCGCGGTGGGTTGCACGTCGTGAGGTGGCTGGCGCTGTACCTGCGCTCCCGGCGGGCCCCGATGGCCCTGGCCCTGGCCGGTGGTTGCGCCGGCTTGATGTGGGGGCTGTGGGCCGGATTCGGGAAGACCCGGGACGCGGACCCGCCGCTGGTGGTGCTGACCGTGCTGCTGCTGGTGTCGGCCCTGACCGTGACGCTGAGCAGCCCGGACTACGCCCTGGACCGCACCGCCGCGGTGTCCTGGCCGCCGCGCCGGGCCGCCCACCTGCTGGCCGCGCTGCTGATCGTGCTGGGCCTGCTGGCGATCACGTTGCTCACCTCGGCCCGGATCGGCCCGGCGTCGGTGGTGCTCCGCGACGCGGCCGGGCTGCTCGGCCTGACCGCGCTCGGCGCCAGCCTGCTCACCCCGGTCCGCTCCTGGTTCCTGCCGCTCGGCTGGACTCTGGCCGCCGTCATGTTCCCCCGCTCGGACACGGTCGTCGGCCAGCTGCTCACGTGGCAGTCCCAGGACCCGGGCAACACCCCGGCCGCCCTGTTGGCGCTGCTCGCGGCGGTCGCGGGCCTCGCCACCTACGCGCTGGCCGGCCCGTCCCGCCGAGCCACCGCCGACCTGCCCGCCTGACCGCCTGACCGGCCTGACCGCCTGACCGGCCGGGCCGCCTGGCCGGCCGGTCAGCGTGTCTGGCCGGGCTCCCGGACCTGCTCGCCTGACTACCTTCGGCCTCACCTGCCCGTCCCGCCGGCCGTTCCACCCCGGCAAAGGGCTGACCGGCTGTGCCCGGTGCGACTGCCGCCGGGTTTCCGGGAGGGGCAGCGGACCCGCACGACACGCGTTGCGGTCGTGCGGGGGCCGGGCCTCGCGTGCCGATTGCCACGGGGCGCCAAGTCGTACCGGAAAAGGATCCGCAAGCTCTGGGGCGGCGTGGCGGCAGCGAGGGTGGTTGGGGTTGCGGCAGCGAGGGTTGTGCGGACCGCGACCGGAAGCAGCCGGAGTGCGGTAGGAATCAACGGTGAGTTCCTATGCGGCCGCGACGGCCCGTTATGACGCCATGGAGTACCGCCGCTGTGGGCGCAGCGGCCTCAAGCTGCCCGCGATCTCCCTGGGGTTGTGGCACAACTTCGGTGACGACAAGCCGATCGAGACGCAGCGTGCGGTGCTGCGGCGCGCGTTCGATCTCGGCGTCACGCACTTCGACCTGGCCAACAACTACGGCCCGCCGTACGGTTCCGCCGAGGTCAATTTCGGTCGGCTGCTGGCCGAGGACTTCGCGCCCTACCGCGATGAGCTGGTCATCTCGACCAAGGCCGGTTATGACATGTGGCCGGGACCCTACGGCGAGTGGGGGTCGCGGAAGTATCTGACGGCGTCGCTGGACCAGTCGCTGCGGCGGATGAACGTGGACTATGTGGACATCTTCTACTCGCACCGGTTCGACCCGGAGACGCCGCTCGAGGAGACGATGGGCGCGCTGGACGCCGCGGTCCGGGCGGGCAAGGCGCTGTACGTCGGCATTTCGTCGTATTCGCCGGCGAAGACCGCCGAGGCCGCCGCGATCCTTCGCGACCTGGGCACGCCGTTGCTGATCCACCAGCCGTCCTACTCGATGCTGAACCGGTGGGTCGAGGGCGAGCTGCTCGACGTGCTGGAGCGGGTCGGCGCCGGGTGCATCGGATTCTCGCCGCTGGCCCAGGGCATGCTCACCGACCGCTACCTGAACGGGGTGCCGGAGGGGTCCCGGGCGGACGAGCAGAAGTCGCTGACCAAACAGTGGCTAACCGAGGAGAACCTCGGCAAGATCCGGGCGCTGAACGCGATAGCCGAGCGGCGCGGGCAGAGCCTGGCCCAGATGGCGATCGCCTGGTCGGTACGCGACCCGCGGATGACCTCGGTGGTGCTCGGCGCGAGCAGCGTCGCCCAGCTGGAGAACAATCTGGCGGCGCTCGGCAACACCTCGTTCACCGACGCCGAGCTGGCGGAGATCGATCAGCACGCGACGGAGTCCGGGATCAACCTGTGGGCGCGGTCGAGCGCGTACTGACGGGGGCGCCCTTTCTCCCGGCATGTGACAGAGACAGGATAGGGCCACTATCCAATTGATGGTGTTCGCTGTAGCTTCACGGGATGAAGGACGTCACGCCCGCGATCCGAGCCGGTTTCCTCATCCCGCTGGCGGTCTGCGCCGGCCTCCAGGTGCTGCTGCTGTTCGTGCTCGGCGGCCGCGGTTTCGCCTGGACGTTCCAGTCACCGCTGTCCGCGGCCACGATGGGCGCCGGTTACTGCGGCGGCCTGGCCATGCTGGTCGCGTCGCTGCGGCTGCGGCGGTGGGTGGACGTCCGGGTGGCGTATCTCAGCACGCTCGCGTTGATGGTGCTGATGTTGCTGGTCACGCTGCGCTACGCGGGCCGGACCCACCTCGGCGGCGGTGACATCGTCGCCTTCGGCAACGCCTGGGGCTGGCTGATCGTGCACCTGCTCGCCCCGGTGGCCGGCGCGATCCTGCTGGCGCTGCAGGTCCGGGCGCCCGGGCAGAACCCGCGGCGCGAGTTCCCCCGCCTCTGGCTGACCGTGCTGCCGGTCGCCGTCGTGGCCCTGATCGGCACCGGTGTCGGCCTGTTCGCGCTGCTCTTCCCGGCCACGGCCGCCGACCGGTGGCCCTGGCCGGTCAGCGAACTCGACGTCTCCGCGCTGGGGGTGTGGGCGCTGGTCTTCGGGATCGGCTCGATCCTCGCCATCCGGGAGGGCGATCCGGACCGCCAGCGCGCCGGCGCCATCAACTACCTGGTCGCCGGTGCGGCCGGCGTGATCGGCCTGCTTCGCTACCCCGGCGAGGTCCGCTGGGACAGCACGCTGAGCTGGGTGTACCTGATTCTGATGATCCTGCTGGCGCTGACCGGCGCGGTCGGCTGGCTGCTGGCGGGTCCTGCCGAGCGCTGGCGTTCTCCGGCTCTGGCCGATTGAGCCCACATCGGGGTACGCCCGCGACGTGGGCCGACCGGGCTAGACGCCGTCGAGGGGGCTGATCGGGCGGCGGCCGTGCAGGCGGGCCGAGACGTCCTCGTGGGCCAGCCGGCGGACCGCGAGCAGGATCGGCTCGTAGAGCACCGTGTAGGCGACCGTTGCCTCGATCGCCTCGTCCAGGTCCCGGTGGCCGTCGATGAAGCGGTACTCGCCCTCGGCGAGCGGGTGCATCGCGGCGGCGTAGCGGCGCAGGTGCTCGATGCCGTCGCGGTAACCGAGCCGGCGCAGCGCGACGATCGACCTGGTCAGCGCGTTCAGGGACGGGCTGAAGTCATTGATCAGCCAGCCCAGCTCGGTCATCAGGGCGAGCACCTCGCCGTGCACCTCGTCCCAGAGCGGATCGCCGGCCGGCGCCTCGACCAGCGGCGGCAGCATGTACTGCGCGACGCCGAGCCGCTCGTGCCGGCTCAGCGTGCTCTCGCCGGCCGCGAAGAGCACGTTTCGCACCTGGTCGATGCTCATGCCGCCGATCTGCTGCATGGCGCGGACCAGGCGCAGCCGGCGCAGATGGCTGTCGTCGTAGGCGGACTGCCGTGCGTTGATCGGCGTCCCCGGCTCCAGCAGGCCCTCACGCAGGTAGAACTTGATGGTGGCGATGGGCACACCGCTTTCGGTGCTGAGTTCGGACAGGCGCACGCTGAGCCATTCTTCCGGAACGGTCTGGACAGCGACCGCCGTCAATAGGATAGTGGAACTATCTTATAGCGGAGGGAGCCCGCGATGGCCGGGTCGGCGCTGTTCCACGGAACTCAACTGCTCATGCACCCGCGCTGGCAGCGCACCGGGCCGGTGGACGACCAGGTGCACCGCGGCCGGTTCATGGCCGACAACGAGGAGCCGATCGCGATCTTCCTGGTCGGCATGCGGATCAACCGGTGGCGCTCGCTGCGCAGCTGGCTGTCGGTGATGTTCGCGATGCCCGGGATGCTCCGCGAGCTCGCCGCCGACCCGGAGAGCGGCCTGCTCGGCTACCAACTGCTCGGCGGCCCCGGGCTGCGTCAGGTCACGCTGATCCAGTACTGGCGCCGGGCCGGCGACATCCGCGCGTTCGCGCACGACGGCGCCCGGCTGCACCGCCCGGCGCAGGACCGGTTCTGGAAGCGGTACTTCGCGGGTAACGGCGCGGTCGGCATCTGGCACGAGATGTTCTCCGTGCCGAAGGGCGCCTACCAGTGTCTTTACGGGGACATGCCGGCCACCGGGATCGGCGCCGTCCGCGGCCTGCGGCCGGTGGTGCCGAAAGGCGAGCACGGGGGCTACCAGCCGACCACGGAGCCGATCTTTCACTCCCAGCTACGGGGCTGAGCTTCCGGCGTACCGGAAAGCGGTCATCCGGGGCTGAGCTTCCGGCGTAGCGGAAAGCGGTCATTTCTGGGCGCGGAGCTGGACCAGCAGGCCGTCCCGGTCGGTGAGGACCGCGCCGAGGATCCGGCGGCCCGCTGCCAGCAGGTCCGCGACATCCGGGGTGCTCAGGGCATACATGACCAGGGCGCCGTCCCGGAACGAGGTGACGATGCCGGCCCGGCGGAGCACCGCGAGCTGCTGGGAGAGGTTCGAGGCCTCGACGTCTATTTCGGCCAGCAGATCGCGGACCGGCCGCGGGCCGTCCTGCAGCAGTTCCAGGACTCGGATCCGGACCGGGTGGCCGAGAGTCCGGAACATCTCGGCCTTCGCCTGGTACAGCGGCACTGACACGGCGGATGCCCTCCAGTCGTTCACACCGGCCAACGCGGGAGGGGCGGCCCGGTTACGCGCCTTGTGCTATTTCGGAGTTGCGAAAACCGTCAACTCTCTCGGTGCTGTCACCAGCATGCGAGCCGGCCGGGTGGCCAAGCCGGACATCATGTGCGACGGGTCCGGCGGTGAGTCGGTGACAGTCGATGTCGACGGAAGCGAGACATCGGAGGAAGCCGAATGCCGGACATGGATGTGGCCCTGAAGGATGCGATGCAGATCGACGGCGCGATCGGCGTCGCGCTGGTCGACCGCAGCAGCGGGATGGCGCTCGGCATCGCCGGTGGCGACCGGAATTTCGACCTGACCGTCGCGGCCGCCGCGAACACCGAGGTGGTGCGCGCCAAGCTGCGCACCATGGAGATGCTGGGGCTGCGCGAGAACATCGAGGACGTGCTGATCACCCTCGACACGCAGTACCACCTGATCCGGCCGCTCACCGGGCGTTCCGGGCAGGGCCTGTTCCTCTACCTGGCCCTGCACAAGGAGCGGGCCAACCTGGCGCTGGCCCGTCACCACCTCAAGCGGATTGAGGCGAACCTGGATATTTAGCGAAGTACTCCTCGGAGAGCATGGCGAAGTCGATCTCGGTGCTCCACTCGCCCTTGAACAGCTCGTTGTGCACCAGCCGGGCCTCCTGCCGCAGGCCGAGCCGGCGCAGCACCCTGGCGGACGGCTCGTTGCGCTCGTCGATCCGCCCGATGATCCGGTGCAGGCCCAGGTCCTCGAAGCCGAGCTTGAGCATCGCCTGGGCGGCCTCGGTGGCGTAGCCCTGACCGGCGTGGTCCGGGTGCAGCACGTAACCGATCTCGCCGCCGCGATGCTGGCGGCTGTGCCAGAACAGGATCACGTCGCCGGCCAGCTGCCCGGTCGCGGCGACCTCGATGCCCAGGGTCAGCGACTGCCCCTCGTCGGTGAGGGCCGTGGTGGCCCAGTGCGTCGCGAGTCGCTCGGTGATCACCTCGGGCGTCATCGGCTCGAACGGCACGTAACGGCAGACGTCGGGGCGGCTGCGGTAGGCCAGCAGCGCCTCGGCGTCGGCCTCGGTCAGCGGGCGCAGCAACAGGCGCTCGGTAGTGATGGGATAGGTCGGGCGCAGCTCGGTGGGCGACACGCGATCATAGTGCCATCACGTGTCGCGGTTAGCACGCCTGTTCGAGTTATCCACAGGCTGTGCGCACAGCCTGTGGGTTGCGCTTCACCGGCGTACGTCCGCGTACCGCAGCAGCGCCGCCACCCCGCCGTGCAGGTCGTGGTGCTCGGCCGGATCGACCATCCGGATCGACCCCTCGGCGGCGGTCAGCGCCCGCAGTATCGCGGCATCCGCACGGACCAGTGGCGGATGCCGGATCCCGGCCCGGTTCAACACCTCCGGATCATCGCTGAGCTGCAGCGGATCCGGCCCGATCCACAGCCGCTCGGTCGACGACGGGTCGTCGACCAGCAGCAGCGTGTCCACCTCTCCCCGCGACAGGTGGCTCACCACCTCGGCCAGGCCGTCCCGGAACTGGTCGGGCGCCGCGTCGTCCTCGGCGGCCCGCGCCAGCTGGACGACCATCGGCATCGCGTGCGGCAGCGGGTCGTACGCGGTGATCGCCCTGGGCGGCTCGGGCAGCGCCTGCCGCGTGATCACCTCGCCGGCCGTGGCGAACAGGGCGAACCCCTGCCGGCCCGGCACCTCCGGATGGTGGTCCAGGACGGCGTCCTCGAGCGCGTGCACGGTCGGTGGATCACAACCGGCGTCGGCCAGTGTGTCCCGTGCGGCGAACCAGCGGTCCTCGACCGCCCGCGCGGTGTCCCCGGTGTCCCGCGATGTGTCCAGGTATACCGAAGCCCATGGTCCGGGCCGTTCGTACAGTGGTCGCAGCAGATTCAGTCGCATGTCCGGTGGCCTCCCTGGGTCCCTCGCTGTCGTTCCGCGGGGTACCCCTGCCGGGGCGGCTCAACCAGCGCGTTTGCGGTCCAGCAGGAGCCAGGCGCCGGGCAGCAGGCCGATCGCCAGTGTCATCTTCAGGGCATCGCCCAGCAGGTAGGGGAACAGGCCCTGGCTGACCGCCTCGGGCACGTCCAGCGTGGTGGCCAGGGCCAGCCATGGCACGCCGCACAGGTAGATCAGCAGGTTGCCGATCAGCATCAGGCCGATCATGTGGCCCGGGCGGCGGTCCGCGCCGAGCGCGGCGAGCCGGCCGACCAGCGCCGCGGCGACGATGAAGCCGAGCAGGTAACCGCCTGTCGCGCCGGGCCAGCCGGAGCCGCCGTCGGCGAACCACGGGACGCCGAGGATCCCGGCCACCGCGTAGAGGACCATGCCGGCCACGCCGCGGCCGGGACCGAGCACCGCGCCGGCCAGCAGCACCGCGAAGGTCTGGCCGGTGATCGGCACCGGCGAGCCGGGCACCGGGAGGGCGAGCTGGGCGGCGAGGCCGACGGCTGCGGCGGCACCCACGGTCAGGACCACATCGCGTACGGCGGAACGGCCCCACACGTCGGCGAGCACCCCGGTCGGACGGCCGGGCACCACCGCCCCGAACACGTCAGTCACCATGTGCGACCTCCCGTCCTGCGTTGTCGGGAACCGTAAGCGCTGAAGATCACGGTCCGGCGTCACTGTGTCTCGGACCACATCGGACCGATTCCGGTATGCCGGGAGGGGCGCTGCCGCGGCAGCGCCCCTCGTACTCACCCCTCCGGTCAGAGAGTGAGCGTCCAGCTGTTGATGTAGCCGGTGTCCGAGGAGTAGACGTCCTGGACCTTCAGGCGCCAGGTGCCGTTCGCCGCCTCGCTGGACAGATCCTTGGTGTACGTCGTGGCGACGTTGTCGGCGCTGTCCGAGCCCGACGTGGCCTTCAGGTTGTAGACGCTGCCGTCCGGCGCGACCAGGTCGACCCGCAGGTCACCCCGGTAGGTGTGGACGATGTTCACCGCGATCGTCGAGGAGGACGAGGCGTTGCGGGCGCAGCCGCTGATCACGATGTCGCTGTAGACCGCCGAGCCGGCGTCCGGGATGGTGACGTCGGTGGTGTTGCTGGCGGTGCAGCCGGCCGGCGGCGGCGTGGTCGGGCCGGTGCTGCCACAGGTCGGGTCGGCGGACTGGGCCGGCACGTTCACCGCGTCCCAGGCGGCCTTGGTGGTGTTGAAGACGCCGCAGGTGCTGTCCAGGGCCTTGGCCGCGGTCAGCGTCCAGGTGCGGTACTTCAGGTACGACGAGCTGGAGGTCTTCATCAGCATCGCGTTGTACATGACCTTGATGGCGGTCTGGATGCCGACGCCGGTGATCGCGCCGGAGCCGGAGCACCGGGTGCTGGTGGGCTGGCCGTCGGTCGGGTTGGTGCCCTCGGCGAGCAGGTAGAACCAGTGGTTGCCGGGGCCGGCCGCGGCGTGCACCTCGTCGTTCGGGGTGCTGCTGGAGTAGCAGTTGTCGTCACCGGCGAGCGACGGGTTGTACATGTACCGGATCGGGCCGCTGCCGACCAGGTTGACCTCCTCGCCGACCTGGTAGTCGGCCGGGTCGTTGGGGTTGTTGGCGTACGCCTCGGTGGCCGCGCCGAACGTGTCGGCGACGAACTCCTGGGTGCCGCCGTTCGAGATGCCACCCGGGGTGTTGTCGTCGATGCCGTGGCCCAGCTCGTGCCCGACCACGTCGGCCGAGGAGATCCACTTACCGGCGGTGTTCTTGCCGATCTGGACCTGGCTGCCGTCGTAGTAGGCGTTCTGGTCGTTCAGGCCGACCCGGATCGGCCAGGCGCCACCGCTGCCGTTGAAGCCGTTGCGGCCCAGCCAGCCGGAGAGCATGGCCTTTTCCTTCTGCGCGACGTAGAACGCGTCGACGCAACCGGTCTCCCGGTCGGTGCCGGTGCCGTTGCCCCACACGTTGTCGGGGCCGCTGAAGGTCGTGTTGCCCGTGGCGTTCTGGCACTGCAGGGTGGTCATGTTCGGGTCACGCATGAGGTACGTGCTGCCGGAGAGCGTGGTGTCGATGCTGACCGAGCCGTTGATCCAGCCGGTGCCGGTGCCGGTCACGTCGGTCACGTGCTCGTAGGTGCGCAGCACCTTGCCGCTGGCCGCGTCCACGTCGACGGTGAGCCGGCTCGGACCCTGGGCGCTCGTGCCCCGGATGGTGGACTCCCAGGCCAGCGCCGGGGTTCCGGTGGTGGACAGGACGACCAGCTTGGTGCCCTCGACACCGCTCACCGACTTCAGCTCGCTCTTGGCGACCTTGAGGGAGTCGGCGGCGGTCAGGCGCGGGGTGGTGTTGACCGTGCCGAGCGGCGCGCTCTGCGCCACCGACGTGTACTTGACCTGGCCGGCCTTGTCGGTGACGACCACACCGTCTCCGCCGATCACCGGCAGACCCTTGTAGGTGCGGTCGAACGGGACGTACTGCAGCTTGTCGGTGGTGATCGCATCGTGCTGGACGAACGCCTCGTCGGCGGAGGCGTGCAGTGCCGCGGGCGGGGCCGCGAGCAGCTTGGAGGCGGCCTGCTCGGCGGCAGCCTCGGGCGAGGACGGCGGGGTGGGCTGCGCGGTCGCCGGTCCGGCGATCGCCACGGCCGCCGCGGCAGCCGCGGTTGCGGCGACCGTAGCGGCGACGACAGGGGTACGGGATTTCACGCACTGCTCCTTTCCCGCCCGGGGGGTTGGCGGGCGGGCTCAACCGTCCGTAGACGATGGGTCACACCTGGATGACTTGTGGTGTGACGTTAGGCATCGACGGACGTCACCGAATCAGGGAAAACCCTTGTGGTTTCTGAGCGGTGGCTGGGAGCGTGCTCTATTAGGAAACCTCTATGAACCGATCTCGCTGACCTCGGCGAACGGCGCGTTGTTCCACCAGATCGCGCGGATGATGAAGCTGTGCCCGGTCTCGTTGAAGTAGACCGCCATGTCGTCCGGCGAACTCTGCGTCTTCTCCACCGTGTAGCCGTCCGCGGGGGTCGCGGTGACCAGGGAGACCACGCCCGCGCCGGTCATCTTGACGACCGCCTGGCCGCCCTTGACGGTGAACGAGCGGACGTACACCTGCACGCCGTCGCCGCCGGTGGTGACGGTCCAGCCGTTCTCGACAGTGGCGGGCGTCGTCGGCGTGGCCGGCGCGGTCGGCGTCCTGGTCTCGGCCGGCGGGCTCGTCGTCTTCTTGCTCGGCTTCTTGGTGGGCTTCACCGTTTTGCCGGGAGTGGGCGACGTGGACGGCGGGGCCGGACGGGCCGGCGCGGCGGTGGGCTGCGCGGCGAACTCGGCGGCCGGCACCTGGTCGACGTCCGGCAGCGCGCCGACGTCCGCCCGCGCCGCGTTGAGCACCGGAAGCAGGGCGACCCAGGAGAGCACGATGCTGGTCGCGGTCGCGACGAACCACCCGGTTACCGGCACCCACCTGGAAGATCGCACGAGGCCATCCTCTCACCTGGTCCTATGCTGCACGCCATGGCGTTGATCCTGTTGGTCGAGGACGACCGCAACATCGCGGCCGCACTGACCCGTGCGCTGACCGATGCCGGGCACGTGGTGCGCCCGGTCGGCCAGGCCGCCCAAGCGCTGAAGATCGTCACCCAGGAGCGGCCCGATCTGGTCATCCTCGACCTCGGGCTGCCGGACATCGACGGCACCGACGCGCTGCGGATGATGCGCACGGTCTCCGACGTGCCGGTCATCGTGGCGACCGCCCGGCGCTCGGAGGCGGACATCATCGCACTGCTGAGCGCCGGTGCCGACGACTACGTGACCAAGCCGTTCTCCGGCGGCCACATCCTGGCCCGGATCTCGGCGGTGCTGCGCCGGGCGCGGACCACCACCGAGCAGGCGCCGAACGCGATCACCGTGGGTGAGCTGGTGATCAAGCCGCGGCAGCGCCGGGCGGAACTGCGCGGTGAGCCGCTGCAACTGACCCGGCGTGAGTTCGACGTGCTGGCGTACCTGGCCGAGCGGGTGGGTCAGGTGATCAGCCGGCGGGAGCTGATGAACCAGGTGTGGAACCAGGCGCGGATCGGCGAGGAGCAGACCATCGACGTGCACATCTCCTGGCTGCGCCGCAAGCTCGGGGAGACCGCCGCGAAACCGCGCTTCCTGCACACCGTCCGCGGCGTCGGCGTGATGATGGTCGATCCCCAGTGAGGTGGGCGCTCAACCGCCTGGCCCTGGCGATCACCTCGATGGTGGCGCTGGCCTTCCTGGTCCCGCTCGCCGTCGCGATCTGGCAGATCGCCCACGACAAGGCCATCTCGGAGGCGCGCCAGCAGGCCACCTCGATGGTCACCGTGCTCGGCGTGAACGCCGAACCGACAGCGCTGACCAACGCGGTGGCCAGCACCTCGGCCGGTAGCGCGGGGCTGCTCGCCGTACACCTGCCGGACCTGGCCCCGATCGGCACCTCGCACCTGCCGCGGGAGACCGTCGACCGGGCGGCGAAACAGCGCCGCTCGGCGACCGCTGCCGCCGAGGGCGGCGTCGCCTATCTGCAGCCGACAGTGCTCACCGACGGCCGGACCGTGGTGGTCGAGGTCTTCGTCACCGACGAGGAGATGCGGCGCGGCGTCTGGTCGGCCTGGCTGGCGCTCGGCGGGCTGGCCGTGGTGCTGGTCGGCGGCTCGACGCTGCTCGCCGACCGGCTCGGCGCCCAGTTGGTGCGCTCCACCCGGCAGCTCGCCGCCGCCACCCGCCGGCTCGGCGGTGGCGAGCTCAACGAGCGGATCGAGCCGACCGGGCCGCGCGAGCTGCGCGACGCCGCGCAGGCGTTCAACACCATGGCCGGGGACCTGCGCCGGTTGCTGGACCGCGAGCGCGAACTGGCCGCTGATCTCTCACACCGTTTGCGTACGCCGCTGACAGCGCTCCGCCTGGACGCCGAGGCCATCCCGCCGGGCCCGATCGCCGACCGGATGCGCGAGGCCTGTGACCTGCTCGACGAGGAGCTCGACGCGATCATCAACGGGGCCCGGCTGGGTGTCGAGGTGCGTGGCACCGAGCAGTGCGACCTGGTCGAGGTGCTCGCCGACCGGCTGGCCTTCTGGTCGGTGCTCGCCGAGGACCAGGAACGGCCCTGGGAGGTGGTCGGCGGGCACGAACCGGTGCCGGTGGCGATGCCGCAGAGCGAGATGATCCTGGTGGTCGACGCGATGCTGGGCAACGTCTTCTCGCACACCCCGGAGGGCGTCGCGTTCCGGGTCAGCGTCTCGTCGACCGGGCTGCTGGTGGACGACGCCGGGCCGGGGATCGCCGACCCGGCGGCCGCCGTGCAGCGCGGGTTCAGCGGTGCCGGATCGACCGGGCTGGGACTGGACATCGTGCGGCGAGCGGCGGACACCGTACGAGGGCAGTTGGTCGTCGGACGGAGCCCGTTGGGCGGAGCCCGCGTGGGCTTCCTTCTCACCTCGGCGGAAGATCCGCCCGCGGACGAGCCGCGGCGGCGGCGCCGGGCCCTTTCATAAGGGTTTTCGGTCGCCTTAAGGCTGCGTTATGGCAGCTCCTCATAACGTTCGGCGCGGTAACGAAGCCAGGACGAGATGTCTGGAGAACTGACATGCGCAGGAAGATCGCCTACCCACTGGCCACCCTCGGGATGGTCGGGTCGACCTTGGTGATCGCCTCACCGGCCCTGGCACACGGCTACGTCTCATCGCCGCCGAGCCGGCAGGCGCAGTGCGCCGCCGGCACCGTCGCGGACTGTGGCGCGATCCAGTTCGAGCCGCAGAGCGTCGAGGCACCGAAGGGCTCCAAGCAATGCAACGGTGGAAACGCCGGCTATCCGGTCTTGAACGACAACTCCAAGAGCTGGAAGCGCACTACCGTCGGTACCTCGGTCACCTTCAACTGGGTGCTGACCGCCCGGCACCGGACCGCGACCTGGGCCTACTACGTCGACGGTACCGAGGTCGCCACGTTCAACGACGGCAACGCGATCCCCGCGGCCACCGTGAGCCACCAGGTGGACCTCAGCAAGTACACCGGCAACCACACGGTCCTCGCGGTCTGGAACATCGGGGACACGGCGAACGCCTTCTACAGCTGCGTCGACCTGAACGTCGGTGGCAGCGGCTCGTCGAACTCGACGCCCACCGCCACGCCGACCACAGCGGCACCCACCACCGCGCCGACGACCGCGCCCGCAACGACCGCGCCCACCGCGACCGCTACCACCGCGGCGCCGACGGCAACCGCAACCAGCTCCGGCGGTTCGTCGGCGACCGGCACCGCGTGGGCGCCCGGCGTGAGCTACCGGACCGGTGACGTGGTGACCTACGACGGTGTCACCTACCGGTGCCGGCAGGCGCACACCTCGATCCACAGCTGGGAGCCGTCCGTGTTCACCCTCGCCCTCTGGCTGCCGCTGTGAAGCGCCTGGTAGCGGTCCTCCTGACGGCGCCTCTGCTGCTCGGCGCGTGCGGCACCGCGGCGTCTCCCACGCCGTCGTCGTCGGCTGCGGCTCCCGCGGTCAAGAACGTCGCCGAGATCACCGCCGGGTCGACCTTCAACGACCGGGACGTGATGTTCCTGCAGATGCTGGTGGACCACCAGCAGCAGGGCCTGGCGATGGCCGCGATCGGCGCGCAGCGGGCCAACCGGGCCGACGTGGCCGACCTGGCCAAGGCGGTGTCGCTGACCGAGACCGATGAGCTGACCATGATGAAGAACTGGCTCACCGAGTGGGGCAAGCCCACCTCGGTCGACAAGCGGGTCAGCGTGCACGCCGACCACGGCGGCCTGCCGAGCACCACCGACGCCGAGATCAACTCGTTGAAGACGGTGAAGAGGAAGGACTTCGAGACGGCCTTCCTCAACCTCTTCCTGGCACACCAGCACAACGCCGTGGAGATGGCCCAGCTCGAACTGGACAAGGGCGCGAACGAGCAGACCAAGCAGTTCGCGGAGCGGGTCAAGCAGTCCCGCGCCGACCAGGTCCAGCAGATGCTTCACCTGCTGAACGGCTGATCTTCTTTCGCCTCTCCTTTTCGCCTCTTCTTTGGCGCGGATGGCCTGGCCTGGCGGGCGGGCCATCCGTTTTTTCCCTATTCTTGGTATATGCCCGCACGTCGTCGTGTCGCTGCCGTCCTGTCGTCGCTGCTTCTGGGCCTGCCGGTCCCGTTGTGGGATCACCCCGGTTATGACGCGGAGGACAGCCACTTCAACCCGCACGCGACGATCACCGTCGGCTCGCTGACGAAGGCGTGGTCCGCCAACCTGCGCCAGGTGGACGAGAGCTGCTCCGGCTTCTCCGCCCCGATCGTCGCCGCCGACCAGGTCTTCGTGACCGACCGCGAGGGCGTCTCCAGCTACGGCGTCGACTCAGGCGATCTGCGGTTGCGCTTCACCTGGGACGACGCCATGGACAACAGCACCCCGCGGATGGCCGTCGCCGGCAACCTGCTGATCCTCGCCAACGGCGGCTGCAACTCCCAGAGCGACCCGGACGGCCAGCTCACCGCCCTCGACTTCTACGGCCGGACCCGCTGGAAGCTGCGCCTGGACCCACCGATCGACACGGTCGTCGTCGACAAGGGCGTGGTCCTGGTCTCCGGCTGGTCCCCGTCCGACTTCGAGCAGGTCGCCGCTTACCGGGTCACCGACGGTCACCCGTTGTGGAGCAGGCAGGGCTACGCCTCGAGCGGCGTCTCCGCCGACGGCCTGGTCCCCTTGCAGAAGACCGACGGCTCCGGCGTCCCGGCCGGCGAAACCACCGCTGTCGACATCGTCACCGGCAAGCCGCGCTGGACCCGCCCGGCCTCCTGGCAGGTGGCGGCCGCCAGCCCGGCGTTCGGCCGTTTCTACGCCACCGACACGTCCGGTGCCCTGGCCGCCTTGAACGCCGGCACCGGCGCGGTCCTCTGGTCCACTCCGGGCAAGGCCACCTCGCTGATGGCCACCGACGGGCCCCGCCTCTATCTGGCTGCGGGCTCCGCGGTTTCCGCAGTGGACGCCGCTACCGGCCATGCCCTGTGGTCCCGCCGCCTGCCCGCCGCCGCTGTCCAGCCCACCTTGGCCGCCGGTCTGCTCTTCACCGGCGGCCCGGTACTGACCGCCTCCACCGGCAAGCCGACCGGCGTTGCCCTACCGGGTTCGGTGGTTGCGGCCGGTGGCCTGCTCTACCAGGTCGACGGCACCCACCTGACCGCCTACTCCTCTTGAGCCAGGCGATCGTCGCCCGGTCCCGATCCGTCACGAGGGGAGTAGGCGTCCGGATCCCGAGTCGGCGAAGGCGGCACCGTCCGGCCAGATCGCTCCCACCGCGGCGCTGTCCAGCAAGCCCATCAGGTCATCGGTGGGCCGCTGGGGAACCAGAACCGCGAGTTCGACCTCGAAGTCGAGGTAACGCCGGTAGTCGTAGAGTTGGCCGATCGCGAACCGTAGATAATCGCGTTCCGCCTTTGCCTTGACCTCGATCAGCACGTTGGCGAGCTGGTCGTAGAGGTCGACACGGAGCCTCGACGTTGGCGTCTCGATCGAGATCCCGCGAAGCCTGTCACCTCTGGGGTCGCGCCACGAGCGAAACCTCTCTCGGAGTACAGCTTCGCTCTGCTCAGCCTGCCTGGCGGCCTCCTTGGTGACCACCGCAACCGGTTCCACGCTCGGCAACTCCGGAGCGATGATGCGAATACCGGCGGCTTCGACGTGACTCGTCACCATGCCGTTGGTCAAGAGCGCCAACCGGGCACGAGCTTGAGCAACCGCGCGTTCCAGAGCCGCGCGGTTGCCACGGACCTCTTTCCAGCGTTCGAGCGGCTCGCCGGTAATGGGCTTCAAGCCCTTACCCGGGTTTTCGGTTCCGGCGAAGTTGCCTACCCGCCTGCTGATGGAAGCGGGACTACGCCCAAAGAGCGCGGCTATCTCGCGTACTTCGGCGTCCCGGATGCCGACCGTTCGGCCGCGACGCTGCCAGAGGTCGCCAACGATCACGTACTCATCGGTCAGCCACGGCAGCCGGTCGCGAGCGCCCACTTCTCAACCCCTGGGTTCGGCCGGTGCGCCGGCCGGATCGCGTGATCAATCCTCTGGACCTCGGCATCGGATCACGCGGTTCGCTTGCGCAGGGGCTAGGGGGCGTCGTCTCGTTGATCCTCGTCCAGCCCGGATATGTCACGGCCGGGTTCGATAGCGTGAAAGCGCACGCCTACCTGCCACATCTGAGGGGAACACGTGGAGCTGCTGCACTCCGGCAAGGTTCGGGACGTCTATGCGGACGGGGACGACCTGATCCTGGTCGCGTCCGATCGGATCTCGATCTATGACGTCATCCTGCCGACCGCCATCCCCGACAAAGGGAAGATCCTGACTCAGCTGTCGCTGTGGTGGTTCGACCAGCTCAGTGACGTGGTGCCGAACCACATCATCTCCTCCACCGACGTGCCGGACGAGTGGCAGGGGCGGGCCATCCGGTGTGAGCGGCTCGAGATGGTGAAGGTGGAGTGCATCGCGCGCGGGTATCTGGCCGGGTCCGGGCTCAAGGACTACCAGCGGGACGCGGCGATCTGTGGGGTGCCGCTGCCGCCGGGTCTGGTCGAGGGGTCGAAGCTGCCGGAGGCGATCTTCACGCCGACGACCAAGGAGGCGGTCGGTGCCGGGCACGACGCGCCGATGACCTTTGAGCAGGTGGTCGAGCAGGAGGGCAAGGACCAGGCCGAGGAGCTGCGGCGGATCACGCTGGAGATCTACCGTCGGGGATCCGAGATCGCGGCCGGGCGGGGGATCCTGATCGCGGACACCAAGATCGAGCTGGGGCTGAAGGACGGGGAGCTGAAGCTCGGGGACGAGGTGCTGACGCCGGACTCGTCGCGGTTCTGGGCGGCGGACGAGTGGCAGCCGGGTAGCGTGCAGCGGTACCTGGACAAGCAGGTGCTGCGGGACTGGGCGACCAACGAGAAGACCGACTGGGACCGGACGGAGCCGGGGCCGGAGCTGCCCGAGCACGTCGTCGAGGCGACCCGCAACCGGTACGTCGAGGTCTACGAGCGGCTGACCGGCGACCGCTGGCGCTGACGCACGGCGAGGCGGGCTCCGCCGAGGAGCTCAGGCCTCCGCGGTCGGGCGGCGGTCGGTCGACGACGGCCAGGACGGTGCATCCGTCGCCCGGCTGCGTTTGCGCATCAGCCAGGCGCCGTAACTCACCGCCAGCACCGCCTCCAGGGCGCCGGTCCAGCCACCGAAGAGCAGGCAGAGCGGGGCCACGGTCCACAGCAGAACCGCCAGGATCAACCAGCGCCGGCGTTGTCGGGCCTGCATCCTGTCGCACCGTCGTGCGAAGCCTGGGTCGGCATCTCGCAGCCGGGACACCATGCTGTCGAATTCCTGCTCATCCCGCGGCTCGAGCACGCCGGCCACCTCCGTTGCGCGGATGGACTGCTCGAAACTACCCCGTCCGAGGGCGTGTCAACCGCGAATGTCGCCAGACAGGCACCCGACCATCGACCCAGCGCGTCGGCGGGATCACGGATGGTCACCGCCGGGTCGGCGCGGCTCACCGGGTTGCGGATCTGGCTGGGGCCCTACGGTCCGCGGAGGCCCGAGCTGACCGGCGCCAGGCGGACGGCTTACCCGGTAGCGGGCGAGTTCGGATCGGTTCGGGGTGGCACGTCATGCCCCGAGCCCACGGCTGAAGCGCTCCGGGCGTACTCAAAAATGGTCTAACGGTGACTGGCGGCGGTCTGCTGCTCCGGCCAGTGGACGCTCATCTTGCAATCGCCGCAGGTGAGCTGCTCCCCGCAGGTCGGGCACCAGTCGTTGGTGCGGCGCAGGTACCAGCCCAGGGCGACGCCGGAGAAGAGGCTGAGCAAGCCGACGATGGCGGAGACCGTGACCGCGCCGGTCATGCCAGCGGCTTTCGACGGACCAGCCGGAGACCGCGGTTGTCGAGCGTCGGGTCGTCGTCGTCGCGGGACGTCACGTACGGCGCGGTGAACGTGTCGACGCCGGTGCCGCGGTGGGAGCCGGGCTTGTAGGTCACCGTGACGGCTCGGGGGGAGGCGGCCTCGATGACGCCGGCGCGCCAGCCGTCGCGGTAGACCCACACCGGGTCGGCCGGGCGGTAGCTCTCGGCGGGCGCCACGTCAGCCGGGTCGCGCTGTGGCGGAGTGACGGTCGGCGTGGATGTCATCCAGTTCGACATCACGGTGCCTCCAAGCTGTCGAGGCTGCGTCTGGGCCAGCAGGCAGCACCGAAGGCCCGCAACGGCCGAGCAGCCGAAGTTTTCGGCACGCTGCGTTAGCAGTCGGTACGCGTCTGTCAGCTATCATGCTCGTCATCAAGTGCGTCCGCAAGGCCGTCTGCACGTGCATCTGTTGTGCGCATCCGTCATGGCGGGACTACGCTTGACAAGGTTTCGCGGTAGACGATCTCCGCTTTAGGATGCACACGACTGCATTCCGGTAGTCACGACGCGGCGACGAGGAGTCAGGTGAGCGCGGGTACGCAGGAGGAGGCGCCAGGCGGCGGCCCAACCGTGCTGCGCATTCTGCTCGGCTCCCAGCTCCGGAAGCTGCGGGAGACGAGAGGGATCACCCGGGATGCGGCCGGTTACGAGATCCGCGCCTCGGGCTCGAAGATCAGCCGGATGGAGCTGGGCCGGGTCAGCTTCAAGGAACGCGACGTCGCGGACCTGTTGACCTTGTACGGCGTGGGCGACAAGGCCGAGCGCGAGGCGCTGCTCAGCCTCGCCCGCCAGGCGAACAGCCCCGGCTGGTGGCAGCAGCTGAACGACGTTCTGCCGAACTGGTTCCAGGCGTACCTGGGGCTCGAGGCGGCCGCCACGCTGATCCGCACCTACGAGATCCAGTTCGTCCCGGGTCTGCTCCAGACGCCGGAGTACGCGCGGGCCGTGATCATGCTGGGGCACGCCGGTGCGAGTTCCGACGAGATCGACCGGCGGGTCGAGGTGCGCAAGCAACGGCAGCAGATTCTCACCCGTTCGGGTGGGCCGCAGCTGTGGGCGGTGATCGACGAGGCGGTGCTGCGCCGGCCGATCGGCGGTGTCGAGGTGATGCGCGCGCAGATCGAGGCGCTCATCGAGGCGTCGAAGCTGCCGAGCGTGCGGTTGCAGATCATTCCGTTCACCGCGGGCGGGCACGCCGCGGCCGGTGGCCCGTTCTCGATCCTGCGCTTCCCCGAGCCGGAGCTGCCCGACGTGGTCTACGTCGAGCAGCTCACCAGTGCCATCTACCTCGACAAGCGCGAGGACGTGGATCAGTACGCGATGGCGATGGAGCGCGTCTGCATCGACGCGGACCCGCCGAACCACACCCCGGAGATCCTGGGGAAGCTGCTGCACGAGGTCGGCCGCCCGATCTGAATCGGACATGCCAGGGGTCCGGCCGGAGCATCACTCCCGGCCGGACCGATTTCGTGTACGCGGCCCTCAGGCCACCAGATTGTCGAAGTCCCCGTCCCGAACCCCACCCAGGAACGCCTCGATCTCGGCGCGGGTGTAGATGAGCGCGGCACCCTCCGGGTCGCGGGAGTTGCGCACGGCGACGTCGCCGCCGGGCAGGACGGCGCACTCCACACAGTTGCCACTCGGGTTGCTGCGACGGCTCTTCTGCCAGGTCACGCCCTGCAGCTGACCGGCTGGCATGCCGTTGACCACGTAGGTCATTCCAAGCTCCCTTGGTCTGCCCGGATCGCTGTTCGACCCGGGGTGGTGATCCCCCTGTGCCAAATCGCTTGACGATGCAAATGCACGTGCATCTGGCCTTGCGTAGTACCGGGATTCTGAGCATGATAACGCACAAGACATCCGAAGAAGGGTCACTCAGGGTGACATCTTTGGGTGACTGGCCGGTCGCGGAGCGACGTCTGCGGCCTCGACGCGAGGCTCCCTGGCGGGGGCGTCCGAGCGAGAGGTGACGAGTATGTCGGTACCCAACATCGGTCCAGAACATCCCGATCCGGGAGATCCCGGCGCGGCTGACAGCCCGCGCCGGGGTAACCCGCCGCCGGTCTACCGGGACGTGGCGATCACCGATGACGTGGTCGCCGCTTCCAGCCGGGCCAGCGCGGTCAGTCACCGGTTCGGCGGTGTTCGTTACGCACTGAGTCGGCCCGACGGAGCCAGTACCGCCGAGCCACCGGCTGAGGAGGATGAGTCCGACGCGCGCGAGTGAACTCGTTCGTTGTCACGGGCACCGGTCCGTGGGGCATCCGCACGCCCGCTCGCGGTGGATGGCCTCGGCGCCACGCGTCCGTGACGATCGGCTACGGCCGAGCCGGCCACGCTGGCCGGTGCACGAGTTCGCCGAGTCGGACTACTGCTACGGCATCGGCCCGCTCCGGTTGCGAGTGGTCCGGGTCGACTGGCACAAGCCGATCCCGCACGAGGGCGAGACCTGGCTCGGCGTCCGCGGGATCGTCGTCGATCCGGACGGCCGCGAGGGCACGGTCCGGGAGATCCTGATCCGCGCCGGCCGGCTGCCGGTCCCACCGGCCTGCAAGCGGCCACGACTTCGGGTGTTGCGAGATACGCCCGTCTGACGCCGGGTGGGTGGCCTGGTTCCCCGTGCTGGGCCACCCATCCGGTCCACCCTTGAGTGGGTCGATCGGGCGTCAATGGCGTTCGGAGGGTTCTCCGAGCGGTGTGTGAGTAAGTGCGCGGCCGTCGCTGGCGAGATCCGGCGGCGGCCGGGTCGTGGATTTGCCGGCCCCGCCGGGGCGGGAGGCGGGGCCGGCAAAGAAAATCCGTGCGGCTCGCTGGTGGATTGCTTCCGGTGGGCGCGAGGTCCGCTTCCGCATCGCGATTTCGGGTACGGGTGGAGCGGGGTTCTGTGGCTGGCCGGCGCGAGGTTGTGGCCGGAGCTGGGTGCGCTGGGCGGGTGCGGCTCGCCGGGGAGCGCCTCTTGCCGGGAAGCGTGGGGTGAGCCGCGGTGGCCGGGCTGGACTTCGGGACCGGGGTGCATTTCGGGA
The DNA here is from genome assembly GCF_030252345.1 of Actinoplanes oblitus. NCBI lineage: Bacteria > Bacillati > Actinomycetota > Actinomycetes > Micromonosporales > Micromonosporaceae > Actinoplanes > Actinoplanes oblitus. The sequence continues at coordinate 9,537,864 of NZ_CP126980.1, read as the reverse complement.
CATGGCCGGATCGGGCCGGCCAGGCCGGTCTTGCCGAGGCCGCGCTCCTGGCCGACGCTCCTAGCCCACCCTCCCAGGGGGCCTTCCCTGGACAGTCTGGCGGATGGTGAGTGGTTCGGTGGGACAGGCTGTGGATGACGTGGTGGTGTGGATAACGCGGCGCTGGTGTTGAGTCCGCGAACGCGGCGGTGAGTCCGCGAACGCGGCGGTGGGTCCGTGATCGGGGCGGTGAGCCTGTGAACGGGGCGGCGAGTCCGCAAATAGGGCGGTCGGTCCGTGAACGCGGCGGTGAGTCCGTAAACAGGGCGGTAGGTCCGTGAACGCGTGGCAGTGAGCCTGCGAACAAAGCAGCCACCCCGCGGCCCGGGCCCGCGGCCACCGGCCGCCGGAAGAGAATCGGCCCCGCCCGGGCAGTGGGCGGGGCCGATCTTGGGGTGCACCTCAGGCGTTATGCGTGGAAAGAACCTGAGAGGGCACGACATGGGCCGTTCAGCGAGCCGGGACCCGACGACGGAGGCTCGCGGTTGAGGCGACGGCCAGCCTGCGGGCTCAGGGTTTGCGGGCGACCCCGGCCCAGTAATAAGCCGCTTTCGGATCGGTGGCGGGGGTGTCGGGCCGCCAGGCGGAGACCGGGACCAGGCCGGGCTCGAGCAGCTCCCAGTCGCCGAAGAAGCGGGCCACCGCCTCCTGGGTGCGGGCGACGAGCGTCATCCCGGCGCCGGTGGCGGCGGCGACCGCCTGGTTGACCTCGTCGGGATTGAAGTCGGCGGTCGGGTGGGTGATCGCCAGGCAGCTGCCGGACGGCATCGCGTCGCGCAGCTCGGCGACAGTGGCCCACGGGTCGTCCTCGTCGGCGAGGAGCATCAGGATCGCGATCAGGGTGAGGCCGACCGGCCGGGCCAGATCCAGGGTCTCCCGGAGCACCTTGTCGGTCAGGATCGAGCGGGGATCGCGGATGTCGGCGCTGATGTACTCGCTGCGACCCTGGGGGGAGCTGAGCATCAGGGCGCGGGCGTGGACCAGGACGATCGGGTCGTTGTCGACGTAGACCACCCGGGTCTCCGGGGCGATCAGCTGGGCGACCTCGTGCAGGTTGGGCCGGGTCGGGATGCCGGTGCCGACGTCCAGGAACTGCCGGATGCCTTCCTTTTCCACCAGGTCACGAGCGGCGCGGTGGACGAACTTGCGGTTCTCGCCGGCCATGTAGCGCATGCCGGGGATCGCCTGGATCATCGCCTCGCCGACGGCGCGGTCGACGGCGAAGTTGTCCTTGCCGCCGAGCCAGTAGTCATAGATGCGGGCGGAGTGCGGGACGTTGATGTTGACCCCGGGCGGAGCGACCTCGCTGGGTGCGGAGTTACCACTGCTCTGCTCCACGACCGCCTCCTCGCGCTGAAACCCCACCGTCGATCATCGACAGTTCGTCCAGCCTAGCCCCAAACGATTGATCGGCATCACCCCCGGATTCCGTGTTTCGTCACGGAGCGGCACGAGGGGGTGAGCGGCCCGCTAGGCGGCTGAGGCGTGCCCGACGCAGTCGTGTAGATCCGCTGCGGAGACCACGCGGTCACGTCCGCCGTGCTTGGCAGCGTACAGATGACCGTCCGCAGTGGACAGAAGGGGTGCCTGGGCGGACGCCGGGGCATCGGCCAGGCCGGCCACCCCGATGCTGACCGTCACCGGCAGGTGCCTGGTGATCGGCGCCCAGTGCTGGCCGCGAATGGCACGGCGGATGCCGTCGAGCAGCGCGTGGGCCCGCGGCAGCGTGGTGTCCGGCAGCACCACGAGGAACTCCTCGCCGCCCATCCGGGCCGCGAAACCCTCCGGGCAGGCGGCGGTCACCTCGCGGGCCAGCAGCTGGGCGACCCGGACCAGGACCTGGTCGCCGACGTCGTGCGAGAGCTGGTCGTTGATCTGCTTGAAGTGGTCCAGGTCGACCAGGGCCACGGTGAGCTCCGGGTCGGTGTGGATCAGGCTGGGCAGGCGCTCGTCAACATAACGCCTGTTGAGCAGGCCGGTGAGCGGATCGCGGCGGGCCTGCTCCCGGAACCGCTCGGCCTCCTGCCGCGCCTCGGCGGTCTCGAACATCGCCTGCCGGGTACGCGAGCGTGCCTCCCGCTGCAGCGACTGTTGCTGGTGGTGCACCTCGAAGAAGGTCTTGTGCGCCTCGAAGGCGGCCCGGAAGTCGCCCCGGGCCGCGTGCAGCTCGGCCTGCTCCTGGTGGACCCGGACCAGCGACTCCCCGAGATCGCGCTCGACGCACTGCCGGCGGGACTCGTCGAGGCTGTCCTGGGCGGCGGCGAACTCACCCAGGCCGCGCTGCGCCTGCGCCAGGGTGACCAGGTACTGCGCCATGTCGTTGGCGTCGTCCCACTTGCCCTCGGTGTGCCGTTCCAGGCAGAGGCGCATGGTCTCGGCGGCGGCCGCGTAGTGCCCGTTGCTGACCTGGATCGCCCCGATCGTGTCCAGGAACGCCGGCTCCAGCGGGATCCCCCACTCGGCGGACAGCTGCTGGAGGCGCTCGGTGACCTCCTCGGCGAGTGCCTGGTTGCCGAGACTGGCCTCGACGTAGGCGTAGTTGTTCAGCAGGCAGAGCAGGGCCGGCGAGCCGAGGTGCACGGCCAGCTCCTCGGCCTGCGCGTAACGGATCCGGGCGGCGTCCATGTCGCCGGCGAAGTAGAGCGCGTCGGCGAGCTTGGTGCGGTGCCAGACCCGCATGTGGTCGGTGGCGTCGTCGTCGAGCAGCTCGACGGCCAGGACGGCGTGCTCCAGGCCCTGCTCGGCGTCACCGAGGTGCAGGTGGATGGCGGACCAGACCAGGTGGGTGCGGGCCAGCAGCTGACGGGCGTCGTGCTCCATGGCCCACTGATGCACGTGCCAGATCTGCTCGGCGGCGGCCGTCACGTCTCCGGAGCGCATCCGCATGTTGATCTGGCAGAGCCGGGCGCGGGCGGCGATCAGCTCGTCGCCCAGGGCCAGGGCGGCGCGCTCGATCTCCAGCGTCCGGGCCAGCTCGGCCCGGGCATCCCAGGACCGCCGGTCCTCGATCTTGAGGAGGACAGCGGACAGCGTCTCGGCGTCCATCTCGCGCTCGTTCAACCCGGTGCTCCTCTCCGCAGCGGCCGGACAGATCGGTCGCGGCGTGCCGGGGATGAGGAAAACCGCGGCAGACCGGTGATCAGCTCTCCGTGATCCGAGGTTAGCGCTGCGTCAACGGAAGATTACGGATTCGTGGACGTGATCCCGGTCGCGAAAAAGGGGCGCCCCTGGACCGGGGCGCCCCTTTTCCGTCAGCGGTGTTACTTGCCGGCACCGGCCAGGGCCGGTTCCGGCTCCGTCGCGGTGCCCAGGTCGACAGTGCTGCGCAGCTTGGTCGGCTTCATCAGCAGGGCGGCGAGCACGCCGACCACCGCGATCCCCATCGAGATCAGGAAGATGTGGCCGGTCGCGTCGCCGTAGGAGACCCGCACGATGTGCTGGATGGCCGGCGGCAGGCTGCCCAGGTTGAGGGCGCTGACGTTCGAGTCGCCGGTGGCGTGCACGCCGAGGGCGGCGAGCTGGTCGGTCATCGAGTCGGCGACCCGGCGGGCCAGGACCGCGCCGAGCACCGAGACGCCGATGGTGCCGCCCAGCGAGCGGAAGAACGCCACCGTCGAGCTGGCCGCGCCGATGTCCCGGAGCGCCACGGTGTTCTGTACGGCCAGGACCAGGTTCTGCATCGACATGCCGACGCCCGCGCCGACCAGGAACATCGCGATGCCGATGTACCAGAGCGGGGTGTCGTGGTCGAGGACCGAGAGCCCGGCGAAGCCGAGCACCAGGATGATCGTGCCGGCCACCACGTACGGCTTGATGTTGCCGCTCTTGGTGATCAGCCGGCCGGCCACCGTCGAGGCGAAGGCCAGGCCGAACATCATCGGGATGGTGAGCAGGCCGGCCTCGGTCGGGCTGTAGCCGCGGCCGATCTGGAAGTACTGCCCGAGGAAGACCGAGCCGCCGAACATGGCCATGCCGACCGCGAGGCTGCCCAGGATGGACAGGGCGGTGGTGCGCTGGCGGACGATCGGCAGCGGGACCACCGGCTCGGCGGCCCGGGACTCGACGAACGTGGCCAGCGCGAGCAGGGCGACGCCGCCGCCGACCATGGCGAAGGTCTGCCAGGAGAGCCAGGCGAACGAGTCGTCGACGAACGAGACCCAGACCAGGATGACGCTGACGCCGGCCGCGATGAGGGTGGCGCCGAGGTAGTCGATCTTCACGTTGTCGCGGCGCAGGACCGGCAGGTGCAGGGTCTTCTGCAGCACCACCAGGGCGACGACCGCGATCGGGACGCCGACGAAGAAGCACCAGCGCCAGCCCAGCCAGGAGTCGACGATCACGCCACCGAGCAGCGGTCCGGCGACGGTGGCCAGGCCCATCACGCCGCCGAGGTAGCCGTTGTACCGGCCGCGCTCGCGGGGCGGGATCATCGCCGCGATGGCCACCTGGACCAGCGCCTGCACGCCGCCCATGCCGAGTCCCTGGAAGGCCCGGGCGGCGATCAGCTGCTCGGTGTTCTGGGTGAGGCCGGCCAGCATCGAGCCGAGCACGAACACCACGATCGATGCCTGCACGAGCAGCTTCTTGCTGTACAGGTCGGCGAGCTTGCCCCAGATCGGGGTGGACGCGGTGGCGGTGAGCAGGGTCGCGGTGACCACCCAGGTGTACTGGGTCTGCGAACCGTTGAGGTCGCCGATGATGGTCGGCAGCGCGGTGGAGACGATGGTCGAGCTGGACATCGCGACGAAGAGCACGAGCAGCAGGCCGGAGAGGGCCTCCAGGATCTCGCGGTGTGACATGGCTCCGGGTTCGCCGCGACTCGTGGTCGGAGTGCTCATCCGCGCTGCCCCTTTCGTATTGGTTGCTCAATACAACTATCGGCAGCGTTTGCCCGGTGGGCAAACTTTCTCACTGGGAAGTGATGTACGTCGCCGTTACCCTTCATCGCATGACCGACACCACCTCCGAGCCGGAGCCGGGGCTGCGCGAACGCAAGAAAGCGGCCACCCGGCAGGCGCTGCACGAGGCGGCCCTGCGGCTGGCGTTCGAGCATGGTCCGGACAAGGTGACGGTCGAGGCGATCGCGGACGAGGCGGGCGTCTCCCGGCGGACGTTCTCGAACTACTTCGCCAACAAGGAGGAGGCGCTCTTCTACGGCGACCTGCAGCGGATGCGGCAGCTGGCCGGGCTGGTCCGGCAACGACCGGCGAGCGAGTCGCCGTGGGCGGCGCTGAGCGCGGCGGCCGAGGTGTTCTACCGGGGGCTCGGCGATCTCGACCCGGAGTGGATGACCCGGAACCGGATGGTGCGCCGGCACCCGTCGCTGGCGGCCGCGCAGGTGCAGACGTTCGCCGCGCTGGAGCGGGAGATGGCCGCCGAGGTGGCGCTGCGGCTGGGCCCGGCCGATCCGCTCGGGCTGCGGTCCCAGCTGATCGCCGGGATGTTCCTGTCGGTGCTGCGGATCTCGCTCAACGTCTGGCTGGAGCGCCGCCCGGACATCGGTTACTGGGACCTGGCCGGCGAGTCGCTCGCCGAGGCCGGCCGCGGCTTCGCCTGACCTTCCCGATCAACACCGGATTTGGGTACGCCGTGAGCACGGCCCCGGGGACCGTGCTCACGGCGTACGCGAAATGGTTTGTCAGCCCTTGAAGCCGGCGAAGATCTTGGAGAACTCGAAGGCGGTCTGGCTGACGTTGGTGCACTGGAACAGCGCGCCCTGGCAGGCGTTCTTGTCCCGCTGCATCTCCCAGAAGGAGACGAAGCCGAGGTGGTTCGCGTTGGCGAACGCGACCAGGTCCTTGGCGTCGCTCTGGGTGAAGGTGCCGCTGTCGTCGTTCTTGCCGATCATCGGGGTGACGCCGACCATCTTGAAGGCCGCCGCGTCGGAGTTGCCGTAAAGCGCCTTGATCTGGTCCTTCGTGGACTTGACCGCCTGGATCGCCAGGTCACCGTAGTCCTGGGCGGAGCGGCCGTAGTCCATCGCCATGATGTTGACCAGGTCCAGGTCCACGCCGGCGTTCTTGGCCGACTTGACCACGTTCAGGCCGTCAGCGGTCAGGCCCTCCGGCAGCACCGGCAGGGTCAGCGAGATCTTCAGGCCCGGGTTCGCCTTCTGCAGCGCGGCGAGCGCCGTCGAGCGGCGGTCGATCGAGGCGGTGTCGGCCGAGGCCGCACCCTCGATGTCCAGGTCGATGTACTTCAGGTCGTAGGCGTCGACAACCGCCTGGTACTCGGCCTGCAGGGCGGTGGCCGAGGTGCAGGCCTGGGCGAGCTCGACGCCCGTCGCGCCGCCGAAGGAGACCTTCACGTCGCCGCCGGCCGCGCGGATCGCACCGATCTGGTCGGCGAACTGCTTCTGCCGCGGGTCGAACGCGCCGAACCAGCTGGCCTTGCAGCCGGAGGCGGTGACGAACGCCAGGCTGAACGACTTGACGTTGCCACCGTCGGCCAGCGAGGCGAGCGTGCCGCCGTTGGACAGCACACCCATGTCGACGTACGGGGCGACCAGCACGCCGCCGCCCGAGCCGGAGCCGCTGGTCGAGGTGGCCGTCGCGGTCGGTGCGGCGGTCGTGGTGCGGGTGGCGGTCGGCGCGGCCGTCGCGGTCTTCGTCGCGGTCGCCGTGGCGGTCGCGGTGGGCTTGGTGGTCGGCGGCTTGGTGGCCGTCGCGGTGGCGGTGGGTGCCGCTGTCGCGCCGCCGGCGGTGCAGGACACGCCGTTGATGGTGCAGCTCGTCGGGTCGCCCTTGCCGTTGACCACGAAGCCGAAGGAGATCGAGCCGCCGGCCGGGATGGTGCCGTTCCACGCGGCGTTCTTCGCCGTCTCGGTGCTGCCGGCGGTGGTCACCGTGGCATCCCACGACGTGCTCAGCTTCGCGGTGCTCGGCAGGCCGAAGACCAGCTCCCAGCCGTTCACCTCGGCGCTCGAGCCGTTCTTGATCGTGTAGTGCGCCTGGTATCCGGCGCCCCAGTCGCTGTCCTTGGCGAACGAGGCGCTCAGGCCGCCGGTCTCGCCGGTGGTGGCAGCGACCGCCGCGCCGATGCCGCCGCCGACCGCGAGCACCGCGGCGGACGAGTAGATGGCGAGCCGCAGACGGCTGCGTTGCATGGGAGGCTCCGATCAATCACCGGGAACGGGACGTCAGCGATTGTTCGTCGAAGCCGTCTTAAGGGTCTCCGGCGCAAGCCTTAAACATCCTTAAAAGCCGCACCGTGACCGGCCGGTTACCGAGTCGCCAGACCGCCCAGGAGCAGGGACAACTGACGGCGCCAGGCGTTCGGGTCGGTGGCGTGCCGGTTGACCCCGGCGTTCGCCATCATCACCAGCCAGAGGTCGTGCCGGGTGAAGTCGCCGCGCAGCCGGCCGGCCCGCTGCGCCCGGAGCAGCACGTCCACCGCGCGCTGCTGGGCGGCGGCCCGCAGCGCGGACAGCCGCTCGTCGTCGTCGAAGGCGCTGGTGACCAGCAGCTCGGCCAGACCCCGGTCGGTCGCCTGCAGCTCGCAGACCCGGGTCAGGTAGCCGACGAACGCGGCCCACGGGTCGGGGTGCTCCAGCGCCTGGTCGGCGAGGCGGACCGCGGCCGTCATGTGGGCGGCGAAGACCTCGGCGATCAGGTGCCGGCGGCTGGGGAAGCGGCGGTAGAGGGTGGCGTTGCCGACCCCGGCACGCCGGGCGATCTCGTCCAGCGACGCGTCCAGGCCCTGCTCCGCGAAGACCTCGCGGGCTGCGGTGAGCAGGGCCGCTCGATTTCGGCGGGCATCCGCACGCAGCCGGGTGGCCATGCGGATGAGAATACGACGTTCCGGCGGCAAAACCGTCAGCCGATGCTAGGGTCGCCCCGATCATGACGAATGGGGCAGAGGAGACGGAGATGCGGCAGGCTTCGGTCGATGTACCGGCCGCGGACGGGACGGCCGACGCGTACCTCGTGACGCCGGACGGGCCCGGGCCGTACCCCGGGATCCTGATGTTCATGGACGCCTTCGGCCTCCGGCCGCGACTGCGCGAGATGGCCGACCGGATCGCCGAGCGGGGGTACGCGGTCCTGGTCCCCAACATCCTGTACCGCAGCCGGCGCAGCCCGCTGGTGGAGCCGGACGAGCTGATCGACGCGGACAAGCGCGGCGCGGCGTTCGGCCGGCTGATGCCGATGATGCAGGCGCTCACCCCGCCGCGGCTGATCGCCGACACCGCCGCTTACCTGGACTTTCTGGCCGCTCAGGAGGGCGTGGCGGCCGGACCGGCCGGGATCGTCGGCTACTGCATGGGCGGGCGGAACGCCCTGATCGCGATCTCCGCGCTGCCGGACCGGCTCGCGGTGCTGGCCAGCTTCCACGCCGGCCGGGTGGTGGCCGACGGCCCGGACAGCCCGCACCGGGGGGTCGGCGCGATCACCGGCGAGGTCTATTTCGGACACGCGGACAATGACGGGTCGATGACGCCGGAGCACATCGCGACGCTGGAGAGTGCGTTGCGCGAGGCCGGGGTGACCTATACGTCGGAGCTGTACGAGGGAGCGCCGCACGGGTTCACCATGTCCGATACGGCGATGTATCACGAGGGGGCCGAGCGGCGGCACTGGGAGGCGCTGTTCGCGCTGCTCGAGCGGGCGTTGCCGACCCCCGCCGGCTAGCCATCACGGGGCGGCGAGTCAGGACCTTGCGGCTGGTGCTCAGGGTGGTGTCGGCGCCCTGGATGCCACCGTCGCGGCCAGCCGGGTTCTTGCGGCTGGTGCTCAGGGTGGTGTCGGCGCCCCGGATACCACCGTCACGGCCAGCCGAGACTGATCTTGACGGGCTAGTTGGCGTAGAGGCCGGGGAAGTAGCGGTCGATGGCGGTGGTGTCGTAGACGTGGCGGACCTCGGTGATGGTGTCGTTCTCGACGGCGAGGAACTCGACCAGCCGGGCGGTGCCGAACGGGGCGACCAGGTCGTAGACCACAGCGGCGCCGTCCAGCGCGTCGGTGCGGGCGGCCACCTCGACGCGGTCCGCGAAGGCGGCGATCCGGTGCAGCACCTGCAGCAGTTCCTCGTCGTCGACCGGGGCGTCCAGGTTCCACTCGGTCTCGACGTCGGGGGTGAGCACCTTGCGGGCCGCGGCCGGGTCGTCCGAGGTCCAGGACCGCACCCAGAAGTCCACTACGTCCACGTTCGTCTCCTCCGTGATGGTACGCCGGAGGCCGCCGCCCGACCCCGGGCGGCGGCCTCGCGAAATGTCGGCTGATCAGCCGTTGAGCATGGTCTCGGCACTCACGAAGGAGTAGCCGAGGCCCTTGATCCCGCCGATCAGGTCCGTCAGGTGATCGGTGCCGAGGTAGGCGTGGTAGAAGCAGCTCGCCACGCCGTCCCGGACCACCAGGTTGCGTTCGGCCGACGCGACGATGTCGGCGGGCAGCCGGACCGGGTGGTTGTTGAACGGCTCGGTCTCCACGTTGCCGATGTTCTCCGGCACCACCACCGAGCCGTACACGTCGCGCACCGTGTACGGGAAGAACTGCCCGAACTGGCGGGGGAAGTCGTACCTGCCGCCGGTCAGCACGCCGGGGAAGTACAGGCCCCGGTCGTACCGCTTGCCGAACAGGGTGTGCACCGCCTGGTAGTCGATCGGGCTGGCCGCGTAGTGCGGGAACTCGAAGATCTTCGGAGCGCCCAGGCCGGTGGCCACGAAGATGGCACCGGACGCGATCATCCGGGCGGTGGCCCAGGCCGCGGAGTCCTCGGCCACCGGCCCGTCGTAGATCACGCTGTCGTTCGCGTCGACGTGTGCCCGGAAGAACTCGAAGTCGTTCGCGCTCACCCCGTCGTACGGGTTCGCCACCGAGCCGTACTGGTGGGTGTACCCGTGCATGACCAGCGTGCCGCCCTTGGCCTGCATGTACTTGAGCGCGGCGACCACCTTCGGCCGGGCCGCCAGGGTGTAGTCCTGCGCCTTGCCGTCGTTCTGGGTGCCCTTCGGATCCCGGAAGCGCGGATAGACGGCGACGCTGAACGGCACCTTCTCCGCCGCCAGGAAGTCGGCGACCGCCTTGAGCTGCTCCGGGTCGGCGTCCGGTCCGACGTCCTCGATCCGGATCAGGGCACGGTGCCGCTCCGGCGCGGTGCTGCCCACGGCGTCGAACATCAGGTCCGCGAAGATCAGGTAGCGGTCGTCGTGGGTGACGTAGGAGAACGGGATCTCGCCGATGTAGGTGAGGTTCCCCGACCTCACCGCCCACGGGAAGCCGGTGCTGTCCGCGCGGACCGCGGTGGCCAGCGTGCGCACCTTGGTGGTGTCGCTGATCGGCAGGTTCATGATGCCGGCCCGGTTGTCGCTGCTCCGGGTCAGCTTCCGGCCCTTGTAACCGACCTCGGTCACCTCGGCCAGGTCGAAGGTGCCGCTGGCGAAGCCGTACCGGTCGGTGAAGCCGGCCTTCGCGGCCAGCTGCCAGATGTTGTCGTAGACCCAGGTCACCGGCTTGGTGGTGGCCAGCACGTCGGTCAGGAACGCGTCCGGCAGTGGCTCGTCGTAGGTCGAGCCCAGGTAGATCACCGCGGTGTACGCGTTCAGGTCGCCGGCCTTGTACCGGCCCACCGGCGCGGCCGCCCAGCTGCCGAAGTGCGAGGCCAGGTTCGCCGTCTGGGTGGCGTAGACCTCGCCGAGCCAGCCGTAGTCGCCGGTGGTGTCGTACAGGATCAGGGTCTTGGCCGAGCCGGCGCCGGGTGCGGCCTTGCCGGTCCGGGTGGTCAGCGTGCTGATGACCGGCAGGGGCACGGAGGCGTCGGCCTCCACGGTGTTCAGCCCGACAGCGGCGGCGACGGCAGCCGCCCCGCCACCGGCGAGCAGGGTGCGTCGGGTGACCTTCGAGGTGCGCATCAGGCGACGGCTCCGATCTCGGCGGACTGCTGGACGGGCATGGCTTCGGGTGCGGGGGCGAGGCCGAGCAGGGCGGCGGTCGCCTGGGCGGTGCGCTGGGCGGCGCGGCCGTCACCGTACGGATTGCCGCCGGCGGTCATCGCGTCCCGGCGGATCCGGCTGTCCAGCAGCGCGGACGCCTCCGTGACGATCATGTCGGGGTCGGAGCCGACCAGCTTGGCGCAGCCGGCGTGCAGCGACTCGACGCGCTCGGTGACGTCCCGCAGCACCAGGGCCGGGACGCCGAACGACGGCGCCTCCTCCTGGATCCCGCCCGAGTCGGTGAGCACCAGGTAGGCCTCGGAGAGCAGCCGGGCCAGGTCCGGGTAGGGCAGCGGATCGGTGACGGTGACCCGCTCCACCCCGGCCAGCGCCGCGTCCACCTGCGCGCGGACCGCTGGGTTGGGGTGGCTGGGCAGCACCACGTCGATGTCCGGGTACCTGGCGATCAGCTCCTTGACGGCGCCCAGGATCCGGTCCAGCGGCTCACCCCAGGACTCCCGGCGGTGCGCGGTGACCAGCACGAGACGGCCGGTGGCCGCGGCCCGCGCGTCGGCGACGGCGAGATTTTCGTACGGCAACCTGCGCGCCGCCACCGACAGCGTCGCGTCCACCACCGTGTTACCGGTGACCAGCACGTCGCTCGCCGGGATCTTCTCGTCCAGCAGGTTCATCGCGGCCAGCGGCGTCGGCGCCAGGTGCAGCGCGGCCACCTGGGCGACCAGCCGTCGGTTGCCCTCCTCGGGGAACGGCGAGTCGAGGTCACCGGAGCGCAACCCGGCCTCCAGGTGCACGACCGGGATCCGCCGCCAGAACGCGGCCAGCGCACCGGCCAGGCTGGTGGTGGTGTCGCCCTGGACGATCACGGCGGCCGGGGTGCGTACCGACCACAGCTCGTCGAGCTGCTGGATCATGGCGGTGAGCAGCTCGGCCTGGGTGCCGGAGGCGCGCTCCACGGTGAGGGTGATGTCCGGCTCCAGGCCGAACGCGGCGAGGGCCTGGGTGACCATGGTCGGGTGCTGGCCGCTGGCCAGCAGGATCGGCTCGAGCAGACCGGCCTCGCGGAAGGCGATGGCGACCGGGGCGAGCTTGACGGCTTCCGGCCGGGTGCCGCCGATGAGGTGGACTTCGCGAAGGGACAAGGGGGAGCCTTCCTTCACACCAGGGAGAGGGGCGGAGCAGGGGGTGGAGCGTGCCCGCGGGATCAGGCGGTCTGCAGGACCAGCGGCTCCTCGACGAGCCGTTCGGTCTTGGCCCAGGCCTGCTGGCCGGTCAGCTGCCGGCCCAGCGCCCGGTAGGTGGCGGTCAGGCCGAGGAGCAGGAAGGCCGGGTAGGCCAGGGCGGCGAGCAGCATCCGGCCCGTCGACTCGTCCCCGCGCTTGACCCGGTGCACGAGCACCCAGACCAGACCCGGGAACGTGGTCACCACCACCCAGACGCCGAGGCTCAGGGCGAGGTGCCACCAGGTGGGCAGAATCGGCAGCGGATGCCCGATCATGAGGCCCAGCGCGCCCAGAGTTCCGGTCAGCGAGAGCAGCACCGCGACGATCGCGTTGGCCCACGGCGAGACCAGGTAGTGCAGGATCTCCACCAGCGAGCCGCGGGTGATGTTGCCGGAGGAGAAGAGCGAGCCGAGGTAGCGCGCGCACTGCAGGTTGCCCTGCGCCCAGCGGGTGCGCTGCCGGGTGAGCCGCTTGATGTCCACCACCGCCTGCTGGGTGACCGAGGCGCGCGAGGTGTAGCGGATCGACACGCCCTGCAGGTGCATCCGCAGGCCCAGCTCCATGTCCTCGACCAGGCAGCTCGACCACGGGGCGCTGCCCAGGGCGATCAGCGTGGAGAGCCGGCTGAACTGGCCGTTGCCGCCGAGGCCCACGGTGTTCAGCGCGTCCCGCATGTTCTGGCAGGCGTCCACGATCGCGCCGAACTCCAGGTCCTGCACCGCGCCGAGCAGCTTGTTGCGGTTGCGGATCCGGACCTGCACCTGGACCGCGCCGACCCGGGTGTCGCCCATCAGCCGGCCGACCTCGACCAGGATGTTGTCGCTGCCCTGGCCGTCGCCGTCGATGATGCCGAGCACCACCCGGCCGGCCGGGATGCCCTGCTCGGCGGAGAGCCGGGCGATGTAGCGGTAGGCGGCGTTCAGCGCCTCGCCCTTGCCCTGCCGGGCCTCGGGCAGCTCGCGGCGCATCACGTGCAGGCGGGGGTGGTCGATGGCGGCCAGGACCTCGGGCGTCCGGTCGTCCGAGCCGTCGTCGACGACCAGGACCCGGGCCAGCGTGCCGGCGGCGCCGCGCAGGCCCAGCGCCGCGTTCACGGTGTTGGCGACCACGGCCTCCTCGTTGAGCGCCGGCACGATGATCCAGAAGTGCTCGGGCTTGCCGTCGCCGCTGGCCAGGGCCTTGTTGACGACCCGCGCACGGTGCGTGCCGACGTAGCGGACCGCGAACCAGACCAGGATCACCGTGGAGAGCGGCCAGGCCAGCAGGACCGCATAGCCGGTTACCGCGAGGAGCCACCCGTCCGATGCCGACATCGCATCCCCCCAATCCTGTCACTGTTGGTGAGATTCCAGGAGCTTGATGACCCACGCTCTTGGACGTAATAGGACATTACGGCGCTACTCAGCGTCATCCAAGGAATGCGGTCCGGGCGGCTGTGTGAACCGGCCGAAAGGGCCATGTCAGACAACTCAGACGGCTCGGACCCGGCGAAACCCGGCGCGGATTGCCCGTTTCGGCAGGGTCGGAAGTGAATTCCTGGGGTGATCAGGAGACTGCGGAGAGTAGTTGACGCGGCGTGGCGGAGCGATTACAGAACGTGCTCATGGCGTACGAAAAAGCGGCCGCCGTAAGCGACCGCTTTCCGTGCCCGATGGGCTAAGCCTGGGTGTCGTCGAGCAGGGTGGGGTTGTCCCGCAACATCGCGGCGAGGCGGCGGGCGGCCAGCTCGGTCTCCTCCGCCGGGCCGGCCTGGAACGGGACCGGCTCCTGGTACGGCAGCTGCACCGGCTCCTGGAACGTTGGCTCCTGGAACGCGGGCTCATGGAACACCGGCTCCTGGAACGCGGGCTCATGGAACACCGGCTCCTGGAACGCGGGCTCATGGAACACCGGCTCCTGGAACGCGGGCTCGTGGAACACCGGCTCGTGGAGCGCGGCCGGCTCGGCGTGCGACGCGGGGGGAGTGAACGGGGGCACCGGCGGCGGCGCATAGGCGGCCGGCGGCGGGGGCGGGGACTGCGGCGCCACGAACGGCCGCTCCGCGGCGGGCGGCCCGGCGTAGTCGTAGTCCGTGGGGCCGAACCGGTCCTGGTCGTCGTGGCTGCCGCGCGGTGGTGGCTCCGGATCCTCGACGTGGATCTCGAAGTCGGCGTGCATCCGGCCCGGCGCCGCCGCCGGCGGCCGGTCGGCCGACGGGCGGTCCGCCCTGACCTGCACCGTGCCGCCGGCGAAGGCGAACTGGAGCAGCACCGGGTCGCCGACACCCTCGACCCCGACCGTGACGGCCAGGCTCGGATGCTTGGCGACCACCGCGGCGATCGCCTCGACCAGCTCGGTCACGGCGGGAGGTGTCGCCGGACTCTCACCGGTCGCGCGCCGCCGCAGCTCGTCGCGACGAGCAAGCTTGTCGAGCGCGTCGTCCAGTCCGCCTCGCACGGTCACCGTCCTCTTCGTTCGCGCGGCCGCCCGGTACCCCACTGTGCCCTCCCACGGGCACGTTTGGGAATGCCTGTGAACCGGGCGACTCGCCGCACACCCTATGACGGGATACGGATCAGGCCTTCATCCGGATCGCCTTGTCCAGCGCCTGATCGAGAACGACCAGCAGGGCGTCCCGGACGGACGCGCGGAACCGGGCGTCGTACGAGATGACCGGGACGTCCTCGCGGACCGCGAGCGCCCAGCGCACCTCGTCGAGGCTGTATCCCATCTGCCCGTTGAAGGTGTTGACACCGACCACGAACGGCAGACCGGCGCGCTCGAAGTAGTCGACCGCCGGGTAGCAGTCGTCGATGCGGTTGGTGTCCACCACGACCAGCGCGCCGAGGGCGCCCTTCACCAGGTCGTCCCACATGAAGGCGAACCGGGTCTGGCCCGGCGTGCCGAAGATGTAGAGCTTCAGCGTCTGATCGATGGTCAGGACGCCGAAGTCCATCGCGATGGTGGTGGTGGTCTTCGTGGTGGCCTGGCCGACGTTGTCGATGCCGATCGACTCCGAGGTCATCTCGGCCTCGGTGGTCAGCGGCGAGATCTCCGAGATGGCGCCGACGGTCGTCGTCTTGCCCACCCCGAAGCCGCCGGCCACGATGATCTTGACCGGAACCGGCGCCTTCTTGGGCGCGGGCGCGCCGGGTATGCGCGCGGTGCCGACGACGCGGTTAGCTGATGGATCGAAGTCCACGGATCACTCGCATGATGGTCTCGGGGTCAGGGGTGTCGTTTTCGCGCCCTTGCACGTCCACCTGGCCGGCGGCCCGCAGGTCACCGACGAGAATCTGGCAGACGCCCAGGTGCAGGCGAAGGCGTGCGGAGATCTCGGCTACCGAAATCGGGCTCTCCTCGAGGAGAGACACGATCGCCCTGGTTTCCGGTGAGAGCCGGGACGGCGGCGCGCCATGCACCACCGCCACCTGAGTCTCCATACCGATGTCGGGATCGCCTCCATCGGTGCGGCCCGCCGTGATGACGAACGGGCGCAGAGTGTTGGACTGTCCTTGCTCGACCGGCGGCTGTTCCCCGGTAGGGGTGTAACCACCGGCCGAGTGCTTGGGACCGGATTGCAGGAAGGGCCGGACTCCGGAGCGCGCCGGAGGTACCGGTTCGTCGGCGGGGTCCGGGTACGTCATTGCTGGACGGCGTTCTTCAGCTCGGCGATCAGGCGCGGGCTCAGGGCGCCACCGGCCCGGGTGGCGAAGAGCGTCATCTCGTACGCCAGGGTGCCCAGGTTCGCGGTCCGGTCGGCGATCACGCCGAGCACCGAGCCGGCGCTGATCGCGGTGACCAGCAGGTAGCCGTCGGCCATGTCGATGATGACCCGGTTCAGGGCGCCCAGCCGGTACCAGCTCGCGGCGCCGCCGGCCAGGCTGGTGAGACCGGAGACGACGGCCGCGAGACGCTCGGCGTTCGGCCGGTCCTTGATCGCGGACATGGCCATCAGGAGGCCGTCCGAGGAGACCGCGATGGCTTCGATCACGCCCGCTGTTCCGGACGTGAAGGAGTCCAGCAGCCAGTTGAAGGTTTTGGCTTCGGCGCTGAGCTGACTTTGCGCGGTGGGGTATGGGGAAGTCATCGCGGTTGTCCCTCGGGTTGTGGCTGAGTTTCATTCAGTGCGAGTGCGACGCCGTACTCGAACTGATCCATCAGGGCTCGGGCCTGCTCCGGATCCATCTGCACCGGCGCGGGCGGAAGGATCGGCTGGTGCGGCTCGTCACGCGGCAGGGTTGCCCCTGGCACGCGGCGAGTCAAGCCACCACCGTTGGACGGCGGGGGCGGCGGCGTCGCGGCGGGGGCGTCCCACTGCTGCGCCGGAGCCGGGTTGTTCCATTGCGGTGCGGCCTCGGGGGCCGGCGTGTTGTTCCACTGCGGTGCGGCCTCGGCGGCCGGGGCCGGCACGTTCCACTGCGGCGCGGGCAGGTCGGGCATCGAGGCCGGCATGGTCCACTGGCCGTTCACGAAGTCCGGGGCCGGCAGCGACGTGCTGGTCTCGTGAGCCCGGCTGACCCCTGCCTCGAACGCGTCGAAGGCGGCCCGGGCGGCCAGGGCGTCGTCCTGCGACGGCGCCGCGGCGTGCTGCTTCGGGCCGGTCTCCATGGGGAGCTGGCTGCCCGGCACCCGGCGGCGCAGCGGCTTGTTGCCGCCGTTCCGCGGGGTGACGACCGGCTCCGGAGCGGTCGGCTCCGGGGCCGGCGCCGAGTAGCCCGAGTTGCCGGCCGAAGCCATGGGTGCCTCCACGGCCGGGGCCGGGGTGTTCCAGACCGGCTCGGCCGGCTGCGGAGTGTTCCAGTGGTTCTCGGCCGGGGCCGGGGTGTTCCAGGTGCTCGTGCTCTCGGCCGGAGCCGGGGTGTTCCACTGCGACGCGGCCTCGGCAGCCGGGGCCGGCGCGTTCCACGAGGTCTCGGCCGGGGCCGGGACGTTCCAGGCGGTCTCGGACGGCTGCGGGGTGTTCCAGCCCGGTCCGGCCGGCAGGGCCGGCTCGTTGCCCCAGGCGGGCTGGCCGGCGGCCGGCAGCTCGGGCAGCGCGCTCGGCACCCGGCCGGCGACCGGGATGCCGCTGTTGTAGCTGAGCGACGGGACCGGCTCCTGGTACACCGGCTCCTGGTACGCGATCCCCGGCGAGTACACCGGCTCGGCGTCGTACACCGGCTGGCCGGCGTACGGGTCCTCGACGGCCGGCGCCGGCGCGCCGCCGAACGCGTTCCAGGACGGGACCGACTCCAGCGTCTGGGTGGCCCGGTTCAGCACGTTCGGGTCGAACGGCTGCTGGCTGCCCGGGACGGTACGAACCGCGGTGCTGGCGATCGCCACCTCGGCGGTGTTGCCCCGGAGGGCGCCGTTGGCCGGCACGGCCATCGGCTCGCGCTGCGCCGGGATCTGCGGCATCGCGGCCGGCGCCGGAACCGCCGGCGGCGGCTGCACCCCGGCCGGGGCCAGGCTCTCCACCCGGGCGATCAGGTGCTGCGGGCTGAGGTCGATCCAGGCCGTCAGACCGCCGTCCGGGGTGTCGGTGAGGGTCACCTCGATGCCGTGCCGGCGGGCCAGCCGGCCGACCACGAACAGGCCGAGCACCTCGGTGGGCGCCAGGTCCAGTCGCTCACGGCGGGTCAGCCGGGCGTTCTCCTCGGCCAGCCGCTCCGGTGCCAGACCGAGGCCGTGGTCGATGATCGCCAGGCGGGCGCCGCCACGCAGTTCCTCGGCCGAGACCGTGACGTTGGTGTGCGGCGGGGAGAACGTGGTGGCGTTCTCCAGCAGCTCGGCGAGGAGCAGGGTGAGGTCGGCCAGGACGGCCGGCACCACCACGATCTCCTCGGGCACCTCCACGTCGACACGGGTGTAGTCCTCGATCTCACCGAGGGCGAGACGGACGACGTCGGAGAGCGGCAGCGGCGCCATGTGCTCGTTCGAGCCGGCGCTACCGGAGAGCACGACCAGCGCGGACGCGTTCCGGCGCAGACGGCTGGACATGTGGTCCAGCCGGTACAGCTCGCGGAGGCGGTCGCTGTCGGTCTCCCGGCGCTCCAGGGAGTCGATCAGGGACAGCTGGCGGCCGACCAGGTTCTGCGTACGCCGGCCGACGTGCCCGAACATCTGGGCGACGTTACGGCGGCCGAGCACCTGGCGTTCCACCAGCCGGGCGGCGGTAGTCTGCACGCGGTCGAACGCGCGGGCCAGGTCACCGATCTCGTCCTGGGCCTCGACGTCGACCGGGTCCAGTCGGATCGGGCGGACCTGGGCCTCGGCCTCGTCGTCGGCGACGCGCTCGAGCTCGGCCTCGGCCGCGCGGGCGATCCGGTCGGCGGAGACGGTCAGACGGCGCAGCGGCCGGGCGACGGCGCGGGCCATGAAGATCGAGAGCGTGACCACCAGGATCAGCAGCAGCAGCGCGCCACCACCGACGAACAGGGCCTGCTGGATGGCGCTGGCGCGGTTGTCGTTCACCGCGACGTCCACGTCCTTCGCCACGCGCTTCTCGACGAAACCACCGAGCACCATGACGGAGTTCAGCGACGGGAACAGCGTCCTGATCCGGAGGCTGGTCAGCGCCTGGGCCGGGTTGGTCGCCAGCGAGGCGGTGAACTCCGGGCCCACCCGGGACTGGAACGCGTCCTGGGTGCTCAGGTAGAGCTTGTACTGGCCGTCGGTGAAGTACGGTTTCGACGACGTGATGATCGACTGGATCTCGCTGAACGTGTTGCTGAACAGCGTCAGCAGCAGCGGCGCGGAGGCCCGCGTCTTCGCGCTCGGCGCCCGGCTCACCGCGGCGGCGGTGGCCAGGTAACACGACGCCTGACTGATCAGGTCGTCGGAGCGCATCGCGCGCTCCAGCGCGAAGACCTGCTGGCCGACGCTGGTGGTCAGGTCGGCGTGGCTGGATAGCGCCAGACCGTCGATCATCGGCGTGATCACGTTGGTGAAGTCCTGGACCACGTCGGTCGGCTGGACCAGCTTGTTGAGCGCGTTCTGCCGGGTGGAGTTCAGCTTGGTGGCCAGCACGATCGACCGGCGCAGGGCCGGCGGCAGCTCCAGGTCGTCGTCGTTGAGCAGCTCGGCGACCTTGTCGGCGGCCTCGGCGCTCTGCACCACCAGGTCCGGCTCCTGGACCAGGCCCAGGAGGTAGCCCACCGTCAGCAGGCGCTCCTCCTGGAGCTCCAGGACCGCGGTACTCACCCGGGTGGCCAGCTGAACGGTGTCCGAGGTGTCCTGCGCGGTCGACGCCGCGGAGACACGGTTGTAGATGATCGGCACCGTCAGGGCGAGGACGCCCAGCAGCGGTACGAGCACCAACAGGGCGAGTTTGCCCAGGATGCGGAACTTAGCGAAGAGCACCGGTACGCTCCCGCCCGCCGCCGTAGTTGGGGATGTCGCCGTAGGTGGAGTCGTACGAGCCGGCCGACTGGACCGAGACGTCGCGGCTGCCCTCGCCCGGCTGCTGGGCCAGGGCGGCCCGCACCTCGCGAGCCCGGCCGCGGGTCCAGAAGGTGGCCACCACGATCAGCACGACGGCGACGCCGAACATGCCGTACGCCTCGATGCGCTTGTAGTTCAGGGTGTCCATCCGGTCGTCGAGCAGGCCGGCGATCTCCTTGAGCACCACGCCGGACAGCGCGCTCAGCGCGGTCTGCAGGGTGGACTGCGCGGTCACCAGGGTCGACGCGTTGGGTGCGCCGCCGCCCAGGTTGGCACCACGGTTGGCGGCCTCGATGCCACGGCGGAACGAGTCCAGGTTGCTCACCAGGTTGCCGCTGAGCGTGTCGCTGTTGGTGCTGTCGACCGCCTCCTGGAGGCTGTCGGTCACCTCGTCGACGCTGTCCTGCACCTGGAGCGCCTGGTAGCCGAACCGGACCGTCAGGAGCTGCTTCTGCGCCTTCTTGGCGCCGGCGGCCATGGCCGCGAGGTCGCTCATCCGGCTGACCGCGGTGACCGACTCCGGCATGCGGACGGTGACCGCCTCCTGGAGGAACCAGATGTCGTTGTCGTCGTCCTGGGCCAGCGTGGAGTTCTCGGCGACCAGGTCGTACATCTCGAGCGTCAGGTCGGCGACCTCGACGTGGGCCTCGAAGATCTGCTCCGCGGTACCGGTGACCTTGGGCAGCTTGGAGATCTTGTCCTTGAGGTCGGCCCAGCGGGTCTTGGTCTCCAGGTCGTCACCGAGACGCTCGTCGACACCCTGCACCCGGGACACGGCCGCGGTCACCGAGGCGGGCTCGGCGGCCACACCCTGCAGTGCCGAGGACTGCGACTCGGCGAGCGCGCTGACCAGCGTCGACAGGGCGGTCAGGTACTCCACGCCCTGTTGCTCGAGCGTGGTGTTGTCGCGCTGCTTGGAGTTCTCTTGCAGGACCCGCAGGAACAGGCCTGCGGCCGGCAGCAGGACCAGAGCCGTCAGCACCACCGCGAGGGCGGAGCGTAAACGGGTTCGCCGGCTGTTCACCGAGACTGACATTGCTTTCGTCCTCCGCCATGCACACACGCGATGGGCCATTGGGGGGCTACTGAACGTAGCCATGCGGGCGCACCGATCTGGGTCAATCTATCCGAGAAATCCTCAAGAAACCCCTTTCCAAGGGTCAGAGTTCGCTCGGCTGATCGGGGGATACGCAGCACTGCCGAACCCGCTGTACCAGCAGCGTGGGGGCGTCGGCGAAGTGGCACGTGCCGCGCAGATGGTATCCGTATCGTGGCGGAGACGTGAATATGAGTTCTACTTCGGATTCGTTACGTCTTGGGAGTGATCTGCCCCACGGAAAGTGGTCTGCCAATCACAGAAAGGCAGAAAGTCACCGAGCGTGGCCGGATCGCGACATAAAAGCAGGGTCTCTCCGTCCCGTTTTCGGCACGGAGAGACCCGATTGACTTAAATCCTGCTTAGTGCTTTGCGAAGCGGGTCAAGACCGAGAGAGCCCAGATTGAGCGCGTCGCGGTGGAATGTCTTGAGGTCGAAGTCACTGCCGCGACGCTGCTTCGCGTCGTCCCGCGCCTGCAGCCAGATCCGCTCGCCGACCTTGTACGACGGCGCCTGCCCCGGCCACCCCAGGTACCGCTTCCACTCGAACCGCAGCACGTCCTCCTGCATCCGGGTGTGTGCCCGCAGGAACTCCCAGCCCAGCTCGGGAGTCCACCGCTCACCCGGGTGGAAGCCGAACGGGTTGTCCTTCGGGATCTCCAGCTCGAGATGCATGCCGATGTCGACGATCACCCGCGCCGCGCGGAGCGCCTGGCCGTCCAGCATGCCGAGCCGGTCGCCCGGATCGGTGAGGTAGCCGAGCTCGTCCATCAGGCGCTCGGCGTACAGCGCCCAGCCCTCGCCGTGCCCGGAACACCAGGAGAGCAGCCGCTGCCAGCGGTTCAGCGTGCCGGCCCGGAGCAGCGTCTGGCTGACCTGCAGGTGATGGCCGGGCACCCCCTCGTGGTAGACGGTTGTCACCTCCCGCCAGGTGGAGAACGTCTCCTGACCCTCCGGCACCGCCCACCACATCCGGCCCGGCCGGGAGAAGTCCTCGCTCGGACCGGTGTAGTAGATGCCGCCGTCGCTGGTCGGGGTGAGGCAGCACTCCAGTTTCTGGGCCGGCGGCTCGATGTCGAAGTGGGTGCCGTTCAGCTCGCTGATCGCCCGGTCGGAGAGCGCCTGCATCCAGTCCCGGAACTGCTCCTTGCCGGGGATGTTGCGGGCCGGGTCGGCGTCCAGCGTGTCGACGGCCAGCCCGATCGAGGCACCCGGGCCGGCGATCACCGCCGAGACCGCGAGCATCTCCCGCTCCAGGCGGTGCAGCTCGGCGAATCCCCAGAGGTACGTCTCGTGCAGGTCCACCTTGGCGCCGAGGAAGTACTGCGAGGCCAGGGTGTACCGCTCCAGCCCGGCGGCCTCCTTGTCCCGGCCGCGCGGGGCCAGCTCGTCGCGCAGGAAACGCCCGAAGTCGGCGGTCGCGGCGGTCGCGGCGGCGGCGCCCCGGCTCAGCTCGGCGGCGAGCGCCCCGGACGCCGGCAACCGGCCGGCCAGCCCCGCGAAGAAGTTGTCCCGGCTCGGGTCGGTCCACGCGTCGCACTGCTCGGCGACCGCGACCAGCTGAGCCCGGGCGCTGATCACCCCGCGGTCGGCCCCCTCCAGCAGGGTGCGCCGGTACTGCTCGAGCGCGAGCGGCAGGCCGTTCAGCCGGGCCGCGATGTTGGCCACCGCTGTCTCGCCCTCGGTCGGCATCACGTCGAAGGCCATCCGCAGCCCGTGCAGGGCACTGGAGATCACGTTGATGTCGGTGGCCGCGTAACCGGCGTCGAACCGGGCCAGCTCCAGACCCAGCCGCTCCGCCATGGCGTCCTTGGCGACCTGCTCGGACTCGTGCTCGGGCTCCAGCCCGTCGAGTTCGTTGAGCGTACGGCGGACCAGCTCGGCCTGGGCCGCGAAGCCCTCCGGCGAGAGGTCGTCGGTCTTGTCGTCGTGACCCGAGATGCCGACGGCGGTGGCGCCGGTCGGGTTGAGCTCGGCCCATGCGTCGACGTATCGGTTCGCGAGTTCGTCAATTCGTCCCACGGCCCGACCCTATGGGATGTCCGGCCGGCTGAGTCGTCCCATTTCAGCGGTGCGACGCCGTCCACTCCAGCAGGCGATCGGCGGTCCAGGTGTTGACCACCCGATCGGCCGGCACCCCGCACAGCGCCGCCCGCTCGCAGCCGAAGCCCTGCCAGTCCAGCTGGCCCGGGGCGTGCGCGTCGGTGTCGATGCTGAACCGGCAGCCCGCCTCGACCGCCACGGTCAGCATCCGTTTCGGCGGGTCGAGCCGGTCCGGCCGGCAATTGATCTCCACGGCCTTGTCGTGCTCGACGCACGCGGCCAGCACCTTCTCCAGGTCGAACGTGCTCGGCGGGCGGGTCCGGACGGTCCGGTGCGCGGCGTCGCCCGCGCCTGTCGCGGCGACCTTGCGCCCGGTCATGTGCCCGAGGATGTCCAGGTGCGGGTTGGCGATGGCGGCCAGCATCCGCCGGGTCATCCGCGCCGAGTCGTCGCGCAGCTTGCTGTGCACCGAGCCGACCACCACGTCCAGCCGGGCGAGCAGCTCGTCCTCCTGGTCCAGCGAACCGTCCTCCAGGATGTCCACCTCGATGCCGGTGAGGATCCGGAAGCCGTCCGGCAGCTGCGCGTTCAGTTTCGCCACGTGGTCGAGCTGGCGGCGCAGCCGGTCGGCGGTCAGCCCGTGGGCCACGGTGAGCCGCGGCGAATGGTCGGTGAGCACGAAGTACTCGTGCCCGATCTCGGCCGCGGCCAGGGCCATCTCCTCGATCGGCGAGCCGCCGTCGGACCAGTCCGAGTGCACGTGGCAGTCGCCGCGCAGCGCCGCCCGCAGCGCGGCCGCCGCGGCCGGCAGGTCGGTGCCCTCGGTGCCGAGCAGCCGCCGCAGGTAGACCGGTTCCTCCCCGGCCAGCGACTCGGTCACGCAGCGGGCGGTCACCTCACCCACCCCGGACAGTTTGGCCAGGGTGCCGGCCGCGGCCCGCTCGGCCAGCTCGTCGGCGGGCGTGCCGGCCACCGTCGCGGCCGCCGACCGGAACGCCTTCACCCGGTAGGTCGCCTCGTTCGCCCGCTCCAGCAGAAACGCGATGCGCCGCAGGTCGGCCACCGGATCACGCGATGCCATGTGACCCACCCTAGGCGGAACCAGCCGCCGTCGCGGCCCGCCGCACGACCGGCGGAGCCGGCGTACCCAGGTCAGGCCGGCGGCCCAACGGGGTTGCCGGTACAGATTCATGTCGGTATGTTCCCTGCGCCGTCCGGTCGGGCCGGCGGCGTGAACGGGGGAGAACACCGCGATGCCCACTGCGCTGCGTGCCGCGATCTCGGTCGTCATGCTGGCCGGTTTCTATCTGCTCGGACTGATCCAGCTGGCACTCGTCGGCTGGCTGCTGTTCGAGATCTGGACGCACCTGCACGGGGTGGGCGCGGCGAAGCTCAGCTGGCTGCTGATCGCCGCGGTCGGCGCGGTGGTGGCCGGCCTGTGGCGCGCGGTCCGGGCCAAGCCCGGCGACCCGCACGGCCTGGTCGTCACCCCGGAACAGGCGCCCGAGCTGTGGCAGCAGGTCCGGGCGCTGGCCGCCGAGGTGGGCACCCGGGCGCCGGACGAGATCCGGCTGGTGCCCGAGGTGAACGCGGCGGTCGACGAGGACACCAAGCTGCTCGGCCTGCTCGGCGGGACGCGGCGGCTGTTCATCGGCATGCCGCTGCTGCAGACGTTCAGCGTGGACCAGATGCGCTCGGTGCTCGCCCACGAGCTGGGGCACTACTCCGGCTCGCACACCCGGCTGTCGCGTACCGGGGCCGGCTGGTGATGCACGAGACCCTCGGCCGGGTCGGCAGGTGGAACGTGTTCGGCTGGGTCTTCAAGGCGTACGGCTGGCTCTACCAGCTGGTCAGCAGCGCCGTCGCGCGCCGGCAGGAGCTGGAGGCCGACCTCGCCTCGGTACGGGTGGCCGGGGTCGACGCCGCCGTCTCGTCGATGCGGGAGCTGCCGGTCGTCGACGCCGCCTGGAACTTCTACATGGGCCGCTACATCGGCTACGGCTGGGAGCTCGGCTACGCGCCCGACGACGTGTTCGGCGGGTTCGGCAAGCTCTACCAGGCGCGCGCCGAGGAGCTTGCCGAGCTGCGCGAGCAGGAGCCGGACGACGAGACGTCGCGCTGGGACAGCCACCCGGCGATCGGCGAGCGGATCGCCGCGATGCGGGCCGCGCCGCGCACCCCGCACGCGGTGGACGGGCGGCCGGCCACCGTGCTGCTGCCCGCCGTCGAGGCGGCCGGGCTGGCGTTGCAGCGGGAGGTGGTGGACTTCGGTACGCGTACCGTCCTGCCCTGGGCCGACTTCACCGCCGCGTCGATGACCCTGGTGCAGCAGAACCGTGCCGACCGGGTGTTCCGCAGCGCGGCCCGGCACACCGGCGTCCCGGCGGCCGGCCTCGCCGAGGTCTTCGCCCTGGTCGAGGCGGGCCGGCTGGGTGAGCTGGCGGCCGAGTTCTTCCCGCGGTCCACCGACCGGGAGGCGGCCGTCGAGTTCGCCGCCATCATGGACGGTCTGATCGAACTGGCCGCGGTGCGCTCCGGGCTGGCCCGCTGGCAGCACTCCTGGGCGGAGCCGGCCAAGCTGGTCGACGGCGACGGGCAGCCGGTCGACTACTCGGAGATCGCCAAGCTGGCCGTCTCCCCGGAGACCCTCCCGGAGGCCCGCAGCCGGCTGGCCGAGCGGGGCGTGCGGGTGGAACACGCGACGGTGGTGCAGGCCCGGGCCACCGGGCAGGGCGCCGAGGTGCTCGGCGCGATGCCCAACGTCAAGGTGGACGGGACCGAGCACGCCGACCTGATCCTGCTCAGCAAGGGCTTCGTCATCACCCCGGCGCCGAAGTCGACCGACGACGGCGACAAGCGGGTGGCGGCGCTGCTCGGCGGCGTCTCGGCGGCCGAGCTGGCGGCGCGGTACCGCTACCTGCCGTTCGAGGAGATCGCCACCGTGCGGATCGACCGGGAGGTGCCGGTCAACGCCACGCTGCTGCTGCACGACGGGCGTACGGTCGGCATCCAGGAGCGCTGGACCGCCGACAAGATCGGCAAGAGTGACGACCTGTTCCGCGAGATGCTCACCGCACTGCGGGACAAGGCCGCGAGTTAGCTGGATAGTCTGCGTCGATGCGGACTATCGACTGGGTGGACGGCGCCGTCGAGATCATCGATCAGACGGCGCTCCCTGGCGACCTGCGGGTGCTCCGGCTGCACACGGTCGGCGAGCTGATCGCCGCGATCCAGTCGCTGGCGGTGCGGGGTGCCCCGGCGCTGGGAGTGGCCGGGGCGTTCGGCGTCGCGCTGGCGGCACGGGTGCACGCCGACGACCCGGGGGCGCTGCGCCAGGCCGTACAGCGAATCGAAACCGCTCGTCCCACGGCCGTGAACCTGGCCCGCGGCGCGCAACGCGCGGCGAACCTGCTGCCCTGGGGTCCGGACGCGGTGCTGGCGGAGGCCTGCGCGATCCGGGACGAGGAGATCGCCGCCTCCCAGTCGATGGCGTTCCGCGGCGCCGACCTGGTCACCGAGCTGTGCGGGCCGCACGCCCGGCTGCTCACCCACTGCAACACCGGCGGGCTGTGCGCGGTGACCATCGGCACCGCGCTGGGCGTGGTCGGCGAGCTGCACCGGCGCGGCCGGCTGACCGGTGTGATCGCCAGCGAGACCCGGCCGCTGCTGCAGGGCGCCCGGCTGACCTCCTGGGAGCTGACCCAGTGGGGTGTCCCGCACCGGGTCGCTGTCGACTCGGCCGGGCCGTTCCTGATGGCCCGCGGCGAGGTGGACGCGGTGATCCTGGGCGCCGACCGGATCTGCGCGAACGGCGACGTGATCAACAAGATCGGCAGTTACGCGCACGCCCTCGGCGCCCGCCGGGCCGGAATCCCGTTCCTGGTGGTGGCCCCGGAGTCGACGGTCGACGAGGCGACGCCGACCGGCGCTCACGTGGAGATCGAGGATCGCGGGGCGGCCGAGGTGACCGCGTGGAGCGACGCGGTCAACCCGGCCTTCGACGTTACCCCGGCCGACCTGGTGACGGCGATCGTCACCGACCGCCGGGTGATCAGGCTCGATCGTGCGGAGCGACCCAGGCCTTGAGCCAGGGGGTGTCCGGCCAGCCCTCGGCGGCCGCCATCAGCGGGAACGCGGTGGCGCCGTCGATGCTCTCCCGGACGATGTCGGCGTGCCCGGTGTGCCGGGCGGTCTCCTGGATCAGGTGCAGCAGGATCCAGCGCAGGGTGAAGTGGTCGAGGTCGGGCCGGTTCCACGGCACCGACTTGTCGACCGGGATGCGGTGACCCAGGTCGTCGAGCTCGGTGACGGTCTTCTCGGTCTCCTCGGCGATCCGGTCGTAGCGGGCGAACAGCTCGTCGATCGTCTCGCCCTCGGCCAGCGCGAAGTTCTCCTGGTACTTGGCGAAGTCCGGTTTCTGATCGCTGCCCCGGACGGTGGCGATCCAGCCCTCCTCGGTGGCGGCGCAGTGCTTGATCAGGCCACCGACGCTCAGGGTGCTGGCGCTCGGCGTGGCCCGGAGCTGCTCCGGGGTGAGGCCGTAAGCGGTCAGCCGGAGCTGGTAACGCATCTGGGCGAGGTAGGCGAGCAGGCCCTCCTGCTCGTTGCTGATGGGTCCGACCTGACCGGGCATGCCGACTCCTTCACGAGTTCTCGTCGTCGGCGACAACGCTAGGCCCGATAGAGGTCAGTTCCCGGCCGCATTGTCGTGAGTCCGTCATCGTGAACCTCGGTGACCCAGCCGCCGGCCCGGCCCAGCCCCAGTAGCGCCCCGGCGTCCGCGGTGATCCGGTCCGCGACGCCGGCCGCCGGCGGCCAGGTCCGGCGCAGCTGAGCGGGGCGGCGCAGATGGGGGACCAGCGCCCGCACCGGGTCGCCGGACTCCAGCGCGTCGCGCATCCGCTCGAGGCTGTCGATCACCCGGCGCAGCTCGCCGAGCACCTCGCCGGCGTTGCCCCCGCACATCGCCGCGGTCAGCTCCGGACGGGTGGCCGCGACCCGGGTGCCGTCCCGGAACGAGCCGGCCGCCAGCGCCGCGTTCAGCGGGCTCTCCAGAGTGCCGGCCAGCGCGGCGGCCAGCAGATGCGGCACGTGGCTGATCGAGGCGACCGCGTTGTCGTGCTCGGCGGCGGTGATCGGCAGCACCCGGGCGCCCAGCGCGGTGTAGAGCCGGGCCAGGGTGAGCCAGTCGTCGAGGCCGGTGTCGTGCGGCTCCAGGCAGAGCACCCAGACGCAGCCGGCGAAGAGTCCCGGATCCGCCGCCGCGAAGCCGGACGCCTCGGTGCCGGCCATCGGGTGCCCACCGACGAAGCGGCGCCCCGCGGCGAGCTCCCGCACCGGGCCCTTCACCGAGGTCACGTCGGTCAGCAGGCCGGGATAACCGGCCAGGTCGGCGAGAACCCGCGGCATCGCCGGCAGCGGCACCGCCAGCACCGCGACCTCGGTCCCGGCCGTCGCCTCGGGGGCGCTCTCCCGGATGTCATGGCCGGCCGCCCGGGCCAGCTCGCGCGTCGCCGGGTCGGCGTCGTAGCCGGTCACCTCGTGGCCGGCGGCCACGAGCGCCCGCAGCAGCGAGCCGCCGATGAGTCCCAGACCGATGACCGCGATGTGCACGTCTTGTTTATAGACGCCGGGGCCCGCGCGGTCGCGCGAGCCCCGGAGCCATGCTCAGAACGAGGTCAGGCCTTGCAGCCGTGCGCCTTGTTCCACTTCCGCACGGCCGCCACCGGGCTCTTCTGCCCGCCCTTGCGCCACGACTTCAGGTACGAGTACGGCCACACCACGCCGCGCCGCACCTTCCAGTCGCCGACCTTCTTGCAGGCCGGGGAGATGCCGTAGTGCAGGTGGCAGACACCGCTGGAGTTGCCGGTCTTGCCCACCTTGCCGACCAGCTGGCCGACCTTGACCCGGACGCCCTTGTTGATGCCCTTGGTCACCGACTGCAGGTGGGAGCCGTAGTACCGGACACCGTCGTCACCGAGGATGGAGACGAACTTGCCGCCGTTGTACGGCCCGTCCTTCACCACCCCCTTCTTGTACTTGTCCACCCGGCTGACCTCGAGGACCACGCCGTTGGTGGTGGCCACCACCTTCGAGCCGCAGTTGGCGAAGATGTCGGTGGCCCGGTAACCGGCGTGGGTGTCGTGCCAGGACACGTTCTTGGCGGCGACCGGGAAGGCGTACTTCTTGGTCGCCACGGCCGCGGCGAGCCGCACGTCGGCGGGGGCCGCGGCGGGCGCGGCAGCGACACGCGCCGGGGCGGCATCGGCGGCGGCGGCGGAGCCGGAACCGCCGACCGCGCAGCCGGCCAGACCCACGGCCGCGATCGTCAGAGCTGAGAGGGTACGGATAAGACGCACCGCGCCATCCTGGCAGACGCCTCGATTCCGCGTGGACCCCCACCGATCCCGGGCCCGGATAGGCTGCAGGCATGTACCCCGCGCCACCTCAGCCGCCGCCGGGCTACCTCGCCGGGCTGCCCCCGCGGCCGGTCTACCGCGAGCCGCACCCGATCGGGGTCCGCCCGGTGCTCAGCGGCCTCGCCGCGGGCACCGTCTGGCTGACCCTGTTCGGCAGCCTCGGCCGCGACCTCGCCTCCTACGCCTGGTGGACGATCCTCGCCGCGGTCACCGCCTGGGCGGTGGCCCTGGTGCTCACCCTGGTCGGCGACCGCGGCGTGGCGCTCGGGGTGGCCGTGGTGAGTGGACTCGGGCTCTCCATCGCGCTGGGTTTCGTCGGCGCCCGGTGGGTCGACACGCTGAACTTCCCGCTGTGGTGATTGTCCGCTTTTGAACTGTGGTTCCGGCCACTCTCCGAAGGCTGTTGATCGCCGTGCGCACCGGGTCTGCCGAACTGCGGATCGACCCTTGACGAACGCCTGACGGCTGGGCACTCTCGGCTTCATGGCCCCCTCACCGCAGCGGCTCGACGCGGATCGCTGCCGTCGCCGTTTGGAACTTCTGGCGGCTCTCGCCCATGCGAAATCGATGCGTGGGTCGGCGCCGCCGCAACGGGCGCGCGGCATGCGGCTGCGTGAGCTGATCGCCACGCGCCGCCGCACCGCCAACTGATCTCATTGCGACAAAGGGCGTGGCGCGTCACGCCCGCCACCGCACCAGCTACCGTCAGGCGCTGAGGATAAGAACCGCGTTGGGGGAATCGTGTCGATTTTCGCTGCCGCTGTCGCCCGGGGTAAGAACGGGTGGACCGCGTCGGAGCTGGACCTTTCGGGCCTGGCCGACATCGATGAGGTGGTGGATGCGCTCCGGGATGCCGAACCGGACGCCGGGCTGGCGCTGCTGTTCGTCGAGAGCGACGACGAGTACCTGGCCATCCTGCGCCTGGACGAGGGCGAGGACCTGCGGGTGTTCGGGTCCGACTCGGCGTTCGCCGAGGAGTCCCGGATCGGATCGGTGCTGCTCGGCGAGGTGGAGACCCCGGCGCTCGGTGTCGACGACCTGGCCGCCGCCCCCGACGACGAGGAGGACGACCGGCCGGCCGCGGACCCGGACGCCGACCCGATCGGCGACGCCGAACTGCTGAACGATCTGGGGATCACCGCGCAGCGGCTGCTGGCCCTGTGCGGCATGGAGGGCATGCTGCCGTCCGACATCACCGCGGAGATCTGCCAGCGGATCGGCTGCGGCGACGAGATGGAGGAGCTGCGCGAGGCGTGATCCGTCCCGACCGGCGTGATCCGTCCCGACCGGCTGGATCCCGCGGGCTGCGGTGGCGTGATCCGTTGTGAGCGGTGTTCCGGCGGGCTGTGGTGGCTGGATTTCTTGTGAGCGGCGTGATCCGGGGGGCTGCGGTCGTGTGATTCATCGTGAGCGGCATGAGCCGAAAGGTTGCGCGGGGACGTGATCCGTCGTGAGCGGCATGAGCTGTGGATGCGGCGGGCCCTGTCCGCCGCGTCCGCCTCACCGGAAGACGTACCTGTCGGCGCGATCATTCTCGGACCGGACGGGACGGAGCTGGCCGTCGCCGGCAACGAGCGGGAACTCACCGGCGACCCGACCGCGCACGCCGAGGTGCTGGCGCTGCGCCGGGCCGCCGCGGCCCGCGGGGAGTGGCGTCTGGACGGCTGCACCCTGGTGGTCACGCTGGAACCCTGCACGATGTGCGCCGGCGCGCTGGTGCTGGCCAGAATCGCGACGGTCGTCTTCGGCGCCTGGGAACCGAAGACCGGCGCGGTCGGTTCCCTCTGGGACGTCGTCCGCGATCCCCGTCTCAACCACCGCCCCGAGGTCTATGGCGGCGTCCTGGAAACCGAATGCGCCCAGTTGATGCGTAATTTCTTCCGATAAACCCTTTTCCGGTACGCCCTCCCCGTCCCCACTCACACAGCCCCGTCCCGTGCCTCGACGCCAGGCGGCCTTTACCTCACGGCCGCGAGGCCGCATCCGGGCCGAACTGCCCCCTTCCGGTGGTCCGCCCAAACCCCAACCCGGTCAGCTGGCGCTCAGGGTGGTGTCCGCCTCCGCGATACCACCCTGAGCACCAGCCGCGATCGGTCGCCCCGGTCGCGGCTGGTCGTGACGGTGGTGTCCAGCCCCGCGACACCACCCTGAGCACCAGCCCGGTTGGTCTCGCCGGTGGTGGCTGGTCGTGGTGGTGGTGTCCGGGCCGGGGATACCACCGTGAGTGCCAGCCGGGTTGGTCGTGCCGGTGGTGGCTGGTTGTGGTGGTGTGTCTGGGCCGGGGATACCACCGTGAGTGCCAGCCGGGTTGGTCGTGCCGGTGGTGGCTGGTTGTGGTGGTGGTGTCCAGGCCCGCGATACCACCGTGGGTGCCAGCCCGTCGGACTTGGCTGGTCGTGAGGGTGGTGTCCGGGCTTGGGAGGCCACCGTGGGTGCCAGCCCGTCGGACTTGGCTGGTCGTGAGGGTGGTGTCCGGGCTTGGGAGGCCACCGTGAGTGCCAGTCGAGGTGGTGCCGGAATGGGGTTGGGGTTGGCGGTCGTGGCCAGCCGCGGGCGTCGCCCTGGAGGGTCGGGCGTTTTGGACGCGCCAGCGTCCTGCCCGGCCCGGAAGGGTCCCTGGCGGGAGCGACGATCAGTGATCAGCGCGGATCCGAGTCAGCAATCCCTTGATCTTGATTGTGAGCTCGGGCCAGCGGGGTGGCCGCTCCCGGCGGGAACTACGCGATGATCGTGTCGAGGCCGATCCGGACCATGTTGCTGAAGCCCTGCTCGCGCTGCGCGGAGTCCATCGCCTCGCCGCGCTTGATGTGATCGCTGACGGTCAGGATGGTGAGGGCCTTGGCGCCATACCGGGCCGCGATGGTGTAGATCGCGGCGGACTCCATCTCGACCGCCAGGACGCCGTACTGGGCCAGCGAGTCGTACAGGTCGGGCCGGTCGGTGTAGAACGCGTCGGCGGCCAGGATCGGGCCGACCCGGATCGGGACGCCCTGCGCCGCAGCCGTGTCGACGGCGGTGCGCAGCAGACCGAAGTCGGCCACCGGCGCGTAGTCGATCAGGCCGTCGAAGCGGGTCCGGTTCATGTTCGAATCGGTCGCCGAGCCGATCGCCGCGATCACGTCACCGAGGTTCAGGTCCATCGCCAGGGCGCCGCACGAGCCGATGCGGATGACCGATTTCACCCCGTACTCGTTGACCAGCTCGTGGGTGTAGATGGAGGCCGACGGCATGCCCATGCCGGAGCCCTGCACCGAGACCCGCTCCCCCTGCCAGGTGCCGGTGAAGCCGAGCATCCCGCGGACCTGGGTGTAGCAGACCGCGTCCTCCAGGAAGGTCTCGGCAATCCACTTCGCCCGCATCGGGTCACCCGGCAGTAGCACCCGCTCGGCGATCTCGCCCGGCTTCGCGCCGATGTGCACGCTCATGCTGTGTCTCCGTCTCGTCAGATCTTCTTCGCCGATCTTGCCAGGTCAGCGTGGTCGGGGGCGGTTATGGGGCACCCGGCGGCAGGCGGCTCGGAGCGTCCGGTAACGTACTTCCCGGTGGTGTGTCCGAGTGGCCTAAGGAGCACGCCTCGAAAGCGTGTGAGGGTTTACGCCCTCCGCGGGTTCAAATCCCGCCGCCACCGCCATCAGTACGGCACGCCCGGCATCTCGAACCGAGAGGCCGGGCGTTTCGTTTGCCCGGCCGGCTCCGCTGCTCTTGATCGTCGCCGGGTGACCTGACCGGTGCGCCGGCGCGGCGGTCGGCCGAGTCCGGTGAGCGGCGCGAACGGCTACTTTCACGCTTGTTTCCAGTCGTCTCTTCCGTCACTCTGTGTGCCTCGTGAGCGGGTCGCCCGCGAGTACCGTCCCGGCCTAGTCCGTTCGGGCGTTCACCATGATCAGCGCTGGTTTTGTAACGACGAGATGTCGTCGCACGTCAAAGCCTTGAATCACGCTACGTAGTGAATCATGGACAGCCCAGCGACATGGGGTGTAGCGCAAGTCACGCAGCCCAAATACACCGGATCAGACAATGTGGTTCCGACCGGGCGGCGAGAAACTTTCACAGATTCGCCCCACGGCAGGTTTGTCGATGGGTGTCTTAAATTTGACACGTGAGAGTTGAGCATCACTGGTGGAATGGCGACATCCGGCTCCAGCGCCGGGATGTCTACGTCCGCACCGACGGCAACCTGTGGGAGGTCGAGGCCCAGCTGGGCGGACCCGAGGGGAAATCGAAGGTGCAGCAGTGTCCAGGCCGGGCGTCAGCGATGATCCTGGCCGACGCGTGGCGCGGTCCACGCTGGCAGTGGCGCGAGCTGTAAGGCGCGCCAGGAGCCCGGGCTGCGCCGTCGGTGCTTGACTGTCTCGGCCCAGCCTCGACAACGGCCGGATCCTTCGGGGTCCGGCCGTTTCGCATGTCAAGCCGGTCTGCGACGCACGTTCAGTCCGATGTGCGCGATTCTGCGCAATCTACCCTGAAATCTCATCCACGGGTAGAAAGCGATCGCCATGCGGGCCACCATTTCCGAGCACCGGCCTGACGTAGCCGTGCTGCATCTCAAGGGCGAGCTCGACGCGGACACCGCCGAGCAGCTGCGTACCGTCCTCACCGGCCTTCTGGAACGTCCGGTGCCCCGGATTGTGGTGGATCTGACCGACCTGAAGTTCTGCGACTCGGTCGGCCTGAGCACCTTCGTGATCAGCAAAGAGGTGATCGTGGCCCGCGGCGGCTGGCTCAGTTTCGCCGCGGCGAACCCGTTCCTCACCTCGCTGTTGGAGACGGTCGGCCTGAGCCGGTACTTCGCCATCTTCCCCGAGGTGGACGACGCGATAGCGGCCGGCCAGCTGTAACCGGCGTCCGGTGAGTGGCTCGCCGGCGTATCTAGCGCTGGAAAACGGCGAGGGCCGGCCCGATCGGGGCCGGCCCTCGCCTGCACTGTTTTCGTGCGGGAGCATACGAGACGCGATGATCGCCTCACGCAGCGGTGTCCCGGATCGCTTTCCGGGCCCCGGTCCGGCTGCCGGGCCGCCCCCGGCGTCGCCGCCGGGCTGCCGCAGTCTCGCCGCCGACGGGCTGCCGGGCATGCAAAAAGGCCGGACCCAGTGGGTCCGGCCTCAGCGGCGGAGGATACGAGATTCGAACTCGTGAGGGTGTTAACCCAACACGCTTTCCAAGCGTGCGCCCTAGGCCTCTAGGCGAATCCTCCGTGCGCCAGGATACATAGGGCTCGCCGGGGGCCCGCACGGGAGGGGTGGGCGGGCGATCCGGGCACCAGCCGGGTACGCTGTCGATCAGCCCCTCGTGCGGCGTCATCCTGTGAACCTCCCCAGGGCCGGAAGGCAGCAAGGATAAGCGGGCTCTGGCGGGTGCACGGGGGGTCCTTTCGTTTCTCCCTTCGCTCGCCCGCCCGGGGCATGTCGTTTGTTCTTGTCACACCCTCGACGGAGAATGACGCGGTCGTTCAGGAGGTGGCAGGAGTGGCTCTCGCCCTCTACCGGAAATATCGTCCTCGCACGTTCGCCGAGGTCATCGGTCAGGAGCACGTGACCGAGCCGCTGTCGCAGGCGCTGCGCAGTGGCCGGCTCAACCACGCCTATCTCTTCTCCGGGCCACGCGGCTGCGGCAAGACGTCCAGCGCCCGCATCCTGGCCCGCTCGCTCAACTGTGAGCAGGGCCCCACCCCGGACCCGTGCGGCGTGTGCGCCTCCTGCAAGTCGCTGGCCAACGACGGCGCCGGCTCGATCGACGTGATCGAGATCGACGCGGCCAGCCACGGTGGCGTCGACGATGCCCGTGAGCTGCGGGAGAAAGCGTTCTTCGCCCCGGCCAGCAGCCGCTACAAGATCTACGTGATCGACGAGGCGCACATGGTCTCGTCGGCCGGGTTCAACGCGCTGCTCAAGCTCGTCGAGGAGCCGCCGGACTATGTGAAGTTCATCTTCGCCACCACCGAGCCGGACAAGGTGCTCGGCACCATCCGCTCCCGCACCCACCACTACCCGTTCCGGCTGATCCCGCCCGCGACGCTCCGGCCATACCTCCAGCAGCTCACCGAGGCCGAGGGGATCCACGTCGAGCCGGCCGTGTTCCCGCTGGTGGTGCGCGCCGGCGGCGGCAGCGCCCGGGACACCCTCTCGGTGCTCGACCAGCTGATCGCCGGTGCCGGTCCGGACGGGGTGAGCTACGCGCGGGCCGTCGCCCTGCTCGGCGTCACCGACGCCGCCCTGCTCGACGAGATGTGCGATGCCCTGGCCGCCGGTGACGGCGCCGCCGCCTACTCGACCATCGACCGGGTCGCCGAGGCCGGGCACGACCCCCGCCGCTTCGCCTCCGACCTGCTGGAGCGCCTGCGCGACCTGATCGTCCTGCAGCAGGTGCCGGACGCGGTCGCCAAGGGCCTGATCGACGGCCCGGCCGACCAGCTCGAGGCCATGCACGCCCAGGCCGGCCGGCTGGGCGCGGCCACCCTCTCCCGCTGCGCCGACATCGTGCACAACGGCCTGGTCGAGATGCGCGGCACCACCGCGCCGCGGCTGCTCCTGGAGCTGGTCACCGCCCGCATGCTGCTGCCCGGCGCCGACGATTCCACCGGCGCGCTGCTGCAGCGCCTGGAGCGCCTGGAGCGAAACGGCCCACCGACTCCGGCCCACGCCGCCGGACCCGCTGTGGCCCCGGTCGCTGATGCTGACGTACGCGAGGAGTCCGCTCCCCAAGCAGCCGCCGGTCTGGACTCCCCGGGCGGTGCGAAGGCCGCTGCCTTGGCGGTCGCCAGGGGCGCCAACCGTCGCAACGCCGCCGGCCCGGCGCGGCCCGTGTCGCCGGCTGCCGCCGCCCCGGCTCCGGCCGCCGTTGTTCCTTCGGTGGCGCCCGTCTCCGCGGCCCCGGTCGCCGAGCCGGTTTCCGCTCCGCCTGCGGCGGCGCCGGTTTCCGCATCTCCCGTCGCTGTGCCGGATTCCGCGCCTCTCGCTGCCGTGCCGGTTTCCGAGCCTTCCTCGGCCGCCTCGGATCTCGCGTCGCTCCCGGCTGCCGTGGCTGCGGCCGCGGCCGTTCCGGGTGCGGCTGTTCCGGGTTCGCCGACGGCCGGTTCGGCTTCGGCAGGGCCGGGTTCGGCTTCGGCCGGTTCGGGTTCGGATGCCGCCGCGCCCGAGGAGGATTGGAACCAGATCGCCGACGGTGGCTACGACGACGCGCCGCCGTGGGACGAGGAGCCGCCCGCCGATCCGGAGCCGGTCGCCCCGCCGATCGCGTTTCCCCAGGTTCTGACCGTGTGGCAGGCCTTCGGCCCGAAGAACTCCACGATCCAGCGGATGCAGGACAGCGGCATCGGGCTCCGCGACGTTGAGGGCGACACCGTCTTCTTCGTCGCGCCGAACGCGCGATATGCCGACCGTTTCCTCGAGTTCACCGACCTCATCGCCACCGAGTTCGCCGACGCGCTCGGCGGCCGGTGGCAGATCCGCTGCGACGTCGGCGACGCGAGCGCGGCCTCCTCCCGCAATGCCGCTCCCCGCGGTCCCGCTCAAGCCCCCGACCGCGATCAGTCCGCCGCTCGCCGCATGCCCGCCGGTCGACCGGCCGCTTCCACCACCGCCCCCGAACGCAACACCGGCCGCACCGAGTCCCGCCCCTCACGTCCGCAGCGGGCGCCCGCCGCGGACGCTGAGGACGACGGCCCGGCGGCAGCCGCGCCGCCGGCCGCCGAGCAGCCTGCCGGGTTCGGCCCGCAGGCCGTTTCTGGCTCGCAGGTCGCCGGGCAGGCTGGCCGGTCTATGCCTTCGATTGCCGAGCAGGCCGTTCGGTCTGCGCCGTCAGCTGGTGGGCAGGCCGTTGTGTCTGGTCCATCGGTCGACGGGGAAACCGCTCGGCCAGGTCCGTCGATGGCCGGTGAGCACGCTGGGCCCGTGCCATCCGTGGGCCATGGGAGCGGGCACGCCGGTGCGCCGATGAGCAGTGGTGGCGACACCGACTGGCCGGAGCCGGTTCGCCCGGGTACCGCCGCGCGTCGGCCGGCCCCGCCTGCCGACGACGACTGGCCCGAGCCGGCCAAGCCGGGTTCCCGGGCGGTCCCCGCCAAGAAGCCTGTGGCGCCCAGCGTGGCAGCCGTGGACCCGGCGACAGGTCGCCCTCCCGCCGGAGGATCAGAAGCGGTCACGACCGTGTCCGGAGATGCCTCGGGGCACCTGCCTTCCGCGCACACGGAGTATCGGACGGCCCCGGATTCCACGACGGCACCGGCTCCGACGGCATCGGCTGGCTCTCCGGTTGGCGCGGATCGCTCGACGGACTCTGCTGCGGCCGACGCGAACCATGCGGCCGTTTCCGCTGCCAGTGCGGATCGCTCGGCTCGCTTCGCTGAGGCGGTTGCGGATCGTTCGGTGGCCTCCGCTCCAGCAGACGCGGATCGTTCGGTGGTCCCTGCCGCATCAGGTGTGGATCGTTCGTCAGTCTCTGCCGCGACGGGCGCGGATCGCTCGGTAGCCCCTACTGCTCCGGCGGCGTTCCCCGCCGCAGCCGCTGGGGCTGCAGCGGCGTCCGCGCAGGCTGCCTCGCCGCCCGTGCGAGCAGAACCCGCTCGCTCGAACGTCCCCGCCCGCTCGGCAGCCATGGAACTGGCCCGGGCGGCGGCGGCACGTGGCGGCAAGGCCGGTGCCGGGCTCAACGCCCGTGCCGCGGCGCCCCACCGGCCCGCCGGTTCGCCGGATCAGGGCTCCTCGGGCGGGGTCTTCTCCGACGGCACGCCGATCGGCGAGGCGCCCTACGACCCGGAGTACGACGGTCCGCCGCCCTCGGGCGGGAACCCGGGCTATGAGGGTTTCGACCCGGGCGACGAGCCGCTGGACGAAGTGATCGACGAGAAGACGGCCCGGCAGAGCAGCGAGGAGCAGGCCTTCCAACTTCTCCGGGACGCCTTCGGCGCCGAGAAGATCGGCGAGATGTAGCCCGGACGCGACGATCGCGGTGCGGGTGGCGGTCAGCTGGACGTCGGGCCGGATGCGGAGCTCCGGCCCAGTCCAGTTCCGCACTTCAGAGCCGCGTCCGAGAGTTGCGCGTCAGAGCGGGCTTCGGAGCCGCGTCCGAGAGTTGCGCGTCAGAGCGGGCTTCAGAGCCGCACTCGAGAGCTGCGCGTCAGAGCGGGCTTCGGAGCCGCACCCGAGAGCTGCGTCAGAGCGGACTTGAGAACCGCACCCGAGAGCTGCACTTCAGAGCCGCACCCCAGAGCCCGCCCTCCCTGGGGGTAGCCCCCGCAAGACAGTGTGGCGGAGACC
Source organism: Actinoplanes oblitus (assembly GCF_030252345.1). Classification (NCBI taxonomy): domain Bacteria; kingdom Bacillati; phylum Actinomycetota; class Actinomycetes; order Micromonosporales; family Micromonosporaceae; genus Actinoplanes; species Actinoplanes oblitus. The sequence continues at coordinate 9,499,498 of NZ_CP126980.1, read as the reverse complement.
GAGACTGGCCGCTGCGGCCCTGTGGACAATCTCCAACTGTGGATAACGCACGCGGTCGGCTGCGCGTGGCCGCGGGGTGGGATGTGGGGACGCTTGTAGCTGGCAGGCCACGGGTGCTCAATGCTTCCCGTGCGGGCGGCGCCGTGGGCGTACCGAAATCGGAAGTTGGTGTGGCGACGGACCGGGCGGTGCGGCAGTCGCCTCGGGTGGGGATGGTTGGCGGCCGGGCGGCGCCGTGGGCGTACCGAAATCGGAAGTTGGTGTGGCGACGGACCGGGCGGTGCGGCAGTCGCCTCGGGTGGGGATGGTTGGCGGCCGGGCGGCGCCGTGGGCGTACCGAAATCGGAAGTTGGTGTGGCGACGGACCGGGCGGCGTGGCAGTCGCCTCGGGTGGGGATGGTTGGCGGCCGGGCGGTGTGGCAGTCGCCTCGGGTGGGGGTGGTTGGCGGCCGGGCGGCGTGGCTGGGTGTGGTGGTTGCCCGGGGACGGGGACGGTGGCGGCTACGCTGGCGGCGGTTGATTCGGAGGCCGCCGGGTTATTGATGGTGGTTTCCGTGGGAGAGATGACTAGTTGAGGAGCGGTGCCATGCGCCCCGGTGCACAGCCGAACATGCAGCAACTCATGAAGCAGGCGCAGAAGATGCAGCAGCAGGTCGCTCAGGCGCAGGCCGAGCTGGCCGAGGCTGAGCTGACCGGTACGGCCGGCGGCGGGCTGGTGACCGTGACGGTGACCGGGCTGGGTGAGTTCAAGGCGGTGAAGATCGACCCGAAGGCGGTGGACGCCGACGACGTCGAGACGCTCGAGGACCTGGTGCTCGCGGCTATTCACAACGCCGCCGAGGCGCAGCGTGAGCTGGCCGAGGAGAAGATGGGACCGGCCACCGGCGGCCTCTCCCTGCCGGGGTTCTGATCCGTGTACGAAGGTGCCATCCAGGACCTGATCGATGAGCTGGGCCGGCTGCCGGGCGTGGGCCCGAAGTCGGCTCAGCGCATCGCGTTCCACGTCCTGTCCGCCGATCCGGCCGACGTGAACCGGCTGGCCACGGCGCTGCGCAAGGTGAAGGAACTGGTCCGGTTCTGCACCACCTGCTTCAACGTGGCGGAGTCGGAGCAGTGCCGGGTCTGCCGCGACACGCGCCGCACCAACGAGGTGCTCTGCGTGGTCGAGGAGCCCAAGGACGTCGTCGCGATCGAGCGTACCGGCGAGTTCCGGGGCAGGTACCACGTTCTCGGCGGGGCGATCAATCCGCTGGAGGGCATCGGCCCGGACAACCTCAAGATCCGGGAGCTGCTGATGCGGCTGGGTACCGGCGAGGTCCGCGAGCTGATCCTGGCCACCGACCCGAACACCGAGGGCGAGGCCACCGCCACCTATCTGGCGCTGCTGGTGAAGCCGATGGGTATCGCGGTGACCCGGCTGGCGAGCGGCCTCCCGGTCGGCGGTGACTTGGAGTACGCGGACGAAATCACGCTGGGTAGGGCCTTCGAGGGCCGTCGGGCGATTTGACTTCACATGCAGTAACGCGAACGTAACGGGATGCCCGCTGTTTTGGTCCGGATTAGCTACTTGCGGGCCCCTTACGCGGTACCTTCCGTTTGTTCGGTGTCTAGGTCACGGTGACATCACGAGGGAGACACGGAAGTATCCGCGTGCGGTCCGTGAGCTTGACCGAGGCTCCGCATTAGGTGAATGTTCCTCTCGACGGCGGCCACAACCGCCGTCGGGCGCCTTCGTGGTCTCGGCCTGATCTCGGCCGGTGCGATGAGGGCCGGCACTCGAGGCATGCGATAACCGATCGGTTTACCGCGAGCAGCGTGGGCCATTGTCGCCGGGCCGTGGGAGCTTCCGTGTACCACGCGCTGGTGACCGTGGACTCCTCTGCCCCGTGGTGGCCGGGAGAGGACCGGCGAACAATATGTCGCTTGGCCCAGAAGCGCCCATCTCCGATGAGGTGACGGCGCCGACAGCCGACGCGGCTGAGGTGCGAGGCCCCGCCGAAAAGGCGATCGCGGGCCGGTCGCTGAAGCAGATCGCGTGGCGCCGCCTGAAAAAGGACAAGGTGGCGATGGGCGGCGGCTTCGTCGTCCTCTTCCTGATAGCCGTGGCGATTCTCGCGCCGGTGCTGACGAAACTTCTCGGGCATCCGATCGACGAGTTCCACAACGATCAGATCGATCCGACCTTCGGTACCCCGTTCAAGCCGTGGGGCGGCATCAGCTCCGACTTCATCTTCGGGGTCGAGCCGAGCAGCGGCCGGGACGTGTTCAGTCGCATCGTGTACGGCGCGCAGACCTCGTTGACTGTCGCCTTCCTCGCCGCCTTCGTGTCGACCTTCCTCGGCGTCCTCTTCGGCACCGCGGCCGGCTTCTTCGGCGGCTGGGTCGACGCGGCGATCAGCCGGGTGATGGACTTCCTGCTGGCCTTCCCCCAGCTGCTGTTCTCGATCGCGCTGGTCTCGGTGCTGCCGCAGAACATGTTCGGGCTCAACAGCCGCTGGTCGCGGATGCTGGTGCTGATCACCATCATCGGCTTCTTCGGCTGGCCGTACATCGGCCGGATCGTCCGCGGTCAGACCCTCTCGCTGCGCGAGCGGGAGTTCGTCGAGGCCGCGCAGAGCATCGGCGCCCGCTCACCGCGGATCCTGTTCCGCGAGATGCTGCCCAACCTGGCCGCGCCGATTCTGGTGTACGCCACTTTGATCATCCCGACGAACATCCTCACCGAGGCCGCGCTCAGCTTCCTCGGCGTCGGTATTCCACCACCCAACCCCTCCTGGGGCGGCATGTTGTCGGACGCCGTGGCGACCTACACCATCGACCCGATGTACATGATCATCCCGGGTGCCGCGATCTTCATCACGGTGCTGGCCTTCAACCTCTTCGGTGACGGCCTGCGCGACGCGCTCGATCCGAAGGCCCGCTGACACAGGGGCGACTGGAAATCGCAATTTCGGCGGATCCATTCGGCTCCGCTGTTCGAGGAGGTAGGAGTACAGGTGTCCAGGAAGACTAGGGCGATTGCGGCGACCGGCGTCGCGCTCGCGCTCGGCCTGACGACCGCCGCGTGCGGCGGTTCGAAGGATGACAACAAGAGCGGTGGCGGTTCCTCCGGCGGCAAGTCCGCCTACAACGCCGCCATCACCGACGTGGTGAACCCGTCCACCACCAAGGGCGGCACGCTGAACCTGTGGGGCGCGCAGGACGCCGACTCCTTCGACCCGGCCCGCGGCTACTACGCGTTCGTGTGGAACCTCAACCGGCTCTACACCCGCAAGCTGGTCGACTACGCGGCCGCGCCGGGCAAGGCCGGCCTCGAGCTGCAGCCCGACCTCGCGCAGGCGATGCCGGAGATCAGCGCCGACAAGCTGACCTACACCTTCAAGCTGCGCAGCGGCATCAAGTTCGACGACGGCACCCCGATCACGTCGAAGGACATCAAGTACGGCATCGAGCGGGTCTGGGCCACCGACGTCATCTCCGGCGGCCCGGTCTACCTGCCCGGCCTGCTCGACCAGGGCCAGAAGTACCCGGGTCCGTACAAGGACACCGACCCGAACAAGCTGGGCCTGAAGTCGGTCACCACGCCGGACGACTCGACGATCACCTTCAAGCTGAAGACCCCGTCGTCGGACTTCATCTACCTGCTGGCCATGCCGGGTTCCGGCCCGGTGCCGCAGAAGCGGGACAAGGGCGCGCAGTACGGCACGGCCCCGGCCGCGTCCGGCCCGTACATGTTCAAGGAAGGTGGCATCCAGCCCGGTAAGGGCGCCACCTGGGTTCGTAACCCGAACTGGGACCCGGCGACCGACCCGATCCGCAAGGCGCTGCCGGACCAGATCAACTTCACGGTCACCACGAACGCCGACGACATGGACGCCCGGCTGATCGCCGGTACCGCCGACATCGACGCCGGCCAGACCGGTGTGCAGGCCACCGCGCGTACCAAGATCCTCCAGGACCCGACCCTGAAGGCGAACGCGGACACCCCGACCACCGGCTTCCTCCGGTACGCGGGCCTGGCCACCTCGGTGGCCCCGCTGGACAACATCGAGTGCCGCAAGGCGATCATCTACGCCGCCGACCCGACCTCGCTGCAGACCGCGCGTGGCGGCCCGATCGCGGGTGGCGACATCGGCACCAGCATGCTGCCGCCGAACATCGCCGGCTCGGACACCAAGTACGACCCGTTCAACCGCCTCCAGGGCAAGCCGCAGGTCGACGAGGCCACCAAGGCTCTCGCCGCGTGTGGCAAGCCGAACGGCTTCGACGTGACCATCGCGGTGCGTAACAACAAGCCGGCCGAGGTCAAGTCCGCCGAGGCGCTGCAGGCCGCGCTCAAGGGCGCCAAGATCAACGCCAAGATCGAGCAGTACGACGGCTCGCAGCAGGCTTCCATCACCGGTGCGCCGGACAACGTGAAGTCCAAGGGCTACGGCATCATCATCGGCGGCTGGGGCGCTGACTACCCGACCGGCGCCGGCTACATGCAGCCGCTGGCGGACAGCCGCTTCATCCCGAAGAACGGCAACTACAACCTGCCCGAGATCAAGGACCCGGCGATCGACAAGCTGTTCGACCAGGCCCAGCTCGAGACCGACCCGGCCAAGGCCGCGGAGATCTACAGCCAGATCAACCACAAGATCATGGAGGGCGCGTACTACCTGCCGTTCGTGGTCGACAAGGCGCTCAACTACCGCAACCCGCGGCTCACGAACGCCTACGTGCACGAGGCCTTCGGCATGATCGACTTCCAGGCCCTCGGCGTCAGCGACGGCAAGTAACCGCGCCGTCCGCCCTAATAGCAACGGGTAATTCGAAGGGTTGGTGAAGGCCGCCCACGGCGGGCGGGCACCGGTTCTCGCGACCGGTGCCCGCCCGTTCCTCGGCCGAACGTCGTGCTGGCATACCTCATCCGGCGGCTGATCAACGCCGTCCTCACGCTGCTCGTGGTCACGCTCGTGACCTTCGGCGTCTTCTTCATGGTGCCGAAGCTCACCGGCAGCGACCCGGCGTTGCTCTACATCGGCAAGACCGCCGATGCCGCGTCGATCGAGGGCATCCGTACCAAGATGGGCCTCAACGACCCGATCCTGGTGCAGTACGGCAAGTTCCTCAAAGGCATGGTGGCCGGCCGGGACTACGTCACCGGCACCGAGGTCACGCACTGCCCGGCACCGTGCCTCGGTTACTCGTTCAAGACCGAGCAGGAGGTGACCCCGCTGCTGCTGAGCGACCTGCCGGTGACCATGTCACTGGCCCTCGGCGCCGCGATCCTCTGGCTCATCGGCGGCATCAGTACCGGCGTCATCTCGGCCCTGCGAAGAGGCAGCCTCCTCGACCGGGCCACGATGACGGTGGCCCTGGCCGGTGTCTCGCTGCCGGTCTACTTCACCGGCCTGCTAGCGACCAAGATCTTTGTGTACGACCTGGGCTGGCTCCCGCCGCCGCAGTACGTGCCCTTCACCGAGAGCCCCGGCGACTGGTTCATGCAGATGCTGCTGCCCTGGATCACGCTGGCGTTCCTCTTCGCCGCCACCTACGCCCGCCTCACCCGGGCGAACATGCTCGAGACGCTGGGCGAGGACTACATCCGTACCGGCCGGGCCAAGGGCCTGCCGGAACGCACCGTGATCGGCAAGCACGGGCTGCGGTCCGGCCTGACCCCGATCGTCACGATCTTCGGCCTGGACCTGGGCGCGCTGCTCGGCGGCGCGGTCCTCACCGAGGCCGTCTTCAACCTGCGTGGCCTCGGCTACCAGGCGCTCCAGGCGATCCGCGGCAACGACCTGCCGGTGATCCTGGGCGTCACGCTGATCGCCGCGTTCTTCATCGTCTTCGCCAACCTGATCGTGGACCTGGTCTACGGCATCATCGACCCGCGCGTGCGGCTGGGCTGAGGGAGAGCGCATGTCACGCCCATTCCTCGAGGTCAAAGACCTGACTGTCCGTTTCGAGACGGACGACGGCATCGTCCAGGCGGTCACCGAGTCGAACTTCACGCTGGAGGCCGGCAAGACGCTCGGCATCGTCGGCGAGTCCGGCTCCGGCAAGAGCGTCACCTCGCTGGCCCTGCTCGGCCTGCACCGCACCCGCAGCAACGCCAAGGTCAGCGGCCAGATCTGGCTCGACGACCAGGAGCTGGTCACCGCCACCAACGAGGACGTCCGCGCGCTGCGCGGCGGCAAGATGGCGATGATCTTCCAGGACCCGCTGAGCGCGATGCACCCGTTCTTCACTGTCGGATCGCAGATCGCCGAGGCGTACCGGGTGCACCACCCCGGGGTGAACAAGAAGGTGGCTCGCGAGCGGGCCATCGACATGCTCACCCGGGTCGGCATCCCGCAGCCGGCGCGCCGCTACAACGACTACGCGCACCAGTTCTCCGGCGGTATGCGGCAGCGCGCGATGATCGCGATGGCGCTGGTCAACGACCCGAAGCTGCTGATCGCGGACGAGCCGACCACCGCCCTGGACGTGACCGTCCAGGCGCAGATCCTGGACCTGATCCGGGATCTGCAGGAGGAGTTCGGCTCGGCGGTCATCATGATCACCCACGACCTGGGCGTGGTGGCCGAGCTCGCCGACGACGTCCTGGTGATGTACGGCGGAAAGATCATCGAGCGCGGCCCGACGATCGACCTGTTCCAGCGGCCGCAGCACCCGTACACCTGGGGTCTGCTCGGCTCGATGCCCCGCCTGGACCGCGACGTCCGGGAGCGGCTCATCCCGGTCAAGGGCTCGCCGCCCAGCCTGATCAACCTGCCCGAGGGGTGTGCCTTCCACCCGCGCTGCCCGTACGCGGGCCGCAACGGCAACCGGTCGTTCACCGAGATCCCGGTGCTGAGGGGCGGCGCGCACGCGGTCGCCTGTCACCTGCCGGCCGAAGAGCGCACACGGCTCTTCGAGGAAGAAATTGCACCGAACCTCTGAGCGGGGAAGTGAGAGAACCATGAGCGAGAACCTGCTCGAGGTGACCGGGCTGCAGAAGCACTTCCCGATCACGAAGGGGCTGTTCAAGCGGCAGGTCGGCGCGGTCCGCGCGGTGGACGGCATCGACCTGACCGTGCAGGCCGGCGAGACGCTGGGCCTGGTCGGCGAGTCCGGCTGCGGCAAGTCGACGGCCGGGCGGCTGTTCACCCGGATCCTGGAGCCGACCGGCGGCAAGATCGTCTTCGAGGGTCAGGACATCAGCCACCGGTCGGTGGCCGACATGCGGCCGTTGCGCCGTGACGTCCAGATGATCTTCCAGGACCCGTACTCGTCGCTGAACCCGCGGCACACCATCGGCACGATCATCTCGGCGCCGCTGCAGATCCAGAAGATCCCGACCCCGCAGGGCCTGAAGAAGGCCGTGCAGGAGCTGCTGGAGCTCGTCGGCCTCAACCCGGAGCACTACAACCGGTACCCGCACGAGTTCTCCGGCGGTCAGCGGCAGCGTATCGGCATCGCCCGGGCGCTGGCCCTGCGCCCGAAACTGATCATCGCCGACGAGCCGGTCTCGGCGCTCGACGTGTCGATCCAGGCGCAGGTGGTGAACCTGCTGGAGGACCTGCAGTCGGAGTTCGACCTGACGTACGTGTTCATCGCGCACGACCTGTCGGTGGTCCGGCACATCTCCGACCGGGTCGCCGTGATGTACCTGGGCAAGGTCATGGAGATCGCGCACCGCGACGACCTCTACAAGAACCCGCGGCACCCGTACACGGTCGCCCTGATGTCCGCGGTCCCGGTCCCCGACCCGGTCCGCCGCGACCGCGCCCAGCGCAACCGGGTGCTGCTCACCGGCGACGTGCCCAGCCCGATCAACCCGCCGTCCGGCTGCCGGTTCCGGACCCGCTGCTGGAAGGCGCAGGACATCTGCGCCACCGAGGAACCGCCGCTGGTGCAGCGTCTGGACGACCCGGCGTCGCACCTGACCGCCTGCCACTTCCCGGTGGTCGAGGACGAGGCGGTAGAGGGCCGGACACCGGCCGCGACCCCGGCCTGACAGGACCAAATCAAGATCTCTTCACGTACGCGCGTGACGACGAAGCGGGCGGGGGAACCGATCGGTTCCCCCGCCCGCTTCGTTGGTGCGCTATGCCGCTGTTACCGCTCGCAGGCGGTCACCACGTCGGCGGCGGTGGACTTGCAGAGATCGCCGAGGGCGCTGGCGTTCTTGCCGCCGTCCACCCGGTCGGCCTCCTGCGGGTCCAACGGCTCGACAGCGTCCAGCGTGTCGTCACCGGCCTCGCCGTAGAGCTTGTCCACGCCGTAGAAACCGACGATCGAGTCGTTGCCCGCGCCGCCCCGGATCGTGTCGTTGCCCCGGTTGCCCCAGAGCACGTTGTCCCCGGCGTTGCCGATCAGCGTGTCGTTCAGCGGGGAGCCGTCGATGTTCTCCACGTCGGTGCCGACGGTGTCGTGCTCGCCGGCCTGGCCGTCGTCCCGGGTGGCGCCGTCCAGGTCGACCGTGACCGGCAGCCCGTGGAACTCGTAGCTGACGGTGTCCCGGCCGGTGCCGCCGCGGAAGATGTCCGCGCCCACCGGGTAGCTCCCGGCGAGTCCACGGTCCTCGTTCTCGCCGGCCAGGTAGTCGTTACCCGAGCCGCCGTCGACCAGGTCGTTGCCCAGGCCGCCCTGCACGTAGTCGCCGTACGTGCCGCCGTAGACCTTGTCGTTACCGGTTCCGCCGTCGAGCCAGTCCTTGCCGGAGCCGCCGTCGACCCGGTCGTTGCCGCCCTCGGCGTAGATCTCGTCGGTGCCGTACCCGCCGTTGATCACGTCGTTGCCGGTGTCACCGTGGATGATGTCGTGGTCGCTGCCGCCGGTGATCACGTCGTTGCCGGATCCACCGGAAACGTCGGACCGGATGGACGTCTTGTTGACGAACCGGTCGCTCTTGGTGCCCAGGTAGACCCAGAGGGCCGTGGTCGGCTCCTCGGTGGTGCAGCGGACCTTTGTCGAGTCGACCCGCTTGCAGCCCTTGCCGGGCTTGATCGCGTACTTGTCGTCGATGGTGACGGTCCTGCCGGACCGGGTGACCACGACGTTGTTGGCCTTCCCGGGCCGGGCGGTGAACTTGATGACCGTGCCCGACGCCGAGGCGGTGCCGGTGCTGGCGGCCTGGGCGGGTGAGGCGGCGGTCAGCACCGCGGCGCCGGCGATCAGTGTCGCTCCGGCGCGGTAGAACCAGGGTGAGCGTGCCATGAGAGATCCTTCCCCGTGATGAGTGAGCTCAGAGCAGGTCGCCGGCGGTGAGCAGGGCCAGGCCGGCGAGCGGGCGTGCGCGGGACACCATGAAATCTCCCGTCAGATACGTCGATTCGTAAGATCTTATGAGGACGGTCACGACCAGCGGACCTCAGAAGAACGGTGAAAGTGAACGCCACGGCGGGTCCAGCGTTCGCCGTAAGCGCCGAGCCGGTCGCGGAACGCCAGCCAGTCGTGCGTCGCCCAGGGTGACCAGCCCAGCTCGGCGATCGCGGCCAGCCGGGGAAACGCCTGGAACTCCACGTCGCCGTAATCGCGCAGCGTCTCCGACCACAGTGGCGCCTCCACGCCCAGGACCGCGCCGGCCGGCACGCCGTGTGCCCACCCGCCCGGATCCCAGTCGTACGCGGTCCGCACCTCGATCGTCCCGGCCCAGTGCAGGCCGCCCGGGGTGAGCAGGTCGTACTGCATGTCGAGGTAGGCGCGGTCGGCGGGGGAGAGGATCACCTTCGCCCCAGCGGCGGCGGCCGAGGCGATCTCCGGACGGTCCCGGGTGACCGCCCAGTACTGGATCACCGCGCCGGTCGCGGCCGGCGCGGCGGCGATCTCGTGCCACCCGTACGCCGTCTTGCCGTACTTCGCCACGAGCGGCAGGATCCGCTGCTCGAACGCGACATAGTCGGCGTGCGGGGTGGACATCGCCTCGTCCCCGCCGATGTGCAGGTACCGACCCGGCGTCAGGGCGGCCAGCTGCCGGATCACGTCCTCGGCGAACCGGTAGGTGATCTCCTTGCTCGTGCAGAGCGAGCTGTAGCCGACCCGGATGTCGATCCGCTGCCGCGGCGCCACACCGGCGCAGGTCAGCTCGGGGTAGGCGACCTGTGCCGCGTTGACGTGCCCCGGCATGTCGATTTCCGGAACGATCGTCACGTACCGATCGGCGGCGTAACGCACCAGGTCGCGGTACTCCGGCTGGGTCAGGTACCCGCCGCCGATCCCGCGCACGCCGGTGCCCGGGCCGCCGCCGACGGCGGTCAGCAGCGGCCAGCTGTCGATCTCGATCCGCCAGCCCTGGTCGTCGGCGAGGTGCAGATGCAGATAGTTGATCTTGAGGCGGCTGATCTCGTCGATGTAGCGCTTCACGTCGGCCGGCGGGTGGAAGTGCCGGGCCAGGTCGAGCATCGCGCCACGGTAGGCGTAGCGAGGGCGGTCGCGGATCACCCCGGCCGGGATGGTCCAGTGCTCATGGCGTACCGAAATCGCTTCGATCGCCGGGGGAAGCAACTGCCGCAACGTCTGCAGACCGGCGAAGAGGCCGGCCGGGCGGTTGGCGCGCAGCGCCACGCCCGTGGTGTCGATCTCCAGCTGATAGCCCTCGTCGCCGAACCAGGGGTCGGCGACGGGATTGAGCCGGAGGTCGACGGTGGTGACCCCGGCGCTGCGGACCGGCAGGGAGAAGCCGGTGGCCGGGCGCAACGTCGCGGCCAGCCGCTCGGCGACCGGCCGGGCGGCCTCGGTCGCGGTGATCACCGTGGTCGCGGTGAGTTCGAAGGGCGCGGCGTCCGACGGTACGACCACGGCCGGCGCCGGGACGACCCGGTCCAGGGTGATCGGCCCGGGCGCCGGAGGATTCGCCGCCGACGCGACGGTCGAGACGAGCGGCAGCAGCAGGACTCCGCCGACGGTCAGGCCGGTGAGCAGCTTGCGGCGCACCCACCCGGACGTAGCGCGAAGTGGAGTCACCGCTCGCAGTTCGTCACCACATCGGCGCTGGTACTCGCGGCCCGCGCCGGCGAACTGCTCGCCAGAACGGCTGTCGCGGTCAGTGTCATGACTTCCTCCCCGGCACGCATGATCATCGACGCGTCGGGTGATCATAGAACGGGACGGCAGCGTTTCGCCGTCCCGTTCTATGCGGGAAGTGGGTGGATATCAGCCCTCGGGGCGGTTCAGCAGGCCGATGACGATCTGGTGCACGGCGTCCAGATCGGACGGATCGGCGAGCTTGGCGCGGCCGCCGGTCACGGTGTACCACTCCTCGGCGTCCTTGTACTGCACGCGGACGACGACGTCGCCGCCGGTGAGTTCGGTGCGCAGCGTCAGGTCACCGGTCACGACGCCGACCTCGTCGGTCATCACGCCGCCCGGACCGGGGACGATGTCGGTGGTCTTGCTCGGCGCGGCGGCCGGTTTGCCGGCCGTCGCGGCAGCCGGCTCGGCGGCCGTCTCGGCCGCCTCGGCTTTGGTGGGTTCGGTCTTGGTCATCCGCATGTCTCCAGCATGTCGGTGAGGGCGTCCTTCTCCTTCTGCGTCACGGTCAGCTTGTAGTAGCTCTTCACCGTGATCCAGTCCTCGGCGTACGCACACCAGGCGTCCTTGGCCGGTGGCTTCCAGGTGGACGGGTCCTGGTCGCCCTTCGAGCGGTTGGAGGTGGCCGAGACCGCGAGCAGCTGCGGGCGGTCCAGGTCGTTGGCGAACGCCTCGCGCTGGGCGGTGGTCCACTTGTTCGCCCCCGACCGCCACGCGTTGGCCAGCGGCACGGTGTGGTCGATGTCCACCTTGGTCGGCGAGTTGAGCAGGGCGCCGTCGTAGAAGCTCTTCCAGGTGCCGGCCACGACGTTGCACCCGGAGGTCTTCACCTTGGTGCCGTCGCGCTCGAGCACCGAGTCGCGGGTGTCGCAGTTCTTGCCGGTGCTGTCCCAGTGCGGGAACTTCTCCCGGCTGTAACCGGCCATCGTTCCGGTCTTGGTGACGACTGTCAGTTTGGTGAGAAGTGCCGAAGCGTTGCCCGACGGCTTGGGGGCCGGCTTGGTGGCCGGCTTCGTCGTGGCGCCGGGCGAGCCGGCGTCGACGGTCTGGCAACCGGTCAGGAGGGTGGCGGCGAGGAACAGGGGGAGCCAGTTACGTGGGGGCACCCGTCCAGCCTAAGGCGGTCCGTCGCGTGCCGCCTCCGGACGGCACGCGACGGAGTGAATCATCGAGCGCGGTTGATAGCGCTGGTCACGGCCTTGATCGAGGCGCTGACGATGTTGGCGTCGATGCCCACGCCCCAGAACGCGCGGTCGCCGACCTCCACCTCGACGTACGCCGCGGCCTGCGCGTCGCCGCCCGAGGTCAGCGCGTGCTCCTGGTAGTCCAGCACCCGCGCCTTGATCCCCAGCGGCTCGACGGCCTGGGTGAACGCGTCGATCGGGCCGTTACCGACCCCGGTCAGCGGCCGCCGCACGCCGCGGTGGAACACCTCGACGTCGATCTCCACCTTGCCGTCCACCGTCGCGGTGCTGTAGCGCTCGACCTTGAACGCGGTCGCCAGCTGGTGCTCCACCAGGTACTCCGTGGCGAAGATGTCCCACATCGCCTGCGGGCCGACCTCGCCGCCCTCCTCGTCGGTGTGGTGCTGCACCACGCCGGAGAACTCGATCTGCAGCCGCCGCGGCAGGTCGAGCTTGTGCTCCTCCTTCATGATGTACGCCACGCCGCCCTTGCCGGACTGCGAGTTCACCCGGATGACCGCCTCGTAGGTGCGGCCCACGTCCTTCGGGTCGATCGGCAGGTACGGAACACCCCAGGTGAAGGAGTCGATCTCCACCCCGGCCGCGTCGGCGTCGGCCTGCAGCGCGGTGAAGCCCTTCTTGATGGCGTCCTGGTGCGAGCCGGAGAAGGCGGTGTAGACCAGGTCGCCCGCGTACGGGTGCCGCTCGTGCACCGGCAGCTGGTTGCAGTACTCGACGGTGCGCTTGATCTCGTCGATGTTCGCGAAGTCCACCTGCGGGTCGATGCCCTGGGAGAACAGGTTCAGCCCCAGGGTCACCAGGTCGACGTTGCCGGTGCGCTCGCCGTTGCCGAACAGGCAGCCCTCGATCCGGTCGGCGCCGGCCAGCAGGCCCAGCTCGGCGGCGGCCACCGCGGTGCCGCGGTCGTTGTGCGGGTGCAGGCTCAGGATGACGCTGTCCCGGCGCGGCAGGTTGCGGTGCATCCACTCGATCGAGTCGGCGTAGACGTTCGGCGTGGCCATCTCGACGGTGGCCGGCAGATTGATGATCAGCGGCCGGGCCGGGGTCGGGTCGATCACGTCGATCACGGCGGAGCAGATCTCCAGCGCGTACTCCAGCTCGGTGCCGGTGTAGGACTCCGGCGAGTACTCGTAGAAGATCTCGGTGTCCGGGGTGTGGATCTCGGCGTACTTCTGGCAGAGCCGGGCGCCCTGCGTCGCGATGTCGGTGATCCCGTCCTTGTCCAGGCCGAAGACCACCCGCCGCTGCAGCACCGAGGTCGAGTTGTAGAAGTGCACGATGGCGCGTTTGGCACCACGGATCGACTCGAAGGTCCGGTCGATCAGGTGCTCGCGGCACTGCACCAGCACCTGGATGGTGACGTCGTCCGGGATCAGGTCCTGCTCGATGAGCTGGCGGACGAAGTCGAAGTCGGTCTGGCTGGCCGCCGGGAAGCCGACCTCGATCTCCTTGTAACCCATCTTCACCAGCAGCATGAACATCCGCCGCTTGCGTTCCGGTGACATCGGGTCGATCAGCGCCTGGTTGCCGTCGCGCAGGTCGACAGCGCACCAGCGCGGTGCTTTCTCGACCACCCGCGAGGGCCATCGCCGATCGGGCAGCGAGATCGAGAACTGCTTGTGGTACGACTCGTAGCGCTGGAACGGCATGGCGCTCGGACGCTGCGTCTCAAAGGGGTTGGACATGTGACTGCTCCTGTCGAAAAGAAACCGAGCAGGCGGCGTGCATCAACTCCGCGACGAGGTGCCGGCCTGGGATGGGGCCTCGTCGCGGCAGCGAAGGAGAAGGTTCACCTGCCACATGTCGCCCACCACGTTACGTGATCAACTTCTGGGCGGCTAACCGAACGACCGGATCGTGGGAAAGGCCGGTCAGCCCGCCGCGGAGGCGCCGGCCGACGGGTCGCTCCCGCCCTGTACGGCGGACATGCCCATCGCCTCGCCGCCCACCTCCGGGCCGGGGAACTGCACGGTGGCCGGCGCGCCGACCTGCTTGACCAGCTGGAGCACGCCGAAGCCGACCCGGGCCGCGGTCAGCAGGCCGTCCGCGGAATAGCAGTAGACGCCGACGTCGACCGGCGCGTCCAGCGAGGCGGACGTCGAGTCGACCGAGTAGCAGGCGCCGCCCTGCGCGCCGTCCAGCGGCTGCACCGCGGCGACCGAGAGCGCCGAGTCCCGGTCGGTGAAGACCGTCAGCCACTGCCGGAACAGTCGCTGCACCTGCGGGTCGTACCGGCGCGGCACCTTCTCGCCCTTCTCCGCCACGTGCACGCAGCCGGGGGTGACCGGGGTGCCGGACATCGAGACCGTGCACTGGTAGACGCCGTTCTGGTTGCGCACGATCGAGACGTCGGCGGTGCCGCCCAGCGCCCCGTTCGCGATGTCCACCCGCCAGCTGCCGTCGTTGGCCACCGTCGCGACCACCCGGCGCGGGACGCCGTCCCGGCCGGTGAAGGTGTAGAGCGCGGCGTACCGCCGGTCCAGGGCGCTGGCGGCCAGGCCGGCGAACTCGGTGCGGGCGTCCGGGCCGTCCGGGGCGGCCGTCGCGGCGGAGGTGGTGACCGGCGCCGGGTCCGGCGTGCCGCCACCGCACCCGGACAGGCCGAGGGTGAGGGCGGCGGTGAGCGCGGTCAGGCCGCGTCCGGATCCGGAGGGAAGGCGCACCGCGTCATTCTCGCCCCATACCGCCCGTCACACGCGACACGCCGGTCACCGCGGCCCGGCGTGTCGCGATGCGGCGGCCGGATTCTGGGATCGTCTGTCGAGGCGGCGCCCCGGCGCGGCTAGGGTGGTGGCGATTGCCCCGAGAGGATTGGTTGGCCGTGGCTCTTGTCGTGCAGAAATACGGTGGTTCGTCGGTGGCGAACGCCGAGCGCATCAAGCGCGTGGCCGAGCGCATCGTGGCCGCCCGCAAGGCGGGCGACGACGTGGTCGTGGTCGTCTCCGCGATGGGCGACACCACCGACGAGTTGTTGGACCTGGCCAACCAGGTCAGCCCGCTGCCGCCCGGCCGCGAACTGGACATGCTGCTCACCTCGGGCGAGCGGATCTCGATGGCGCTGCTCGCCATGGCGATCCACAACCTGGGCTACGAGGCCCGGTCCTACACCGGCTCGCAGGCCGGCGTGCTGACCACCTCGACGCACGGCAAGGCCCGGATCATCGACGTCACCCCCGGCCGCCTGCGGACCGCGCTGGACGAGGGCGCCATCGCCATCGTCGCCGGGTTCCAGGGTGTGTCGCAGGACACCAAGGACATCACCACCCTCGGCCGCGGCGGTTCGGACACCACCGCTGTCGCGCTCGCGGCGGCGCTGCACGCCGACGTCTGCGAGATCTACACCGACGTGGACGGCGTGTTCACCGCCGACCCGCGGATCGTCCCGGACGCCCAGCACATCAAGAAGGTCACCTACGAGGAGATGCTCGAGCTGGCCGCCGGCGGGGCGAAGGTGCTGATGTTGCGATGCGTGGAGTACGCGCGCCGGTTCAAGGTGCCGATCCACGTACGCTCTTCGTACTCGAACAAAGAAGGCACGCTCGTCACCGGATCGATGGAGGACCCCGACGTGGAACAGGCACTTATCACCGGGGTCGCGCACGACCGCAGCGAAGCCAAGATCACGATTGTCGGGGTGCCCGACGAGCCGGGTGCGGCCGGCCGGATCTTCGAGACCGTCGCGCAGGCCGAGATCAACATCGACATGATCGTGCAGAACGTGTCGACCGAGGGCACCGGCCGCACCGACATCTCGTTCACCCTGCCCAAGGCCGACGGCCCGACCGCGATGGGCGCGCTCGACAAGATCAAGGACCAGATCAAGTTCAAGAGCCTGCTCTTCGACGACCACGTGGGCAAGGTGTCGCTGATCGGCGCCGGCATGCGCTCGCACCCGGGTGTCGCGGCCTCGTTCTTCGCCTGCATCGGTGAGGCCGGCGTCAACATCGAGATGATCTCCACGTCGGAGATCCGGGTGTCGGTGGTGTGCCGTGACACCGACCTGGACACCGCGGTCCGCGCCGTGCACGACCAGTTCGAGCTGGGTGGCTCGGAGGAGGCCGTCGTCTACGGCGGTACCGGCCGGTAAGCCGTCCGATGGCGCGGCCGACCCTCGCCGTCGTCGGAGCCACCGGTTCCGTCGGGACCGTCATGCTCGACCTGCTCTCGTCCCGGCGTGACGTCTGGGGCGAGATCCGGCTGATCGCCTCGTCGCGCTCGGCGGGCAAGTCGCTGATCTGCCGCGGGGAGACCCTGCCGGTGCGCGACCTGACCGCCGAGGCGTTCGACGGCGTCGACGTCGCCATGTTCGACACCCCCGACGAGGTGGCCGTGCACTGGGTGCCGATCGCGGTGTCGCGGGGCGCCGTGGTGGTGGACAACTCCGCGGTGTTCCGGATGGAGCCGGACGTCCCGCTGGTGGTGCCCGAGATCAACCAGGAGCTGATCGGCGAGCGGCCGCGCGGCATCGTCTCCAGCGCCAACTGCACGGTCGCCGCGATGATCATGGCGGTCGCCCCGCTGCACTTCGAGTACGGCCTGCGCGAGCTGGTCCTGGCCTCCTACCAGGCCGCTTCCGGGGTCGGCCAGGTCGGCGTCGACACGCTGCACGACCAGCTGACCAAGGTGGCCGGCGACCGGCTGCTCGGCTCCCGCCCGGGCAACGTGCGGCAGGCGGTCGGCGACGACCTCGGCCCGTTCCCGGCCCCGCTGGCGCTCAACGTGGTGCCCTGGTCCGGTGCCGCCGGCCCGCTCGGCTGGTCCTCCGAGGAGCTCAAGCTCCGCAACGAGAGCCGCAAGATCCTCGGCCTGCCGGCCCTCAAGGTCTCCGCGACCTGCGTGCGCGTCCCGGTGGTGACCGGCCACTCGGTCGCCGTGCACGCGGTCTTCGCCGCCGAGGTCACCGCCGACGGCGCCCGCCAGGTGCTGCGCAACGCGCCGGGCGTGATCCTGGTCGACGACCCGGAGGCCGGCGAGTTCCCGATGCCGATCGACGCGGTCGGCACCGACCCGTCCTGGGTCGGCCGGATCCGCCGGGCGATGGACGATCCGCGCGCCCTGGACTTCTTCGTCACCGGCGACAACATGCGCAAGGGCGCCGCCCTGAACACCGTCCAGACCGCCGAACTACTCGCTGCGGAGCTCAGTAAGTGACCACGATCCACACAGCTTTCCCCGCACCTCCCGTCACCACCTCGCCGGCCGGACCGCGTTTCGACGCCGGGCCGCTGTTCGGCGAGCCGGCGGGCATCGTCTTCGACGGGGTGGAGCGGTGGCTCTGGTGGGGGCCGGACCTGGACGGCGAGGACTGCGTGGCGGTGCGCGGCGGCCGGCTGCTCACCTTCGACTCGGCGGCGGCGTGCCAGGCGATGTTCCCGGTGCTGACCCTCAAGGCGCTGGTGCCGGCCTCGCCCGCTGTCGCCGACGCGTCCGCCACCACTGTCTGCGGGTCCGGCGGCTGCGGCGGCTGTGGCGATGGCGGCTGCGGGCCGGACTCGGAGACCGAGGATGACGGCCCACTCGCGGCCGACCTGGGGCCGGCTCAGGATTGGGTACGCGGTAAGCGTCTTGCCGTCCCCGCCGAAAGCGCGCTGAACCTGTGGAATCTGGCGATCGACGTGGCCCGGTCCACCGGGCAGCCGTTCGTCCAGCGCGGCGGTCTGCGCGACGCCTGCCACGACAAGCTGATGGCGAACCAGGCGCCCTGGATGTTCGGCCTGGAGGAGTACCAGCCGGTGTGGACGGCCCGCGAGCTGGCCGTGCTGCGGGAGACGCTCGCCCGCGCGGTACACGTGCTGCGGTCCGCGCTCGCCTGACCGGCGGCCGGATCCGGCGTGGCCCGCGGCCGGGAAGCCGCGCGCCACGCCCGGATGAGGGTCAGGAGGCGACGGCGTCCAGGTCGGCGCGGGTGAGCAGGGCGCGCAGGGTGATGCCCGCGTCGGCGAGCGCCTGCGCCCCGCCCTCCTGGCGGTCGATCACGCAGAGCGCGTGATCCACGTGCGCGCCCAGTTTGCGCAGCTCGCCGGTGGAGATGACGACCTGGCCGCCGGAGGTCACCACGTCCTCGACGACCAGCACGCGGCGGCCGGCCACCTCGGCGCCCTCGGCGAGGCGTGCGGTGCCGTACTTCTTCGCCTCCTTGCGGACGAACGCGGTGGGCAGACCGGCGTGCCGGGCCAGCGCGGTGACCACGGCGATGCCGCCCATCTCGAGGCCGGCCAGCACCTCGGTGCCCTCCGGGATCAGGACGGCGAGCCGCTCGGCCAGCTGGTCGAGCAGGACCGGGTCGGCCTCGAACTGGTACTTGTCGAAGTATTCGTTGGCGATGCGGCCGGAGCGCAGGGTGAATTCGCCGGTCAGGCGGCTCACGGTACGCACCTGGCGGGCGAGGTCGGTGGAGTCAGTCACAAGGTCCCAGCTTGTCAGGCGGCGGTCCGGGGGCGTGCGACCACCCCGGTTCCCGGTCGCCGGCTCGTCTGCATTGCTCGATGCGCGACGCGCGGCTATGGGATCGTCACCCGTTGGCGTACTTGATCTCCGCAATACGGCATTCTATGTCTGTTTGGGGTAGTTTTCGCCTAATTAGCGGCTTGTGCCCGGAAGGAACATCGCTGTGACACCCTTCGCCATGGTCTTCCTGCTCGCCCTGGCCGGATCGACGTGCTTCGCGCTCGGTCGGGCCTTCGGCCGTGGAGAGCGTTACGAGCGCGGATACCGGGAGGGCTTTCGCGACGGTGAGACCGGGTCACTGGCCCGGGCCACCCGGCTGATGCAACTCGGCGAGCGGCAGACGATAGCGCCGGTGGTGGAGACGATGCTGGGGCCGTACTGCGTGCCGCAGCAGATGGCGCCGCGGCCGGTGGGGCCGGCGGTGGCCGGCGTGCCGGTCCGCCCGCAGTTCGCCGTGTGAGCTCGCGGCCCGCTCTCCGGCCCACCGCCCCGCACCCTGGCGCGGCACGCGTCTCCTGCGTCCGCTGAGCGCCCGGAAGGGGCCTCGCTGATCTTCGGCTGCCGTGGTGATGCCGGCAAGCTGAAGGCCCGGTCTCCCCGAAGGGTGCCGGGCCTCGCCTGTGTCGCCTGGTCGGGGTGGCGGGATTTGAACCCACGGCCTCTACGTCCCGAACGTAGCGCGCTACCAAACTGCGCCACACCCCGTTACCGGGAGCCAGCATACAAGGGCGGTGCTGGGGCCGGGCACGCCGGACCGGCGGCCGCCGAAGAGGCGTGCCGCGCCGGTGGCCGGAAAGAGAAGAAGGCCC
This sequence comes from Actinoplanes oblitus, assembly GCF_030252345.1. Taxonomy (NCBI): domain Bacteria; kingdom Bacillati; phylum Actinomycetota; class Actinomycetes; order Micromonosporales; family Micromonosporaceae; genus Actinoplanes; species Actinoplanes oblitus. The sequence goes on along the minus strand of NZ_CP126980.1, from coordinate 9,480,036 downwards.
AGCATTCGTGATGAATGCCGGGCCCCTCTGGCAAGCATGTGGTCGGGGTGGCGGGATTTGAACCCACGGCCTCTACGTCCCGAACGTAGCGCGCTACCAAACTGCGCCACACCCCGTTGCTGCGAGAAGAATACTAGCGGACCGTCGCGCAGGCCCGAAATCTGGGCTCCCCTCGCAGCGTTTCCGCAGGTCAGCGTGGGATCAGCGTGAGCACCGACGCCTCCGGGCGGCAGGCGAAGCGGACCGGGGCGGTCGGGTGGGTGCCCAGCCCGGCCGAGACGTGCAGCCAGGCGTCCGAGCCGGGCCACCGGTGCAGCCCCTTGGCCATCCGGGTCGGCAGGTCGCAGTTCGTGGTCAGCGCGCCGTAGCCCGGCACGCACACCTGGCCGCCGTGCGTGTGGCCGGCCAGCAGCAGCTCGAAGCCGTCCGCGGCCATCGCGTCCAGCACCCGGGAGGCCGGCGTGTGGGTCACCCCGAGGTGCAGGTCGGCGCCGGCGCTGATCGAGCCGGCCACCGCGGCGTAGTCGTCCCGCTCGACGTGCGGGTCGTCCACGCCGGCCAGCTCGATCGAGCGGCCGCCGGCCTTGAGGATGGTGCGGGCGTTGTTCAGGTCGGCCCAGCCGGCGTCGGTGAACGCGGCGCGCAGGTCGTCGGCGGGGAGGTCGGCGCCCTGCACGTACTCCCGCTCGGGCATCAGGTACCGCAGCGGGTTCTTCCAGACCGGTCCGCGGTAGTCGTTGGAGCCGAAGACGAACGCGCCGGGCACGTCGAGCAGCGGTTCCAGGGCGCGCAGGACGCCCGGGACGGCATAGGGCGAGGCCATGTTGTCCCCGGTGACGATCACCAGGTCCGGATCGGTGCCGATCAGCCCGGCCACCCACTCCTGCTTGCGCCGCTGCTCCGGCATCATGTGCAGGTCGGACAGATGCAGGATGCGCAGCGGCTCCGCGTCCGGTTCCAGCACCGGTACGTCGAAGCGCCGGAGCGTGAACAGGTTGCGCTCGATGAGCGAGGCATAGGCGAACGCGGCACCGCCGGCGACGGTCAGCGCGGCGGCGGCGGAAATAAGGGAGCGCTTACGCATGACGGCAAGGGTAGTTTCTCCGTCCATGGGAACGTTGAAAGACCGCCTGACCGATGACCTGCACACCGCGATGAAGTCCCGGGACGAGCTGATCACCTCGACGCTGCGGATGGCGCTGGCAGCGGTGCGGACCGCCGAGGTGGCCGGTGACGAGGCCCGCGAGCTCAGCGACGACGAGGTGCTGGCGGTGCTGACCAAGGAGGCGAAGAAGCGTCGCGAGGCGGCCACCGCCTTCGCCGGCGCCGGGCGCGCCGACCAGGCGGCGAAGGAGACCGCCGAGGGCGAGGTCCTCGACCGCTACCTGCCGAAACAGCTGACCGACGCGGAGATCGCCGAGATCGTCGGGCAGGCGCTGGCGGCCGGCGGCTTCGCCGGCAAGGCGCAGATGGGCCCGGCCATGAAGGCGGCCCAGGCCGCCGTCGCGGGCCGGGCCGAGGGCGGCCGGGTGGCTGCCGAGGTGCGCCGCCAGCTGGCCTGAGGGTCGTCCGGCCGGATACGCGGAAACGGGCGGGAGAGGTGCTCTCCCGCCCGTTTGCGTGCCCGCTGACTATCGTCGGCCGGGCTTGGGTTTCTTCGTCTCGGTGGTGCCGGGCTGTGCTTCCTTCTTCCCGCTGCTGACCAGGATCTCGACGCCGCCGCCCTTGACGGTCTGGGACACCGAGGTGCCGGCGGCCGTGCCGCTCGGGCAGTCCGACTCCACCTTGCCGCCGATCTCCGGGACGAAGCCGGCGCCGGAGATCCGGTCCTCGGCCGAGGAGAGCGAGGCGCAGGTCACGTCCGGGACATGGCGCAGGTCACCGATCGAGATCTTGTCGTTCGACGTGGTCTTGAACTGGACCTTGGGCTTGCCCTTCATGTAGTCGTGCAGGGTCCACTGAACCGCGGAGTTGACCGGGTCGTGCTGCATCTGGTCGTTGTGGTCCTGCCAGTCCGGGTTCACCAGGTAACCCGCGACCACCAGTTTCGTGGTGCCCGCGATCAGCGAGGCGGTCCGGCTGTTGTCGGTGGTGCCGGTCTTGCCGAACACCGGGTGGCCGACGATGTCGCGGGTGGGCCGGGCGGTGGCGTGGCCGCCGCAGCTGCCCATCTGCGCCGAGTCGCCGACCGGGCAGCGGGTCGCGTCCAGCGCCGCGCGAGCCACGTCCTTGGTGGTGGCCTGGATGCAGTGCGGCTTGCCGACGTCGATCTTCTCGCCGTCCTTGGTGGTGATCTGCTCGATCGGGGTCGGCTCGCAGTACTTGCCGTCACCGGCCAGCGTGGCGTACGCGTTCGCCATGTCCAGCGGCGTGGACGCCGTGACGCCGAGGGTGAAGGCACCCCAGCCGGCCGCGTAGTTCTCGTCGTTGGCCCAGTCGTTCTCCCGCGGCTGGCGGAACTGGACGCCGAACCGCTTGGCGACGGCGACCACGTTCTGCGCGCCGACCTTCTCCTCGAGCGGGACGAAGTAGGTGTTCACCGAGGCGCCGAAGCCGGTCCACATGTTGAAGACGCCGGCCTCCTTCTTGCTGGCGTTGCTGGGGCACCAGTCGTCCGAGCCGGGGCAGGAGGAGGGCGTGCCGTAGCCCGCCTTGTACTTCGAGTGGTACGTGGCCTTGGTGGTGATCGGGAAGCTCAGCGGCAGGCCGGACTCCAGGGCGGCCACCATGGTGAACATCTTGAACACCGAGCCGGCCTGGTAACCCTTGATGTCGCCGCCGCCGGTGATCAGCGGGTTGGTGGTCTTCGGGTACGACCCGCGGATCTTCTTCTTCGCCTTCCTCGGGTCCGAGGAGATCTTGTTGGTCGGGTGATCCGGGTCGTCCAGCGCGTACTTGCGGTTGGCGGAGAGGATCCGGACCTTGCCGGTGCCCGGCTCGATGCCGGCCAGCAGCAGCGCGTTACGGCTGTTGTCCGACGCGTTGTCGAGGATCCGCGAGCGGGCCGCGGCCTGACCCTTCAGGTCCAGCGTGGTGATCACCTTGTAGCCGCCGCTCTTCAGCCGCCGCTCCCGGTCGTACGTTGTCGCGCCGAACGCCTCCTGGCTCATCCACCAGCGGTAGAAGTAGTCGCAGAAGAAGCCCCAGCTGTTCTTCGACACCGAGACGCAGCCGTTGCCGATCGGCTTGACCTTGGTCGGGATGCCCACCTTGGCGGCCTTGGTGGCGTCCGCCTGGGTGATCGCGTTCATCGCGACCATGCCCGGGATGATGTAGTTGTTGCGCCGGGCGAGGATCTGCTCGTGACCCGTCTTGGTGGTCGGGTTGAAGCTGGTCGGCGCCTTGACCATGCCGGCGAGCATGGCCGCCTCGGCGATGGACAGGTCCTTCGGCTTCTTGTTGAAGTAGACCTGGCTGGCCGCGTAGACGCCGTAGGCCTGGTTGCCGAACGGCGCGATGTTCAGGTAGCGCTCCAGGATCTGCTCCTTGGAGAGCTGCTTCTCGACCTGCAGCGCGTACTTCATTTCGGTGATCTTGCGCTTCGGGGTGTCCTTGGTGGCGTTGATCACCTCCTGCGGGTTGGTCGCCGAGTAGGCCAGCGACATCCGCACGTACTGCATCGTCAGGGTCGAGGCGCCCTGCTGCGCGCCACCCTGGTTGTTGCTCACGAAGGCGCGCGCCACGCCCTTGAGGTCCACGCCGTTGTGCTCGTAGAACTTGCGGTCCTCGGCGGCGATGATCGCCTTCTGCATGAACGGCGAGATGTCCTTGAGCGGGACGTCGCTGCGGAACTCGTCGTAGAACGTCGACAGCGGCGTCCGCCCGTCCGCGGCGTAGACCCGGGTGAGCTGCGGCGAGCTGAAGTCTTTGAGCTCACTGGGCAGATTCGCGAACGTCTCGCCACCGGCCTTGGCGGCGAGACCGGACATCGCCGCGGCCGGGAAGGCGGCAGCAGCCACCACCACGCCGGCGAGCAGGCCACAGACCAGCAGCGATGTCGCGTTCGTAAAGATGTTGTGATCGCGTCTGCGCATCCAGGAGGTCACCCGAGGCAGGATACGCGAACGGCGCACGCGACCGCCCGGCGAGAAGGCCGTCGTTGCCGTAATGAGTGTGACTTGTCACCCACGTCGGCGAGGTGATTTCCCGCATCTGCACCGAAGATACCCCCGTTCGGCCACCGCCCCCCGGCCGCTTTGCCCGGAACTACCGGGCTATACGTATTTGAGGGACAACGTTGCGTAATCACCCAACTACAGAGCATGATGGTCCGGCGAGACATCTCGCATGACGTCTGCGCGGCAATGGGGGACATGGGCTGCCGCGCGGGCGTCCGGGGGTGAAATGCAAGGGGGGACGTTTACCAATGGGGATGATCAGCGACTGGCCCAGCATGGCGGCGTGTCAGAGTGGCGACCCTGACGCGTTGTTCGTGCAGGGCGCCGAGCAGAACGTGGCGAAGAGGATCTGCCGCAGCTGCCCGGTCCGCTACGAATGCCTCGCCGACGCCCTGGACAACCGGATCGAGTTCGGCGTCTGGGGAGGCATGACGGAACGGGAACGGCGGGCTCTGCTGCGCCGCCACCCGCACGTGGCGAGCTGGCGGAAGATGTTCGAAGCCGCTCTGAAGGAGAAAGGCGCCGACAAGGTGCTGGTCTCCACCCGCTGATCAGGCGAGCAGGGCTCGCCCGGCGAGCGCCCTCGTCGGGGCGCACCGCCGGTCAGGCGAGCAACGCGCCGATCGTTCGCAGCCCGTCGACGTCATGGATGTCGGCGGGCTGTGCCGCGACAGCGGTCGTCGGCACCTGGGGGAACGCCTCGGTGAAGGTAGCCGCGACGCGGATCTCCCGCTCGGTCTGGCGCAGCAGCCCGGCGTGGATCCGCAGCACGTCGGCGGTGACCGGCTGATCGCCGGCCGCGTCCAGGCGCTCGGCGGCGGCCTCGCTCTCGGTGGCCGGCAGGCCGGCCGGCTCGGTCTCGTGCATCCGGTTGAGCACCAGCCCGCTGAGCGGCATCCGCTCGGCGACCAGCCGCTCGGCGAAATAGGCCGCCTCCCGGATCGCGTCCCGCTCCGGGGCGGCGACCAGCAGGAACGCGGTCTGCGGGTCCTGCAGGATCCGGTACGTCTGGTCGGCGCGCTGCCGGAAGCCGCCGAACATCGAGTCCAGCGCCGCCACGAAACCGGACAGGTCGGTGAGCAACTGGGCGCCGAGGATTTTCTGCACCGCCCGGGAGAACAGCCCGAACGACGCGGTGACCAGGCTGAACATGCTCCGCCCACCGCTGCGGGCGGGGGCCAGCAGCATCCGCAGCATCCGGCCGTCGAGGAACCGGGAGAGCCGGGCCGGCGCGTCCAGGAAGTCGAGCGCGGACCGGGACGGCGGGGTGTCCACGATGATCAGGTCCCACTGGTCGCCGGACCGCAACTGGCCCAGCTTCTCCATCGCCATGTACTCCTGCGTGCCGGCGAAGGTCGAGCTCATCGCCTGGTAGAACGGGTTCGCGAAGATCTCGGCGGCGCGCTCCGGCCGGGTGTGCTGCTCGACCACCTCGTCGAAGGTGCGCTTCATGTCCAGCATCATGGCGTGCAGCTCGCCGCCGGACGCCGCGGCGTCGATGTCCTTGACCTGGCGCGGGGTGTTGTCCAGCTCGGTGAGGCCCATCGACTGGGCCAGCCGGCGGGCCGGGTCGATGGTCAGCACCACCGTGCGCCGGCCGTGCACCTCGGCGGCGCGTAACCCGAGTGCCGCGGCGGTGGTGGTCTTGCCGACCCCGCCGGAGCCGCAGCACACCACGATCCGGATGGCCGGGTCGGCCAGCAGACCGTCGACGTCGAGCCGTGGAGCGGTCACATCAACCACCACTTCAGAGTAAGGCCTGTTGATCGGACGGGCGGAGATCAAACGCTCATCAGGCGTGCCGCCAGGACATCCAGCCCAGCGCGGTCCACACCGTCCGGCAGCTGCGGCAGCTCGACCATCGGGCGGCCCCGCTCGGCCAGGTCGTGCCGCAGCGACTCCTCCAGCTCGCGCCGGGTCAGATGGGCCTGTGCCTGCGCGGCCAGCTGGCTGACGGTGGCCGGCGCGGCGGGCAGGCCGGCGGCGACCAGGCCCCGCTTGATCTCCGCCTTGGTCACCTTGCCGCCGGCCAGCAGTGGCGGCCGGGCGCCGTTCAGGATGATCCGGCCGACCGGGATGCCCAGCCCGTGCAGCTCGTCGACGGCGTCCAGGGTCTCCTGCACCGGCATCTCCTCCAGCAGGGTGACCACGTGCACCGCTGTCATCGGCGAGCGCAGCAGGGAGGAGACCCCGTCGCTCTGGGTCTTGATCGGACCCATCTTGGCCAGCTTGGCGGTCTCCGCCGTGACGTTCAGGAAGCGGCCGATCCGGCCGGTGGGCGGGGCGTCCAGGATCACCGCGTCGTACACCCGGCGGCCGTCCGCCGCACGGGTGGTGGCCTCCTTGACCTTGCCGGTGAGCAGCACGTCCCGCAGGCCCGGGGCGATGGTGGTGGCGAAGTCGATGGCGCCGACCTTGCGCAGCGCCCGGCCGGCCGCACCCAGCTTGTAGAACATGTCCAGGTATTCGAGGAGGGCCTCCTCGGGATCCACCGGCAGGGCGCGGACCTCGCCGCCCCCGGTGGTCGTGGTGATCCGGCGCTCCGCGTAGGGCAGTGGGTCGACGCCGAACAGCTGGGCGATGCCCTGCCGGCCCTCCACCTCGACCAGCAGCGTGCGACGGCCGCCGGCGGCCAGGCCCAGCGCCAGGGCGGCGGCGACGCTCGTCTTACCGGTGCCGCCCTTGCCGGTGACGATGTGCAGTCGCTCCGGCCAGTTGCCGTGATGCTCGCCCATGTCTCCCCCGTTACGGCGTCTTCAAAACGGGGTGTCCCGGGATTTCCCCGTGGCACCGGCTCCGGGAACGGGGCCACCAGGGTTTTCCCGCCAGGCGCCGGGTCAGCCGGAGACCTCGCAGACCAGCCAGCCGCTCTTGCGCACCACGGTGATCTGCAGATCCTGAGCTGCCGACTTCTCGTCGTCGGTGGACATCACCACCCGTACGCCGACCTCCGCCGCACCCTCGTTGGCGCTGGTCACCGCGGGGTCGTCCCAGCGGAACACGGCACCGGAGTAGCTGTCGGCGTAGTTGCGGATCTGCCGCACCCGGTCGGCGAGCCGGGTCACGTCCCGAGATTTGCGGCACACCAGGTCCTCGGCGGCACCGGCGTCCTGCTGGGTGTACACCGCGGTGAGGAACCGGTTCACCGCGGTGGCCGGGTCCGGCGAGCCGGGATTGTCGGCGTCCCGGTAGAGCAGGTACGCCGAGACCGCCCCGCCACCGCAGAGCGCCAGGGTGGCGGCCAGCGCCAGCGAGACGAACAGCGACGAGCGGCGGGAGGCGGGTGCGCCGGGACGCCGCGGCACCTGCCAGGAGTCGGTGTCGCCCGGCCGGCTCACCCAGATCGGCTCCGGCTCGGCGGGCTGCACCTCGGCCGGCGGGGAGTGTTCCCAGGCGAGATGCTCCGGCGGCGGGTACTGCCACTCGCCGGGCCGCTCGTGCTGGGCGTGCCATGGGCCGTGGGCGGGCGGCTGGTGCCACCCGGTGGCCGGCACCACGGGGTGCTCCATGGTCAGGTCGTGGGCGAGCGCCGGCTCGTCGGCGGAGGCGTGCCGCCCGTGGTGCGGCGGCTCCGGCGCCGGCATCGGCTCCGGGATCGGCGACGGGGGCTCGGGATCGGGCGACGGCGGTGGATCGGGATGGCCGGGCTGTCCGTCTCGCGGTACCTGCATCTCGTCACCCTCCGCGACGACTCGAACGCTCAACGTGCGTATTCCCGCTCAGCCTAGCCAACCGGCCGTTGTCCAGAGCCCTAAGCTGTGCCGTACCCGACTAAGGAGTGTCCGAGCCATGCAGAAGTGGGAGTACGTGACCGTGCCCCTGCTGGTACACGCGACCAAGCAGATCCTCGACAACTGGGGCGAGGACGGCTGGGAGCTGGTCCAGGTAGTGCCGGGTCCCAACCCCGAGCAGTTGGTCGCCTACATGAAGCGGCCGAAGTCGTGACGACGCCGGTCGCCGGGGAGGGCGGCGTCGACGCGTACGCGAGACTGGCCGAACTGGGCCTGGCTCTGCCGACGGTGGTCCCGCCGCTGGCGTCCTATGTGCCGGCCGTGCAGTCCGGCAACCACGTCTACGTCTCCGGCCAGCTGCCGATCGTCGACGGCAAGCTGCTGCGCACCGGCAAGGTCGGCGACGAGGTGACCGCCGAGGAGGCCACCGAGCTGGCCAAGATCTGCGCCCTGAACGCGCTGGCCGCCATCGAGAGTCTGGTCGGGCTGGGCCGGCTGGTGAAAATTGTCAAGGTGGGCGGCTTCGTCGCGTCCGCGCCCGGCTTCACCGGTCAGCCGGCCGTGATCAACGGCGCCTCGAACCTGTTCGGCGAGGTGCTCGGTGAGCAGGGCCGGCACGCCCGCAGCGCGGTCGGGGTGGCCGAGCTGCCGCTGGGCGCGCCGGTCGAGGTGGACGTGATCGCCGAGGTGCAGTGAGGTTGGGCGGGTTCGGCCGGGTTTGATCACCCAAGGTGACCGGAACGGACATCGTGTCTCGGCTCACCTCGAATCCGCGACGTACGATTCTCGGCATGGGGGGTGCTGAGCCCGCGTCGGCCACGGGTAATCCGTCCGTCGACCGGCTGCCGGGTTGGGTGTCGTTGCTGCGTGCGCCCAACCCGGGGCCGATGACGCTGGACGGTACGAACACGTGGATTCTGCGGCCTCCCGGGGCGGCGTTCGCCACCGTGATCGATCCCGGACCGCTGGACGAGGGACACCTGCGCGCGATCGCCGAGCGGGGGCCCTACCGTTCGATCCTGATCACGCACGGTCATCACGACCACGTGGAGGGCGCCGGGCGGCTCGCCGAGCTGCTCGGCGGCGTCCCGGTGCGGGCCGCCGACCCGGAGCACGGCACGTCGTTCGACCCGCCCGGGAGCCTCGACCACGACGGGCTCGGCATCCGGGTGCTGGCGACACCGGGGCACACGCTCGACTCGGTCTGTTTCCTCGCCGAGTACGCCGGCGAGCGGGTGCTGTTCACCGGCGACACGATCCTGGGGCGGGGGACCACCGTGGTGGCCGCGCCGGACGGGGACCTGAGTTCCTACCTGACGAGTCTCGAGCTGCTCCGGGCGTACGAAAACGTCGTGATGCTCCCCGGCCACGGACCGGCCCGGGCCGACACCGCGACCCTGGCCGGGGAATACCTGAGGCACCGGGTGGAACGCCTCGCGCAGGTCAGAGCCGCGATGGCGGCCGGCGCGCGGACCCCGGAGGCGGTGGTCGACATGGTCTACCCGGACATCGATCCGCGGGTGCGGTTCGCGGCGGAGTGGTCGGCGGCCGCCCAGATCGCTCACCTGGAACGGGAATCAACGGCGAGGGCCGACGGTTTGGACCGGCTGTGACCTGCCCCGTGTGCGGCACCGTCGCCGTCCCCGGTGCCCGCTTCTGCCACCACTGCGGCTCCGCGCTGCCCGCTGCCGCCGCGCTGCCGGCCGCCGAGCGGCGGATCGTCACGGTGCTCTTCGGCGACCTCTCCGACTTCACCTCCTGGTCCGAGGACCTCGACCCGGAACGGGTCGGCGCGGTCACCGACCGGGTCCTCGCGGCCCTGGCCGGCGCGGTGAAAACGTTCGGCGGGCACGTCGACAAGCTGACCGGCGACGGCATCATGGCGGTCTTCGGCGCCCCGGTCGCCCACGAGGACGACGCCGAGCGGGCGGTCCGGGCGGCGCTCAGCATGCAGCGCGCGGTCCGCCGGGTGCTCGACGACGAGCGCGGCGGCGGCGCCCCGCTCGGCCTGCGGGTCGGGCTGAACACCGGCGAGGTGGTCGCCGGCATGCAGGCCGGCATCGAATACACGGTCATCGGCGACACCGTGAACACCGCCGCCCGGCTGGCCGACGCCGCCGCGGTCGGCACCGTCTACGCCGGCGAGCGGACCAGCAACGGCACCCGGCACGTCGCCTCCTGGCGGCAGCTGCGCCCGCTGCGGCTCAAGGGCAAGCGCGAGCCGGTGCCCACCTACGAGCTGCTCGGCCTGCACGACGCGCCGGGCACCCGGTCGGGCCTGGGCGACGAGGCGCCGTTCGTGGGGCGCGAGGCCGAGCTGGGCCGGGTCTCCGGGCGGCTGGCCGAGGCGATCGACTCGGGCACGCCCCGGGTGCTGGTGATGACGGCCGAGGCCGGCATCGGCAAGTCCCGCTTCGCCGGCGAGGTGAAACGGCTGGCCGCCGGTTACGAGGCGGGCGGCGCCCGGGTGCTGCGGGTGCGCTGCCGCGCGTTCGGCGAGCGGCGCCGCTACGCGCCCCTGGCCGACCTGGTCCGCAAGGCCGCCGGCCTGCCCAAGGACGTGGTCACCTCGATCGGCCGCACGGTCGTCGAGGAACGGCTGCGCAAGGTCGGCCAGCGGCTCGGCGTCGTGCTGGACACCGACCGGTTGCTGGTCCTGCTCGGTTACGGCGAGGCCCCGGTCAACCCGGGTGGCCCGGCCGCGCCCGCCGACTGGCCGCCGAGCGCCAAACGGGTCGATGCCGAGGCCATCTCGATAGCCGTCGCCGACCTGCTGAACGCGATGGCCGGCGCCACCCCGCTGGTGGTGATCGTGGACGACCTGCACGACGCCACCGCCACCACTGTCGACGCGCTGGGCAGCACGCTGTCGCGGCTGGAGGGCCCGGTCGTGGTGCTGCTGCTCGGCCGGCCCGAGCTGGTGCGTACCGCGGGGGCGCTCACCCATCTCGCCGACGCCGAGGTGCACACCCTGCCGCCGTTGCGCGGGGCGGACGCGTCCCGGCTGCTGACGTCGTATCTGAACGGCGGGAAACTGCCGCAGCCGGACATCGACCGGCTGCTGGCCACCGCCCAGGGCAACCCGTTCTACCTGGCCGAGATGGTCACCCTGCTGATGGAGCGCGGGGCGCTGACCCCGGCGGTGGGCGCCAACGCGGCCGGCAAGTGGCAGCTGGCGGCCGGTTCGCTGGGCCGCCGGCTGCTCTCCCGGGACCTGGCGGCGGTGCTCGCCGCGCGTATCGACGCGCTCCCCGCCGAGCCCCGCGCGGTGCTCCGGGACGCGTCGGTGGCCGGCACCACGGTGCCCGGCGGGGTGCTGGAGGCGCTGCACGAGCGCCGCCCGCTGGCCGAGGCGCCGGGCGACGCCGACCCGGCCGCCGAACTCGAACGGGCCGTCGACGAGCTGCTGCAACGCCGCATGATCCACCGCAGCCGGGGCGGCTACCAGTTCACCACCCCGCTGATGCGGGAGGCGGCCTACGCCGGCATCGGCAAGGCCGACCTGGCCGAGCGGCACGCCTACCTGGCGACCTGGGCGGCACCGGAGACGGTGCGCAGTTATCCGGACGGCGCCACCCGGCTGAGCCTGACCGGCAACGAGCGGGACGCGTTCGTCGCCGCGCACGCCGAGGCGGCGATCGAGCTGGCCGACGCGGTCCGGTTGCGCCCCGACGCCGCCGTCCGCGAGGTGGCCGGGCTGGCCGTGGCGGCGCTCGGCCGGATGGCCCGGCGGGCGCTGGCCAACATCGAGCCGGCCGCCGCCATCGAGTACGCCGAGCGGGCCACCACGCTGGCCGGCGGTGAGCTGCCGCTGCCCGACCAACTGGTGCTGGCCCGGGCGCTGCTGCGGCTGGGGCGGGCCGAGGAGGCGCTGGCGTACGGGCAGAAGATCAGCGAGCGGGCCGCCGACGACCCGGTCAGCCGGGCCGAGGCGATGATCGTGGCCGGCCGGGCCTACGAGGCGCTCGGCGACGGCAGCCGCGCGGTGGCCGCCTGGCAGGAGGCGCTCGAGGTGGCCACCGAGGCGCAGCTGCTGCCGGAGCGGGCGAACGCGATGCGCCGGCTCGGCATGGCCGACTTCCTGAACGGCAAGCTGAGCCAGGCGAGCAGCCGGTTCGCCGCGGCGTACCAGGTCACCCTGGCCGCCGGCGACCGGCACGGGCAGGCCTGGGCGCTGCAGAATCTCGCCTGGGTGACCACCACCCGGGGTGACTTCGCCGGCACCGACGCGGTGCTGGGCCGGGCGGCCCGGCTCTTCGCCGAGCTCGGTGACCCGGTCGGCCGGTCCTGGCTGCGCGGTACCACGGCGTTCGCCCGGTTGCTGGCCGGCCGGCTGCAGGAGGCCCGCCGGCTGGCCCGGATCTTCCTGCCGTTCGGTGACCGGGTCGGCGAGGGCTGGGCGGTCGGGACGCTGCGGGTGGTCGAGGCCTACGCGGCGGCCGAGCTGGGCGACCTGGGCGCCGCCGACAGCCAGGCCCGGCGGGCCTACCGCGAGTTCCAGGAGGTCGCCGACGACTGGGGCTGCGGGCTGGCCATGGTGGTGCGCGGCGCCATCGCCCGCGGGCTGGGCGAGTTCGACCACGCCGCCGACCTGCTCGGCGACGCGCTCTGGTTCGCCGACAAGACCGGGCATCCGTTGCTGCTCGGGATGGCCGGCACGCTGCACGGGTTCGTCGCGCTGCAACGCGGCGACCTGGCCACCGCCGAGGCGGACGCCCGCCGGGTGATGACCGCCGTCGAGCCGCACAACGCGCTGGCCCCGGCCCAGGTCGGGCCGCGGGTGCTGCTCGCCGAGGCGCGGACCCGGGCCGGTGACGCGGCCACCGCGATCGGGCTGCTGGCGCCGATCGCCAGCGACACCTCGTCGCCGTCGCTGCTCTTCTCCCGGCGGCACGCCCTGGCGTCGTACGCCTCGGCCCTGCTCGCCGAGGGCCGGGTGGAGTCGGCGCTGACCTGGATCGAGCGGGCCCGCGACGTGCAGGCCGAGGACGTGCGCAGCGGTGTGGTGGCGGCCATGGTCCGGGCGCGGGTGCTGGCCGCCGCGGACCGGTGCGCGGAGGCCCGGGCGTCGGCCGAGGAGGCGGTGCGGCTGGCACACTCCACCGAGCAGGCGAGCGAGCGGATCGCCGCCGCCGAGCTGCGCGACACCCTGGCGGTCACCGGCGTCGAACCGGCTCCGGCGGAAACTGTCGCCTACGCGTCTGACATGCCGGGATGATCTTCCCGATGCCTGGCGTATTTTCTAAGCCGTGACGGAGACACCGCCTGGCGCCCTGCCCGTGCCATATGTCCCGGGCATGTCCGGCTTGTCGGTCATGGCCCGTGGTGGCTATGCCACCGTTTACCGGGCCACCCAGGACTCCGTGGGCCGCGAGGTCGCCATCAAGATGGAGAACCGGACCCTCGACAACGCGCGCGACCAGGCCCGCTTCCTGCGCGAGGCGCGGGCCGCCGGGCGGATGTCGTCGCACCCGCACGTGGTCGACCTGTTCGACGTGGGCGTCACCGTCGACCAGCATCCCTACCTGATCATGGAACTCTGCGACGGGTCCTACCTCGACCGGATGCGGGTCAAGCCGCTCAGTCCGGCCGAGACCCGGGACGTCGGCGTCAAGATCGCCGATGCGCTGGTGCACACCCACGCCAACGGCGTGCTGCACCGCGACGTGAAACCGGCCAACATCCTGTATTCGCAGTTCAACCAGGCGGTGCTGGCCGACTTCGGGCTGGCCGTGCTGGGCGAGATGCGGGATTCCTCGGTCACCCTCGAGGTGCTCACCCCGGCCTACGCGCCACCGGAGATGTTCCGGCACGAGAGCCCGTCCGCCGCGGCCGACGTCTACTCGCTCTGCGCCACGCTCTACGCGGTCATGTACGGTCGCCCGCCCCGCTGGCAGAGCGACCGCAGCCCCAGCCTGATCACCCTGATGAACCTCTTCGACGAGCCGATCCCGGACCTGCCCGGCGTCCCCCGCTCGCTCACCGACGTGCTCCGCCGCGGCATGCACAGCGACCCGCGCGGCCGCCCGTCCGCCCAGGAGCTGCACCACGAGCTCACCAACCTGCACCTGGACCCGAACGCGCCGGCCCCGTCCCCGACGGTCTACCGCAGCTCGTCGACGTACCTGCCGCCGCGCCCACGGCCGATCGCCCCGACGACGCCGACCCAGTCCGACGAGACGCCCACCGTCCACACCCGTAAGGGCGGCTTCTTCACCAAGTGGTTCAGCTGGTGATTCGAGGGGTGGGTTCTTCATGAAACCCCTTATCCGGTACGAAACTGCCCTCTCCCCAGGAGCAGCAGCCGCGTCCCGTGCGTCCACGACGCGGCCTCCGATCATGTGGTCGGGGTCCGCCACGCGCGTCCCGGTCCGCGGGCACGTAGCCCGCGAGATCCGCTGTGGTCCAGGCCCGTGCGGCGCTCCCCGGTCCGCGGGCGCGTAGCCCGCGAGATCCGCTGCGGTCCGGGTCGTGCCGCGACTCGCTCTTCGGCTGGTCGTCATGGTGGTATCCGCGCTGCGGATACCACCATGACGACCAGCCAGGGGCCGGGGCGCGCTGCGGTCCGGACTGCAGCGGGCCTCGCGTGAGGGCGCGGAGCCGGGGGCGCGCCGCGGTCCGGACCGCGGCGGGTGGGCCGGAGCCGGGACGCGCGTGGCGGTCCGGACCACATGATCGGAGGCCGCGTCGCGGACGCACGGGGCTTCGCTGCCGCTTCTGGGGACCGGGCAGTTTCGTACCGTAAAGAATTGTTACTCAGGGTCAAGGACGGCCAGCAGTTCGCCGGTGTCCACCTCGGCGCCCGGATGGACCGGAAGGGACGCGACCACTCCCGCCGACGGGGCGTGGACCGGGTGCTCCAGCTTCATCGCTTCCAGCGTGAGCAGTAGCTCCCCGGCCCGCACCCGCTGACCGGGCACGACCAGGACGCGGCGGACCGCGCCCGGAAGCGGGGCGATCAGGGAGCTCTCGGCGGCCTCCGGAGCGGGCAGCGGGAAGCGCGAGATCTCACGCAGAGTGACCGATCCTTCGGGGCTGTCGACGTAGGAGACGTCCCCGACCCGGTGCACCAGGACCGCGAGGCGGATCCCTTGGACGTTGAGGACCACCCGGTCGCGGCGGGCCGAGACCACCACGATCGGCGGGTGCTCGTCGACCGGCTCCTGGCCCAGGCCGGCCAGGTCCAGCTCCTCGGGGTCGACCGAGCGGACCCACCAGCCGGCCAGCTCGCCGTGCCGGTTCATCCGGTAGCCGACCTCGACCGGGCCGGTCGGGCCGTCGTAGACGGCGGTCTGCGAGCCGGACGGGACGTTGCGCCAGCCGGACGGCAGCGAGCCCAGCACCGGCGCGCTGGCCCGCCGGTCGGCGGCCCCGGCCAGCGCGGAGGCCAGGCAGGACAGCCGGACCGCGTCCACCGAGGAGAGCAGCGGGGCGAACACCTCGGGGTGCCGGTCGAGGAACCCGGTGTCGATGTCGCCGGCCCGGAAGGAGTGGTGCCGCAGCGTACGGACCAGCAGGTCCCGGTTGGTGACCACGCCGTGCAGCTGGGCCCGGGCCAGCGCGGAGGCCAGCATCCGGGCGGCCTCCTGCCGGGACGGCGCCCAGGCGATCAGCTTGGCCAGCATCGGGTCGTGGTGCATGCCGGTCACCGAGCCGTCCGCGACCCCGGAGTCGAGGCGCAGGCCGGGCTGCGGCAGCGGGCGGAACGAGCCGGCTACGTCCGGAACCGCGAACCGGTGCAGGGTGCCGGCGCTGGGCAGCCAGGCGTACGCCGGGTCCTCCGCGCAGATCCGCACCTCGATGGCGTGCCCGCGGATCGGCGGCGGGCCGGGCATCGGCAGGCTGCCGCCCTCGGCGACCAGCAGCTGCAGCCGGACCAGGTCGTATCCCGAGGTGCACTCGGTGACCGCGTGGTCGGTCTGCAGGGTCGGGGTGAGCTCCAGGAACCAGAAGTCGCCGTCGGAGTCGAGCAGGAACTCGACGGCGCCGGCCCCGACGAAGCCGAGCGCCCGGACCGCGACGATCGCCGCCCGGCACAGGTCCTCGCGCAGCGCGGCGTCCACCGCCGGCGACGGCGTCTCCTCGACGATCTTCTGGTACCGCCGCTGCACCGAGCACTCGCGCTCGCCGAACGGCACCACCGCGCCCATCGCGTCGGCCAGGATCGGCACCTCGATGTGCCGCACGTTCGGCACGTACGGCTCGCAGAACACGTCGCCGTCCACCTCGCGCCGGGTCGAGGCGACCGCCTCGGCCAGCGTCGCCGCGTCCCGGACCACCCGCATGCCGGCGCCCCCGATGCCGGCGTCCGGTTTGATCAGCACCGGGAACCCGGGCACCGTGGCCGGGTCGGTGAAGCTCGGCAGCACCGGCACCTTCGCCTCGGCGACCAGCTTCTTCGTCTCGGTCTTGCGGTGCAGGGTGCGCAGCGTGGCGGCCGGCGGCCCGACCCAGATCATCCCGGCGTCGACGACCGCCGCGGCGAACTCGGGGTCCTCGGCGAGCACCCCGTTGCCCGGGTGCACGGCGTTCGCCCCGGCCCGCTTGGCGGCGGCGATCAGGGCGTGCTGTTCCAGGTAGGTGGTGGCCGGGGTGTTGCCCTCCAGGTGGACGGCGTAGTCGGCCTCGTTGACGTGCGGAGCGTCGGTGTCGACGTCCGAGTAGACGGCGACCGTCTCGATGCCGACCAGACGGCAGGTGGCGAACACCCGGCGGGCGATCTCACCACGGTCGGCGACCAAGAGTCGTCGGATCACGGGTCTACCTTTCAAGGTCGGAACACGCCGACGTGTTCGGCACCAGCCACGGCGGCGCTGTGCACTGCGGAGAGGCAGAGGCCGAGGACCGTACGGGTGTCGCGGGGGTCGATGACGCCGTCGTCGGCCGTGGCGGGTTCCGCCGGGGGACGCGGCCAGCTGAACTGGAATCGGGGTTCGTCGGCGCGGGCCGGCGTGCCGCCGGGCTCCGGGCCGATGGTGAGGACCAGGTGCGGCACCGTGGACTTGGCCACGGCGTGCACCAGGGGGGCGTCGTGACGGACGTCGGCGTCGTCGCCCTTCTGGGCTTCCCCCGGATGGCGGATGAAGATCACCGGGGTGGCGGTGGCGTTGGCCAGTTGCAGGAAGTGCACGGCCTTCTGCGACTCGGCCGGGGAGAGCCAGGTGCCGCACGGACCGGCCAGCACGCCGACCGGGTAACCGTGCAGCTCGCCCCAGCCGGCCACCAGCACGCCGCCCTGGCCCGGCTTGAACTCGTCGAAATCGGAGTCGTCCAGGATCCTGGCCAGCACCTCGCGCGGGTCGAAGGTGGCCGGGTCGGCGGCGGCCAGGCTGAGCAGCGCCTCGGTGTCGTACCGGGGGGCCGGCGGGCGGGTGGTACGGGCGCGGGGGCCCTGCTTGCGCCAGTTGAACCGGCGTACGCACTGCCGGGCCAGCCGCAGCCCGTCGCGTTCGTCCTCGGCCAGCTGGTCGGCCGGTCCGGGCGGGCCGGCCGGCACCACCGGGGTGGCCCGCACCTCGACCCCGGAACGCTGCGGGTGGATGGTCATCACCTTGGCGTGCCCGCGTACCACGATCGTGTAGTCGGAGAGGGCCGGCAGGTAGGCCGCGTCGCCGCTGGTGGCGCCGAAGACCACGCAGACGGTCGGCACCCGGTCGGCGGTGAGCCGGCTCAGCTCGCGGGCGATGCTCCCGGCCGGGGCCGCCTCGCCGGCCGACTCGACCAGGTTGACCAGCGGCAACCGGTTCTCCGAGGCGATCCGGGCGGCCCGGCGGATCTTGTCGGCGGTGTACGGGTTGACGGCGCCCCCGTCCACCGTGGGGTCGTTGGCGATCACCACGCACTCCACGCCCTCGACCACCCCGATGCCGGTGACCACGCTGGCGCCGACCGGGAACTCCGAGCCCCAGGCCGCCACCGGGGACAGCTCGAGGAACGGGCTGTCCTGGTCGAGCAGCATCTCGATGCGTTCCCGGGGCAGCAGCTTGCCGCGCGCGTGATGCCTGGTCACCCACTTCTCGCCGCCCCCGGCGCGCGCCTCGTCGAGCGCGGCCTCCAGAGCGGCGAGCCATTGCAGGGTCGTGCTGCGCCCCTCCAGGTAGGCCGGGTCGCGCGGGTCCAGCGTGGTATCGAGCACGGTCATGTGGAGACCCCGCTGCCCGCTACGCCCCTACCTGCGTTCAATGCCGCGCCCTTCCCTGTCACGCCGGTGCCTCTCGGCCACCTCCGTAACGAGCGGCCGCATGGGCGCGACACGGATCCGGGCGTTAACGACCGGTCACTGGAAAGAGTGGATCAAGCACGTTTGAGGGGCTGTCCACCAGGACAGCCCCTATGACGTGAAGCGACGGGAAGTCAGACGCGAGCGCGCCGGGCGAGCCGTTCCGGATCGAGGATGATCACGCTCTTGCCGTCCAGCCGCAGCCAGGCGCGGGAGGCGAAGTCGGCGAGCGCCTTGTTCACCGTTTCGCGGGACGCGCCGACCAGCTGGGCCAGCTCCTCCTGGGTGAGGTCGTGAGTGACCCGCAGCACACCGCCGTCCCGGGTGCCGAACCGGCCGGCCATCTGCAGCAGGTTTTTCGCCACCCGGCCGGGCACGTCGGTGAAGATCAGGTCGGCCAGCGCGTCGTTGGTGCGACGCAGCCGGCGGGCCAGCACGCGGAGCAGCTGCTCGGCGATCTCCGGCCGGTTGTTCAGCCACGGGCGCAGCGACGACTTCTTCAGCCGGGCCAGCCGGCTGTCGGTGACCGCGGTGGCCGTCGCGGTGCGCGGGCCCGGGTCGAAGAGCGAGAGCTCGCCCAGCATGTCGGACGGACCCATGATCGAGACGAGGTTCTGCCGGCCGTCAGCGGCCCGGCGACCGAGCTTGATCTTCCCGGACAGAACGATATACAGGCTGTCGCCGGCCTCGCCCTCGTTGAAGACCACGTCGCCCTTGCGGACTTCGATCGTGTCCATCTCCTTGGCGAGCGCCTCCGCGGCTTCCGGGTCAACGCCCTGGAAGATTCCGCTGCGCGCCAGTACCTCATCCATCGCCGCACCTCCGAAACGCGCAACGTCTGCGCTCGATCAGTCTAGGCGCACGCGGGCGGGAAACGGGCGGCCACCCCTTGATCCAGATACTGGACGGTAACCAGAATTGTCTGGACCGCCGGAGACAATTCCACGGTCCGGGCAATTCGGGACGGCACTTTCGTCGGTCGCTTGCGCTTGCGAGCCGACGGTATCGTCCCGGTCGATGAATTCGCATCCCGGCTCCGACCGCCAGCGCCGCTCTGGGCGGATTGTCCTCAATGTCGTGCTTGTTGCCGCTGCGGCGGCCGGTGCCGGCCTCGGTGGCGTCGCCCTGGCCAACCGGGGGAGCGACAAGGAGGCGGCCTGGCAGGCGCCCACCGCACCCGCCTCGTCGGGCAAGCCCTCGGCCGGCCGCACCGAGTCGGCCGAGCTGCCGTCGATCACGCTCTCCGCGACCGGCGACATCATGATGGCCGACGCGCCGAACGGGCTGCCCCCGCGCGACGGTGCCGGCTTCTTCGACGGGGTCCGCAAGAGCCTCGCGTCCGACCTGGTGATGGGCAACCTGGAGCAGCCGCTCACCGACGACACCGGAGCCTCCAAGTGCGGCGCGGGCAGCGCCAACTGTTACGCCTTCCGGTCACCGCCGTCGTACGCCAAGCACCTCGTGGAGGGCGGCTTCCAGCTGCTCAACCTGGCCAACAACCACGCCAAGGACTTCGGTGCGGCCGGTAACCGCAACACCATCAAGGCGCTGGAGGGTGCCGACCTGGAGCACACCGGCGCCCAGGACCAGATCACCGTGGTCGAGGTGAAGGGCGTCAAGGTCGCCGTGGTCGGCTTCTCGCCGTACGCCGGCACCAACAACCTGAACGACCTCGCGCACTCCCGCGCGGTGATCACGAAGGCCAAGGAGACCGCCGACCTGGTCGTGGTGCAGGTGCACATGGGCGCCGAGGGCAGCACCAGGAACCATGTGAAGCCGGGCCACGAGATCTACTACCGGGAGGACCGGGGCGACCCGATCGAGTTCACCCACACGGTGATCGACGCCGGGGCCGACGTGGTGATCGGGCACGGGCCGCACGTGCTCCGGGGCATGGAGTTCTACAAGGGCAAGCTGATCGCGTACAGCCTGGGCAACTTCGCCGGCGGCGGGCACACGCTGTCCAAGGACGGCATCAAGAAGTACGCCGGGATCCTGCGGGTCACCCTGACCGCGGACGGCAAGTACGTGTCCGGCAAGTTCCTCTCCACCTATCTCAACGACAGCGGCCTGCCCACCCGGGACACCGCGAACGAGCGCGGCCGGGAGCTGGTCAACGACCTGACGAAGGCGGACTTCCCGGAGACCGGGGCGTCGATCGGCGACGACGGGACGATCAAGCCGTCCGCGTGACCGACGGGGCGGACGTGCCGACGTACTCTTTACCGGTGACTCCACGCAGCGCGCCCGCCGACGCCGGGTCAGCCGTGCTGGCGCGGTCGATGAAACGCTTCGCGGGGGAGACGCCAATCGGGCGCAAGCGCCGGGCCAGGAAGATGGGCCGGGTGCTCGCCGACACCCATCCGGACGCGCACTGCGAGCTCGACTTCAGCACGCCGCTGGAGCTGGCCGTGGCGACCATCCTCTCCGCGCAGACCACCGACGTCCGGGTCAACCAGGTGACTCCCCGGCTGTTCCAGAAATTCCGGACGGCCGCCGATTACGCGGGCGCCGATCGGGCCGAGATGGAGGAGATGCTCCGGCCCACCGGCTTCTTCCGGGCCAAGACCGATTCCCTGATCAAGCTCGGGCAGGCGTTGCTGGCCGACCACGACGGGCAGCTGCCCGGCAAACTGGACCAGCTGGTCAAGCTGCCGGGAATCGGACGGAAAACCGCGAACGTCATTCTGGGCAACGCTTTCGACGTTCCCGGCATCACCGTCGACACCCATTTCCGGCGGCTCACCAATCGGTTCGGCTGGGTCCAGGAGGAGGACCCGGTCAAGATCGAGTTCCTGGTGGCCGAGCTGATCGAGAAACGCGACTGGACCATGCTGTCGCACCGGGTGATCTTCCACGGGCGGCGGGTGTGCCACGCGCGCAAGCCCGCGTGCGGTGCCTGCACGCTGGCCGCGTCCTGCCCGTCCTACGGCACCGGCCCGACCGAGGCGGCACCGGCGGCGAAACTGCTCAAGGGCCCCCGGGCCCGGGATCTGGCGGCCGCCGCGGGCGTGGACCCGGAGCTGGTCCCGGCCGCGGCCGTGCTCGCCCCGGAGGAACCGCTCGATGCCAGCGGCCCGCTCAACGTGGCGGAGCCGCTCGGTTCCGGCGAGCCGCTCGCCCCGGAGGGATCGTGATCCGAGCCGTTCTGCCCGCTGTTGCGGCCCTCCTGCTGCTCGCCGGGTGCACCGCCGCCGCGCCGGCCGACGACGAGACGCCCTCCCCGTTCGCGACCTGCGCCCCGCCCGCCGGCGGCGACACCGAGCTGCCCGACGTCACGCTCGCCTGCTTCACCGGCGGCGAGCAGGTCCGGCTCGGCGAGCTGCGCGGCCCCGCGGTGATCAACATCTGGTCGTCGTTCTGCGGGCCGTGCCGCGAGGAGCTGCCGGTCATCCAGCGGCTCGCCGACCGGAGCGCGGGCCGGCTGACGGTGCTCGGGGTGGACACCGGCGACGCCCGGGACGCGGCCGCCTCGTTCGGGGCCGACCACGGGGTCAGCATGCCCACCCTCTACGACCGGGACCAGAAACTGATCGCCGCCCTCGGCGCGGTGAACCTGCCCAACACGGTCTTCGTCGACGCCGCCGGCAAGTACTACCTGCACCGGCTGCCGGTCGACGCCGCCGAGCTGACCCGGCTGGTGGCCGAGCACACCGGCGTCACGGTGCGGCTATGAGCCGGGGCGTGCTGCTGAACCGGCCCGGTGACCTGCCGTCCTGGTTCGAGCCGCTGCTGACGGGCGCCGCCCGGAGCCGGGCCGAGGACTTCAGCGTGCTGCGCCAGCCGGCCGGCGGTGGCGGGCGGTCCAGCGCGGTGCTGGTGCTGCTCGGCGAGAGCCCGCCGGACGCGGACACGCCGGGCGGCCCCGACGTGCTGGTCCTGCAACGGGCCGCGACCATGCGCAACCACGCCGGCCAGCCGGCCTTCCCGGGCGGCGCCACCGACCCGGAGGACGCCGACGCGGTCGCCACCGCGCTGCGCGAGGCGGACGAGGAGGTCGGCCTGGACCGGGGCAGCGCCGAGCCGCTCGCCCTGCTGCCGGAGCTGTGGATCCCGGTCAGCCGGTTCTCGGTCACTCCGGTGCTGGCCTGGTGGCGGCGGCCACACCCGGTCCGGCCGAGGCAGGTCACCGAGGTCGCCCATGTGGCCCGGCTCCCGATCAGTGAACTCGCCGACCCCGCGAACCGTATCCGGGTGCGACACCCCAGCGGCTGGATCGGACCGGCCTTCCAGGTCCGCGGCATGCTCGTCTGGGGTTTCACCGCGGGGGTGATCTCAGTGCTGCTGGACATGGCGGGCTGGACGCGGCCGTGGGAGCCGGGACGTGTCGTCGAGCTGCCGGACGCCGCGGCCCCGGTGCCGGCGGCGCGCGGCGGCGCACCCGACGAGGTGGTGCCGTGACGTGCGCCTGACTTCTATGTTGAGTGAGTGCCCGTGGTCGATGTCATCCTGATCGTGCTGATGCTGCTCTTCGCGATCAGCGGCTATCGGCAGGGATTCGTGATCGGCGCGCTGTCGCTCGGTGGCTTCTTCAGCGGGGTGCTGATCGGGCTGCAACTCGGCCCGCTGCTGGCGAGACAGTTCGCCGACGGCACGGTCCGGCTGATCGTCGCGCTCGCCGTGATCCTCGCTCTCGCCGTGCTCGGCCAGACCCTGGCCGGCTGGCTCGGCACCAGCCTGCGCCGGGCGATCTTCAACCGGCCGCTGCAGCACCTGGACGACGCCGGCGGCGCTGTCGTCTCGGTGGTCGCGGTGCTGCTCGCCGCCTGGCTGGTCGCCGTGCCGATGGGCTCGACGCCGTTCCCGGCGATCAACAAGGCGGTCCGCAGCAGCGCCATCCTCGGCGGCATCAACGGGCTGATGCCCGACCAGGCACAGGCGCTCTCCTCGGCGCTCCGGGACACCCTGGACACCAGCGGCTTCCCCGACGTGTTCGGCGGCCTGGCCCGCACCGAGGCCAAGGAGGTCGCCGCGCCCGACCCGGCGCTGCGGGATTCGCGGATCGTGCAGACCTCGAAGAAATCGGTGCTCAAGGTGCTGGGCGCGGCGCCCAGCTGCTCCCGCCGGATCGAGGGCACCGGCTTCGTCTACGCCGACGAGCGGGTGATGACCAACGCCCACGTGGTGGCCGGCACCCGCGAGGTGGTCGTGGAGACCTCCCGCGGCCAGCTGGAGGGCACCGTGGTGGTCTACGACCCGAAACGCGACCTCGCGGTGATCCGGGTCCCCGGTCTGAAGGCGCCGGTCATGTCCTTCGTGACGAAGGCCGCGGCCAGCGGTGCGAACGCGATAGTGCTCGGCTATCCCCAGGACGGCCCCTACAACGCGCAGTCGGCCCGGGTGCGCGACGTCGGCCCGATCACCGGCCCGGACATCTACGAGTCGGGTGACGTGACCCGGCAGATCTACACGATCAAGTCCCTGGTCCGCAGCGGAAACTCCGGCGGCCCGCTGATCTCGCCCGCCGGCGACGTGCTCGGCGTCATCTTCGCGGCGGCGGCCGACGACAAGAACGTCGGATTCGCGCTGACCGCCGCCGAGGCCGCTCCGGTGGCCGAGCTGGGCCGCGAGCGCACCGAAGGCGTCAAAACCGGCGAATGTGCCTGATCGTGCTTTCAAAACCATGATTTTCTACGCTCTCGGACCGCTACAGGCGCAACGGCCCAGTCCCGTGGCTCGGCGCGCGGTGGTCCCGGTGCCGGGCCGCGAGGCCGTGCCGGGCTGAGCTCGCGAGATCCGCTCGGCAACGGCAGTGCCGCGACTCCGGGCCGGTCAGGTGAGCTGCTCGGCACAAGGTGCCGCGCTTGCGGGCCGGCGATCCGGACGTGTGAGGCGGTCGTGCCTCGCCGCTGAGGGCTCCGCTCGAGCGGGATGTCGGGCGGGAACCGGCAGGCGGGCGGGGCGTGGGCAAGGTGGAAGCTGCGGGCGTACCGAAAATGGCGGACAAGGGGTGAAGCGGGCCCCGCGCCCGGCGGTGGGGTTGGTGGTCAGCCGGCGGTGCTGGCGAAGCGGCGGACGGTGAACGCGCCAGCAATGGCGGAGAGCGCGAAGAGCGCGAAGGCGAGCCAGCGGGCGTGATGGGGGCCGGTGGGCTCGGCGGTGGCGGGCGCGGCCCAGCCGCCGGTGTTGGTGCCCGGGTCGGCGGCGGTGTCCGGGCGCTGGGCGACGTCGCTCGGGGCCGACTGGGCCTCGCCCGAGGCGGGCGCGCTGCCGAACCGCGCGACACCGGGCGGCGGGGTGGTGTCCAGCGGATTGTTCGTCACCGCGGGAACCGTCGCGGTGAGCGCGCCGGTCGGGTCGATCAGGCCGAAGCCGAACACGTCGTCGCGACCCGGGGCGCCGCGGTCCTTGGCGGTCTTGATGATCCGGTTGACCACCTCGCCGGCCGGCATGTCCGGCCAGCGGGACCGGATCAGCGCGGCGGTGCCGGAGACCATCGGCGCGGCGAAGCTGGTGCCCTGCACCCGCCAGTAACCGCCCGGTTTCGCGCCGACCAGCTCGGTCGCGGGCGCGCTGACCACCGTCTCCGGGCCGGTGATCGAGCCGCTCCAGAGGTCGGTCCCGTTGCGCTCCACGCCGGCCACCGCGATCACCCCGGGCTCGCGGGCCGGGTACCACACCCCGCGGGCGCTGGAGGACGCGCTGACGTTGCCGGTGCAGGCGACCACCACGACGTCCTTGGCGAACGCGTAATCCAGGGCGGCGGCCAGCGCCGGGCTGTTCGCGGTGCCGCCGAGCGAGAGGTTGACCACCCGGGCGCCGTGGTCGACCGCCCAGCGCAGCCCTTTTGCCACGATCAGGGCGTCGTCGTAGCGGTTGTCGGCGTCCAGCACCCGGACCGGGAGGATCTTGGCTTTCGGGGCGATGCCCACCACGCCGACGTTGTCGTCGCCGCGGCCGGCGATGATCCCGGACACCGTGGTGCCGTGGCCGACCTCGTCGGTGCCACCGTTGCCCTTGCCGTCCACCAGGTCCAGCCCGGGCAGCACCTGGCCGGCCAGGTCGGCGTGGTGCGCGTCGACCCCGGAGTCGATCACCGCGACGGTGATCCCGCTGCCGTCCGCATAGGTCCACGCGTCGGCCAGGTCGAGGGTCTGCAACTGCCACTCGTCGGCCCGGACCTGGTCGGCCCCGGACGCCGGCTCGGCGATCGGCTCGAACATCTCGTCGGTGACGCCCGGCTCGGCCCATGCGGGTGCGGCCACCGGTGCCAGCGCGAGGACGCCGGTCAGCACCGCGGCTCCGAGGTGGCGTGCACGAGACCACGGCCGGTACGGCCGGAAGGTTGCGCTCACTCTGGTCACGGGTCGGCGTCGCCATTCTGATGATGGTCAGTCGATGGGGGGAGATTACTCCGAAACCACGGCGTGTCGCTGCGGTCCGCGGTGCCTAATCGCACCCGGCGTCTGTCATCGGCCCGGAATCCGGAAAGCCCAGCTGAATCAGCCGAATTCCATCACGACGAGTGATCAGGCGACCACGCCCCGGCGGCATTCGTTCCGGTCGGACGGTGCCGATCAGCGCGCCCTCCTCGGGCGGCCCGGACATCACCAGACCGGGCGCGGAGAGCTCCCGCAGCCGTTGCAGCACCGGCTCGTACAGCGCCCGGCTCGCGCCACCGGCCCGCCGGGTGAGCACCAGGTGCAGGCCGATGTCCCGGGCCTGCGGGAGGAACTCGAGCAGCGGGGCGAGCGGGTTGACCGGGCCGGCCACCACCAGGTCGTAGTCGTCGACCAGGACGAACAGCTCCGGGCCGGTCCACCAGGAGCGCTCGCGCAGCTGTTTCGCGGTGACCTCCGGGCCGGGCAGGCGGTCGCGCATGTATCCGGCGACCGACTGGATCAGGTCCAGGGTGGGCTGGGTCCGCATGCCGTACCCGATCCGGTGCTCGGTCTCCGGCAGGTCCATCAGGCTGCGCCGGTAGTCGACCAGGATGATCCGGGCCTGTTCCGGGGCGAACCGCCCGGTCACCGACATCGCCAGAGTGCGCAGGAAGGTCGACTTCCCGCACTCGGCGTCGCCGAGCAGCAGCAGGTGCGGGTCGGTGGCGAAGTCGATGGTCACCGGCCGCAGATCCGACTCGGCGATGCCGATCGGCAGGCGCAGGCCGGCCCCGGCCCCGGCGATCTCGGCCCACGGCACCACCGGCGGCAGCAACCGCACCCGCGGCGCGACCGGCCCGGACCAGGCCGCCGCCACCGCCTTGACCAGGCCGGCGGTGCCGCACAGCGAGCGCACCTCGGGACGCGCGGTGAGCAGGTGCAGGAACCGGCCCGGCGCCGCCGGGTCCTCGGTCACGCCGCGGCCGGGCTGCTGCTCCGGCACTGCCGCGGCGGCCCGGCGGCCGACCGACGAATCCGCCGGGTCGCCCAGCCGCAACTCCAGCCGGGAACCGAACAGGTCCCGGACCGCCGGCCGGAAGTCCATCCACCGGGAGGCGGCGGCCACCAGGTGGATGCCGTACGAGAGTCCGCGAGTGGCCAGGTCGGTGAGCACCGGTTCGAGCTCCTCGAAGTCGGTGCGCACCGTGGACCAGCCGTCCACCACCAGGAACACGTCGGCCCCCGCTCTCGTCGCGCCGGCTCGTTCCCGCTCGGTGAGCAGGGTCACCATCTCGCCCACGGTCCGGCGTACGCCCTCCGCCTCCAGCCGTCCGAACACCCCGCCCACGTGCGGCAGCTCCCGCAGCCCGCCCAGCGACCCGCCCCCGAAGTCCAGGCAGTACACCTGCGCCTCGGCCGGCGTGTGGGTCAGCGCCAGGGCGCAGACCAGCGACAGCAGCGCCGCCGACTTGCCGCTGAGCGTGCCGCCGACCACCGCCACGTGCCCGGCCGCCCCGCCCAGGTGCAGCCACAGCACGTCCCGTAGCTGCTCGCGCGGCTTGTCCAGCAGCGCGACAGGCACCTGCAACGCGCCGTGCAGCGCCGGGTTGGCGCAGCTCAGCCCGCGCTCCGTGGACCGCACCGGCGGGCCGAGCAGCTCGTCCAGGGTGGCGGCGGCGTCCAGCGGCGGCAGCCACACCCGGTGGGCCGGCGGCCCCTGCCCGGCCAGCCGGTCGATCAGCACGCCCAGCAGGGTGGGCCGGTCCGGCGCGGCCTCGGGCGCGGCGACCGGGGCGGCCGCCGCCACGGTCCGGGTCGTGTACGGCATCACCCGGCCGGGCACCTCACCGGCCACGGCGACGGCCCGGGGCAACGGCCCCGACACGTACGACCCGCGGAACCGGATCAGCGACCCGCCGGCCTTCAGGTACGCGTGCCCGGGCGCGCTCGGCAGCTCGGCCGCGTCCGGCACCCCGAGCACCGCCCGCGACTCCATCGGGCTGAACGTCTTGAGCCCGATCCGGTACGACAGGTGGGTGTCCAGCCCACGCAACCGCCCCTCCTCCAGGCGCTGGCTGGCCAGCAGCAGATGCACGCCGAGCGACCGGCCGAGCCGCCCGATCTGCAGGAACAGGTCGATGAACTCGGGCTTCTGCTGCAGCATCTCGGCGAACTCGTCGCAGACCACCAGCAGCGACGGCAGCGGGGGCAGCGCGGCACCGGACTCCCGGGCCCGCTCGTAGTCCGGCAGCCCGGCGTAGTTCCCCGCCCTGCGCAGCAGCTCCTGCCGCCGGATCAGCTCGCCGTCCAGCGCGTCCGCCATCCGGTCGACCAGCGGCAGCTCGTCCTGCAGATTGGTGATCAGCGCGGCGGTGTGCGGCAGCCGGTCCAGCGAGGCGAACGTCGCCCCGCCCTTGAAGTCGATCAGCACGAAGTTCAGCGACTCCGACGAGTGCGTGCCGGCCAGCGCCAGGACCAGGGTGCGCAGCAGCTCCGACTTGCCGGAGCCGGTGGCGCCGATCAGCAGCCCGTGCG
Organism: Actinoplanes oblitus; assembly: GCF_030252345.1. Classification (NCBI taxonomy): domain Bacteria; kingdom Bacillati; phylum Actinomycetota; class Actinomycetes; order Micromonosporales; family Micromonosporaceae; genus Actinoplanes; species Actinoplanes oblitus. The sequence continues at coordinate 9,452,111 of NZ_CP126980.1, read as the reverse complement.
GGCCCATCCCGTCCTGGGCCGGCTCCTTGAGGTCCAGCTCGACGGGCACTCCCTCGGCGGTGGTCCCGATCGGCACCCGGAGCCGGTCCCGGGGCGACCGCCGGCCCCGGGCCGGGACGAAACTCTCCGGGTCGCCGATGCCGAGCAGCTCGGCGAACCCGGCCCGGGCCGGCGCCGGCGTCCCGTCCGGGTCGGCCGGGCCGGCCAGGCGCAGCGGGGCCAGCCGCCGGGCGATCGCCTCGGCGGTACCGACCGGCAGGCCGTCCGCGCGGCCGGCCTCGGCGTCGGCGTCCCGGGTGGTGGTCAGCAGCGCGCCGCCCGGGCCCACCTCGAGCACCAGGGTGGCCCGGTCGGGCAGCCGGGGCGGCACGGCGTCCAGATCCAGCACGGTGACGCCGTCGAGGCCGTCACCGCCCGGCGCCGGCTCGGCGCCGTCCCGGACGATCACCAGGTGCGGCCCCGGCCCGGGCTCGCCACCGGGCCGGAACCCGGCGCGGCCGCCGAGCAGGTCGCCGAGCAGCCGGTCCAGCTCGGCGGAGGTGCCGGCCACCAGCCGCAGCGGGCCGAGCGCGTCCCGGCGGACGGGGTGCAGGGCGTGCGGGAGCCATTTCACCCACTCCCAGTCCGGTCGCCGTCCCGGCCCGGCGCAGACCGCTGTCAGCAGGTCGTCCGGCGCGTGGAAGACGGCGAGCTGGATGAGCGCGGCCCGGACCAGCGCCCGGGCCGGCTCGCCGCCGCGCACGTGCACCCGGGCGAACCCGCGCAGCGACAGGGCCACCGGCAGGTCCGGCACCACCGAGTAGGTGTCCAGGAAGCGGCGCAGCGCGCCGGCGGTGGCCGGCTCCAGCTCGGCCAGCGGGCGCGTCTCCGGCGCCAGCAGCGGGGTGGCCAGGGTCTGCGGCCCGAGCCCGATCCGGGCCACGCCGAAGTCCGGATCGTCCGGCCGGCGCTCCCAGAGCCGATGGCTGGCCACCGTGGACCAGAGCCGGGCCGGATCGGGGTGCCGGTAGAGCAGGCCGGTCCGCTGCCGGTGCGCGGTCTCCCGGACCCGGCGGCGCAGCTCGGCGAGGTGCCGCAGGTAGGACCGGCGGGCGGCGGTCAGCTCGGCCCGGCGCGGCCCGCCCGCCGCACCGAACGAGGTGGCCAGCATGGCGATCGAGGAGATGCCGAACAGGCCGCCGATCACGTACGAGTACGCCCCGGCGCGGCCCTGGCCCATCATCATCGCCATCGCCGCCGTGCCGCCCAGCATCGGCAGCACCATCAGCGCCTGCTGCCACCGCCCGGCGAATCGCGGTGGCACCTCCGGCGGCGGCTCGACCGGCAGGTCGCCGGTCGGGATCTCGGGCGCCGGCCGGCGCTCCGCCCGCCTGATCGGCACGGTACCCATGCGCGCTCCGCCTCCCCTCCGTCCACGGCTCATGGTAGATAAATTGCCATCGATGCCACAGCATCGTTCCGTCTCCTGTGGACAACCGGGAGGGCCTGGTGGAAACCGGTCTGGCTCGTGTCACGATCAGCACGCCGCGCCGCCGGGTGGACGTGGCGCTGCCCGAGCACGTGCCGCTGGCCGAGCTGCTGCCGGAGGTGCTCCGGCACGCCGGTGAGGATCTCGCCGACGCCGGTGAGCGGCACGGTGGCTGGGTGCTGCGGCGGGCCGCCGGGGACGCGCTGGAGGTCGGCCGCGGGCTGCACCAGCAGGGCGTACGCGACGGCGAGGTGCTGCACCTGCGGCCCGCCCACGACGACTGGCCCGAGCTCGAGTACGACGACGTGGCCGAGGCGGTGGCCGAGGGCGCCCGGCGGCGCGGCGGCACCTGGAGTCCGGCGGCCACCCGGGCCACCGCGCTGGCCACGGCCGGGGTGGCGCTCACCGCCGGCCTGATCGTCCTGTGCCGCGCCGGTGCCGGCGGGACCGGGCTCGCCCTGGCCGTCCTGCTCGTGCTGGCCGCGACGGCCGCCTCCCGGGCGTTCGGCGCGGCGCCGGCCGCCGTGCTGCTCGGCGGGTTCGCGCTGCCCTACGCGTTCGCCGGTGGCGCGCTCCTGGCCGGTTTGGCTGACCCGGGTGGCGCGCTGCTGGCCGGCTCGGTGGCGCTACTGCTCGCGGCGGTCGCCGGCGCGGCCGGGCCGGCCACCGGGACGAGGGTGTGGACCGCCGGGGCGGCGGCCGGGACGCTCGGCGCGGCGGCCGTGTTCACCGGTCCGGCCGTCCTGCTGGCGGCGCTGGTCTGCGGCGTCTCGCTGCTGCCGGGCCTGGCCATCCACCTGGGCCGGCTGCCGCGGCCACCGGCCGGCCCGCCGGAGGGCCCGGCGCTGGAGGCGGTCCGCCACCGCCCGGACCGGGCGGAGGTGCTGGCCGCGCTGGATCGGACCGACGACCTGCTGACCGGCCTGCTGCTCGGGCACGCGGTGCTGGTGGCCGGGGCGGCCGTGGCGCTGGCCCGGCTGGACACCCCGGCGGCCCGGGTCCTGCTCGGTGCCGCGGCGCTCGCGCTGCTGCTGCGGGCCCGGCTGTTCCGGGCCCGGCGGCACCGGTTGCCGCTGCTCGCGGGTGGGTTGGCCGCCGTGCTGGCACTGGGTGCGGAGCTGCTCGGCGCGGCCGGCGCGGGCGTCCTGCCGGCGGCGGCCGCCGGGTGCGTGCTGGCCGCCCTGGCCGCGGTGGCCTGGCCGGCGGGTCCGCCGGCGCCGGCGCTGGCCCGGCTGGCGGACGTGCTGGACGTGCTGGCCACGGTGGCGGTCATCCCGGTGGCCTGCGCGGTGACCGGGCTCTACGCGGCGGTCAGCGGCATCTCGTTCTGAGCGCCCGGTTCGTCCGGTACGCCATACGACCGCACCTGCGGGGCCGGAGCCCCGCAGGTGCGGTCGTCAGCGGTGCGTGGGAAGCGAGCGGTCAGTGCTCTCCCTCGGCCTCGGCGGCCTCGGCCCGGGCGAAGGACGCCTTGATCTCGGCCTCGGCCTCGACCCGGCCCACCCAGGTGGCGCCCTCGACGGACTTGCCCGGCTCCAGGTCCTTGTAGACCGTGAAGAAGTGCTGGATCTCCATCCGGTCGAACTCGCCCAGGTGGTGGATGTCCCGCAGGTGCTCCTGGCGCGGGTCCTCGTAGGGCACGCAGAGGACCTTGTCGTCGCGGCCCTTCTCGTCGGTCATCCGGTACATGCCGATCGCGCGGGCCCGGACCAGGCAGCCGGGGAAGGTCGGCTCCTGGATCAGCACCAGGGCGTCCAGCGGGTCGCCGTCCTGCCCCAGGGTGCCCTCGATGTACCCGTAGTCGGCGGGATACTGTGTCGCGGTGAAGAGGGTCCGGTCCAGGCGGATTCGCCCGGTCTTGTGGTCCACCTCGTACTTGTTGCGCTGCCCCTTGGGGATCTCAACCAGAACGTCGAAATCCATTATTTCGCTCCCCTTTTGCTTGCCCGCTTGAATAGGCCGGTCCGCCGGGCGGGGAAGCGGGGAGTGGAAGCAAGCCCGCAGGATCCGCGCGCAACGGTGTGCCGGATGTCGCTAGTCTCCCCTAAGTCTGACGCCACGGGCGAGGAGGGGCGTGTGACGAGGCAAGATTCACAGAACGGTCCGGACCACAACGGCGTGTCGGACGGGTCAAACCGCCCGGATGCCGGTAAATGGCAGCCCGGCTGGGCCAGTGTGCCACCCGGAGGCCCTGGTCGGCCCGGTGTTCCGCAGGTTCCACCGGCACCGCCGCCCGGAGTTTATGGAAAAGCCTCGGTTCCGCTGAACACCGCGCGTCCCGCGTCGCCGGCGCCGGCCGGTTCGGCGGCGAGGCCGCCGGCGGGATCGCCGGACGGTGACGGCGACGGCCCGGTCAGGACCGGCGGGGACCGCGATGTCCGTACGCGACTCGTGGCCGGCGTGGCAGCCGGCGTCGTCCTGGTCGTGCTCGCCGTGGTCGGCCTCGTGGTGCGGCCCGGCCCGGTCGACGGCTGGCTGAGCGCCGAGTCGGCGGCGCCCAGCCGGGCCGCCGCCACCCCCGACCCGAAACCGACACCGGTGCTGGCCGCCGTCGCCGCGCGCGGCGAGGTGCCGAGCGCGGTCGCCGTCAAGGAGGCCCTCGACCCGCTGATCGGCGCGGCGGCGCTCGGCGACAACGTGCACGCCTCGGTGGTCGACGTCGCGTCCCAAGAGCTGCTCTACTCGCGCGACGCGGAGGTGCCGACCACCCCGGCGTCCACCACCAAGCTGCTCACCGCGGTGACCGCGCTGGCCGCCCGGGGCCCGGCCTACCGGCTGGCCACCCGGGCGGTGGCCGGCACGAGCCCCGGCGAGGTGGTGATCGTCGGCGGTGGCGACCCGACCCTGGCGATCAACGCCAAGGGACAGTTCCCCGGGGCGGCCCGGCTGGACAAGCTGGCCGCCCAGGTGCGCAAGGCGATGGGCGACACCCCGATCACCAAGGTGACCGTCGACATCTCGCTGTTCACCGGTCCGGAGACGGCGATCGGCTGGGACTCGGAGGACATCTCGCCGCTCGGCCAGGTGGCCCGGATCCAGGCGCTGATGACCAACGCCGGTCGGATCACCCCGGTGCACAACGAGCACGGCGGCGACCCGCGCTTCGCCGATCCCGCGCTGGCCGCCGGCCGGGCCTTCGCGAAACTGCTGGACGTCCCGGCGGAGAAGGTCGGCAAGGGCAAGGCGCCCGCCACGGCGGACGCCGCGGCATCGGCCCCCGCGGCCGGCTCCGCGCCGGGCCGGGAACTCGGCCGGGTGGAGTCGCCGCCGCTGGTGCAGATCCTCGACTGGATGCTGCAGCAGAGCGACAACACGCTGGCCGAGGCGGTGGCGCGGCAGGTGCCGCTGGCCGCCGGCCGCGAGGCGAGCTTCGACGGCACCTCCGAGGCGATGGTCCAGAAGCTGCGCGACCTCGGCCTCAACGGCGACGAGGCGGATCTGTACGACGGCAGCGGCCTGTCCCGGCACAACGGCATCAGCCCCGCCTTGCTGGTGCAGACCCTGTCGCTGGCGGCCGGCGGCACCAAGCCGGAACTCTCCGCGATGTTCGACGGGCTGCCGGTGGCCGGCTGGTCCGGCACCCTGCGCACCAGGTTCGTCACGCCCCGGCCGAACCGCACCGCGCAGGGCGTGGTGCGGGCCAAGACCGGCACGCTGAGCGGGGTGAACACGCTGGCCGGGGTGCTGGTCACCAAGGACGGGCGGGTGCTCGCGTTCGCCCTGATGGCGAGCGGCACCTCGGACGCCGGCGCGGCCAAGTCCGCGCTGGACAAGGTGGTGGCCCGGCTGGTCGCCTGCGGCTGCTCCTGATCCAGGGGCCGCCCTTGCGGGTTTCACCGGAGTGCGCTGTGGAGTCGCGCGGGTACTGTCGGCTCCATGGCGCAGTTCGTTGATTGGGATCTGGCCGCCGCGACCGCGGGCGCGCTGTCGAAATCCGGCCCGGCGGTCTCCTACGACGAGGCCGCCCAGGTGGTGTCCGAGCTGCGGGTGCTGACCGACGAGGCGGCCGGGCACGTGGCCGCGTACACCGGTCTCCGCCCGCAGGCCGAGGCCGCACCGGTGCGGGTCGTCGACCGTCGCGACTGGGCCAAGGTGAACATCGCCGGCCTCCAGCAGGTGATCACCCCGCTGGTCACCAAGCTCTCCGGCGACCGGCAGCCGGGCGCGTTCGCCGAGGCGATCGGCTCCCGGGTGACAGGCGTGCAGGCCGGCACCATCCTGGCGTACCTCTCCGGCCGCGTCCTCGGGCAGTATGAGGTGTTCTCCGCCGACCCCGGCCAGCTGCTGCTGAACGCGCCGAACATCGTCGAGGTGGAACGCAAGATCGGTGCCGACCCGCGCGACTTCCGGCTCTGGGTCTGCCTGCACGAGGTGACTCATCTCACGCAGTTCACCGCGGTCCCCTGGATGCGAGGCTACTTCCTCGGCCAGGTGCAGGCCTTCGTCGACGCGTCGCAGGGCGGCGAGCACATGCTGGAGCGGATGCGCCGCGGCATCGCCGACCTCTCCGACGCGCTGCGCAACCCGGAGAGCCGCGTCTCGGTGCTGGACATCGTCCAGACGCCGGGGCAGAAAGTGGTGCTGGACCGGCTCACCGCGCTGATGACCCTGCTGGAGGGGCACGCCGAGTTCGTGATGGACGGTGTCGGCCCCGAGGTGATCCCGTCCGTCGAGTCGATCCGGGCCAAGTTCAACCGCCGCCGCGAGAGCGGCAACCCGCTGGAGAAGACCATCCGCCGGCTGCTCGGCATCGAGGTCAAGATGCGGCAGTACGCGGAGGGCCGCAAGTTCGTGCACGGCGTCGTCGAGCGGGTCGGGATGGACGGGTTCAACCGGATCTTCGAGTCCCCGCTGACCCTGCCCGCGCTGGACGAGCTGGGTGACCCGGACGCCTGGGTGACCCGGGTGCACGGCCCGCGCCCGGTCCTCGACTGACCGTGGCCCGGATCCCGGCCCCGGTCGCCGCGGTCCGCACGGCGGTCCGCCGCGGACTGTCCGACCTGCCGGCCGGCGCGCTCGTGCTGGTCGCCTGCTCGGGCGGCGCCGACTCGCTGGCGCTGGCCGCCGCGGCCCGGTTCACCCACGACCGGGTCGGTCTGGTGACCGTGGACCACGGCCTGCAGGAGGGCTCCGACCGCCGCGCCCGGTCGGTGGCCGCCTGGGCGCGGGACGCCGGCTTCGATCCGGTGCGGGTCCGCACCGTCACCGTCGCCGGCCTGCCCGGCGGTCCGGAGGCGGCCGCCCGCACCGCGCGGTACTCCGCCCTGGAGGCGGTCGCCGCCGAGCTCGGGGCGGCCGCGGTGCTGCTCGGGCACACCCGCGACGACCAGGCCGAGACGGTGCTGCTGGCGCTGGCCCGGGGCGCCGGGCCGCGCGGGCTAGCCGGGATGCCGCAGCGGCGCGGGGTGTTCCGCCGCCCGCTGCTGGACGTGAGCCGCTCGGACACCCGGAAGGCCTGCGCCGCCCTGGGCCTGGCGCCCTGGGAGGACCCGCACAACACCGATCCGGCGTACGCCCGGTCCCGGGTCCGTGGCTCCGCGCTGCCCACCCTGGTCGCCGAGCTGGGCCCGGCCGTGGTGGACAACCTGGCCCGGACCGCCGCGCTGGTCGCCGCGGACAACGCGGCGCTGGACGAGCTGGCCGACGCGGCCCTGGAGCAGGCCCGGTCGGTGGCCGGGCTGTCGGTGCCGGCGCTGGCCGGGATGCTCGCCGCGATCCGCGGGCGGGTGCTGCACCGGTGGGCGCGGGAGCTGGGGGCGCCCGGGGGCGCGCTGGCGTACCCGCACGTGGCCGCCCTCGACGCGCTGGTGACCGGCTGGCGCGGGCAGGGGCCGGTCTTCCTGCCCGCCGGGATCGCCGTGACCCGGCGAGGAAGTGACCTCGTTCGGGTGGTTCCGGCACATATCAAGTGAGGTCGCCGCACGGAATCCGGCCCCGTTTGGCCATCGGTAACCTCGATGCGGCAGGCTTAGGCACATGGCTGATGGCTCTTGGTACGACGCCGACATCGACCACGTGATCATCTCGGAGGAGCAGATCCGCGAGAAGATCGACGAAATGGCGAAGCAGGTCTCGGTGGATCACGCGGACGCCACCGACGGCATCCTGCTGGTCTGCGTGCTGAAGGGCGCGGTCATGTTCATGGCCGACTTCGCCCGCTCGCTGGGCCGGCACGGGCCGTCCACCGAGATGGAGTTCATGGCGGTGTCGTCCTACGGGCAGGGCACCACCTCCTCCGGTGTGGTGCGCATCCTGAAGGACCTGGACCGGGACATCGCCGGCCGGCACGTGCTGGTCGTCGAGGACATCGTGGACTCCGGGCTGACCCTGTCCTGGCTGATGAAATACCTCGAGTCGCGGCAGCCGGCCAGCGTCGAGGTGGTCGCCCTGTTCCGCAAGCCGGACGCGGTGAAGGTCCAGGTGCCGGTCCGCTACGTGGGCTTCGACATCCCGAACGAGTTCGTCGTCGGTTACGGACTGGACTTCGCGGAGCGTTACCGGGAGTTGCCCTACGTGGGCGTACTGAAGCCGGAGGTCTACGCCCGTAGCTGAACCGTTTTCTCAGCGTGTTCTCAGTAATGGTGGTTATGGCCGGTTTTATTGCTGAAACGCGCTGGATTGCGGGGGGTTACGTGGAGTTCGCCCTCCGGCCTCACGGGTTCGCAAACCGTGCCCACGGTGTACGGTCGAGTGACCGATGGCGCGGTGTCACGAGCGCTGGAGGGGCCAGGAGTGATTCACCGTCACCAAACGGGGGAATTGATCCCGGCGGCCGCCGGTGGGCGGCGACGTTGAGGTGACCAGGACGCCGATCAGGAGGGTCCGGGCGCTTGGCGCCCGACAACAGTATGGAACGTACGCGTTTCTTCCGCCGCCCGGTGGTCTGGATCATTCTGGTGATCATCGGCGTAGTCGCGCTGAGCTCGATCTTCACCAGTGGTCCGAGCTACCAGCGAGTTGATACTTCGGTCGCGCTTGAGCGTCTGAACCAGCCCGGCATCGAGAAGGTCGTCCAGAAGGACAAGGAGCAGACGCTCCAGATCGACCTGAAGGATTCCGAGCAGTTCAACGGCAAGACCACGGACAAGATCGAAACCCAATATCCGTACGAGGTCACCAGCGACATCTGGGATGACGTCCAGCAGGCCAAGTCGGCCGGCCGGATCACCGGGACGATCAACACCACCGTCTCCGGTGACAACATCCTCCTCAGCCTGCTGATCAACCTGCTGCCGATCGCCATTCTGGTGGTCCTGCTGCTGCTGTTCATGTCGCAGATGCAGGGTGGCGGCTCGCGGGTGCTCAACTTCGGCAAGTCCAAGGCGAAGATGATCACCAAGGACACGCCGAAGACGACGTTCGCCGACGTGGCGGGTGCCGACGAGGCGGTCGAGGAGCTCCAGGAGATCAAGGACTTCCTGCAGAACCCGGCCAAGTACCAGGCGCTGGGCGCCAAAATCCCGAAGGGCGTGCTGCTCTTCGGTCAGCCCGGTACCGGTAAGACGCTGCTGGCCCGCGCGGTCGCCGGCGAGGCCGGGGTGCCGTTCTACTCCATCTCCGGCTCGGACTTCGTGGAGATGTTCGTGGGTGTCGGCGCCAGCCGGGTCCGCGACCTCTTCGAGCAGGCCAAGTCGAACGCGCCGGCGATCGTCTTCGTGGACGAGATCGACGCGGTCGGCCGGCACCGTGGTGCCGGCATGGGTGGCGGCCACGACGAGCGCGAGCAGACGCTCAACCAGCTGCTCGTCGAGATGGACGGCTTCGACACCAAGGGCGGCGTGATCCTGATCGCGGCCACCAACCGGCCGGACATCCTCGACCCGGCGCTGCTGCGCCCGGGCCGGTTCGACAGGCAGATCCCGGTGGACAACCCGGACATGGAGGGCCGCAAGGCGATCCTGCGGGTGCACGCCAAGGGCAAGCCGTTCACGCCGGACGTCGACCTCGACTCGGTGGCCCGCCGCACGCCCGGTTTCTCCGGCGCCGACCTGGCCAACGTGATCAACGAGGCCGCCCTGCTGACCGCGCGCAACGAGAAGCGGGCCATCTCGAACCACTTCCTCGAGGAGGCGATCGACCGGGTCATCGCCGGCCCCGAGCGCCGCACCCGGGCGATGAGCGACAACGAGAAGAAGATCACCGCGTACCACGAGGGTGGGCACGCGCTGGTCGCCTACGCGCTGCCGCACTCCGCGCCGGTGCACAAGGTGACGATCCTGCCGCGTGGCCGTTCGCTCGGCCACACGCTGGTCCTGCCGACCGAGGACAAGTACACCCAGACCCGGGCCGAGATGATCGACACGCTGGCGTACGCGCTGGGTGGCCGGGCCGCCGAGGAACTCGTCTTCCACGAGCCCACCACCGGCGCCGGCAACGACATCGAGAAGGCGACAGGCCTGGCCCGCGCCATGGTCACGCAGTACGGCATGAGCTCCAAGCTGGGCGCGGTGAAGTACGGCACCAGCAACGACGAGCCGTTCCTGGGCCGCAACATGGGCCACGAGCGGGACTACTCGGACGCGGTCGCCGCCGACATCGACGCCGAGGTGCGCGCCCTGATCGAGCTGGCCCACGACGAGGCCTGGGAGATCCTGGTCGAGTACCGCGACGTGCTGGACAGCATGGTCCTCGAGCTGATCGAGAAAGAGACCATCACTCGCGAGGACATGGATAGGATCTGTGCCCGGGTGCAGAAGCGCCCGCCGATGTCGCCGTTCAACGGCTTCGGCAAGCGTCTGCCGTCGGAGGCCCCGCCGGTGCTGACCCCCGCCGAGCGGGACAAGCTGAAGGCGCAGGCCGAGTCGGATGGTCAGCTCGCCGTCGGGCCGAACGCCAACGGCGCCGCGGAAGGCAGCAACTGATCAGTACGCAAGACGAACTCGACTACCTCGCCGCCCGGCTGGTCGACGGCAAGCTCACCGGTACTCCGGTGGAGCAGGCCGTCGACCTCGGGCGGATCGAGAAGGCGGTCCGGGAGATCCTCATCGCGATCGGTGAGGATCCGGACCGGGACGGCCTGGCCCGCACTCCGGCCCGGGTCGCTCGTGCCTATGCGGAGCTCTTCGCCGGCCTGCGAGTGGATCCGGCGACAGTGCTCACCACCACCTTCGAGGCGGACCACGAGGAACTCGTGCTGGTCCGCGACATCGAGGTGCAGAGCATGTGCGAGCACCACCTGCTGCCGTTCAAGGGCGTCGCGCACATCGGCTACGTCCCGGGCACCGACGGCCGCATCACCGGTCTGTCGAAACTCGCCCGCCTGGTCGAGGTCTACGCCCGCCGCCCACAGGTCCAGGAGCGGCTCACCTCGCAGATCGCCGACCTGCTGATGGCCCAGTTGGGTGCCCGCGGGGCGATCGTCGTCCTGGAGTGCGAGCACCTGTGCATGGAGATGCGCGGCATTCGCAAGGTCGGCGCCCGCACTGTCACCTCGGCGGTGCGCGGCGCGTTCCAGACCGACGGCAAGGTCCGAGCCGAAGCGATGGCCCTGATCAACGCGCGTTAGCTGACCGGCTCCGCTTCCCCTCGCGGCAGACGCTCCATAACCGGTGAGGAAGCAGGCGAGATTCCGCCATCCGCACACGTGCGGCGTCGGCGTTGGAGGAGCTGGCCAGGACGGTGCGGGCGGAGCGGAAGATCCCGCGGGCGTCGCCATCTCACTTGCCTCCTCACCGGCGGCGTTTTGCCTGCCTCGGGTGCCGCAGCAGCCAACCGAACCCGGTCCGCCCGCTCGTAACACCCGTTGGTAGCGCGGTGCCTGATTACCCGCCAAGCCGTCCTGACCTCCCTGCGCCGACCCGACTCCGGACCCGCCGCGCGTGGCACCTGCTGAACATGGTCAGCGCCAGCCCATCGACCTAGTCGCCCCCGGCTGGCCCTGACGGTGGTGTCCGAACTCAAAGACCACCGTGAACGCCAGCCCGTCGGTCGCGGCTGGTCGTGGTGGTGGTGTCCGGGCTCGTGAGGCCACCGTGAACGCCAGCCTGTTGGTGGCGGCTGGTTGTGGTGGTGGTGTCCGGGCTTGGGAGGCCACCGTGGGTGCCAGCCTGTTGGTGGCGGCTGGTTGTGGTGGTGGTGTCCGGGCTTGGGAGGCCACCGTGGGTGCCAGCCTGTTGGTGGCGGCTGGTTGTGGTGGTGGTGTGCGGGCTTGGGAGGCCACCGTGGGTGCCAGCCTGTTGGTGGCGGCTGGTTGTGGTGGTGGTGTGCGGGCTCGTGAGGCCACCGTGGGTGCCAGCCGGGGTTGGGTCGGGAGTGGGCGGGGTTTCGGGGTGGGGTCGGGTTTAGGGTTGGCGGTCGTGGCCAGCCGCGGACGTCGCCCTGGAGGGTCGGGCGTTTTGGACGCGCCAGCGTCCTGCCCGGCCCGGAAGGGTCCCTGGCGGGAGCGACGATCAGTGATCAGCGCGGATCCGAGTCATCGATCTTCTGATTCTGAAGTCGAGGTGAATGGGTTGTCGCGCGCGTCGTCATTGCCGGCGGGCGCGCCGTGGAAGCCGTGGCATCGGCTCGGTCCCTGCGTCAGCGGCTGAGCTGCTCAGCGGCCGGCTCCCGGGTCGGCGCGGTCAGATCATGTTGCGGAACTGGTTGGCGGACTCCATGGCGGCCCGGGTCAGCTGGGTCGCCTCGTCCAAGCGGGTGCGGGCCTGCTCCAACTGCGCGATGGCGGCCGTGGTGGTCGGGTGGAACGAGCCGACCGCTGTCAGCCGCAGCAGCGCCAGGGACTGATCCAGCTGGTCGGCGACCGCCTGGATGCCGGCGATCGCGCGTCCCGCGCCGTCCACCGAGGCGGCGAGGCTGACCTTGACTTCCTCGACGTTGGCCATGATCTCGTCGGCTCCGCTCTGTCGCTTCAGTGGAAGATGGCTTGCAGGCCGACACCCATGCAGGTGAGCAGCACCGGGGTGAGGCAGGCGACCACACCGGCCACCGGGGTGCGGTCCACCGGGACGCCGGCCTTCTCGGCGTCCGGGCCCCAGACGAAGCCGATGGTGGCGTAGCCGAGGCCGAACGCCAGCAGCGGCATGCTCAACCCGCACAGCAGCGTGTACGTGGGCAGTGAGCCGCTCGGTGCCACCAGGTAGAGGATGATCTGCACGAACAGCACGGCGGCCGCGAACGGGCCGTAGACCAGCAGGTTCCGTGCCCAGGGGCGGGACGGGCCGATCGGGGCCGGGCCGATGAAGGCGTGATCGGCGGCGTCCGCGGTGACCCGGGCCTGCCGGAGCGCGGCCAGCACCGCGTCGGGGCCGCCGGTCACCGCCGCCAGGGCGCTGGCCCGCTCGCCCTCCAGCGGCACCAGGTCGGCTGCCGGCACGCCGAAGTCGCGGATCAGCCGGGCTTGCTGGGGAGCGAGCCGGGCGCGTACCGAAGAAAGCTCCTGCCGGGCCGTGTTGATCGTCGCGGCCTGTTCGCCGGCGACCGAGCTCGCCGCGCGACGCACCACGTCGAGCTCCCGGGCGGCGGCCAGGTAGGCGGCCCACGGGCCGCTCGACGGCGGGGAGGCCTGGGCCGGCACGACGCCGCTCTGCTCTGCCTGCTCGGTCATGGGTTCGCGCCTTCCGGCTCTTCCGGCTGGACGAAGGGGACCACCGTGACCGTGCGGTCGGTGTGCCGGTCGTGCAGCAACGCCCGGTTCGGGCGGGGCTGCCAGTCGACCGGGCGGCCCAGCAGCAGCGTGACATCCGACTGCGGAACGTTGAGGAAGAGCAGGCCGGCCACGTCCTCGCGGCCCATGCTGCCGCCGGTCTCCTCGCCGAACCGGCGCACCCCGCGCCACCAGGAGAGCAGGTGCGCGCCCCGGCTCGGCCCCTCGCGCAGCAGCTGGCGCAGGCCGGTCAGGCTGCCCGGCGGGGCGGCGTCCATGCCGAACACCACGTAGTAGCCCGGCTGCTCGGAGGAGAGCTCGGCGGGCAGCCCGGCCGCGTCCACCACGACCACCTCCTGCCGGTGGCTGATCTCCGCGGCCAGCGCGGCGGCGAGGGCATCACCTTCGGCGACCAGCGAGGCGATCACGAACCGGGCCGTCCGCGGCGAGTGACAGGCCGCGACGCTGCGGGCCGCCGCCTCCAGCACCTCCGAACCGGCCGCGTGCGAGCCCAGGATCGCCAGGTGCCGGCCCGGCGACGAGTCCAGCGGGAAGGTGGCGGTGGACAGGCTCACGTCGATGATCCGGCCGACCAGGGCGGTGGGCCGCCCGGACCGGCCGGCCAGCGCGGCCCGATAGACCGGGTCGTCGGCCAGATGCTGATGCGCGTAACCGGCGAAGATCCGTGGCGGGACCGACTCCGGATCGCGTGCGCCCCACAGCTTGTGCCGCAGGTCGCTGAGCAGCTCCTGGTCGGCGTGCGGATCGGGGAAGCGGACCACCCGCTCGTGACCCCGGGTGGCGCCGCGCGGGCCGCCCAGCCCACCTGCCGTGTTTACCACGGCGCTGCCCAGCGGCAGGCCGGCCGCCGAGTCGTTGGTCGGCTCCAGCACGTCGCCGCCGCCCGGCAGCGCGATCCGCACCGGGAACTGCCCGAAGATCGAATCGCGTTTGGCGTAGAGCGCCTCGACGCCGAGCACCGTCTGGCTCGCCAGGACCAGATGAATACCGTACGACCTGCCCTTGCGGGCCAGCGACTCGAGCAGGCCCACCGCCTCGGTGGCGGTCGGATCGTTCCCGGCCAGCAGCACCTGGAACTCGTCGATGACACACAGGACCCGGGGCAGCGGGCGGCCCCGGCCCTCCTCGGCGGCCACCGCGCGCAGGTCGGCGAAGCGGGAGACGCCGGCCCGCTTGTACGCCATCGAGCGGCGGCCCATCTCGGCGTCCAACTCGCGGAGGACGGCCAGCCCGTACTCCCGGTCGGACTCGACGCCGACCGCGCGGGCATGCGGCAGCCAGGTCCGGTCCCGCTGGGTCGGGACGAACTCGGCGAAGGACACGCCCTCCTTGAAGTCGAGCAGGTAGAGCGCCAGCTCGTCAGGGGAGTAGCGGGCACCCAGGCCGTAGAGCACGTTGATCAGGAAGGCGGTCTTGCCGCCACCGGACCGGCCGCCCACCATCCAGTGCGGGGTCAGATCGTTGAACCGGAGCACCAGCGGCACGTCGCCGTGATGCCCGACCACGGTCTCCACCCCGCCCGACGCGTCCGCCGACCACAGCTCCTCGGTCGGCTCGGGCAGCAGGTCGGCCAAGGTGACCCGGGAGGCCGCCGCCGAATGCGCGGCCAGCTCCTGGCAGACCGCGTCGACCAGGTGCGGCGGCGGATCCTCGTCCAGGAAGACCGGCGCGTTCAGCCAGGGCGCCTCCGGGGTCGCGCCGAAGGATCCCCCGGGCGGGTCACCGACCACCGCGAACGGGTTACGCACCGAGACCGCTGTGGTGCGCGGCAGCGGAGCCTGAGTGGTCTCCGCGGTCAACGGTGGCGGCGGCCAGCCGGCCACGATCAGGTGCAGCCCGGAATCCGGGCCCTGCTGGGCGAGCGCGGCGATGCGGCGCAGCTCCTCGCCCTCGGTCAGCTCGGGCAGGCTGGCGATCACCACCAGCAGCATCCGATCCCGCCGCTTCTTGCCACCACGGGCGGGCCGCAGCCACTTCTCCGCCTCGGCGAGCACGTCCCGCAGGCCCTGCCGATCGGTGGCCGGCGGTGACATCAGCCCGGCGTCGGCCAGCTCCTCGAACGGCTGGAAGACCGCGCCGCCACCCACCCCGTCGACCGCCCGGACCAGCAGCGACCCGGCCGGCGCCGCCGCGAACAGCCGCAGCAGCACGGCCCGGAGCAGACCGAACACCCGGGGATCGGTGGCGCTGGCGTCAACGGTGAGATGCCCGACCCCGAGCAGCGGCACGATCGCCGGGAACCGGACGTCGTCCAGCGGCTGGGCCACCCCGATCCGGACGAACTGGGGCGGCTGCCCGCCACCGAGCGGCGCCTTGGGCGTCAACGCGTCCAGCGGCGCCCCGAGCCACCCCGGAGCGACCTGAGCCGCCGCGACCCGCAACTGCTCAGCCAGCCGATGCTGCTCGCGCGGGTCGGCGGCACTCGGCGCGAACGCCTCCAGCGCGGCGGCGGCCGCGTCCGCTGTCGCCACCGCTTGCCGGTGCAGAGCAGCGGCCTGCCGGACCCGCAGAGCCGAATCCGCCACTGCCGTCACCTCCTGTCGCGCGCATAAAACCTATCCCAGACCAGCGGTGCTCCACGCAATGCGGTCCCGGTGTGGTGCCCGGGCCCGGGTCTCAAGGATGCCCGCCCGTTGTGTCCTAACAGGAACCGTCGGTGATCGGTACGGGGTGGAGTGCGGTGGGGTTCGAGAGTTTGGCGCGCGGGCTGTCGTGATGGGACGGCGGGGAGGAATTAGTGTCGTGGGTATGCAGCCGCTTGAGCCGGAGTTCCGTCCTGGACCGATGCCGTCGGGGTTGTCTGCGGTGCCGGGGGCTGGTGTTGGTGGTGGGGGGTTCAAGAGCAGGCGTACGAGGTTGTGGCTGGCGTTGGGGGCCGGGATTCTCGCGGTGTTGTGTTTGGGTGGGGTTGGTGTGGTCGTCTCCCTCTATGACAACGCCACCAAGGTCGAACGAACAGACCCGAGCGTCGTGCTAGATGCTTTCTTAGGCGCATTTTTGGTCTATCGAGATGATCGGCAGCTTGAGGAGTACGCCTGCAAAACAGGCGGCAACTTCAGTCAGCTCGGCAGTTTTCGCGACGGTATCCAGCAGGCCGAGTCGAAGCATTCTGTCGAAATCTCGATCACCTGGAGAAATGTCAATGCAAGCGTTTCCGGCGAGCGCGCAGTCGCGACTGCCGAAGTCGTTCGAACGGTAGCGGGTGGGTCGGAAGAGACTGTAGACGTGTGGGAATTTGGAATGGTCAATGATGGCGGTTGGCGGGTATGCTCTGCTACGCCTGGAAGGTGAATCACTCGATCCATAGCAGGTCCGCCGCGACTTCTAGAGTTTGTGGAACCCTCCCGCTCCAAGACCATCGATACCACTCAAGTTCCGTCGTCACTCGAGCGCAAATATCGCCATTGTCGCTAGTGTATAGCTCCGTGATAGCGCGAAGATCTCGTTGCTCACCGCCGTCATCAAGGAGCCTGACTGCACGTCGCCCCGTCAAGGAGCCGGCCTGATCGGCCGCCTGCGGAGTTCGTCGCGGTGGCTCGTCTAGGGAGACCAAGCGTGACTCGCTGCGCGGATTCATGCTCGGTGTAGCCGCCATACCTAATTCTTCGACCCATATTCTGTCAATCGGTACAAGTGCGGCAAATACTTCGGTTTGTTCGGATTCGGCTCGATACCATTCCGACTCTGGCATAATTGGAATATAGGTACGGCTTCCCTGGATGACTTTCTCGTCAGCTCGGAGATCGCCCCGCCAGCCATGTCCGGGTACTCCGGTTATCACTCGGCGCCCCCGCGTTTGGCCGCTCATTGTTGCCGGTGTTGGAACAATCGGACGCGGAGGATCTATTCCCCAATCTGCGAGATGGGAGAAGGGATCTGGTATGTTCTCGGCCATCATCCTGCGTTGCCTAGGGGTGCCCCATGCCGTTGCATGAACGGTACGGGGTTAACTGCTCCTGCACTTGATCTGTCATTGTTCAAGTGCACCTCGAAATGGAGGTGCGGGCCTGAGGAGTTTCCGCTGGTGCCGACCTTGCCCAAGACCTGGCCGGCCTCCACCTTCTGATTCTTGTGAACGAACGGTCGCTGCACCATGTGACAGTAGCGGGTCATCACATTCCCGGCGTGCTGGATCTCCACCATCCATCCGCAGCCGCCCTTGCCCGGATAGCCATCGACGTCGCAGGTCTTCCGGCCACTGAAGTCCTCGTCGCACTTGACCATCGACACGATGCCGCTGGCGGCGGCCACGATCGGTGTGTATCGCCCAATGATCAGGTCGACGCCCTGGTGGTTGGGACGATCCGGACTGCGGAACCCAGAACCGACCTCCGCATGCACCGGGACGGTCCAGCCGGAGGCGGCGATCTGCCCACCCGCCGCGCACACCATGGAGACGGAGTTGCCCACAGCGTTCGCTGCACCATGAGCAAGCTTGTTCACCATCTGAGTGGCGGCCTGCTCATGCTTGGCGTAGGCGTCCGGATAGGCGCTGATCTGTACGGCCTGTGCTGCACGGGTCAACGATTTCTTGTCCCAGCCACGAACCTTCTTGAGCTTCTCGTAGAACTTCGTGCTGGCATAAACCGGATCGCGGACCTGGCGGGGCGTACCCCAACCGGAACTGGGCCGCTGCTGAAACAGACCGAGCGAATCGTGGTCGTTCCGGGCGCCCAGATCGCCGAGGTTGACGAGCCCTGACTCCTGCATCGCGGTGGCCACCGCGATAACCCAGGCGCGGGGCGGCAACTTCAGCTTCGCACCGGTGCTGATGATGATGGCGGCGTTGCGGACCTGCGCCGGGCCGTACTCGTCGACGCTGGGCAGCTTGGCGCTCGGGTCGATCGGGCCGCCCTCGCCGCATCCGAAGGCGGCGGAACTGAGATCACTCTGCTCGTCTTTGTCGTTCAGTCCGCTGAACAGGATCACCGTGGTGGCTCCACCGCAGCACAGCAGCGCCAGCGTCGCGACAACTGCCACTAGGAGAACGATCCTGCGGGGCCGCCGGAGAGTCATGCCGCTGCCCAGTCGATGCCGTCGACCAGCCAATGACCGTCCGGGGCCACCAGGCGGAGGCTGAGCCGGCCAGAGTTCACCGTCACCACCGCATTGACCATCGTGTCATTGACCGCGCTCACGCTGGGTCGGCCGACCACCCGGTCAGCCGGGACGCCGGCCGGATCCACCCCTCGGAGTTGATCCGCGAGATCAGCCGTGGCGTTCGGCAGCAGCCGGTCGAGCCACTTCTTCGAGGTGACGCCGGTGTGGCTCACCCATGCCGAGGCGAACGCGTAGGCCACCGCTTCGGGCTCAGCGCGCCCCGGGCTGGTTCTGGGTGTTGGTGGCGCCTCGGACGAGACCACACTGTCGTCCTCGGAAGGATCGATGCTGATCGCCGGAGCCGGCGATCCCAGCCCGAGCGACGGTGAAGCCGACTCGCCGTCCGAGAAGAGACGGCCGACACCGACCACGGCCAGCACGATGGCGATCAGGACGAGCGCTATGCCCAATCGCGAACGGAAAAGAGCGTTCAACGCGCGAGCGACTATTCCCGACATGCGTCACCTGGCCTCGGAACGCACCCGCGGAGTCGCCGGTTCCTCGGTGGTGGCACCCGTTTCCGGCCGATAGATCGCATAGGAGGCGGGGCGTTCCGCGACGTCGGGCTCGGTCCATTCGGCGTTACGTCGAGTCCGAGTTGGGACGGGGCGGCTGGTTGTCTCCACCACAGGCTTGTCAGTGCGCACAGTCTCGGTGCCGTCCGGACGCGTCGGAAGCGCGGGCCTGGACTCATCTGGCGTAGCGCCTACCGTCTCGCCTCGAGTAGCCGCTGCGTGCGCGGGATCCTCAAGTCGGGCCTCGGGGCGCAGGTTGCGCTGTTCGACGAAGACTACGCGACCGTCCTTGCCGATGATCGGTTCCCGCGTTCCGCCCCCTTCAGCAACCTCAAGCTTCGCAGCCTCACGCATGTCGCGGAAGAAACGACGGTGCCAGGAGCCGGCGGAGGCGATGGCCGCTGCACTGTCCTTGCCGCCGAGCTGAGTGATGCGGCGATATGGGCGAAGCAGCAGCCAGCCGACCACGCCACACAGCCACACCAGAACCACTTGCAGCCATCCGGGCAGGGTTGCTGTGTTCATGATGAGGTCGACGGCAAAGAGATAGATCGCTGCACCGGTGCCGAAGATGGCAATGTTGAAGATGGCCGCCACTACGGCATTGCCGAGCCGTCGGATACCTGCACTTGCAGGTCGAAGGAGGCCAACCGTGCCAAGGATGGGTGCTGCAATGACCGCCCAGCGGAATATCAAGAAACCAAGCAACACCAGTATGGAGGCAGTGAGGTCGAACATAGCGAACATCGCGGCTGCAAGGACTGCGACGAACCCCGAACCGATCCGTTCCATTCCTTTCGCGCCTTGAAGGTACTCGTATGCCTCAGGGTCCTCCGTCTTGATTTGCTCCGCGACGGCGGTCCATTGGGCGTTCTTACGGCTAAGGATCCCATCCCGAAGAGCTGGCTGCTTCCTTATGGTTTCCGCTTCATCCCATCGCAAAGAATGTGCACTGTAAAGTGCCATTCCGTATTTCTGTGCAGTCTCGCTATCTGCGGATCCAAGAACGCCTCGCAGCCAGTTGCGATAGAGAACAGTCTCGGTGGCTGTATCGCTGGCGCGTACGGCCGGGGGCCGCTTGTCGGTGCACGCATCGGCTTTTCCGAGTATGCAGTCGGCTCCATTCTGGGCAGTCTTTGGCTGGGGTCCGATGGCGCCATGAATTACGTTCAGCGATGTCACCAGCGTTTGATCCGCCAAGTTGGCCGACTTTACTGGCCATGCTGCGATGGCTGTAACGCCAACCATAACGAGAATTGCCCAGCCTGCGGTTGTGGTGGCGGCGCCCATGTCCGCCTGCCGCGAACGCCAGATAAGATAGAGTCCTACGATTGCGAGCGTGATCACTCCGAAGACCGTGAAAACCTTTTGGTATACCGCGGTGGTCGCCTGCTGTACGAGTGTGTCTGCCCAGCCCCAGAGGGACTGAGGATCCCAGGCTCGCTCGCGGAGTGCGTTTGAAGCCCCGATGATTGCGGTCGCCAGCATGAATTCGCCGTTGGCAATAGTTGATTCGACGTGAGAATCTGCTTCGGTTATTGATGCTATGCAACCGCTATTTGGATCGTAATTGGGGAAGTTGTATCCGGAATATCCATAGAGCGTGTACATGCCCTTAGGGCCCGGCTCGGTTGACGCCTCCGGCATCTCCGTGAACCAGCCCGCCAAGCCGGAATCTGGTGTACTTGGGGTAGGTGCATTATCGCAAGTCGTCTTGTTGCCGACAGCATCAACGAGCCGGTCAACGCACTGCTGAGTGTTGTTTTTCCACTCATTCAAAGTGCAGGCTTCGGTAGGCTTGGGAGGTTTATTTGGAACCGCGTAAGCGTTAGATGGGGCGGCGACTGCCCAAGCGACCGACGCCACCACCATCATCACCAAGGTCGAAAACAGCGCCAACCCCCGCCGCACCATCTCAAACCTCCAGGTCGGACGGTAGCGGCACCACCGCAGGCTGTGCCGCCCCAGGCGTCGTGTCCAGGTGCTCCAACAAACCCTCGACATACGAAACGTCGACGCGGATCTTCTGCACCCGCCCGTCCACGTCCCGCATCACGAACTCGCGGAAGCCCAACCGATGCTGGGACGACGTGTCCACCTGGGACAGCGAGGCGAGCGTCGCCTCGTACCCGTCGTGGACCGGCACCCGCAGCAACCGCAACGCCTCGGATGCGATCTCCTGGTCCTCGGCGATCCGGCCGACGAAGACCGTGGAGACGAGGTTCTGCACGTCCAGGCCGAGGATGTCGCGCGGGTTCTGCGAGGCGACCAGCGCGGCCAGGTTCCATTTCCGGGAGTCGCGGGCGAGCCGGACCAGGAACGAGCGCCCGGACCGCCAGCCTTCCATGAAGTGCGCCTCGTCGAGGCCGACCATCTTGCGCGACGACATCGAGCCGCCGTAGCAGCGGCGGACCGCGAGCCGGTGCGCGGTGTGCAGCATCGGCAGGGCGAGGGACTCCTCGGCTGACCAGTACTCCCGCTCGATCTTCAGGTCGGGCAGGCGCAGGCCGGCCATGGTGATCACGGTGAGCGCGGCGTCGGCGCCGAGCAGGTGCTGCGGCGGGCGGCCGAAGAAGAGCAGCGCGAGCGGCATCTCCGCGGTGTCCAGCAGCAGGTTGGCCAGCTCCCGGCCCTCGTCGTCGTCCAGGCCCTGGAGGGTGGCGACCACGTCGTCGAGGGTGGACGTCTCCTCGGCCGGGACCTGCCGTACCGCGTGCCGCAGCAGCGTCGCGGTGGACGCCTCCTTGGCCACCTGCGGCGGCACCAGCATCGAGCAGATGTCCTGGACCAGCATGCGGCGCTCGGCCCGGGCGTTGGAGACGGCGATCTCGTACTCCCGGTCGCCGGCCGGGCCGGTGGAGAACTCGGAGCGGATCGGGGTGGGGATCAGCGCGTACGGCGCCAGCGTCCCCTGCTCGGAACCGGTCAGGTTCAGCACCCGCGAGTACGGCCGCAGCTCCGGCATCTGGCACAGCCGGGCGAGCGGCCCGGACGGGTCGAGCAAGGTCACCTGCACGCCACGTCGGGCGTTCAGGTAGCCGAGCGCGCCCATCAGCGTGGACTTGCCACCACCCGGCTCGGCGACGAAGACACCGAGCCCGGAGCGCTCTCGCACCTCCATCGGGAAGTGCAGGTCGAGGAAGACCGGCCGGCGGCAGGTGCCGGCGGTCCGCCCGATCAGGTCGCCGCGCCGGTCCCCGACCGTGGAGGCGGCCTGTGGGAGCGCCGCGGCCAGCAGCTTGACCGGCATCCGCCGGACGTAGCCGGTGTTGGCGATCGGCTCGCCCGGGATGAACTCGCGGGCCAGCTGGTCCTGGTTCTTCGGGTGCTGCAGGGAGATCCGCAGCTCGCGGGAGTAGAGCTGGATCAACCGCCGGGCGCGTTCCAGGCACTCCTCGCGGTTGGCGCCGCCGACGGCGATCCGGTGCCAGCCGTGTGCCCGGGCCGAGTCGGTGGGCAGGCCGGTGGTCATCTCGTCGCCGATCACCAGGGCGCGTTTGGCCAGGCGCTCCAGCTCCGGCGGGGCGTCGATGCCGTGCTCGGCGTAGTCCAGCTGCTGCGACCGGATCATCCGGAGCCGGTGTTCCAGGTTCTTGAACGAGCTGTTCGAGCCGAGGATGTCGATCCGCGAGGAGAGCTCCATCGGCCACGGCAGCCGCTCGTGGAAGTGCAGCCACGGCTCGTGTTTCTCGGGGATCTCCAGCGGTTCCATCCGGCCGACCGAGAGGACCGCGACGTGGCGCTCCTCGCCGGTCATCCGGTTGACCAGCTTGACGGTGGAACCGTACGGCGTGCGGTAGCGCTCGACCTGCTCGGTGAGCGCGAGCAGGTCACCGGTCTCCCAGTGGCCGTTGGAGACCGGGGAGAGCAGGCCGGGCGGTGCCATGCAGAGCGCCACCGAGCGGAACAGCAGCCACTCCAGCTCCTGCGGGGTGACCCGCCGTCCGCGCATGCCGAACGCGTTCAGCACCTCGTCGAACTGCTCGACGGTCCGGCCCAGCTTGCGCCGCTCGTTCTCGGACGTGCCGCGGCCGAAGACGCGCAGGATCCGCTCGGAGAACGTGTCGCCGAGCGAGCGCCGGGCGAACGTGACACCGAGGTACGTCTGCCCCTCCGCGTGGCTCATCGAGAGCAGGTGACGCTGCGCCCCGACCATGTGGTCCGACCACGAGGTGGCGCCCTGCACGTCGGGCAGCGGCCGGCTGGTGAACGAGTCGACGGTGCGGGCCCACTCGTCGGCCGGGAACGGCCGGGTGGTCCGCCGCAGGTGCAGCCGGAACCCGGCCAGGCCGGCGTACTGCTCGGAGATCGCGCTGAGCAGCGCCTCGCGCTCCGCGTCCGGCCGGAACGCCCAGCGCACCTCGGGCAGGTGGTACCACGCCGTCACGGTGCCCTGCGTGAAGGTCAGATGCCCGGCGATCTCGCTGATCGCCAGCTCGATGGCCGGATCGCGGTCGCTGAACTTGAGTTTCTGCGGCCGCAGCGGCGCCGGTTTGGCGGCCTTCGGCTCCGACCGGCGGGCCGGGGCTTTCGCCTTGCGCTTGGCCGGGGCCTTTTCCGGTACGGGCACCGGCAGCGCGGGAGCCGGCGCCTGGACGAGCGGAGCCGGCGTGGGTGCCGCGACCGGAGCCGGTGGTGCGGCGGCGATCGGCGGCGCCGGCTGCGGCGGCCACTCGTCGAACTCGGCCCAATCGTCGGCCCCGGGCGCGTCCGGAACGGAAGGCCCGCCGGGAACGGAAGGCCCGAAGGGAACCGGAGGCCCGAAGGGGACGGAAGGCCCGCCCGGAACCGAGGACCCGTTCGCACCGGTGTGGCCGTCAGGAACCGGATGCCCGCCAGGAACGGACCGGCCGTCCGGGCGAGTCGGCGCGCCCGCGGCGGCGGGACCGGCAAGGGCGGGTGCTGACGACCCGTTGGCGGCGGGTGCGACCGGAGCCGGGTAGAAGTCAGGGTCCGGCGCGACCGGAGCCCGGGTGAGGGACGCGCCCCGATACCCGTTCGAGGTGGGCGGCGCCGAGTGCCCGTTCGCCGTGGCCGGAGCATGATGCCCGTTGGTCGGCTCCGGGTTCGCCGGAAGATCACTCGGACGGGTGGGCGCCCCGGTCCCGCCGAAGAGGTCGAGGAACGGCGAGTCGATGTCCATCGCGGTGTCCATCGGCGCCCCCGTCGGCCGGACCGTGTGCGGCGCCTGGAACACGGCGACACCACCGTGCCCGGGCGCGGCCACCAGCTCTTCCACGTCTTCCAGTGATTCTGCCGAGGAGTAGTTGTCCGGGCGCACACCGTTACTTTGCCTGCCCGGCCTCGAGGCGTCCGCGCCGGGATGCCCGCGCGGAATGTTCCCGGTCATGCGTCAACACCGCCGAGGATGGCCAAACTGGTCATACCAACTCCTCCCGGACCCGGATGCGAGTGGCGACAAGTCGTGGATCGCGTTGCTCCACGGCGGGCTCGCGGGTGCGGCGCCAGTCGGTGAGCGCGGTGCGGATGACGACACGAGCCGGCCGGTCCGGGTCGACATGCCGGAACACGTACGACGTCGAGACCATGGCGAGGGCGATCTCCCAGGCCGGGAACGGGTCGAAGTCGAGCGTGATCAGGTAGTGCAGGGCCATGAAGAGCGGCACCAGCGCGACGAACATGCCGTACTGCGCGTACGGCAGGTGGACGGGCAGGGTGTAGCCGGGCGGGCCGAGATAGACCAGGCGGGCCCGGTAGATGTCGTCGTCGGTCCGGAGCCGCATCTCAGTTGAAGATCAGCTTGATCAGGTAGTCGCCGACGAAGAAGAGTGTCGCCGCGCCGGCGATGAAGGCCAGGCCGACGATGGCGATCGCCGAGCTGGTGAGGACCTTGGACACCTCACCGCGGCTGGCCCGGCCGATGAAGATCACGCCGAGCACCGCCAGCAGGATCGGTGCGATGTTTTTCGCAAAGAAAGTGACGATGCCCGAGGTGTTGATGCCCGTGGGCTCCGCGGCGGCGGCGAGCACACCGCTATGGAACGCCGTCGCGACCTGTCCGGCGAGCTCGGTGGCGATCATCGGTAAACCTCCCCGTGTCCGGTATGGGGGGTGCGGACACGCTGCAGTGGTAAAGCCTTGCGGCAACGCCCATATCGTGCAGCCTGTAGCTCACCACGTCGAGTGAGCCGTTCGGGCACTGCCATGCTCGTCTGCTCTCTTCGGTTACTTCATGATGCCCAGTTCCGAAGAGTACGGCCCGTACTTGCGAGCAACAAGCGTCCGTTTCGTTACCCAAGGTGAAGGAATGGATGAATCAGCGTCATGGCGCATCGTACACCTGTTCGAACGACCCCGGCCCCGTACTCTCGACGAGTGCTGACTCCGCGGACAGAGGCCCAGGTCATCGGCGCCGAGCTGGTGCACCGGGACCACCCGGTCGTGATGGGCGTCCTCAACGTCACGCCGGACTCCTTCTCCGACGGCGGCCGCTGGGCTGATCTTGAAGCTGCCGTCGAACATGGCATTTCGCTGTCCCGGCAGGGCGCCGACATCGTCGATGTCGGCGGCGAGTCCACCCGCCCCGGCGCCGAGCGTGTCGACGCCGCCACCGAGACGGCCCGGGTGGTACCGGTGATCGAGGCACTGGCCGCCGCCCGGATCCGGCTGAGCATCGACACCACTCGCGCGGCGGTGGCCGAGGCGGCCCTCGCGGCGGGCGCCGTGGTGATCAACGACGTCTCCGGCGGGCTGGCCGACCCCGGGATGGCGGCTGTCGCCGCGGCCGCCGGCTGCCCGTGGATCCTGATGCACTGGCGCGGGCACTCCCGCGACATGCAGCGGCTGGCCGACTATCAGGACGTGGTCGCCGAGGTCCGCGACGAGCTGCGGGCCCGTGCCGACGAGGCGATCGCGGCCGGTGTCGACCCCGGCCGGATCATCCTCGACCCGGGTCTCGGTTTCGCCAAGACCGCCGAGCACAACTGGGCGCTCAGCGCCCACCTCGACGTCCTGATCGACCTCGGCTTCCCGGTCCTGTTCGGGGCCAGCCGCAAGACCTACCTGGGCCGGCTGCTGGCCGCGCCGGACGGCACGCCGCGTCCGGTGGACGGCCGCGAGGCGGCCACCCTGGCCACCTCTCTGCTGGCGTTCGCCGCCGGCGCCTGGGGCGTCCGGGTGCATCAGGTCCGCGAGACCGCCGACGCGTTGGCAGTGTGGCGCGCGACCGGGTCGCCGCGACTCGGCAAGATCTAGACGTACGCCCACAGCCCCGCGCCCAGCGGGGATCGAGTTGATTGCGGGGAACCGGGTGACCGGACAGATCACGCTGACCGGGCTGCGTGCCCGCGGCCGGCACGGCGTCTACGACTTCGAGCGCGAGCGGGGCCAGGACTTCGTCGTCGACGTCCGGCTCGACCTGGACCTGAGCCGGGCCGCCGCCACCGACGACGTGGCCGACACCGTGCACTACGGCGAGCTGGCGACCGCCCTGGTCGAGGTGCTCACCGGCGAGCCGGTGAACCTGCTGGAGCGGCTCGCCGACCGGCTGCTCGACGTCTGCCTGGCCGACCGTCGGGTGGCCGCCGCCGAGGTCACCGTGCACAAACCGCAGGCCCCGATCCCGCACGAGTTCGGCGACGTCGCGGTCACCCTGCGGAAGGCGCGTGCCGCGTGAGCCGGGCGGTGCTGTCCCTCGGGAGCAACCTGGGCGACCGGCTCGCGCACCTGCGGGCCGCGGTGTCCCTGCTCGGCGGGAGCGTCCGGCTGGTCTCCGGGGTCTACGAGACACCACCGTGGGGCGACACCGAGCAACCGGCGTACCTCAATGCGGTGATCCTGGTCGAGGACACCGCGGCCGGACCGCATGACTGGCTGCGGCGGGCCCGGGCCTGTGAGGCGGCCGAAGGCCGCGAGCGCGACCCGGAACGCCGGTTCGGACCGCGCACCCTGGACGTCGACGTGATCACCGTGTGGGATGCCGACGGCCGGCCGGTGCTCAGCGCCGACCCCGAGCTGACCCTGCCGCACCCACGGGCCCACCTGCGCGCCTTCGTGCTGCGCCCGTGGCTCGACGTGCAGCCGGCCGGCGAGTTGCCCGGGCACGGCCCGCTGGCCGCTCTGCTCGGCGCGCCCGAACTCGCCGCCGACGTCGCCGCAGTGACGCCGCGTCCGGATCTGTCGCTAGAGTCGATGGTGTGAGCGCCAACCCCGACGATTCCCCCCACGGACGCCGGACCGACCCGTCGCTGCACCCGACGAGCGTCTCCGCCCTGGTGCTGGCGGCGCTGATCGGTGCCGCGCTGGGCTGGCTGCTGCTCGGTTACAACCAGTTGTTCTACCGGCTCACCCCGCTGCCCTGGACGGCCGCCGTGGTGCTGGTCGCGCTCGCCATCACCGAGGGCTACCTGGCGCAGAACACCGCCGCCCGGATCCAGCGCAAACCCGGCGCCCCGCCGGTCGAGCCGCTGCTCGTCGCCCGCTACGTCGCGCTGGCCAAGGCGTCCTCCCTGGTCGGCTCGCTCACCGCGGGCTTCTCCGCCGGCGTGCTGGCCTGGCTGGTGCTGGAGCCCACCGACGCGGCCAGGTCGGACCTGCCGACGGTGGCCACCACGCTGGTCGCGGCGGCCGCCCTGGTCGGCACCGCGCTCTGGCTGGAGCGGGCCTGCCGCGTTCCGGACCGGCCGGACCGCCAGGACGACGACTCGGACCGGCCGACCGGCCGGCGTTGACCGGCGTCGAAGCATTAAGGGTTCTGAACTGAGGCCGTCTCGTATCCGTATCCTCTGCGGCGGGCGACCTGACCCGGAGTAGCGTGCGCCTCGAACCGCTGGTGGAGGCGTAAGGAGGCGCGGACCATGGCGTACGACGACACGACGATCCGGCAACCGGGGGAGAGCACCGGCGAGTCGGATCCGGCCGCGTACCGGCGCCGCGTGCAGTTCGACGACACCGCCGGTGGCACCCTCGACCAGTCGTTGCGCGCCCCGGTGACCGCACCGGGAGCCGCCACCTCCACCACCGACGACGCCCGCGACCGGCTCGGCGTCCACCTCGGCTGGGAGGTCGTCCTGCTGGTCGCCGCGGCCGTGCTGGGCTTCCTGCTCTGGCGCGAGGACGCGGCCGCCGTGCAGCGCCCCGCGCTGGACGCGCTGCTGGTCACCGGCGCCGCGATCGGCCTGATCACGCTCGGCGCCGGGCTGTCCCTGCGAGCCGGCGTGCCCAACCTGGCGATCGGCCCGATCGTGCTGGCCGCCGAGTTCCAGTTCGCCGAGAACGGCGACAAGGGCCTGGTCCAGGCACTGGTCCCGGCCCTGATCATCGCGGCCGCCGGCGGGCTGGTGGCCGGCCTGCTGATCCTGGTGCTGCACGTGCCCGGCTGGGCGGTCACCCTGGCCGCCGCGTTCGGCGTGATCACGTTCGACCAGCTCCGGGTCGGCGCGGTCGCGGTGCAGGGCCCCTGGGAGCCCAGCGACCGGGCGTTCCTGCTGTTCGGCGGGTTCGCGATGCTGGCCGTGCTGGGCGGCGCGCTGGGCGCGATCGGCCCGGTGCGCCGGTTCTTCGGCCGGATGCGACAGGCCGGCGACCCGGCCGGGCGGCGCGGCTTCGCGGTGGTGCTGCCGGTGCTGCTGGCCCTGATCCTCTCCTCGGTCTTCGCGGCCGGCGCCGGCGTCATCCTGGCCGGTCAGTCGGCCGGCCCGATCCAGCCCGGCACCGGCCTGGAGTGGACCGGCATCGGCCTGGGCCTGGCCCTGCTCGGCGGGACCAGCGCGTACGGCCGGCGTGGCGGCATCTTCGGCACCCTCTTCGCGGTGATGGCGCTGACCATCTTCCTGGACTACCAGACCCGCAAGCAGCTGGACATCGCGCTCTTCGCGATCGCCGGCGCGGTGTTCGCCGCCGGCCTGGTCGCCACCCGGATCGTCGAGTCGTACGGGCGGCTGGCCAGCGCGGCCAAGTCGGAGGACTGGAACGCGGCGCCGTCCAGCGGCCTGAGCAACTGGTCACCCACCCTGCCGGAGACCTGGAACACCCCGGCCGCCCCGCCGGCCCGCGGCGACCGTTGGGACGACGGACCCTGGAGCGCCACCCGCTGACCGTATGCTTTCCGACATGACCATGCCCGGCTTCGCCGAACTGGACGCCCTGCCCACCGAGGAGCTGCGCGAGCGCGCCTTCGTCAAGGCCCGCGAGAGGCACGACGTCCGGTTCTTCTGGTCGGTGCTGAAACACCTGCCGGACTCCGACCAGGCCGCCGCGCTGGACGGCGCGCCGAACTCCATCGGCCCCACCGTGGACGAGGCGGTCGCCCTCTGGCGCGAGCTGGAGGGCCGTGACCTGGGCGAGCAGGAGCCGCTGCTCCGGGCCGCGTTCATCGACTATCTGAGCAGGGAGTGACGGTCATCGTTTGAGCGCGCGGCCCGGCAGGGAAATACCGGGCCATGGCTCTCGGAAATCGGTACAAGACCGCACCCGGTGCGGGCACCATCGCCGCACTCGTACTCGTTCTGGTCTTCGGCAGTCCCTGGTACGGGGACTGGGTGGCCGACAACACGAACGAGAACACCGCCGGCGGCTGGTGGCTGCGCCTGCTGCACTGGCCGGCCTGGCAGTTCGACAGCTCCGACTCACTGCGCGACGTCGTCGTCGGCGACCTCAAGGCGATTCTGGTCGTCGTGCTGACCCTGCTCTTCCTGGTCCTGCTGCCGGGTTCGCAGCTGGCCCGGGCCCGGGGCACGATCAGCCAGTTCTTCGCCGGCTGGGCCGCGTACATCTTCGCCGGTGGCTTCGCCGCCCTGCTGGCCACCCTCTTCCTGACCAACCCCTCGCTACTGGGCGCGTTCCGGGCGGCCGGCACCGGCGCTCAGTACGGCCTGTTCGTCGGCTGGATCGTCGGCCTGGCGAGCCTCGGCGGCTGGCGCGGCACCCGGTCGTAGCGCTCAGACCGGGGTTTCCGCCGGTGTCTCGAACACGGCCGTCCGGGTCACCTGACCGACCGGGCGGCCGTTCTCGGTCACCAGGACCGTGGTGGCGTTCTCGGTGAGCATCACGGCGAGCGCGTCGTGCAGGGTGGCGGCGGCGTCCACGCTCGGCAGGCCCTCGCCGGAGCCGTCGAAGGCGGACATCACCTCGCGTACCGGGGTCACCGCCAGGCGCCGGATGCCATGGTCGGCGCCGACGAAGTCCCGCACCTCGGCCGACGCGGGCCGGCTCAGCAGCTCGGCCGGCGTGGCGTACTGAAGCAGCCGGCCGCCCTCGGCCAGCACCGCGATCCGGTCGCCCATCCGGACCGCCTCGTCGATGTCGTGGGTGACCAGCACGATCGTCTTGCGCACCGCGGCCTGCAGGCGCAGGAACTCCTCCTGCAACCGGGCCCGCACGATCGGGTCGACTGCCGAGAACGGCTCGTCCATCAGCAGCACCAGCGGATCCGCGGCGAGCGCCCGGGCCACCCCGACGCGCTGCCGCTGGCCGCCGGAGAGCTCGTGCGGGTATCGCTTGCCGTACCGGGCCGGGTCCAGCCCGACCATCTCCAGCAGCTCGTCGGCGCGCGCGGTGATCCGCTTGCGGTCCCAGCCGAGCAGTTTCGCCACCGTGCCGACGTTGGCCCGGACGGTCTGGTGCGGGAACAGCCCGACGTTCTGGATCACGTAGCCGATCTGCCGCCGCAGCCGCACCGGGTCCTGCTTCAGGACGTTGCGGCCGTCGATGGTGATCTCGCCGCGGGTCGGCTCGATCAGCCGGTTGATCATCCGGAGGATCGTCGACTTGCCGGATCCGGAGGCGCCGATCAGCACGGCCAGCTCGCCGGCCGGTACCTCCAGGCTGAAGTCCTCGACGGCGACGGTGCCGTCCGGGTACACCTTGCCGACGTCCGCCAGGGTGATCGATGCCGCGGTAGCGTCCACGTATGTCTCTCCTGTCCTGGGGCCCGGCATCGCTGACGCCGGTGGCCGCACCAGCCGATGACGGCCCGGGGAATCCGTGGTTCTCCTGGCGGTACGTCACCGAGAACGCCGACGCGATAGGCACCGCCCTGCGCTTCCACGCCGGGCTGACCGCGCAGACGGTGCTCATCGCGCTGCTGGTCGCCGTGCCGCTCGCCGTCGTCGCCTACTGGATCAGACCGCTGACCGCGCCGATTCTCGCACTCTCCGGCATTCTCTACACGATCCCGTCGCTGGCGCTGCTCTCCCTGCTGGCCCCGTTGGTCGGCACCACCAGCACCACCTCGGTCCTGATCGCCCTGGTGCTGTACGCGCTGCTGGTCCTGGTCCGCAACTCGCTGGCCGGGCTCACCCAGGTCCCGGCCGAGGTCATCGAGGCGGCGACCGGCATGGGGTACGGCCGGTTCGGCCGGCTCTGGCGGGTCGAGTTGCCGCTCGCCCTCCCCGGCATCCTGACCGGGCTGCGGCTGGCCACCGTCTCGACTGTGGCCCTCGTCACGGTCGGCTCGCTGATCGGGCAGGGCGGCCTCGGCGACCTCATCCTGGGCGGGTTCCGGAACAACTTCTACAAGGCGGAGATCATGACCGGGACCGTGCTCTGCGTGGGCCTGGCCCTGGTCCTCGACCTGCTGCTGTCCGGGCTGGGCCGGCTGCTCACCCCGTGGACCCGAGGACGTGCGGCGTGAGTTACTTCGGCGAGGGCATCACCTGGCTCAACGACCCGCTCAACTGGACCAACCCGGGCGGCCTGCTGGACCGGCTCACCGAGCACCTGGTGATCAGCTTCTGGGCGGTCCTGCTCGGCTGCGTGATCGGCTGGCCGCTGGGCATCTGGCTCGGGCACCGCGGCAAGGGCGGCGGCCCGGTGGTCACCGTCGCCAACCTGACCCTGGCCGTACCCACCCTGGCGCTGCTCACCATCCTGCCGCTGACCCCGCTCGGCTTCGGCAAGCCGCCGGTGGTGGTGGCCCTGGCCGTGTTCGCGGTGCCTCCGCTGCTGGCCAACGCGTACACCGGGCTGCGCTCGATCGACCCGGAGACCCGGGAGGCGGCCCGCGGCATGGGCCTCTCCGGCGGCCAACTGCTGCGCCGGGTGGAGCTGCCGCTGTCGGTGCCCTATCTCGCCGCCGGGTTGCGCACCGCCGCGGTCCAGGTGGTGGCGACCGCGGCGCTGGCCGCGCTGGTCAACGGCGGCGGGCTGGGCCAGGTCATCAGCGCCGGGTTCGGGATCGGGATGAGCAACGGCGGCGGTGGTCAGATCGTCGCCGGGGGCCTGGCTGTGGCGCTGCTCGCACTCCTTGTGGAGGGCGTGCTGGCGCTCGTCCAGCGCCTGGTCACCCCGCGCGCGCTGCGGGCCGGAAAGCGTCGCCGGCGCGCTGTGACGGTAACCACCCCATAACGCTCCGGCCTCAAAAGGTGATCTTGTCATACCCCCTTGGTAGGAAAGATGAGAGCACTGAGCGGGCATCGCAAACTTTGGCTGCCCGTCGGACACGCGGCACCGCCATCCGGGCGGCGCCGGGACACAGAAGGCGGCAGTAATGCGTCGAAACCTTTTCCGTACGGCCGGCGCCCTCGCCGCGGCCGTCGTCGTCCTAGCCGGCTGTGGTGAGGCCGGCTCCTCCGGCACCGAGGCGCCCCCGTCGGCCGCCGCCGCTGGTGGCCAGGGCTGCGCCCCGGTCGCCGGCGACAAGCTGGTCGTCCTCACCGACGACAAGAAACTGCAGAACACCGACAACGTCATCCCGGCGATCAACAAGAAGGCGTCCTCGCCCGAGCTGATCGCCGCGCTGGACAAGGTGTCGGCGGCGCTGGACACCACCAAGCTGATCGAGCTCAACAAGGCGGTCGACATCGACCGCAAGTCGTCCAAGGCCGCCGCCCAGGAGTTCGCCACGGCGAACAACCTGACCGCCGGCATCGCCAAGGGCAAGGGCGGCGCGATCACCGTCGGCGCCGCCAACTTCGCCGAGAGCGCCACCCTCGGCGAGCTGTACAACATCGTGCTCACCGCCGCCGGCTACACCGTGAAGGTGCAGCAGATCGGCAACCGTGAGCTGTACGAGCCGGCCCTGGAGAAGGGCGACCTGCAGGTCGTCCCGGAGTATGCCGCGACCCTGGCCTACTTCCTGGCCGGCAAGGTCGACGGCAAGGACGCCAAGGACCCGTCCTCGCCGGAGCTGGAGACCACCGTCACCAACCTGAAGACCCTCGGTGACAAGCGCGGTCTGGTGTTCGGCCAGGCCAGCACGGCGCAGGACCAGAACGCCTTCGCCGTCACCTCCGCCTTCGCCCAGAAGTACTCGCTGACCACCCTCTCCGACCTGGCCAGCAAGTGCTCCGGCACGGCGACCGTGCTGGGTGGCCCGGCCGAGTGCCCGCAGCGGCCCAAGTGCCAGCAGGGCCTGGTCCAGACCTACAGCTTCCAGGCCGGCCGGTTCGACACGCTGGACGCGGGCGGCCCGCTCACCAAGAACGCGCTGAAGCAGGGCACCATCTCGGTCGGCCTGGTCTTCAGCTCGGACGGCGCCCTCGCCGCCGGCTGAGAATCGGCCGGCCCTCAGCGCGGGCGGCGCCCTCGCCGCCGGTTGGGAATCGGCTGGTCCCCGACTCGGGCGGCGCCCCGGCCGCCGGGCCACGACGGGATGAACGAGGTGCCGGACGCCGGGTCGCGACATGCCACCCGGCGTTCGGCCGTTTCGTCCGGGGCGCACTCTCGGTAACATCAGCGCCCATGCCGGAACGGGACCCCCAAGCGGGACACAGCGCACGCCTGCTCCGCGGCCTGGTCTGGGCGGGCGTGATCCTCGCCCCGCTCGCGGCCGCCGTCGTGCTGCTCGGCGGGAACTCCAACTCGGCACGGTTCGCGGTGCTGCTGATCGCGGTCAGCGTCGTGCTGATCGGCGCGTCGGTGCTGATCCGCACCGATCCGGTGCTGCTGCGGATGGATGTCGAGGACCGCGTCGCCGAGGAGATGGACGGACTCCGCAAGCAGCTGCTGGCGGAACTCTCGGCGCAACTGCCCGCCAATCCGGTCCCGGACCCGAATCGGCCGCCGCTGACCCCGCGCAAGCCCGGCGGGCGGGTCCCGGTCGCGGCCGGCGCCCCGGCGGCTGGTTACGGCCCGCAGCCGGGTGGTGGCGGTTTCTTCGCCGATCAGCCCGACGTCAGCGGCCAGCCCGATTTCGACGGCCAGCCCGCTTTCCGCGGCCGACCCGAGTTCCACGGCCAGCCCGGTCTCGACGAGCAGCCGGTTTACGACGAGCAGCCGGTCTTCGGTCAGCCTGGTTACGTGGAGCAGCCCGGTTACCAGGAGCAGCCCGTCTTCGGCCAGGCCGGCTACGACGAGCCGGGGACCTACGACGAGCCGGCCGGCTACGACGAGCCGGTCACCTACGGCCCGGACCCGGCCGGATACGACGCCGAGCCCGCCTACCAGGACCAGCAGCCCGAGTACTACGAGGAGCCCGTCCGCCCCACCGGCGGCCGTGCCGTGGTCGCCGGCAGCGCCCGTCCGATGTCCCCGAGCGGCCCAGCCGGTCGCGCCTCCGCCGCCGTCCCCGCCGCCGGCTCCGCGTCAGTCGGCGCCGCCTCGGTCGGCCCGGCTCCGGTCGGTGCCGCTTCGGTCGGCGCGGCCTCGGTCGGCGCCGCGAAGGTCGGTGCCGCCAGCGTCGGTGCCGCGAAGGTGGGGGCTCCGAAGGTCGGGGCCCCGAAGGTCGGCGCGGCCTCCGTCCCCGGCGCCCCGATGCCGCGGCAGCGCGGCGCCGCCGCTGTCCCCGCCCCGGTCACCGGCGCCGCCCGGGTCTCCGTGGCCCCACAGTCCGGCCCGGCCGGCCCCGTCTACGGCGCCGGCGGCCACGCCCCGGTTCCCGCCGACGCCCCACCGCGAGCCGCCGCCGTCGTCCGCCCCGCTCCGGCCGCCTACGGCCGCCCCGGCGCACCGGCCAACGGCTACCCCGGCCCCGGTTACGCCGACCCCCACGAGGGCTACGCCGCCGAGGACGGCTACGACCCGGACAACGGCTACGGCCCGGACAACGGTTACGGCCCGGAGGACGGCTACGGCGATCCCGCCAACGGCTACGCCCCGAACGCCTTCGGCCCGGACAGCGACGGCTTCCCGCCCGCCGGCGCCGACCCCGGCCAGTACGCCGACCACGGCCACTACGCCGACTCGGCCCAGTACAAGGCTCGCCGCCACCGCCCCTCGGCCAACGACACCAACGTCGGCTCGCTGGCCGATTTCGCCAACATGCCCGGTTACCGCGACGACGCCCAGGGTCAGAACAACTGGTGACCCCCGGCACGGGTCACTTGTCGATGTCGCCGACCACGAAGAACATCGACCCCAGGATCGCGATCAGGTCCGGTACCAGGCACCCGGGGATCAGCGTCGCCAGCGCCTGCACGTTCGCGTACGACGCCGTCCGCAGCTTCAACCGCCACGGCGTCTTCTCCCCGCGGGACACCAGGTAGTACCCGTTCACCCCGAGCGGGTTCTCGGTCCACGCGTAGGTGTGCCCCTCCGGTGCCTTCACCACCTTGGGCAGCCGCACGTTGACCGGCCCGCCGATCCGCTCCACCCGGTCCAGGCACTGCTCGACCAGGTCGAGCGACACGTACACCTGCTCCAGCAGCACCTCGAACCGCGCGTGACAGTCTCCGGCGGTCCGGGTCACCACCGGCACGTCGAGCTGGTCGTAGAACAGGTAGGGCTCGTCACGGCGTACGTCGAAGTCCAGACCGCTGGCCCGCGCCACCGGACCGGAGGCCCCGAACGCGGCGGCGTCAGCCGCCGGCAGCACGCCGACCCCGACCGTGCGCGCCAGGAAGATGTCGTTCTTGTGGATCACGTTGGCCAGGTCGGGCATCCGCCGCCGGACCGCGCCGACCGCCTGCCGGGCCCGCTTCGTCCAACCGGCCGGGACCTCTTCCTTCAGCCCGCCGACCCGGTTGAACATGTAGTGGATCCGCCCGCCGGAGACCTCCTCCATCACCGCCTGCAGCGTCTCCCGCTCCCGGAACGCGTAGAACATCGGCGTGATCGCGCCGATCTCCAGCGGGTAGGAACCGAGGAACATCAGGTGGTTCAGCACCCGGTTCAGCTCGGCGAGGGCCATCCGCAGCCAGACCGCCCGCTCCGGCACCTCGATACCCATCAGCCGCTCGACAGCGAGCACCACGCCCAGCTCGTTGGAGAACGCGGACAGCCAGTCGTGCCGGTTCGCCAGCATGATGATCTGCCGGTAGTCGCGCACCTCGAACAGCTTCTCGGCGCCCCGGTGCATGTACCCGACGACCGGCTCGCAGGCGACCACCCGCTCCCCGTCCAGGGTCAGCTTGAGCCGCAACACCCCGTGCGTCGACGGATGCTGCGGCCCGATGTTCAGCACCATGTCCGCCGTCTCGAGCCCGGCCCCGGTCCCCACGGTCATCTCGCGCAGCGCGTCCGTCACCCCCGCATCGTCGCACGCCGTCAGCTCCCGGCTCCGGCCCCGTCAGGCCCGTCCACACCCCAGATCCTTTCGGTACGGGTACCACCCGACCGCCGTGGCCGGGCGCGCACCAGTCCTGGCCGCCCCGGACCGCAACGCGCGTTCCGGTGATCTGTGGGTGCGGCGCGGGGCGCTGGCAACCGCGGACCGCAGCGCGTGTTCCGCCCGCGCCGCTGGTGAGTCCGTTCCGCGGGCGGACCGCTCAGATCAGTGGCAGGTCGATGCCGATCGGATGCCAGAGCCACCAGTGATCGCCCAGGCCGGTCGACGAGGTGAGCTCGGCGGCGGCACCGGCCGCGGACAGGGCCCGCAGGTAGGCCGCCGGATCGCTGCCGGCCAGGGCGAGCGGTGGTCGCGCGCCGCTGACTCCGAGCGCTTGCAGGGCGGCACGCTGGCGGACCATTTCGTACGCCAGGCCGCTGGCACTGGCGACCGCGTCGATGGCGACGTGCGCCGTCACGTCGCAGCTCCCGTCCGGAACCGGCGCGACCTGCCGCCCTTCCCGGAACCCGGTCAGACTCCCGAACGGTGGCCGCTCCGCACGCCGATGCCCGTAATCGACACACAACGCCGCACCCCGCCGCACCCGGCTCACCGCCTCCGCCCAGGCGGCGTCCCGCGGCGCCCCGATCTCCACCCGCCCCGGCCCCGGCCACCACCGAGCCGACCAGAACACCTCGGCCGGATCGGCGGCGCCACCCAGCGTCTCGGCACCGGTGTGCCGATCGACCAGCACCTTCCGCAGCCGCCCGGCCTCGTCGGTCTCGACCACGTCGAGCGGCACGTTGTCCAGCCACTCGGTCGCGACCAGCAGCCCGGTCACCACCTCCGGCACCGCCCGCCGCCACCGGATCGCCGGACTCAGCCCAGCGGGCCGGGGAGCCATCTCCACCGCCACCGGCCGGACCCGCCCCGCCAGCTCGCCGGGCAGCATCGCGCACACCGCGCTGAGCAACTCCCCGCGCCCGGCCCCGACGTCCACCAGATCGAACGCGGCCGGCCGCCCCAGCGCCGCGTCCACCCGCTCCACAAGCCCCACCAACGCCCGGGCAAACAGCGGCGACGCGTGCACGCTCGTCCGAAAGTGATCGGCGGGCCCGGACCGCTGCCGTACGAAGAACCCGTCCGCCCCGTAGAGCGCGGCCTGCATGGCCAGCCGCCACCCGATCCCCACCACGCCGCCAGCCTAAGCCCGCCCCGCCGAGCAGACCCACGCCCATCCGCGGGCCGTGGGTGGTGGCTGGTCGTCTTGTGCGGGCCGTGGGTGGTGGCCGGTTGTTCTGTGCGGGCCGTGGGTGGTGGCCGGTTGTTCTGTGCGGGCCGTGGGTGGTGGCCGGTTGTTCTGTGCGGGCCGTGGGTGGTGGCCGGTTGTTCTGTGCGGGCCGTGGGTGGTGGCCGGTTGTTCTGTGCGGGCCGTGGGTGGTGGCCGGTTGTTCTGTGCGGGCCGTGGGTGGTGGCCGGTTGTTCTGTGCGGGCCGTGGGTGGTGGCCGGTTGTTCTGTGCGGGCCGTGGGTGGTGGCCGGTTGTTCTGTGCGGGCCGTGGGTGGTGGCCGGTTGTTCTGTGCGGGCCGTGGGTGGTGGCTGGTCGTCTTGTGCGGGCCGTGGGTGGTGGCTGGTCGTCTTGTGCGGGCCGTGGGTGGTGGCCGGTTGTTCTGTGCGGGCCGTGGGTGGTGGCTGGTCGTCTTGTGCGGGCCGTGGGTGGTGGCCGGTTGTTCTGTGCGGGCCGTGGGTGGTGGCCGGTTGTTCTGTGCGGGCCGTGGGTGGTGGCTGGTCGTCCTGTGCGGGCCGTGGGTGGCGGCCGATCGCCCTCCGCGAGCCGCGAGTCGCGGCCGATCGTCCCCGGCCCACGTCAGAGCCCGCCCTATCCCAGGGGGAGCCCCCGCAAGACAGTCTGGCGGGATTCGCGTGATCGAAGGCGAAGCCCTGTGGACAAGCCCCACCTGTGGATAACCAGCACCCCCGCGACCCCGGACGTGATCTGGGACGCAGCCCACCCCACGCCCTCAGCGCCCCGACCCCTCCGCCGAACGGGGAGGAGTCGCCGGTGCGGTTGTTCACAGGCGGTTGCTACGGGCGTGTTAAGACGGCGCATACTGGCGCTCGACCGGTACCCCGACATGAGGACTGGATCTGATGAACGTATTGACCGTCGGCGTTGTCGGCGCCGGGCGGGTGGGCGCCGTGCTGGGTGCGGCGTTGCGCCGGGCCGGGCACCGGGTGGTCGCCGTCGCCGCCGTCTCCACGGCGTCGCGGGAGCGGGCCGCGCGCCTGCTGCCGGAGGCCGCCGTCCTGCCGGCTGACGAGGTCGCCCGGGCCGCCACCGATCTTCTGCTGCTCGCCGTGCCGGATGACGCGCTGGCCGGCGTGGTCGCCGGGCTGAACCGCACCGGGGCGCTGCGGCCGGGGCAGATCGTGGCGCACACCTCCGGGGCTCACGGATTGGACGTGCTGGGCGATGTGAACGGCATGGCCCTGCATCCCGCGATGACCTTCACCGGCGCGGACACCGACCTGGACCGGCTGCCCGGCATCGCCTGGGGGGTGACCACCCGGGACCGCGCGTTCGCCACCCGGCTGATCGCCGACCTGGGCGGCGCGCCGGAGTGGATCGCCGAGGAGGCCCGGCCGGTCTATCACGCGGCTCTCGCGCACGGCGCCAACCACCTGGTCACCCTGGTCAACGAGGCGGCCGACACGCTGCGTGCGGCCGGAGTCGAGGAGCCTTCCCGGGTGCTCGCTCCGCTGCTGACCGCGGCGCTGGACAACGCGCTGCGGATGGGCGACGCCGCGCTGACCGGGCCGGTCTCCCGGGGCGACGCCGGCACGGTGGCCAAGCACCTGGAGCGGATGCCGGCGCGGGCCGTCCCGGCGTACCTCGCCCTGGCCCGGCGGACGGCGGACCGCGCGCTCGCGGCCGGGCGCCTGCGCCCGCAGGACGCCGCGGCCCTGCTCGCGGTCCTGTTCGACGCCCGCGGTGAGGCCGGCACACATGTCACTGGTGCCGGCAACGGCGCCGAGAGCACGGTTGGGAGCCCAGCGTGACCCAGGTGGTACACACCCGCGACGAGCTGGCCGCCGCCCTGGCGGAGCGAGCCGGGCCGGCGGAGATCGCTGTCGTGATGACCATGGGCGCGCTGCACGAGGGGCACCGGCGGCTGATCCGGGTGGCCCGCGAGCGCTCGCCGTTCGTGGTCGTGACGATCTTCGTGAACCCGCTGCAGTTCGGGCCGGCCGAGGACTTCGACAAGTACCCGCGGACCCTGGACGCCGACCTCGAGGCGTGCCGCGCCGAGGGTGCCGCAGTGGTCTTCGCGCCGGGCCGCGACGACGTGTACCCGGGCGGCGCGCCGTCGATCACGATGAACCCGGGTGCGCTCGGCGGGATCCTGGAGGGCGCGAGCCGGCCCGGCCACTTCTCCGGGATGCTCACCGTGGTGGCGAAGCTGCTCCGCCTCACCCGCGCGGACGTCGCCTACTTCGGGGAGAAGGACTTCCAGCAGCTCGCCCTGATCCGCCGGATGGTGGTGGACCTGGAGCTGGGCGTCGAGATCGTGGGCGTGCCGACCGTACGGGAAATCGACGGTCTGGCGCTCAGCAGCCGCAACCGGTACCTCTCGCCGGAACAGCGGAAGTCCGCTCTGGCCCTGTCTCGCGCGTTGCGCGAGGGCGCGACGCACGCCGATCCCACCGCGATCCTGGCCGCCGCCGGGAAGATTCTGGCGGACGAGCCTGGCGTACGCGTCGACTACCTCGAACTGACCGGTCCGGATTTGGGCGTCGTCCCGGATGACGGCCCGGCTCGCCTGCTGGTGGCCGCCAAGGTCGGCGCCACCCGTCTGATCGACAACGTCCCGATCGTTCTCCGGAAGGAAGCCTGATGCTCCGCACCATGCTGAAGTCGAAGATCCACCGGGCCACCGTGACGCAGGCCGACCTGCATTACGTCGGCTCGGTGACCGTCGACCTCGACCTGATGGAGGCCGCCGACCTGTTGCCCGGCGAGCAGGTGGCGATCGTCGACGTGACGAACGGGGCGCGGCTGGAGACCTACGTGATCCCGGGCGAGCGGGGCAGCGGCGTGATCGGCATCAACGGTGCCGCCGCCCACCTGGTGCACCCGGGCGACCTGGTCATCCTGATCTCCTACGGCCAGATGGACAACGCCGAGGCGCGCGAGTACCAGCCGCGGGTGGTGCACGTGGACGCCGACAACCGGGTGATCGAGCTGGGCGCGGACCCGGCCGAGGCGGTCGCGGGCATGGCCGATGACCTGGTCCGGGGGGATCTCACCCTGTCCGCCCGTTGATCTTAGGGTGACTTTCCCGAACGCCGCCGATGAACCGGTCCGATCACCATATGATCGATAAATCGGACATCGGCGGCGTGTGGGAGGGTCCTTCATGCGACACTGGCGTGCCCGACCGGGCCCGGGCCTCGGCTTCGACCTGGCAGCCACGCTGGGTGTGATGCTGCTCGTCGCGGCCGGGTGCGGGAACCCCGGAGACGTCGACGGCAACCTCACCAACGACTGGGGCGCGATGG
Organism: Actinoplanes oblitus; assembly: GCF_030252345.1. Classification (NCBI taxonomy): domain Bacteria; kingdom Bacillati; phylum Actinomycetota; class Actinomycetes; order Micromonosporales; family Micromonosporaceae; genus Actinoplanes; species Actinoplanes oblitus. Next base: position 9,411,483 of record NZ_CP126980.1, on the reverse strand, counting down.
CCCCGGCGACCGGTTTCGAACCGATGGCCGACACCTGCCACCTGGCCAACTTCGCGGCGACCGGGCCGCGCGCCACCTACGAGGAAGTGGACTGTACGGTGCGGCACCGCACCGAGACGGTCTTCGTGGGCACCTACACCGGGACGGCAGCGGACGCCGAGCAGCCGCCGTCGGAGAACTCGGCCGGGGCACGCGCGGCGTATCACACCTGCGACGAGAAGACGACCGCGTACGTCGGTGCCCCGTGGCGTACCGGCCGCCTCTGGATCGGCGTCACCCATCCGTCCCCGGCGGCCTGGACCGGTGGTTCCCGCTGGTTCCGCTGCGACGTGGTGGAACTCGACTCGATCGAGGACAACGGGGCGCTGGTGGAGCGGCAGGGCAGCCTGCGCGGGGCCCTGGCGACCGACTCCGGCCTGCGGCTCGGCTGTTACGCGATCAAGCTGGACGACGGCGGCGCGATCGACACCATGCCGCCGGCGGCCTGCACCGCCACGCACAACGCCGAGTTCGCCGGCGTCTGGGACGCGCCGGCCGACGCGTCGTACCCCAAGGGCGACACGGCCTGGGAGGAGTTCCACGACGGCTGCCGGACCGTGGTGTCCGGGTACACCGGCGTGCCGGACGACAAGAACCTGCAGTACCGCACCGGCGTGGTCTCGCTGCCGGGCAACACCGACGTCTGGGCGCAGGGCGACCGCGGCGTGCGCTGCTATCTCTGGCTGGACGGCGCCGAGCTGACCTCGACCCTGAAGGGCAAGGGGACCAAGGCGCTGCCGGTCCAGTACAAGTAACGGTGACCACTGATGGTGCCCCCGGCGTGACGGGTGCGCGGGGGCGGAGTGTACTGACCACATGTCACCTCTCGCGGATCTGCCGGCCCTGCCGCGCCGGCTCGCCGCCGCCGAGCCGGGCTGGACCGAGACCACCGACGTGGTGGTGGTCGGTTCCGGCATCGCCGGGCTCACCGCCGCACTGCACCTGCGCGAGCAGGGCCTGCACGTCACGGTGGTCACCAAGGTCAACATCGACGACGGCTCCACGCGCTGGGCGCAGGGCGGGATCGCCGCGGTGCTCGACCCGCTCGACTCGCCACAGGCGCACGCCTACGACACCGAGATCGCCGGCGTCGGGCTGTGCGACCCCGCAGCGGTGAAAGCCCTGGTCGAGGAGGGTCCGGCCCGGGTCCGTGAGCTGATCCGCCGGGGTGCCGAGTTCGACCGGAACCCGGACGGCTCGCTGATGCTGACCCGCGAGGGCGGCCACCGGGCGGATCGGATCGTGCACGCCGGCGGCGACGCCACCGGCGCCGAGGTGCAGCGTGCCCTGCACGCCGCGGTCCGCCGCGACCCGTGGATCCGGCTGGTCGAGCACGCCCTGGTGCTGGACCTGCTGCGCGCCGCCGACGGCCGGGCCTGCGGGATCACCCTGCACGTGCTGGGCGAGGGCTCGGAGGACGGGGTGGGTGCCGTGCTGGCCCGCGCGGTGGTCCTGGCCACCGGCGGGATGGGGCAGATCTTCTCGTCCACCACGAACCCGTCGGTCTCCACCGGCGACGGCGTAGCGCTCGCGCTGCGGGCCGGCGCCGAGGTGACCGACGTGGAGTTCGTCCAGTTCCACCCGACCTCCTTCGTCACCTCGGGGCTGAACTCGGTGCAGCGGCCGCTGATCTCCGAGGCGCTGCGCGGCGAGGGCGCCCACCTGGTGGACGAGAACGGCGAGCGGTTTATGGTCGGGCAGCACGAGCTGGCCGAGCTGGCCCCCCGCGACGTGGTCGCCAAGGGCATCTACCGGGTGCTGCGGGCCACCGGCGCGGACCACGTCTACCTGGACGCCCGGCACCTCGGCAAGGAGTTCCTGGAGCACCGCTTCCCGACCATCATGGCCTCCACCCGCGGTGCCGGGGTGGACCCGGCGACCGAGCTGATCCCGGTCGCGCCGGCCGCGCACTACGCCTCCGGCGGGGTCCGTACCGACCTGCACGGCCGCACCACCATCCCGGGCCTGTACGCCTGCGGCGAGGTGGCCTGCACCGGCGTGCACGGCGCCAACCGGCTGGCCAGCAACTCGCTGCTGGAGGGCCTGGTCTTCGCCAAGCGGATCGCCGACGACATCGGCCGTGACCTGCCGGCCCAGGCCGAGCCGGTGCGGATGAACATGACACCGGCCTGGGTGGCCGACCCGGCGATCCGGCCGGAGGTGCAGCGGGCCATGACCCGCGGCGCCGGGGTGCTGCGCTCGGCCGACTCGCTGGACACCGCCGGCAAGGAGCTGTCCCGGCTGGCCGAGTCCCGCTCCACGCCGAACACCGCGGCGTGGGAGGCGACGAACCTGCTCACCGTCTCCGCCGCGCTGGTGGCGTCGGCGCGCAGCCGCCGGGAGACCCGCGGCTGCCACTGGCGCGAGGACTACCCGACCGCTGCCGACGAGTGGCGCGGGCACCTGCTGAACTCGATCGCCGCCGACGGCGGCATGACCCAAGACTTCCAGGAGATGGCGTGATCGACTGCACCGCAGCGAAGCAAGGGCCAGGAGAGCACGCCGAAGGGGGCACAGCGTGATCGACTTCGGGTTGGACTTCGCGGAGGTCCAGCGGATCGTGCTCACCGCGCTGACCGAGGACCTCGGTACCCCGCCCCGCGACGTGACCAGCGAGGCCACCATCCCGGCCGAGCAGGTGGACACCGCCGAGCTGGTGGCCCGGGCCGACGGCGTGGTGGCCGGCCTGCCGGTGGCCGCCGAGGTCTTCGCCGTCACCTCGCAGGGGCACGCCGAGTTCCGGCAGATCGTCGGCGAGGGCGACCGGGTGACCCGGGGTGAGGTGCTGGCCGTGGTGACCGGGCCGACCCGGGCGCTGCTCACCGCCGAGCGCACCGCGCTGAACCTGATCAGCCGGATGTCCGGGGTGGCCAGCCACACCCGGAAATGGGCCGACCAGCTCGCCGGCAGCAAGGCGACGGTGCTGGACACCCGCAAGACCACGCCCGGCCTGCGGTCGCTGGAGAAGTACGCGGTCCGGGTCGGCGGCGGCACCAACAAGCGGATGGGCCTGTACGACGTCGCCATGATCAAGGACAACCACAAGCTGGCGGCCGGCAGCATCACCGCCGCGTACCGGCTGGTCCGGGAGACCTTCCCGGACGTGGCGGTGCAGGTCGAGGTGACCACGCTGGCCGAGGCGCGGGAGGCGGCGGCGGCCGGCGCCACCTTCCTGCTCTGCGACAACATGACGCCGGAGCTGCTCACCGAGGTGGTGGCGGCGATCGGCGGGCGGGCCGAGCTGGAGGCGACCGGGAACCTGACGCTGGCCACCGCGGCGGCCTACGCGGCGACCGGGGTGGACTACCTGTCGGTGGGCGGGCTGACCCACTCGTCGCCGATCCTGGACATCGCGCTGGACCTGCGGCCGCGCTGAGGCGAGAGCTCGGTCGAAGCGAGCGCGGTCCGGCCCCGCTGAGCGAGCACGGGAGCTGTGACGCGTACAAATAAGCGTCTTGATTTTGATTCTTAGGGGCATCCGTGCTGCTTTGCATTGACATCGGCAACACCAACACCGTGCTGGCCACCTTCGACGGCGACAAGCTGGTGCACAACTGGCGGATCAAGACCGACGCCGCCTCGACAGCGGACGAGCTCGGGCTGATGTTCCGCGGCCTGCTGGCCGGCGACGCCGTCGAGATCACCGGGGTGGCCGCCTGCTCCACGGTGCCGGCCGCGCTGCGCAACCTGCGCACGATGCTCAAGCGGTACTACGGCGACGTGCCCAGCGTGATCGTCGAGCCGGGCGTGAAGACCGGGGTGCAGCTGGCCATCGACAATCCGAAGGAGGTGGGCGCCGACCGGGTGGTGAACACGCTGGCCGCGCACGCCCTCTACGGCGGACCGTCGATCGTGGTGGACTTCGGCACCACCACCAACTTCGACCTGATCAGCGCGAAAGGCGAGTTCCTCGGCGGCGCGTTCGCCCCGGGCATCGAGATCTCCTTCGACGCGCTCGCCGCCCGCGCCGCCCAGCTGCGCAAGGTGGAGCCCACCAAGCCGCGCTCGGTGATCGGCAAGAACACCGTGGAGTGCCTGCAGGCCGGGCTCTACTACGGCTTCGGCGGCCAGGTGGACCGGATCGTCGAGCGGATGATCGAGGAGATCGGCCCGGTCCGCGCGGTGATCGCCACCGGTGGTCTGGCCTGGCTGGTGAAAGACGAGTGCCACACGCTGACCGCCCACGAGCCGATGATCACGCTGATCGGGCTCCGGATGGTATATGAGCGGAACGTCTGAACCGGGCTGAGTAGGCTTTCCAGGTCCCGACGAACCCCCACTACACAGGAAGACCGTGCCGTGACCGAGCAGAACGTGCCAGTGACCGATCCCGCCGACGACCTACCCGAGCAGATGAAGGTCCGCCGGGCGAAGCGGGACCAGTTGCTGGCCAAGGGCGTCGCGCCCTACCCGGTCACCGTGCCCCGGACGATCACCCTGGCCCAGATCCGCGCGCAGTACGCGGAGCTGCCGACCGACACCGCCACCGGTGACCAGGTGAGCGTCACCGGCCGGGTGATCTTCATCCGGAACGGCGGCAAGCTCTGCTTCGTGACCCTGCGCGAGGGGGACGGGACCGAGTTGCAGGCGATGCTCTCCCTGGACCGGGTCGGCGCCGAGGCGCTGGAGGACTGGAAGCGCCTGGTCGACCTCGGCGACCTGGTCGCGGTCACCGGCGAGGTGATCACCAGCCGCCGCGGTGAACTCTCCGTGCTCGCCGATTCGTGGTCGATGAGCGCCAAGGCGCTGCGTCCGCTCCCGGTCGCGCACAAGCCGCTTTCCGAGGAAACCCGGGTGCGGCAGCGTTATGTCGATCTCATCGTCCGGCCGCAGGCCAGGGACACCGTGCGTACCCGGGCAACCGTGGTGCGTAGTCTTCGTGAGTCGCTGTTCCGCCGCAATTATCTCGAGGTGGAAACGCCGATGTTGCAGTTGCTGCACGGTGGCGCGGCGGCCCGCCCGTTTGTGACGCACAGCAACGCGCTGGATACCGATCTTTATCTGCGGATCGCTCCGGAACTGTTTTTGAAGCGCGCGGTGGTCGGTGGGATCGATCGGGTCTTCGAGATCAACAGGAACTTCCGTAATGAGGGCATGGACTCCACGCACTCTCCGGAGTTCGCCATGCTCGAGGCGTATCAGGCGTATGCCGACTACAACGTGATGCAGGCCCAGGTGCGTGAGTGGATTCAGGAGGCCGCGCAGGCGGTCGCCGGCTCGCACGTGGTCACCCACTACGACGGCACCGAGCTCGACCTCGGCGGCGAGTGGAAGCAGATCACCCTGTTCGGCGCGATCTCCGAGGCGCTCGGCGAGGAGGTCACCATTCGGACCGACCTGGCCCAATTGCAGCGGTACGCGGAGAAGGTCCAGCTCGGCGTCGACCCCAAGTGGAGCGCCGGAAAGCTGGCCGAGGAGCTGTTCGAGCACCTGGTGCAGCACACCCTGCAGGCGCCGACGTTCGTCCGGGACTACCCCGAGGAGACCGCGCCGCTGACCGCCGCGCACCGCGAGACGCCCGGCCTGACCGAGAAGTGGGACCTGTACGTCGGCGGTTTCGAGCTCGCCACCGCCTATTCCGAACTGGTCGACCCGGTCGTCCAGCGGGAACGGCTGCACGCCCAGTCGCTGCTGGCGGCCGGTGGCGATGCCGAGGCGATGCAGCTCGACGAGGATTTCCTGCGCGCCATGGAGTACGGAATGCCGCCGACCGGTGGCATGGGAATGGGAATCGACCGGCTGTTGATGGCGCTCACCGGCCTGGGCATTCGGGAAACGATCCTCTTCCCGTTGGTCCGGGCGGAGTAGCCCCCGTCAATAAATCTGCCCCGCCATTGACGGGCGATGTCCCCCTGGCGTTATTGTTCTCCCATTGCGTGGGAGAGAACCTGTGTTCGGGAGGATAACGGCGCGTGGCCAAGCAGATCATTCACAAGCTGGTCGATGACATCGACGGCACCGAAGCCGACGAGACTGTGAAGTTCGCTCTCGACGGTATTCAGTACGAGATCGACCTATCGGAGAAGAACGCCGCGGAATTGCGGGAGGTCTTCGCTCCGTACCTGAGCGCCGGCACCAAGGTGGCCCGTGGCGGTGTGGTCGTCGGCGGCCGCGCGGCGCGTGGCCGCGGCGGCGCGGCGGCCGACCGGGAGCAGAACAAGGCGATCCGGGAGTGGGCGAAGAAGGCCGGTTACGACATCTCCGACCGCGGGCGTATCCCGCAGGAGATCGTCGACGAGTACCACTCGAAGGGCCCCGGCCGGGCCTGAGTCCGACCCGAAGAGGGCGTACCGATCATCGGTACGCCCTCTTCGTGCTTCCCACAGCGTTATCCACAGGCACTATCCACAGGCGCTAGCGCGTTGTCCACAGGCTGTGGACCGTGGGGATTTCGCTGTCCGCGTACACGTTCGGGTGGGGGAAGAGCCGCTGAGCGTGCGAAGTTGGCTAAATCAACGTCGCGGATCGTTCCGAGGGGCTGCGAGGGCCCAGCGGATCCTCCCGGCGGCGATAGAGTTACAGCACGGGCATCACCGATGCCCGTGCGCTGGCCCCGCCAGTTCATGGGCGCACGGCACGTGAGGAGCACGAGGGCATGTTCGAGCGGTTCACCGACCGAGCGCGACGGGTTGTCGTCCTGGCCCAAGAAGAGGCCCGGATGCTCAACCACAACTACATCGGCACGGAGCACATCCTGCTCGGTTTGATCCACGAGGGTGAGGGTGTGGCTGCCAAGGCTCTGGAGAGCCTGGGCATCTCCCTGGAAGGCGTCCGTCAGCAGGTCGAGGAGATCATCGGCCAGGGCCAGCAGGCGCCGAGCGGGCACATCCCGTTCACGCCCCGGGCCAAGAAGGTGCTGGAGCTCTCCCTGCGGGAGGCGCTGCAGCTGGGGCACAACTACATCGGTACCGAGCACATCCTGCTCGGCCTGATCCGCGAGGGCGAGGGCGTCGCCGCCCAGGTCCTGGTCAAGCTCGGCGCCGACCTGAACCGGGTTCGCCAGCAGGTGATCCAGCTGCTCTCCGGTTACCAGGGCAAGGAGCCGGCCGCCGCGGGCACCGCCACCGGCGAGGCCGCGCCGTCCACCTCACTGGTCCTCGACCAGTTCGGGCGCAACCTGACCCAGGCCGCCCGGGAGGGCAAGCTCGACCCGGTCATCGGCCGGGAGAAGGAAATCGAGCGGGTCATGCAGGTGCTGTCCCGCCGCACCAAGAACAACCCCGTGCTGATCGGCGAGCCGGGCGTCGGCAAGACCGCGGTGGTCGAGGGCCTGTCCCAGTCCATCGTCAAGGGCGAGGTCCCCGAGACGCTGAAGGACAAGCAGCTCTACACGCTCGACCTGGGCGCGCTGGTCGCCGGCTCCCGTTACCGCGGTGACTTCGAGGAGCGCCTGAAGAAGGTGCTCAAGGAGATCCGCACCCGCGGTGACATCATCCTGTTCATCGACGAGATCCACACCCTGGTCGGCGCCGGCGCCGCCGAGGGTGCCATCGACGCCGCCTCGATCCTCAAGCCCATGCTGGCCCGCGGCGAGCTGCAGACCATCGGCGCGACCACTCTGGACGAGTACCGCAAGCACCTGGAGAAGGACGCCGCGCTCGAGCGCCGCTTCCAGCCGATCCAGGTCGGCGAGCCGTCGCTGGCGCACACCATCGAGATCCTCAAGGGTCTCCGCGACCGCTACGAGGCGCACCACCGGATCAGCATCACCGACGCCGCCCTGGTGGCCGCCGCGACGCTGGCCGACCGGTACATCTCCGACCGGTTCCTGCCGGACAAGGCGATCGACCTGATCGACGAGGCCGGCGCCCGGATGCGCATCCGCCGGATGACCGCGCCGCCAGACCTGCGTGACTTCGACGAGCGCATCGCCCAGGTGCGCCGCGACAAGGAGTCCGCGATCGACGCGCAGGACTTCGAGCGTGCCGCCCAGCTGCGCGACAAGGAGAAGCAGCTGCTGGGCCAGAAGGCGCAGCGGGAGAAGGAGTGGAAGGCCGGCGACCTGGACGTGGTGTCCGAGGTCGACGACGAGCAGATCGCCGAGGTGCTGGGCAACTGGACCGGTATTCCGGTCTACAAGCTCACCGAGGAGGAGACCTCCCGGCTGCTGCGCATGGAGGATGAGCTGCACAAGCGGGTCATCGGCCAGGAGGACGCGGTCAAGGCGGTGTCCAAGGCGATCCGGCGGACCCGGGCCGGTCTGAAGGACCCGAAGCGGCCGTCCGGCTCGTTCATCTTCGCCGGCCCGTCCGGTGTCGGTAAGACCGAGCTGTCCAAGGCCCTGGCGGAGTTCCTGTTCGGCTCCGAGGACGCGCTGATCCAGCTGGACATGTCTGAGTTCCACGACCGCTACACCGTGTCCCGGCTGGTCGGTGCCCCGCCCGGCTACGTCGGTTACGACGAGGGCGGCCAGCTGACCGAGAAGGTGCGGCGCAAGCCGTTCAGCGTGGTGCTGTTCGACGAGATCGAGAAGGCCCACCCGGACGTCTTCAACACGCTGCTGCAGATCCTGGAGGACGGCCGGCTCACCGACGGCCAGGGCCGGATCGTCGACTTCAAGAACACCGTCATCATCCTGACCACCAACCTCGGTACCCGGGACGTGGCCAAGGCGGTGTCGCTGGGCTTCCAGGCCTCGGAGGACACCGAGAGCAACTACGACCGGATGAAGGTCAAGGTCAACGACGAGCTGAAGCAGCACTTCCGCCCGGAGTTCCTCAACCGCATCGACGACACGATCGTCTTCCACCAGCTGCGCGAGCAGGAGATCTTGCAGATCGTCGACATCTTCACCGCGCGCATCGAGTCCCAGCTGAAGAACAAGGACATGGGCCTCGAGCTGACCGACAACGCGAAGAAGTACCTCGCGAAGAAGGGCTTCGACCCGGTGCTGGGTGCCCGGCCGCTGCGCCGCACCATCCAGCGTGAGCTGGAGGACACCCTGTCCGAGCAGATCCTGTTCAACGAGCTGCGCCCCGGCCAGATCGTCGTGGTGGACTGCGAGGGCGACCCGGCCAACGTGGAGAAGTCCAAGCTGGTCTTCCGCGGCGCCGAGAAGGCGAGCGCGGTGCCCGACGCGGTGCCGGCCGACCTCGGCGCGGCCACCGGCGAGGAGTAAGCGGCTACCGGCGAGGAGTAAGCGGAGTAATCCGACAGCTCCGGCGGCCCGGCCCTCTCGAGGGCCGGGCCGTTGTCATACCCGGGTATCACTCGCGGGTGAGCACCCAGGGGTGACGCGGCCGACCCGGTGCGATCCATAGCTTCCGATGCATGAACGCGAAGCATCGCATCGGTCAAGCCGTCTTCTACAGCGCCGGGCTCGCCCCGGTCAGCGCGGCGGGCCTGGGCCTGGCCGTTGCCGGCCGGCCGGGCACCGCGGCGCGCCTCGCCGCCGGCTGGCAGAGTCGCATCGGCCGGCCCGTCGAGCTGCCCCGCCGTTTCCTGCCGGTGGCCGCCGACGCCGGCCTGGGCCTGCTGCTCGGTCTCTTGGCGCTGATCCCGCTGGCCCTCGAAGTCCTCTTCGTCGCCCGGGGCATCCTGTACGGGTGGGTCGACCCCGGCCCCTACGACACCTCGTGGGGCGGGCCGACCCGAGCCGGCGCGTGGCTGGCACATTTCCTGGTCGGCGTCCCGATCGCGGTGGCCGGGATCGCCGCCCTGATCGGTATCGCGGCCCTGCACCGGCGCTGGACCCGCCGGTTGGCGGGTGAGCCGGGCGGGGCCTGGGTGCTGCCGGTGGCCGTGCTCATCGCCGCGGCCGAGGTGCTGTTCTTTATTGCCTGGCTGCACCAGCTCTGACCGCCCATCATGGGCGGATGCGCGAGATCAGGGCGGTCTACGACGACCGCAGCATCACCGTCTACCAGGCGTACTCGCCGGCCATCGCGGTGCCGGCGGTGGCGGCCGGGCGGTTCGTCCCACCGTTCAAGCGGGAGCGGATGACCTGGATCAAGCCGAGCTTCCTGTGGATGATGTACCGCTGCGGGTGGGCCACCAAGGAGGGGCAGGAACACGTCCTCGCCGTCTCGATCACCCGCGAGGGCTTCGAGTGGGCGCTCGCCAACGCGGTGCACAGCAGCTACCAGCACGGCGAGTATCCGAGCCGCGCCGACTGGCGGCAGGCGCTCAAGCGGGCGCCGACCCGGGTGCAGTGGGACCCGGAGCGGGACCTGCGGCTGCGCGAGTTGCCGTACCGTTCGCTGCAGCTGGGCATCGGCGGCGAGGCGGTCGCCCGCTACGTCGACGAGTGGATCACCGGGATCACCGACGTGACCGGCCTGGTCCGGGAGATCCGCGGCCACCTGGACGCGGGGGACGAGGCTCGGGCGGCGCTGCTGCTGCCGCCGGAGCGTCCCTACCCGCTATGACAGCTGGTTCACCGCACCCCGCGGCGCGTCGCCGGCCAGCACGAAATCCTCCGCGCCCAGCGACTCCACCAGACCGTCCTCGACCAGCCCGGCAAGCGCCCGGGCTCGCTGCACCTCATCGGTCCAGACCAGGTCCAGCCGTTGCCGGGGGACCGGCCCGGTGGCCTGCCGCAGCACCTCCAGCAGCAGGCCACGCACCTGACGGTCGGTCCCGGCATACCGCTGGGGCTTGCGGCTCGGCCCGTCCGGCAGCGGCAGCCCGGTCAGCCGCCACGCGCAGACGTCGTGAAACGGGCAGGCCACGCACTTCGGCGCACGGGCGGTGCAGACGACAGCGCCCAGCTCCATGAACGCGATGCTGGCCCGGGCCGCGCGGGCCGGTTCCTCGGGCAGCAGCTCCTCCATCGCGACCAGGTCGGCAGCCGTGGTCGCCGGGCCGGCGTCCGGTTTGCCCTCGACGACGCGGGACACCACCCGTCGTACGTTGGTGTCCACCACCGGGTGACGCTGACCGTAGGCGAACGCCGCGACCGCGCGCCCGGTGTACGTCCCCACCCCGGGCAGCGCGAGCAGCTGGTCGAGATCATCAGGCACGGTGCCGCCGTGCCGTTCCACTATCGCCTGCGCGCAGGCGTGCAACCGCATCGCCCGCCGGGGGTACCCGAGCCGCCCCCACATCCGGACCGCCTCGGACTGCGGCTCGGCGGCGAGATCGGCCGGCGTCGGCCAGCGGGTCATCCAGGAGCGCCAGGCCGGCTCCACCCGGACCACCGGGGTCTGCTGGAGCATCACCTCGCTCACCAGGACACCCCAAGGGGTGGTTTCGGGTTGTCGCCACGCGAGATCGCGGGCGTTGGCGTCGTACCAGGTGATGGCTTCGTCGGCGAGAGTCATAGCAGGACCTACTGTAAGTGGGTGCATGAGCTCGCCATCACCGTCATCGGGCCGGACCGGACCGGCATCGTGGCCGACGTGGCCGAGGCGCTCGCCGCCGTCGGCGCGAACCTGACCGACTCGACGATGACCCGGTTGCGTGGACACTTCGCGATGACCCTGATCTGCACCGGGCCGTCCGCCGACGACGCGTCGGCGGCACTCTCCGCCCTGGGCGGTGGTCTGCTGGCCACGGTGCGGCAGGTCGAGGCCGAGCCGTCCCCGAGCGCGGGCGAGCCCTTCCTGGTCAGCGTGCACGGTGCGGACCGGCTCGGCATCGTCGCCGCGGTCACCCGGGTGGTGGCCGGCGCCGGTGGCAACATCACCGACCTGACCACCCGGCTCACCGGCCCGCTCTACGTCCTGGTCGCCGAGGTGGACCTGCCGCCGGGCCGGGCCGACGAGCTGGCCGAGCAGCTCGCGGTGGCCGGCGCGGAGCTGGGTGTCGACGTGACCCTGCGGCGTGCCGAGTCGGAGCTGCTGTGAGGAAGGTGGTCACCGCGCCGGCCGGCGTGCTCAGCACGGTCGCCGCCGAGGTCGACCCGGCCGATCCGGCGATCGTCGCGCTCGCCGAGGAACTGGTGGCCATCATGCGGGTGTCACCCGGATGCGTCGGCCTGGCCGCTCCGCAGATCGGCGTCTCGGCGAGCGTGTTCTGCGTGGACGTCACCGGCCACCCCAAGGCCGTCACCACGCACGGTGCGTTCGTGCTCTGCAATGCCAAGATCATCGAGGCGAGCCGGTGGCGGCCCGGGCGGGAGGGCTGCATGTCGGTGCCCGACCTGACCGGTGACGTGAAACGGGCCGGCCGGATCGTCGTCGAGGGGCTGCGGCCGGGCACCGGGGAGACGGTCACGCTGACCACCGACGCCTTCGAGGCACGTGCCCTGCAGCATGAGATCGATCACTGCGCCGGAAAGCTGTTCCTCGATCGGGTGGCCGGTGCGCACGCGATCTACCAACGCAAGGTCTATCTCTAACGAACGATACGTGAGTTGGTGTCGGACGCCCGGCGCGTCGCGCGCTTCATCCACGGGTACGGGTTTACGGTGGGCCACATCATGCGTACGACGGTTGGTCCCCTCTCACCCGCGGTCTACTGGCGGCGGCGTGCGGTAGTGCTCGGCGCCCTGCTGCTGGGCATCATCGTGTGGTTCGTGGCGTGCTCGCACGAGGACGACACCTCGCCGAACACCAAGAACGCGTCGTCGTCGCTGCCGACACCGGCCCCGGCCAAACCGTCGGTCTCGGCGTCGCCCACCCCGTCCGGCCTGCTCGACTCGGCCCCGCCCGGCGGCCAGTCCTATCCGGACCCGGACGCCGCGCAGTCCCAGCAGACCCTTCCCGGTGACGACGGCGGTCTGCTGCCGACCACCGCCGGCGGCGCCAACGGGACCGGGAGCAACACCAACGTCAACGAGCCGGCCGACGGCTCCTGCACCGATGCCGAGATGCTGGTGACGCCGGTGCCGGCGACCGCCACGATCAAGCGCGGCGCGCCCCTGTCGATCACTCTGAAGATCAAGAACGTGGGTACGCGTACCTGCACCCGTGACGTCGGCGCCGACCCGCAGGAGCTCTACCTCGACCAGGGCGCGCAGACGGTCTGGTCATCGGACAAGTGCAGCCCGGCCCGGGGCAGCGACGTGCAGTCGTTCCCGCCCGGCGTCGAGCGCGAGTGGCACATCACCTGGAACGGCCGGCAGTCGACGACGTGCAGCCTCTCGTCCGCCGCCGGCCCCGCCCCGGAGGCCGGGCAGTACCAGCTGCGCAGCCGCCTGGACCAGATCAGAAGCAAGCCGGTCACCGTGACCATCACCGCCTGATCCCGGGTTGGTCGCGGCACTCGAGCTGTATCTGGACATCGACGCCACCCGGCGGGTCCGGACGCTGTGGCGTGCCCTGGAGTCCGAGGGCATCCCGACCCTGGGGTCGCTGCATCAGAAGCACCGCCCGCACGTTTCGCTGGCCGCCGCCCGGACGATCGATCCGGTGGCCGCTGCCACCGCTCTCGACGGGCTCGCCGTGGGCCGCGGGCTCACCCTGCGGATGGATTTCGCCGGCCAGTTCGTCGGCCGGGTGCTCTGGCTCGGCATCACCATGACCGGGGAGCTGCTGGACCACCACCGGGTGGTGCACGAGCGGCTCGCGGCCGGCGGGGTGGAGATCTGGGAGCAGTACCAGCCGGGCCGGTGGGTGCCGCACTGCACGGTGTCGCTGCGGGTGCCGAACCCGATGATGGCCCCGGCGATCCGCCGCTGCCTGGAGATCCTGCCGCTGACCGCGACGGTGACCGGAGCGGCGATCGCCGACCACGCCAACGACATCGCGCACCCCGTGTGACCCCGCCGGCCGTGACACAGCGTCAGGACCGACACCCCGCCGGCATCACCCGGAAGAGGTTCGCCCGCGACGCCCGGCCGGGCTTCCGCTCGCGGTTTCCCCCGTTTCCGGTACGCCCGGAGCCCGCCCGCTCAGACGTAACGCTCGAGTATCGACGCCTCGGCGAGCCGGGACAGCCCCTCGCGCACTCCCCGTGCCCGGGCGTCACCGACCCCCTCCACCGCCTGCAAGTCCTCGACGGTCGCCCCGAGCAGCCGCTGCAGGCTGCCGAAGTGGTCCACCAGCCGGTCCACGATCTGCGCGGGCAACCGCGGCACCTTGGCCAGCAGCCGGAACCCACGCGGTGACACCGCCGCGTCCAGCGCGTCGGAGGCGCCCGGGTAGCCGATCGCCTTGGCCACCGCGACCAGGTCGATCATCTCGGTGGCGGTGAGCAGATCCAGCTCGACCAGCGCCTCGTCCAGGGTGCGTGCCTTGCGCCCGGTCGGCAGGTAGTCCCGGATCACCAGGGTGCGGTCGGCGTCGACGCCGGCCATCAGCTCGTCCAGCTGCAGGGCGAGCAGCCGGCCGTCGGTGCCCAGCTCCACCACGTAACCGGAGATCTCGTCGGCGATCCGGCGGACCATCTCCAGCCGCTGCACCACGGCAACCGCGTCCCGGACCGTGACCAGGTCCTCGATCTCCAGGGCGGAGAGCGTGCCGGACACCTCGTCCAGCCGCAGCTTGTAACGCTCCAGGGTGGCCAGTGCCTGGTTGGCCCGGGACAGGATGGCCGCCGAGTCGTCCAGGACGTGCCGCTGGCCGTTCACATACAGCCCGATGATGTGCATCGACTGGCTCACCGAGATCACCGGGAAGCCGGACTGCTTGGCCACCCGCTCCGCGGTGCGGTGCCGGGTGCCGGACTCCTCGGAGGGGATCGATGGGTCAGGCATCAGGTGCACCGCCGCCCGGACGATCCGGGTCCCGTCGCTGGAGAGAACCACGGCGCCGTCCATCTTGCACAGCTCCCGCAGCCGGGTGGCGGAGAACTCCACGTCCAGCGGGAAGCCACCCGTGCAGATGGTCTCGACGACCGAGTCGTAGCCCAGCACGATGAGCGCGCCGGTGCGGCCGCGCAGGATCCGTTCCAGGCCGTCGCGCAGGGCGGTGCCGGGCGCCATCAGGGCGAGGTTCGCCCGGATCGGATCGCTGGCACCCCCGGTGAGACCGATGCCGGTCAGTGGGGCCACCGCGCGGTGGCCCGCGCCGTTGACGCCGGGGCGCGGCGTTGAACTGGCGGCGGACTTGGAACCATCGCGGTCGAGCGGCACCGGTACAGTCTACGAACCTTCATCACGCGCAACGAGGCATGGTTCGATGAATGCTCCGTAGCGTGATGATTTGTCACTCTGGGTCACCGAGTGCTGTGCTCTGCCGAGGCGCGAGCCGCGTTCTGCAGGGCCGAGCGCAGGTCGCCGACCTCGATCACCTCCAGGCCCTTGGGCGCCCCGGCCTCACCGCTGAGGCTGCCCGGCGGCACCAGGGCCACCCGGAACCCGAGCCGGGCCGCCTCGGCCAGCCGCCGGCCGATCGCGCTCACCCGGCGGATCTCCCCGGTCAGCCCCACCTCGCCGATCGCCACCAGGGTCGGCGCCATCGCCAGGTCCAGCCCGCCGGAGGCCACCGCGAGAGCCATCGCCAGGTCGGCGGAGGGCTCGGTGAGCCGGATGCCGCCCACTGTCGCCGCGAACACCTCACGGTTGTAGAGCTTGATCTGCTTGGTGCGGCGCTCCAGCACGGCCAGCACCATGGCGAGCCGGGCGCTGTCGAGGCCGGACACCGTGCGCCTGGGGGAACCCTGCACCTCGGCACCGATCAGCGCCTGCACCTCGGTCACCAGCGCTCGCCGGCCCTCCATCGCGACGGTCACGCAGGTGCCCGGGACCGGCTCCTGATAGCGGGTCAGGAACAGCCCGGACGGGTCGGGCAGGCTGCTGATCCCGCCCTCGTGCATCTCGAAGCAACCCACCTCGTCGGCCGCGCCGAACCGGTTTTTCACCCCGCGGACCAGGCGCAGCGACGAATGCTTGTCGCCCTCGAAGTGCAGCACCACGTCGACCAGGTGCTCCAGCACCCGGGGACCGGCCACCTGGCCGTCCTTGGTGACGTGACCGACCAGGACGGTGGCGATGCCCCGCTCCTTGGCGATCGAGACCAGCGCCGCGGTGACCGCCCGGACCTGGGTGACGCCGCCGGGCACGCCCTCGGTGCCGGGCGCCGAGACGGTCTGCACCGAGTCGAGCACCAGCAGGCCCGGTTTCACCGCGTCGAGGTGCCCGATGACCGCGCCCAGATCATTCTCGGCGGCCAGGAAGAGGCGCTCGTGCAGGGCGCCGAGCCGCTCGGCGCGCAGCCGGACCTGGCTCACCGACTCCTCGCCGCTGACCACCAGCGACGGCGTGCCGGCGCCGGTCGCCCACTGCTGGGCCACGTCGAGCAGCAGCGTCGACTTGCCCACCCCGGGCTCACCGGCGAGCAGGACCACGGCACCGGGGACCAGGCCGCCGCCGAGCACCCGGTCGAGCTCGCTGACGCCACTCGGCACGGCCCGCGCGGGCGCGGCGCTGATCTGCGAGATCGGCCGGGCCGGCTCGGCCGGCATGCGGGAGCTGACCACCCGGCCGGAGACCCCGACGGTCACCGTGGACTCGATGACCGAGCCCCACTCGCCGCACTCCGGGCAGCGGCCCAGCCATTTCGGTGGCTGATGGCCGCAGGCGTCGCAGACGTAGGCCGGCCGGGCCGCCTTGGAACTGGTTCGCGAGGATGTCACCCGGCCAAGTTAGCCGCCGGGTACGACAACGTCACTCGCCCTCGGTGTGCTCGCCCGTCGTGCCGGGCGCCCGG
This sequence comes from Actinoplanes oblitus, assembly GCF_030252345.1. Classification (NCBI taxonomy): domain Bacteria; kingdom Bacillati; phylum Actinomycetota; class Actinomycetes; order Micromonosporales; family Micromonosporaceae; genus Actinoplanes; species Actinoplanes oblitus. The sequence goes on along the minus strand of NZ_CP126980.1, from coordinate 9,394,912 downwards.
GAGGCCGCGGTCGCCGGGATCGCGACCGGCGCCTGGATGGCCAGGTCGGGCTCGCCGGTGCTGAAGTGGAAGACCAGGTTCACGTTCTGCCCCGGCTTCAGGTCGTCGGAGAGGCCGACGAGTTGCAGCTTGTTCGCGTCGGTGGGCCGGAACAGGGCCTGGCCGAGCGGGGCGATCTTGACCTGCGCGGCGGTCACCGCCGCCGACGGCGCGGCGGCCGGAGCGGACGGCGTGGCCGAGCCCTCCGGGAGCGCGCCGGACGCGGACGGGGCCGCACCGGACTGCGACGGGGCAGCGCCGGACTGCGCCGGGGCCGGCGTGGCCGCGGTGACGAAGCCCACCTGCCGCGCCGAGACGACCTGCGGCTGGTCGACCGGCTCGCTGGTGATCGAGACGGTGACCTCTTTGTCCGACTGGTTGTAGAGGCTCAGCTCGAGCGGCGCGTTCTCGCCCTTGGCGTAGCCCTTGATGCCGTTGTAGACCACCTGGGCGTTGCGCACGAAGACGCTGCCCTTGGCGGACTGCGCGTTGACCCCGGCGATCGGGGTGTCCAGGATGGCGGTCTCGGCAACCTGGCCGGCCGAGCACCCGGCCAGCGCGATGGCACCGACGGTGGCGACACCCGCGACCAGGGCGGCGCGACGGGTTACCAGCGAGCGCATCACGATCCTCCAAATAGCGACACCAAGGTGTGAGATCAGCCTAGTGGGCGGTAATCCGTCGCGTGCGGCGACCCATCCATCCGGGCTCCCGTCTTGCCCTCCGGCCCGCGTGGATCACACCACCGGCCCGCTGGAGATGAGCAGGAGGACGTCGATCAGGGCCACCACCATCACCGCGCGGAACAGCGCCACCTGGCGTCCCCGGGCTCGTCCGGCGGCATACCACCCGATCGGCAGCACCACCACGGCCGCCGCTCCGGCCAGCCAGCCGGTCACCGACGGCGCTCCGGGCGGCCCGAGGACCAGGACGGCCGTCGCGCCCAGCAGCAGCACCGCGGCGGCCAGCCGGGAACCGCCGGCGCCGATCCGGTGCGGCAGCCCGCGTACCCCGGTCGCCGCGTCGTCGGCCAGGTCGGGCAGCACGTTGGCGAAGTGCGCGCCGGCGCCGAGCAGCCCGGCCGCCGCGACCAGCCAGACCGGCGGCGCCGGATGCCCGGGCAGCGCCACCACCACGAACGCCGGCAACAGGCCGAACGCCACCAGATAGGGCAGCACCGAGAACGGCGTGGACTTCAGCGGCCAGTCGTAGGACAGCCCGACGAACCCGGCCACCCCGATGGTCACGGCGGCGGCCGCGCCCAGCGGAATCGCCACGACCGGCGCGGCCAGGGCCGCGATCAACCCGGAGATTCCTACGGTACGGTGAGAGACCGCGCCCGTGGCGACCGGTTTGTCCGGCCGGCCGGTGTGCCGGTCCCGGTCCGCGTCCAGCCAGTCGTTCACCCAGCCCACCGCGAGCTGGGTCGCGGCCACCGCGAGGGCCACGCAGAGCAGGCGCCGGCCGCGGTGTCCCGCGCCGGCGGCGAGCAGGGTCATCACCAGGGTGACGGCGGCACCCGGTTCCGGATGGGCGGAGCGCAGCAGGGCGAGCGCACGGGACATGGTGAGCAGTCTGCGTCCGAAGGTGACGGTCAGGCCAGGAGTTCCTGTCGTTCCCGGTGAGACCTCGGTGACCTCATGGGACCCGCTGTCCCCGCCCCGCCGGGCGCCTCGCCTGGCTCGCCAGCTGGCCTTTCGCCGACTTCTTCCGGTCGGCGCCGCGGTGTTCCCGGGGTCCGTTGTCCACAGGTTCGCCGCCGTCCGGTGGTGCCGCGGCGGGTATCGTGCCAGTCTCGATCACATGCTGTCGATGCGGCGTAACGATCCGTGCCAGTACGACGACCTGGCCGGCGAGTGGTGGCGGCCGGGCGGCCGGTTCGAGCTGTTGCACTGGCTCGCCGCGGCCCGGGCCGAGCTGATCCCACGCCCGGCCGAGCCGGGCCGGATCCTGCTGGACGCCGGCTGCGGCGGCGGCCTGCTCGCCCCGCACGTCCGCGACCTGGGTTACCGGCACGTCGGCGTGGACCTGCGCCGATCCGGCCTCGCCCTGGCCGCCGAGCGGGGCGTGACGCCGGTCGGCGGTGACGTGGCAGCGCTCCCGCTCGCCGCCGACTCGGCCGACGTGGTGGTGGCCGGCGAGATCCTGGAGCACGTCCCCGACCTGCCCGCGACCGTCGCCGAGCTGTGCCGGGTGCTGCGGCCCGGCGGCACGGTGGTGCTCGACACGCTGAATTCCACCGGGCTCAGCCGGTTCATCACTGTCACCCTGGGCGAGCGGACCGGCATGGCACCCGTCGGCCTGCACGACCCGGCGCTCTTCGTGTCGCCGGCCCGGCTGCGTGCCGAGTTCGCCAGGCACGGTGTCCGGCTGGCGTTCCGCGGCGTGCGCCCGAGCCTGTCCGGGCTGCTCCGGTGGCTGACCGCCGGGCGGACCGGGAATGCCCGCCCGCTCGGGCGCATGCTGCCCACCTTCTCCACCGCGGTCCTCTACCAGGGCCTCGGCCGCAAGTCGGCCCACCATCCCTCGGCCGGTCAGGGGCCTCAGCCCGCCGGGGCTTCTGCCACCCGCGACGGTGGCCGGCATCCGGGTCCGCGCGAGAGCCGGGCGCCCGACCGTCGTTCCCGTCCGGCCGGCGGTGGCGACTATCCGGCCTGGCTTGACGACCGCTCGAGCGGGCGGGCGGCACGGGCCGCCGCCGGGGATCGTGGTGGCAGGTGACAGCCGTGTCCGGAGCGGTGATCAGCGGGCTGGGCGTGGCGTTGCCGCCCACCACGGAGCAGGACGCGCTGTGGGATGGCTTCTTCGCCCAGCACTACGCGAGCGGGCGGCGCGGACTGGCCCGGCGGATCTTCGCGAACTCCGGGGTGGTCACCCGGCAGGCCGCGGTGAGCCCGTTGCTGGAGGACGTCTCCGAGTGGTCCACCGAGCGCCGGATGCGCCGCTACCAGGACGAGGCGGTGCCGCTCGGCCGGGCCGCGGCGAGCCAGGCCCTGGCCGACGCCGGGCTCACCGCGTCCGAGCTGGGACTTTTCGCGGTCTGCTCGTGCACCGGTTACGCCACGCCCGGGCTGGACATCCTGCTCGCCCGCGACCTGGACATGTCACCGAACGTGCAGCGCCTCTTCGTCGGGCACATGGGCTGTTACGCCGCGCTGCCGGGGCTGGGCGCGGCCAATGACTTCGTGGTCGCCCGCGGCCGTCCCGCGCTGTTGCTCTGCACCGAGCTGACCAGCCTGCACATGCAGCCGGCCGGGACCGGCGCGCTGGACGTGCAGCAGATCGTCTCGCACGCGCTCTTCTCCGACGCGGCGGCCGCGGCGGTGCTCACCCCGGCTGCCCGGTCACTGCCGGGGTACCAGGTGCGCGAGGTCGTCGCGGTCACCGACACCACCACGACCGGGCACATGACCTGGGAGGTCACCGACCTCGGGTTCCGGATGGGGCTGTCCCCGGAGGTGCCGGCCGTGCTCTCCGTGCACGTCCGGGAGCTGGTCGACGTCCTGCTCGACCGTCACGGACTCAAGATCGACGAGGTGGACGGCTGGGCGGTGCATCCCGGCGGCCCGCGGATCCTGGACGTGGTGCGCGAGCGGCTGGGCCTGGAGGAGTCGGCGCTGGCGGCGTCACGGGGCGTGCTCTCGGCGTACGGTAACTGCTCCTCACCCACCGTTCTCCTGGTCCTGAACGCACTCCGCCGCGCCCCGCGCCCGCCCCGCCGGGTGGTGATGCTGGCCTTCGGTCCCGGCCTCACCCTCTATGGCGCCCTGCTCGAATTCTCTACAGTCACCCCGGAAGCGGCGAAAGGGATGGATGGCTAGCAAGCGGCCAAAAGCCGGGTCGCAACCGAACCGGCGAAACGCACCCGCCGCGCCGGAGGCAGGCGAGCCGATGACGTGAGGTCGCGAGCGGGTCCGGTGCCGGCGACGGGCGCGGCGATGGGGTGAAGTCGCGAGCGGGCCGGTGCCGGTGGCAGGCGGGGCGATGACGTGATGTTGCGAGCGCGACCGATGGCCGGCGGGGCGATGGCGTGAAGGTCGGGCGTGCTGGAGGCGGACGGGGGAGTGATGTGACCGGTGCGCGGGCACGCGGGGTGGTGCTGCACGGCGCGGCTGCCCTGCTGCTTGTGGTGGGGGGAGCCTGGTGGTGGTCGGCGCGGCCTCGGTCGGCGGCTGATCCGCGGCTGCTGGATTGGCGGCTGACTGCCGAGCGGCTGCTGCCGGACACCGGCGAGCAGGAGGCGGCGGACACCATGGTGCTGGCCGCTGGTGCAGACTATGCGAAAACAGACGATCTGGACGGCGGGGCGTTTCTGGTCTCGGTGGTGTGCGCGGGGCCGGACGGCAGTCTGGTCCGGGTCAGCCTCGGCGAGGGCGACGAGGATTCCGGGCGCGGCTTGCACTGTTCCGGGTCGCGGACGCCCGAGGTGTTCAGCGTCGGCGTGGGCACCCAGCTGCGCCTGCGGGTCGTGGTCGACAAGATCGGCCCGGTGATCTTCCGCTACACGCTCGAGCGGAGCAGCCCCGGCTAGGCCTTCGAACGGGCATGCCGGTGATCTGGGTCGCCGTGTGCGCGATCGGTGCGTTCGTGGGCGGTGGTCGATGCGGGGCCGGGTGGGCGTACCGGAAAACGGGGTGACCGGGATCGGGCGGCGCACCTGGGGCTAGAGGCGGTCGAGGTCGGACTGGAACGCGGTGACCGAGACGACGTGCTGGTAGAGGCGCAGGACCTCGCCGGTGCTGTTGACCACGAAGGTCGCGGCGCTGCCGTCCTGGGTGGTCAGGCCGGCGCGCTCGCGGAGGTGGCCGGTCGGGTCCTGGAGGTAGAGCACGGTCTTGCCATCCGAGCGTGGTGTCTGCGCGGTGGTCAGGCCGCCCTGCGGATTCTGGCCGCCGGACGCGCTGCCCTGCTCGGTCTGAGCGCCGGGCGCACCACCCTGCGGCGTCCGGGCGCCGGGTGCACTGCCCTGCGGGATGGGGGCCGCATCGCCTCGGGGCGGGGCGGCGGTGGTCGGATTGCCTCGCCGGGTGGGGGCGGTGGTCGAGACGGCAAGCACCGACACGTGCGGGCGGACGGCGGCGACCGTGTCGGCGATCAGGCGGTCGCAGTCGCAACCGTCAGTGATGATGACGACCATCGGTTTCTGCCCGAGGAGGGGCACGGCCTGGCCGTCGGGGCCGATCAGGTCGAGGGCGGGCAGGGTCTTGCCGGGTGCCGCGGAGGTGCCGGAGGTGCGCTGGGTGGCCGGCTGCCGGGGCGTGCCGGGCCACGCCGAGGCGAACAGGCTCGCCACCGTCACCAAAATCGCCATCGAGACGATCAGGACCGGGGCGCGCAGCAGCAGGGTGGCGGCCCGGCTCAGCAGGCGGACCCCCGGACGGCGGGCGAATCGCTGCCAGCGGTTCGGCGGGGGAGCCAGGTGCAGCTCGGCGCGCACCGCCTCCACCTCGTCAGACAGCTCTGAGAGGTCGTCGGGGATGACGATGACGCCCCACTCCTCAGGGAGGTCGGGCAGCTCGTCGGGCGAACCGCCGTCGGGCGGCCAGCCGCCGTTGTCGCTCGCGCCTGCCATGACTCACCTCCCCCCTGGCCGACCAGATCTTGCTTCGGTCGGGGAACTTCCGTCCAGCGTCTCGCACGCTACGCCGCATCGCCAGTGGTGTCGTGGCATGGACCGCAGGGATACGCTTGATCTGGCAAAGCCATCAGGTCCGGAATTTCCGACTCGTTGGCTGGAGTCGTGATGTCTTGGTCACTTTGAGTTACTTAGGCAGCTTCCGGCTTCGCTGTCAAGCGGTAGAAAGCCCCGTCACAGGGCCTCTGAGCTGCACTAACAGTGACCGTCAGGGCGAGACACCGTCGCTTTGGCGTGTTACCCTAGACACAGCGAAAGGGGTTTCGAACCTATGGTTTTCAGTGTCGGCGAGACCGTTGTTTACCCCCACCACGGGGCCGCACTCATCGAGGCAATCGAGACTAGGGTCATCAAGGGCGTTGAAAGGCAGTATCTCGTTCTGCGTGTCGCCCAGGGCGATCTGACGGTCCGGGTGCCCGCTGAGAACGCCGAGGAAGTCGGCGTGCGCGAAGTGGTTGGCGAGGAAGGCCTGGGCAAGGTCTTCGACGTCCTCCGCGCTCCGCACACCGAGGAGCCGACCAACTGGTCGCGGCGCTACAAGGCCAACCTGGAGAAGCTCGCTTCCGGCAACCCGCTGAAGGTTGCCGAGGTTGTTCGTGACCTCTGGCGTCGCGAGCGGGAGCGCGGTCTCTCGGCAGGCGAGAAGCGCATGCTCGCGAAGGCCCGCGACATCCTGGTCGGCGAGGTGGCCCTCGCCGAAAAGAGCACCAAGGACGAGGCTGAGGTTCTGCTCGACAAGGTCCTCACCGAGGCCTGATACACCGACGCATCCCTCATAGCACCATGTACGCCGACCGCGACGTGACCGCGCAGCTGAATGCTCGCGGTGACGTCGCGGTCGTCGTTCCAGCCGCGGGCGCCGGTGTCCGGCTCGGTCCGGGCGCGCCCAAGGCGCTGCGTCTGCTCGACGGGGAGCCGCTGCTCGTCCACGCGGTGCGCCGGCTTGCCGCGGCGCCCTCGGTCCGGATGATCGTGGTGGCCGCGCCGCCGGCCGACGTCGAGGCGGTGCACGACCTGCTCGCCCCGGTGGCTCCGGTCACCGTGGTGCCCGGCGGTGCCGAGCGCCAGGAGTCGGTCGCTGCCGCGCTCGCGGTGGTCCCCGACGAGGTGGCGATCGTGCTGGTCCATGACGCGGCCCGCTGTCTCACCCCGCCCTCGGTGGTCGAGCGGGTGGCCGCCGCCGTCCGGGCGGGCGCCGACGCGGTGATCCCGGTTCTCCCGGTGGTCGACACGATCAAGGAGGTCGGCGCCGACGACACCGTGCTCGGGACTGTCGACCGGTCGGTTCTCCGGGCGGTGCAGACCCCGCAGGGCTTCCGGGCCACGGTGCTGCGCGCGGCTCACCGCGCCGCCGCCGACCTGCACACCGACGACGCCGGCGCGGTGGAGAAACTCGGCCGGCCGGTGCTCTGCGTGCCCGGCTCCGACCTGGCCCTGAAGATCACCCGCCCGATCGACCTGGCCCTGGCCACCCACCTGCTGGCCCTCCCCGACCCGGACGCCTGAGGCGACCATCCCCGGGACGGCTTCGGGCCGACGCGCATGCTGTCGGCGTGTTTCGGCCGTTAGGGTGACGGGGTGATCATTCCGCGGGTCGGTGTCGGGACCGACGTGCACGCGTTCGACGCCGACCGGCCCTGCTGGGTGGCGGGGCTGGAGTGGCCCGGAGAGCCGGGACTCGCCGGCCATTCGGATGCCGACGTTGCCGCGCACGCCGCCTGCGACGCCCTGCTCTCCGCGGCCGGGCTCGGCGATCTGGGCGGCAATTTCGGCACCAGCCGGCCGGAGTGGGCCGGTGCGGCCGGGGTGACCTTGCTCGCCGAGTCGGCCCGGCTGGTGCGGGCCGCCGGATTCGCGATCGGCAACGTGTCGATCCAGGTGATCGGTAACCGCCCGAAGATCGGCAAGCGGCGCGCGGAGGCCGAGAAGGTGCTCTCCGCGGCGGTGGGCGCGCCGGTGACGGTCGCCGGCACGACCACGGACGGGCTGGGCCTCACCGGTCGCGGGGAGGGCCTGGCCGGCGTCGCGGTGGCGATGGTCTACAGCGAGATGGCGGCCGCGACCCCCGGGTAGCCGGGCCCGATGAACCGTGTGCTTCGCCACGCGTCCCGGGGCGGCCGGCCGAGTAGTCGCGGGTGAACCACCGTGTGCCGGGCGGGTGGGCGACAACGGGTGGTAACCGTCACGGCGAGCTGGGCCGGGATGGTCCGGCATGATGACGATCATGACTGTCGTCCTGCCCGATGTGGCACGAAGATTGATCGACAACCCTACCTATGCGGTGCTCAACACGATCAATGCCGACGGCACCCCGCAGTCGACAGTCATCTGGGTGAAGCGGGATGGGGACGACGTTCTCTTCTCCACGATTCGCGGGCGGCGCAAGACCCGGAACATGGAGCGCGACCCGCGGGTGTCGATCTGCGCCTTCGACCCGGCGCAGCCGTATTCCTACTGCACTGTCGAGGGCGTGGTGACGCTCCGCGACGACCCGGCCGACCTGATCGGCGAGCTCAGCTACAAGTACGCGAACGAGCCGTGGACCAGCGACAGCCCGGAGACCGTGCGGGTGGTGTGCCGGCTCACCCCGACCCATGTGATTTACAGGTAGACCGCCTACGCTCGGACGGTGCCCGCCCCCATGGAGCCCGAGACCACGCCGGAGGACCACCGCCAGCGTGCGCTTCTGCTCGCCGACCTCGGCCGTTACGACGAGGCCGCCGACGAGATCGCGGCCGGCCTGAGTGCCGCCTCGGCCGGCTCGTCCGGCGCCGCCTCCGCCGGTGGCACGCCCACCACCCTCGGCGCGGGGCCCGGCCCCGGTGCCACGTCCGGCGCTCATGCCACGCCCGGCGCCGACAAGGAAGCAGACGCGAACTTGTGGGCGGAGACGCGCGGCGGCGCGGACGCGAGTGGGCAGGCGGACCCGGGCGCGAATGCGGACGGCGGTGGTAAGCCGGACCCGGGCGCGAGGGGAGGCGCCAGCGCGGACGCGGACGCTAGCGGGCCGGCGGACCCGGCCGCGGACGGCAGTGGGCCGGTGGACCCGAGCGCCGGGGCGGGCCGGGGAGCGGACGCGGGCGGGTGGCCGGACGGGAGCGCGTGGGCGGGGGCGTACCCGGATGCGGGTGTCGCTTCGGGGACCGGCCCCGCCGAGACCGGCCTGCTGACCACACTTGCCCGCATCCACCTGGCCGCCGAGCAACCGGTCGAGGCGCTCGCCGCCGCCGACCGGGCCGCCGCGACCGCCCCCGGCGAGCTCTCCTCACTGGTCGTGCGGGCGATGGCGCTGACCGACAGCCGGCGGTTCGCGGAGGCCGCTCAGGTGGCCGGCGAGATCTTGCGGACCTGGCCCGAGGAGCCGTACGCGCAACGCACCGGCGCCGCCCTGCTGAGCGAGTCGCGCAACGGCCAGGAAGCCCTGAACGCCGCGTGGAACGGCGTCCGGGTGGCGCCGACCGAGGCCGAGGCACACCTGGTGCTGGCCGTGGTGGCGGCCCGGCTGCGGCTCTTCGACCTGGCTCAGCGGGCGTACGCGGAGGCGCTTGACCTCGATCCCGCGATCGGCGACGCCGGGCAGGACGTGGGGATCGTCCGGCTGGAGCGGCGCCGCTGGGCGCGGGCCTTGGAGGAGCTGGCCGAGGAGGCCTCGCTGGGTGCTGCGCCGGCCGGTCCGGCACCGGGACCGGGGATCGACCCCGCCGCGACGTCGCAGCAGGTCCCGCCGTCCCGACCGGTCTGGTCCGAGCCGCCGGCGGTCAGCCGCCCGCGCCAACCGGTGCTCGACGTCTCCGCCGATTCGGCCGAGGCGGTCCGCGAGACGATCCGGTACGGCGCGAACGGCACCCTGGTCGCCGCCGTGCTCACCGCCGCGATGACCCTGGTCAGCACCGGTATCTCCCGGGCCTGGGCCGGCCTGATCGGCCTGCTGGTCTTCCTCGCCGTGGTCCTCTGGTTCCGCAGCCGCCTCACCGAGCCGGCCGGCCGGGTGCTGTCCCGGCTCCGCGCCGGCGACCGCCGGCTGGCAGTCGCGCTGTATCTGACCCTCGCCGCGCCGCTGTTCCTGGTGGCGTACGCGGCGGTCGGCGGCCTGCCGACACTGATCGCCGGCATGGTCCTGGCCGCGATTGCCGACCTGGTGGTCCTGACCAGCCGCCGCTGAGAAGTGGCCCGGCCGGAACGAGGGCCGCGCAGGGGTGCGAGACAGCGCGTCTGGAGCGCGGACCCGCTGGAGAACGGCCGGTGGTGGGTGCGCCGAGGGCAGCGGGGCGACATATCAATCGCAATATATGGAATTGGTGGCCGGCCGGGCGTACCGCATGCGCCGCACGGCCGGCCCGAAACCCGTCCCGGTCTTCCGGATTCCGGCGTCACCGGCCGAGAAACCGCTGCCCACGCGCGTGACGGTCGAGACGGCCGGGTGGGCGGTCCGACTCGCATGGTTGTCCGCTTCGTGCGTGGTCCGTTAGGTTCGGATCGTGTCGACGATGGTGCCTCCGCTGTATGCCGGGCTCGTCGATGACGCGTCCCTGCTGCCGCCCAGCCTGACCGGCCTGGCCGACGCCGAGGCGAAACATCGCGAGCACGCCGCGGCGTGGTATGCGGATCTCATCGGCGCCCTGCTGGTTCCCGCGTCGGTGGTCGGCGCCGAGCCGGTGGCCCACGTCGCCGCCGCGCTGATCGGTGACATCCCGCTCGGCGCGCTGCCGGCGACGGTGGAGAAACTGCGCGCCGCCGGCATGCTGATCAAGCACGTCGAGGCCGCGGTGGCCCGCCGCGGCGAGGATCCCCAGCCCGGGCTGTCCCTGTTGCGTGCCCTCGCGGCCAACGAGCGCACCCGGCACAGTGAAGCCGCCGACGAGAGCGCGCCGAGAAGCGACCAAGGGGCTGAGACCGGGGCCAGCCGGGTCTGGGCCGAGATCCCCCTGAGCTGGGGTCTGATCGGCGCCCTCGACGCCGTCGCCGACGCCCGTGCCGAGGGCCTGTCGATCGCCCCCAAGTTCCGGGTGGGCGGCCTGGCCGCGGAGCTCTTCCCCACCCCTGTCGAACTGGCCGCGGTGATCTGCGCCTGCCGCGACCGCGACCTCCCTTTCAAGCTGGCCGCCGGGCTCCGGCACGCCACCCGGCACACCGACCCGGAGACCGGCTTCACCCACCACGGCTTTCTGAACGTGCTGGTCGCCACCCTGCTGGCGGTCGACGGCGGCGAGGTGGCCGAGGTGGCCGAGGCGCTGGCCGCCACCCATCCGGTGCCGCTGGTCGAGCCGGCCCGGGCGCACCGCGACCTGCCGCGCCCGCTGTTCACCGGCTTCGGCGCGGCCAACGTCGTCGAGCCGCTCACCGAGCTGGTCCGGCTCGGCTTGATCAACGGCGGCTACCAGACCTGAGGCCCGGCAAGGCCGCGAAGCCCGAGCCGGAAAGCCGCAGCCCGGAGAAAGTTGCCAAGGTTGAACCCGGAGAAGCCGCGAGGGCCGGGCAAGCGGACTGATCCCCCTGGATCCCACCTGACATACTTCCGCCCGTGACCAGGGTGCTGCTGCGAACCTCGGTGGCCTTGCTCCTGCTGCTGGCCACGGTGCTGGTCGGCTGGCGGATCCTGGAACCGGCCGAGGTCCTGGCGACCGCCGAGACCCCTTATCCGGCCCCGACCAGCGCCACTCGCCCCCGGGTCACCAGCGGGCTCAGCCTGGCGCCGCTCCTGTTCGAGGACCGCCTCCGGCTCTACGGCTCCAAGCACCAGGTCCGCGCGGACGAGCCGGTCACCGGCCGGTTCGTGCGGACCGCGCGCTGGTCGCTGCGCCGCTGGCCGCAGCAGCTCAGCGGGGTGGTGACGAGCGGGACGACGGTGGTCAGCCGGTGGTCCGACGGGCTGCTGGTGGGGCAGGACGGGCGTACCGGGAAGGTCCTCTGGCGGACGAGCGGTCCGGACGCGCCGGACTATGCCGGACACCGGACCGGCGCCGCGGCCGTGTGGTCGCCGCCGGGGCTGCGGACCGGCGCCGGGATCGTCGTGGTCGCCCAGGGTCAAGATCTTTTCGGGTACGACGTGAGCACCGGCACCGAGCGCTGGCACACCGCGACCCCGCCCGGCTGCACCGGCGGTTTCACGACCGGTGACCGCTACCTCTGCGCGACCGGCGGCTACGACCTGGGCAGCGGGGCGGCGCTGCGGTCCGGGCCGGCCGGGCCGTTCACCGCGCTCGGCTGCCCGGTCGCCGGCTCGGACTGCGCCGGGTTCCGGGACGGCGCCGGCCACGGCTGGCTGACCCGCGGCGGGGTGCCCCAGCGGTCCGTCGCGCTGGACTCCCCGGCCGTCACGATCGCCGGCGGTGTTCCGGTGTCGACAGCGAACGGGCTGGTCACCGCGTATCGGCCGGACGGCGGCGTGAAGTGGACCTGGCCGGCCACCGGCGTGCGGGTGCTCGGCGGCAACTCGACCAGGATCCTGCTGATGACGCCGCGGCGGGAACTGGTCGGGCTGGACGCCGCCACCGGCGAGCGACGGTTCCAGTTCGGGTTGTTCTTCGGCAAGCAGGAGGGCGAGCGGGGGAACGGCGAGTGGGTGGCCTCGGGCGTGCTGGTCTCCGAGCGGTTCGTGGCGATCGAGCGGAAGAACGCCACGGCGCCCGACGACCCGGACTCGCCGACGTACTACTTCAGCTCCGAGTCGGTGCTGCTCGCGGCGATCTGAGGCCTTGATCACGGCGGGTTCCGCGATCGCCCCGAACCGGACCTGGAATACTTCACGCCCGTGACAAGGGTGCTGCTGCGAGCTTCCGCGGCGGTGCTTCTGCTGCTGGCCTCCGCGCTGATCGGCTGGCGGGTGCTCGGCCCGGCCGAGCGACTGGACACCAGTTCCGCGCCGTACCCGCCGCTGGTGGTCTCCGCCCCCGGCGTGCAGGGCCGGATCGGCGTGGCTCCGTTGATCTTCAACGACCGCCTCCGGATCTATGCCGCCAAGCATCAGCTGCGCGCCGACGAGCCGGTCTACGGCCGGGCCGTCTACACCAGCCGGTGGTCGCTGCGCCGCTGGCCGCAGCAGCTCAGCGGGGTGGTGACGAGCGGGACGACGGTGGTCAGCCGGTGGTCCGACGGACTGTTGGTGGGGCAGGACGGGCGTACCGGGAAGATTCTCTGGCGGACGAGCGGTCCGGACGCGCCGGACTACGCCGGACACCGGACCGGCGCCGCGGCCGTGTGGTCGCCGCCGGGTCTGCGGATCGCCGCCGGGTCCGTCGTGGTCACCCAGGGTCAAGATCTTTTCGGGTACGACGTGAGCACCGGCGCCGAGCGCTGGCGGGCCACGCCGCCGGCCGGGTGCGTGGACGGCTTCACCACCGCCGGTGGGGTGTACGTCTGCGCGACCGGCGCCTACGACGCCACCAGCGGCCGGCCGATGGCGAACTGGCCGGCCGGGCCGTTCACCGCGCTCGGCTGCCTGGTCGCCGGCTCGAACTGCGCCGGGTTCCGGGATGCCGCCGGCCACGGCTGGCTGGCCGCGGCCGCCACGCCCCGGCGGGCCGCCGCGCTGGACTCGCCGGACGCCACGGTCGCCGCCGGAGTCGTGGTGTCGGTCGTGAACGGCGTGGTCACCGGGCACGACCCGGACGGCGCGGTGCGGTGGACCTGGCCGGGCGAGGCCCGCGTGCTGGGCGGCTCGTCGAGCCTGGTGCTGCTCGTCCGGCCGGACCATCACCTGATCACCCTGGAGGCCGCCACCGGGCGGCAGACCGCTGACGTCCGCCTCGCCTTCGGCAAGGAGGACGACCTCTGGAAGTTCGGCGGTTACCAGATCGCCGAGCATTACCTGGCGATCGAGCGGCGCCGGCTGGACGGGCCGGACGACCCGGAGTCGCCGATCTACTACTACACGACCGACACGGTGCTGCTGGCCGGCTTCTGAGCGGTCAGCGCCGCGCGCCGGCGGCGGCCTCGCCGGCCGGACGCTCGGCGTCGCGGTGCGTCAGGATCCGCCGGGAGAGCACGAAGGTGACCGGTACGGCGGCCAGGGCGGCCGTCAGCGGGGCGATCCGCTCGTCCACGTGCGCCCACTCGACCAGCACCAGGACGCCGAGCGAGGTGACCACGAAGTTGGTCAGGTTGGTCAGCGGGAAGAGCAGGAACTTCCGCCAGGTCGGCCGGGTGCGATAGGTGAGGTGGGTGTTCAGGAAGAACGAGCCGACCATGCTGATCAGGAAGGCGAGCACGTAGGCCGGGTAGTACGGCAACCACCCGCGCAGCAGCAGGTAGCACAGGTAGAACGTGCCGGTGTTGAGCACGCCGACGGCGGTGAACGTGGCGATCTGGAGCAGCGGTACCCGCATCAGGCGGGTCGTCCCGTTGTCGCCTCCTCGACGGCCGGCCAGCGCTCGTCGGGCCTGGTGAGCCGCTGCGACAGCATCGCCGGGACGCCGGTGCCGCCGCCGCGGAAGGGATCGCGCGGCACGTTGGTCTCCTTGACCAGGAAGTGCGGCCGGCGCTTCGACTCGTAGTAGATCCGGCCGATGTACTCGCCGACCAGGCCCAGCATCGCCATCTGCAGGCCGCCCAGGCCGACGATGGCGACCAGCAGGGTCACGTAGCCCGGGGTGTCGATGCCGTCGACGATCGCCTCGCCGGTGATCCAGGCGGCGTAGAGGCCGGCCAGCACGGTCAGCGCCAGGCCGACGTGGATGCCCAGCCGCAGCGGCCGGTTGTTGAACGAGATGAGCCCGTCGAGGCCGTAGTTCAGCAGCGAGCTGAAGCACCACTTGGTGGCGCCCGCCTCGCGCTCGACGTTCTGGTAGTCGAAGGTGACGGTGTCGAAACCGATCCAGGAGAACAGGCCCTTGGAGAACCGGTTGTACTCCGGCAGGGACAGCAGCGCGTCGACAGCGGCCCGGGAGAGCAACCGGAAATCGCCGACGCCGTCGGTCAGCTCGACGTCCACCACCCGGTTGACGAACCGGTAGTAGGTCTTGCTCAGCAGGGTGCGGAGGAACCGGTCGCCCTTGCGGGTGCGCCGCGCCATGACCTGGTCGTGCCCGAGGGCGTGCAGTTCGAGCATCCGGCCGATCAGCTCCGGCGGGTGCTGCAGGTCGGCGTCCATGATGACGACCGCGTCGCCGGTCGCCTCGCGCAGCCCGGCCAGCATGCCGGCCTCCTTGCCGAAGTTCCGGCTGAAGGAGACGTAGCGGGTGGTCTCCGGGTTCTTCGCGGCGAGCGCGCGCAGGCGCCGCAGCGTCCCGTCCGAGCTGCCGTCATCCACGTAACACAGCTCGTGGTCGACGGCGAGCTCGGTCAGCGTGGCGCGCACCCGCACATCGAAGAGATCAATGACGTCCTCCTCGTTGTAGCAGGGGACGATCACTGAAAGACGCATGGTGCCCACTCCCGCCGTGTGATCCCCGCAGCCGGTCGTCCGGCCGCTCGCCAGGACCAACGACCCGGGCCGCGCGCGGTGCCGTGTCCGGCCCGCGTCACTTGGCGCCCGGAGCGGATCAAGCGAGTCGGGGCAGGAGGGCGGACCAGGCCTCCTCGGCGGCGCCGGCGATCGGGCCGAGGTCACCGAGGGCGGCCGGTACGACCGGCGGCGGCGCGTCGCGGTGGATGGACATCAGGCCGTCGCGGTAGGCGGTGGCGATCTCCTCCGGGACGGTGGCGAGCAGGTCGGCGCCCAGGCCGCCGAGCGTGACCAGGTCCGCGTCCAGGGCGTTGACCAGGCCGGCGACGCCGCGGCCCAGGGTCGCGGCGATGGCCCGCACCGCGGTCAGCTCCCGGCCGGGCCCGGCGGCGGCCGCGGTGATCAGCCGGCGGGCGTAGGTGATCGGGTCGACCGGCACCGGCTCGCCCAGCAGGCGGGCCAGTTCGTGCCCGTCGACGGCGATGCCCCAGCAGCCGCGGGCCCCGCACGGACAGCGGACCGCCGGATCGCCGAACGGCATGTGCCCGAACTCGCCGGCCGCCCCGCGCGCGCCGATCAGCGGGCGGCCGCCCTCCACCACGGCGCCGCCCAGGCCGGCCTCGATGCGCAGGTGCAGGGCCAGGGCGGCGCCGGCCGCGGCACCCCGGTGGGATTCGGCGGTGGCGGCCAGGGTGGCGTCGTTGCCGGCCGTGAAGATCTCGGCGTCCGGCCAGAGCTCGGTGAGGTCGACGTCGTGCCAGCCGACGCCGACGGCCTCCAGGCGGTGGTCGCGGGAGACGGTGCCGGGGACCGAGACGCCCACGGCGCGGGGGCGGTCGCCGTACCGGAGACGGAGCTCGTGGAGCGCGGCCCGGACCGCGTCGCGGACCTCGGCCCAGGTGGCTCCCGCGTGCCTTCCGGACAGCGCCGTGACGCTCGCGCCGCCCAGCTCGACCGCCTCGACCCGCCAGGCCTCGTGGGTGATCGCGACGGCCAGGGCGAGCGGGCCACCCGGGTGCGGCAGCAGCACCGTCGTCGGCCGGCCCCGGGTGCCGCTCGGCGCGGCCGGCCCCTGCGTCAGCAGCATCGCCCGGCTCAGCTTGGTGACCAGCTCGGTGGCCGCGCCGGTGCCCACGCCGAGCCGCCGGGCCGCGGCGGCTCGGGTCACGCCGGGGTCCTGGTGAACCACCCGGAGCAGCTCGATGGAGCGCGTCGTCACAGCCGTTCCCCTTTTTATGCTCTGCCGTGAAGCTTATTGTTCGGGGGTGAGTTTCCACCGCTCCGCGCTGGCCGTCATCGGGGCATCAGCGTTCTTCTACGTCGCCGCCGAGACCCTGCCGATCGGGCTGCTTCCGCAGATCGCTGCCGATCTGCACGTCAGCGAGGCCCGGGTGGGCCTGCTGATGACCAGTTACGCGGTGGTCGCCGCGCTGAGCACCATCCCGCTCACCGCCGTCACCATGCGCGTCCCCCGGAACCTGCTGATCGCCGTCACGGTAGCGATTTTCGCCGTCTCCCAGGCGGCCGCGACGTTCGCCCCGACGTTTCCGGTGCTGGCCGGATCCCGGCTGCTCTGCGCGCTGGCGCACGGCGTGTTCTGGTCGGTGCTCGGGCCGATCGTGGCCCGGCTCGCCCCACCGGACCAGATCGGCCGGGCCACCGCGCTGACCTCGCTGGGCAACTCGCTGGCCATCGTGCTGGGCGTCCCGCTGGGTACCGCGCTCGGGCAGTGGCTGGGCTGGCGGTTCGCGATCGGGTCGATGGCGGTCGGCGGGGTGATCTGCGTGGTACTGCTGCTCACGGTGCTGCCGGCACTGCCGCCGCTGCCCCGGGACCGGGCGGCCGGCGCCGGGCGGCAGCTGGGCAACGCGGTGCGGATCCTGCGGGACGGCCGGGTGGCCCGGCTGTGCGCGGTGACCACGCTGCTGGTGGTCGGGCACTTCGCGGCGTACACCTACATCGCCCCGCTGATCCGCCGGGACGCCGGGCTGGACGGGGCCGGGCTGAGCGCGCTGCTGCTCGGGTACGGCGGGGCCGGGCTGCTCACCACCTATCTGGTCGGGCGGCACATCGACCGGCGCCCCGGCCCGCTGCTGCTGATCCTGCTCGCCGCGCAGGCGGTGTCGGTGGCGTCGCTCGCGCCGGTGCTCGGGACGGCCCTGGCGATCGTCGCCACGCTGGTCTGGGGTGGCGCCTTCACGGCCGTCCCGGCGGTCCTCGGCGCGGTGCCGCTGCGCGTCGCGCCGCATGCCCGGGACGCCGCCTCGGCGGTCTACGTGGTGGCGTTCCAGATCGGCATCGGCGGCGGCGCCTTCGTCGGCGAGCGCCTGGTCACGGCCGGCGCCCTGGGTCGGCTGCCGCTGCTGGCCGCGGTGCTGGCGGTGGCGGCCGGGATGGCGGTGCTGTTCTCGCCGCGGGTGTTCCCGGCCCGGATCAGCGCCGACGAGCACCATCGGGTAGCGGCCGAGGCGGCGGCGATGACCCGTTAGGGGTCAATGTTCGCGGCGCGCCGCAAACCGTGCGGATGACGACGTAATGTCACCACCGGCCGCAAGGAAAGCCTGGCCGGCCCGCGGCGGATTCGCGGACCGGCCAGGCGCTGCCTCGCACCGGCGAGGCCGGGCTCAGGACGCCAGCGCCGCCTCCGCGGCGGCGAGGAAGGCGTCGTTCTCCTCCGGGGTGCCGATGGTGACGCGCACGCCGTCCGGGTGGAAGCCGCGCACGATCACCCCGCGCGCCTCGCAGGCGCCGGCGAACGCCGCGGTCCGGTCGCCGATCGGCAACCAGACGAAGTTGGCCTGGCTGTCCGGCACGTCGACGGAGAGTTTCCGCAGCGCCTCGGTGACCCGCTGGCGCTCGGCGGTGATCAGGGCACAGCGCCGGACCACCTCGGCCTCCTGCCGCAGCGCGGCGAGTGCCGCGGCCTGCGCCACCAGGCTGCTGGAGAACGGGGTGAGCACCTTGCGCACCGCGGCGGCCACCTCGGGCTGGGCGATCAGGTAACCCATCCGCATGCCGGCCAGGCCCCAGGCCTTGCTCATGGTGCGCAGCACCACGATGTTGGCGCGGTCGCCGTAGGTGTCCAGGCCGTCCGGCACCGCCGGGTCGGTGACCAACTCCCGGTACGCCTCGTCGAGCACCACCAGCACGTCGGAGGGCACCGCCGCGAGGAACCGGTCCAGCTCGGCTTTCCGCAGGGCGGTGCCGGTCGGGTTGTTCGGGTTGCAGACGAAGACCAGCCGGGTGCGGTCGGTGATCGCGGCGGCCATCGCGGCCAGGTCGTGCCCGTGGTCCGGCGCGTTCGGCACCCGGACGCTGGTGGCGCCGGCGCCGGCCGCGATGATCGGGTACGCCTCGAACGACCGCCACGCGTAGAGCACCTCGTCGCCGGGCAGGCAGGTGGCTTTCACCAGGATCTCGGCCAGAGCCACCGAGCCGCAGCCGGTCACCACCCGCTCGGCGGCCACCCCGAGACGGGTGGCGAGCGCGTCCCGCAGTGCCAGCACGCCCATGTCCGGGTACCTGTGCATCTGCTGGGCCGCCTCGGTGACCGCCTCCACCACGCCGGGCAGCGGGCCGTACGGCACCTCGTTGCTGGCCAACTTGATCGCCTCGGCGATGCCCAGCTCACGGGCCAGGTCGGCGACGTTGCGACCGGGCACGTACGCGGGCAGCGCGTCCAGGTCGGCGCGGGTCAGCCGGGTCATTCGGGTCCTCCTGGGATGTCGCCGCGCGGCGCGGCCTCGACGGTCTGTTGGGCGCCCCGCGGGACGGCGACGACGACGGTGGACGCCGCCTTGTCGTGCCAGGCCTGCCGCAGGCGCGGGTCGAACGTGGGGGAGAGCGAGTCCAGGAACTGGACCACCAGCCCGACCAGGCACCACCAGAACAGTGTCCACATGCCGAGCTGGGCCCAGCGGGAGAACGCGCGGCGGAACCCGATCGGCTGGGTGCTGTCCAGCCCGACCACCTTGATGCCCATCAGCATCTTGCCGAGCGTCTGCCCGCGGCCGCTGATCGCCGGGGCCTCGTAGAGCAGCCAGAGCAGGGTGGCGATCACGATGACCGTCATCTGCAGGGTCTGCATCCGGCCGGTCGGCTCCAGCATGTCCGGCTCGGTGCCGGCCATCACCTGGTCCACGTAGTGCGTGTAGATCGGCCGGAAATCCTGCCACCACTGGTAGACGAACCAGCCGTTGACCACGATGTTCAGCACCAGCACGACGGCGATGTCGATCAGCCGGGCGAGCAGGCGCTGGCCCAGCCCGGCCAGCGGCATGCCGTGCGGGCGCGCCTCCGGGATCGGCATCGCGTAGGCGTGCGGCGGCTGCGGGTACGGCCAGGCCTTCGGAGGTGCCTGCTGCCACCCGGGTGGCGGCTGTTGCCATCCGGGTGGCGGCTGCTGCCAGCCCTGCGGGGGCGGCGGCGGTGGCTGCTGCCACCCCGGTGGCGGCTGTTGCCACCCGGGCGGGGGCTGCTGCCATCCGGGCGGCGGCTGCTGCCAGCCCTGCGGGGGTGGCGGCTGCTGCCAGCCCGGTGGCGGTGGCGGCTGCTGCCAGCCCGGTGGCGGCGGACCGTAGGCCGGGTGGGCGGGCGGCGGCTGGGGCGTGGCGTAGTGCTGTGGCTGGGGCGCGACCGCCGGTGGCGGTGCCGCGGGGGGTTCCGCCTCCACCGGGGGCGGCCCGTCCGGCGGCACCGCGTCAGCCGGGATGGCCTTGCCGAGCCAGCCCTCACCGTCCCAGTAGCGCTGGGTGCTGGTGTCGGCCGGGTCCTTGTACCAACCCGCGGGAAGGGAACTCATGCGCAAACCTTTACCACGTATGCCTGACGGTTCCCTGCGCGCAGGTGGTCACGTCACAGGTTGCCGCGCCGCTCCTGCTCCCGCTCGATGGCCTCGAAGAGCGCCTTGAAGTTGCCCTTGCCGAAACCGAGGGAGCCGTGCCGCTCGATCAACTCGAAGAATACGGTGGGCCGGTCCTGCACCGGGGCCGTGAAGATCTGCAACAGGTAACCGTCCTCGTCCCGGTCCACCAGGATCCGGCGCTTCTTCAGCTCCTCGATCGGCACCCGCACCTGACCGATCCGGGCCCGCAGCTCCGGGTCGTCGTAGTACGAGTCCGGCGTGTTCAGGAACTCCACGCCCGCTCCGCGCATCGCGTCGACGGTGGTCAGGATGTCGTTGGTGGCCAGCGCGACGTGCTGGGCGCCGGGACCGCCGTAGAACTCCAGGTACTCGTCGATCTGCGACTTGCGCTGCGAGATGGCCGGCTCGTTGAGCGGGAACTTGACCTTACGGGTGCCGTCCGCGACGACCTTGGACATCAGCGCGGAGTAGTCGGTGGCGATGTCGTCGCCGATGAACTCCGCCATGTTGGTGAAGCCCATCACCTTGCGGTAGAACTCCACCCACTCGTCCATCTTGCCCAGCTCGACGTTGCCGACCACGTGGTCGATGGCCTGGAAGAAGCGCTTCGGGCGGACCGCCACGATCGGGTCGCGGGTCACGAAGCCGGGCAGGAACGGCCCGTCGTAGCCGGAGCGGTCGATCAGCGTGTGCACGGTGTCGCCGTACGAGGCGATCGCCGCCATCCGGACCGTGCCGTGCTCGTCCTTGACGTCGTACGGCTCGGTCACGCCGCGCGCGCCGGCCGACGTGGCGTGCTGGTACGCCGCGTCGACGTCCGGCACCTCCAGGGCGATGTCCGAGATGCCGTCACCGTGCTTGGTCACGTGCTCGGCGCCGGGCGCGCCGGCGTGCACCATGCCGGTGAGCACGAACTTGGCGCCGCCGCTGACCAGCACGTACTCGGCGTGGTCACGGTAGCCCTGCTCCGGACCGCGGTAGGCGACGCAACGCATCCCGAACGCGGTGGAGTAGAAGTGGGCGGCCTGCCGGGCGTTGCCCACGAGGAAGCGCAGGTGGTCGACGCCTTTCACCGGGAAGACGTCTTTCTCCTTGGTCAGCGAGCTCATGGGCTGAGAATTGACTCGGGTCACACCCCTAGGCAACAGTCTGTTTTTCGCCTGGTCATTCTGTGCAATCAGTAGAGGGGAGGCCGGAGTTGACCGAGCAATTTGTTCAGCTCGACGAGCTGGATGCGCACCTGGTCGAATTGCTCGCCGCCGAGCCGCGGATCGGCGTGCTGGAGCTGTCCCGCCGCCTGTCGGTGGCCCGCGGCACGGTCCAGGCCCGCCTCGACAAGCTCACCACCCGCGGCGCGATCAAGGGCTTCGGGCCGGAGGTCGTCCCGGCCATGATCGGGTTCGGGGTGATGAGCTTCGTGACCCTGGAGATCAGCCAGCGGTACGGGCACGACGCCGTGGCGAGCCACCTGGCCGAGATCCCGGAGGTGCTGGAGGCGCACACGATCACCGGGAGCGGTGACATCCTGTGCCGGATCGTGGCCCGCTCCAACGCCGACCTGCAGCGGGTGATCGACAAGATCGTCGGCTACGAGGGGATCCGCCGGGCGCACACGATCATCGCGCTGGCCGAGCTGATTCCGTACCGGACGGTCCCGTTGACAAAGGCGGCAACTGTTATATAAGCCCATGACACGGACTTTCTGCGCTCGCGGGGTCGGTGGATCGAGGTCATTAGGGTTCCGGCATGGCCTCGGGCACCGTCAAGGGAGTCACGCTGGTCGCTGCCGTCACGGTCACCGTGCTGGCCACGACCGGGGTGTGGAACCCGTTCCCGAAGCTCTGGGAGTGGGTCAACACGAGTTCGCCGGTCGCGCCGGGCACCACGTGGCAGCAGCGGCTCGGCGGCTCCCCGCAGAGCGTCTCGGTGGCCGGCGAGTCGGTGATCGTCGAGTACCGCACCTCGGTCGAGGCGTACAACCTGAGCACGGCGGTGCGGATGTGGCAGACCGACGCGGACTGGGCCGCGCCGGCCGGGCAGGGTGCCGACGCCGTGGTGGTCACCGGGCGGCTGCTCACCAAGGGGTACCAGGTGCTCGACCCGCGGACCGGCACGGTGCGCCGGGCTGACACCGAGGCGACGGCGGTCTGGACGTACCGGAACGGGATCGTCGACCTGCGCTGCTCGGGCGGCGGCAACTGCCGGCTCACCGCGTGGGACCCGCGGGCCGGCACCCAGCTCTGGTCGGTGGCCACCGGCGGGATCGGCTTCGTGCTGCACGCCGCCAACCCCGACCTGCCGGACGCCCGCCGGCTCGGCACCGATGACGTGGACGACGACGCGGCCGGCCCGGCGGTGATGCCCGGCCTGCTCGGCCTGCCGGACGGCGATCGGGTCCGGGTGATCGACACCGCCACCGGCCGGCTGGTGCAGACCGCGAAGGCCGGGGCGGACCAGCGGATCGCGGTGGTCGGCGGCCGGGTGCTCACGGTCAGCGGCACCGCCAGGGACGGCACCTGCTACTACGGCGTGGTGGCCACCGCCCCGCCGGGCAACCGGGTGGTGTGGAAGCGGGACGGGCTCAACCTGCGGACCGCGGCGAGCGACTGCCAGCAGGACCGGGACCCGGCCGGCGGGTACGACGTGCTGCTCGGCGTCGATCCGTACGGCCGGCAGGAGCTGATCAACGGAGCCGACGGGCGGATCCTCTGGTACGGCGACAAGGCCGCCGAGGTGCTCGCCGTCGACGACAGGTACGCGGTGGTCCGGGACGGCGACACGTTGCGCGGGTGGTCGTTCGGCAAGGGCAAGGCGGTGTGGCGGCAGGACGGCCGGGCCAAGGCGGGCGCGGCGGTGACCCCGCACGCGGTGATAGTGGTCTCGTCCGGTCGGGTGACCGCACTGAATCCGGCTAATGGTGCGATACGTGCCGATGTGCGGACGGATGCGAAGGTGTTCACCGTCGGCGCCCAAGGTTTGATCTTGGTTTCCGGTCGCGACATGGCCTATTTGCCCTACCGCTGACACGCCGACAGGCACGTTTGCCGGGTGCGGGTTCGCACCGCCCACCCCGGCTGGCCTAGGCTTGCCGCTCATGAGCAGAGGCGCCGCTTTCACCTACTCGCCGCTCTTGCCGACCGGCGACGATTCGACCGAGTATCGCCTGGTCACGGACGAGGGCGTGGACGTTGTGGAGGGGCCGGGCGGGCGCCGCTTCCTGACCGTCGAGCCGTCCGCGCTGACCGTGCTCACCGCCGAGGCGATGCACGACATCGCGCACTACCTGCGGCCGGCGCACCTGGCCCAGCTGCGCGCGATCATCGATGACCCGAAAGCGTCGCCGAACGACCGGTTCGTCGCCCTCGACCTGCTGCGCAACGCGAACATCGCGGCCGGCGGCGTGCTGCCGATGTGCCAGGACACCGGCACCGCGATCGTGATGGGCAAGCGCGGCCGGCACGTGCTCACCGACGGGCGCGACGAGGAGGCCATCGCGCTCGGCGTCTACCAGGCGTACACCCGGCTCAACCTGCGGTACTCGCAGCTCGCTCCGCTCACCATGTGGGACGAGAGGAACACCGGGACGAACCTGCCGGCCCAGATCGAGCTCTACGCCGAGGACCCGAACGGGCACCCGGACGCGTACAAGTTCCTCTTCATGGCCAAGGGCGGCGGCTCGGCCAACAAGTCGTACCTGTACCAGGAGACGAAAGCGCTGCTCAACCCGCAGCGGATGATGCAGTTCCTGGACGAGAAACTGCGGCTGATCGGCACCTCCGCCTGCCCGCCGTACCACCTGGCCATCGTGATCGGCGGCACCAGCGCCGAGCACGCGCTCAAGACCGCCAAGCTGGCCAGCGCGAAGTACCTGGACAACCTGCCCATCGCCGGCACCATGGCGGCGCACGGCTTCCGTGACCTCGAGCTGGAGGCCGCGGTCCTGGAGCTGACCCGCGACTTCGGGATCGGCGCGCAGTTCGGCGGCCGGTACTTCTGCCACGACGTGCGGGTGGTCCGGCTGCCCCGGCACGGCGCGTCCTGCCCGGTCGCCATCGCGGTCTCCTGCTCGGCGGACCGGCAGGCGGTCGCCAAGATCACTCCGTCCGGCGTCTGGCTGGAGCGGCTGGAGACCGACCCGGCCCGCTTCCTGCCGGACGTCACCGACGACCACCTGGAGTCGGAGCAGGTCGTCAAGATCGACCTGAACCGGCCGATGGCCGAGATCCGCGCCGAGCTCAGCAAGTACCCGGTGAAGACCCGGCTGTCGCTGACCGGTCCGCTGGTGGTGGCCCGGGACATCGCCCACGCCAAGATCGCCGAGCGGCTGGACGCCGGCGAGCCGATGCCGCAGTACCTGCGTGATCACGCGGTCTACTACGCCGGCCCGGCGAAGACCCCGGAGGGTTACGCGTCCGGCTCGTTCGGCCCGACCACGGCCGGCCGGATGGACTCCTATGTGGAGAAATTCCAGGCCGCGGGTGGCTCGATGGTGATGCTGGCCAAGGGCAACCGGTCCCAGCAGGTGACCAACGCCTGCAAGACCTACGGCGGCTTCTACCTCGGCTCGATCGGCGGCCCGGCGGCCCGGCTCGCGCAGGACTGCATCCGGCACGTCGAGGTGCTCGAGTTCCCCGAGCTCGGCATGGAGGCGGTCTGGAAGATCGAGGTCGAGGACTTCCCGGCCTTCATCGTCGTCGACGACAAGGGCAACGACTTCTTCGAGGCGGTCACCAAGCCGGTCCTGAGCATCGGCAAACGCTGAGCTTCCGGCACCGGTTAGCGGTGATCTTCGCGGCCCCGGCAAGCGGTGATCTTCTCGGCCCCGGCAAGCGGTGATCTTCGCGGCATCGGCAAGCAGTGGTCTTCGCGTATCGACATGCGTCGAAAACTGAAGATCACATTCAAGATCTTGCTGACTCGGATCCGCGCTGATCACTGATCGTCGCTCCCGCCAGGGACCCTTCCGGGCCGGGCAGGACGCTGGCGCGTCCAAAACGCCCGACCCTCCAGGGCGACGCCCGTGGCTGGCCACGACCGCCAACCCACAACCCCGCCCACTCCCCGGCTGGCACCCACGGTGGTCTCCCGCGCCCGGATACCACCGCGGGCGCCAGCCGCGACCGGCAAGACCGATCGGCTGGTGCTCAGGGTGGTGTCCCGCGCCCGGATACCACCGTCACGGCCAGCCGCGATCGGTAAGTCCGGTCGGGCTGGTGCTGAGGGTGGTTTCCCGGGTCCGGACACCACCGTGACGACCAGCCAAGCGCGACGGGCTGGTGCTGAGGGTGGTTTCCCGGGTCCGGACACCACCGTGACGACCAGCCAAGCGCGACGGGCTGGTGCTGAGGGTGGTTTCCCGGGTCCGGACACCACCGTGACGACCAGCCAAGCGCGACGGGCTGGTGCTGAGGGTGGTTTCCCGGGTCCGGACACCACCGTGACGACCAGCCAAGCGCGACGGGCTGGTGCTGAGGGTGGTGTCGCGGGGCTGGAGACCACCGTGACGGCCAGCCGCGATCGACGGGCTGGCGCCCAGGGTGGCATCCCGGGCCCGGAGAGCACCGTCACGACCAGCCAAGCGCGACGGGCTGGCGCTCAGGGTGGTGTCGCGGGGCTGGAGAGCACCGTGACGGCCAGCCGGGGTGGTGGGTCCGGTCGGGCTGGTGCTGAGGGTGGCATCCCGGACCCGGAGAGCACCGTCACGACCAGCCGCGATCGACGGGCTGGCACTCACGGTGGTGTCGCGGGGCTGGAGACCACCGTGACGACTAGCCAAGCGCGACGGGCTGGTGCTGAGGGTGGTGTCGCGGGGCTGGAGACCACCGTGACGGCCAGCCGCGACCGACGGGCTGGTGCTGAGGGTGGCATCCCGGGTCCGGAGAGCACCGTCACGACCAGCCGCGATCGACGGGCTGGTGCTCGGGGTGGTGTCCCGGGTCCGGACACCACCGTGACGACCAGCCAAGCGCGACGGGCTGGTGCTGCGGGTGGTGTCGCGGGGCTGGAGACCACCGTGACGGCCAGCCGACGGGGTTGGGGGGTTTGGGCGGGCTGCCGGTAGGGGCAGTTCGGCCCGGATGCGGCCTCGCGGTCGTGAGGTGAAGGCGGCCTGGCGTCGAGGCACGGGACGGGGCTGTGCGGGTGGGGGCGGGGAGGGCGTACCGGAAAGGGTTGGAATCAGCAGAAGCCGGCTACCGGGCTGAGCCACTCGGCGAACTGGGGTTTGAGGGTTTTGTCCAGGTCGGCGGGGGTTTTGACGCGCTTGAGGTAGGCGCGGTCGGTGGCGCTGGCCTCGAGCTTGCGGGCCGAGGTCTCGCCGGCCGCCTTAAACTCCGGGTCCTGGGCGCCGGCGGTCTCCTTGCGGATCTGGGCGCCGGCCGACCGCAGCTCGGCGGCCGCCGCCTTCTCCGCCTTGGTCGCCTCGGCGGCCTTCTTCGCCTCCTTGTAGGCGATCATCTTGCCGAGCGCGGCGCCGAAGTCGTCCAGCTCGCCGTCGAAGACCTTGTCGAGCCGCGCGCACACCTTCGCGGTGTCGGCCGAGTAGTCCGGGGGCGGCGGGAGGGTGGTGCTGGTCGCCGGGGCCGGCGCTGCTCCCGTCTCGTACACGGGTGCGTCGCTGTCGCAGGCGGCGGCGGTGAACAGGACGCCGGCGAGCACGGCCAGGATGGCGGGTCGCATCTGGATCCTTCGCGGTCGGGGGGGCACGGCGGAACCGACGGTACGTTCCGTTCGCACCCGCGTCCAACCGAGGGTGATCGGCGAGATGCGAACAGCCCGCCCACGGCGACCCGTGGACGGGCTGAACGCCCCCGTGTATCCAGACCTTTGGCCGTCCCACCGCGTTCTGGGGGCGATGGGTAAGCATCGGCGATGGAACGGCGCTGGACCTCACTCTGCGCCAGGGCGCTCTCGTTCCACTGTCGATCCACTCTCACGTGTCGGCTAGTCTCGATGGCTGGCACGGGGGAACGGATGGCTACTATGCGCTATCGCATTTTGGGGCCACTGTCAGTAACTGTGGCCGGACAGCCGGTGGCCGTGACTGCCGGGCGTGACCGGATCGTGCTGGCGATGCTGCTGCTCGATCCGAATCGGATCGTCGGCACCGGCGAACTCATCGACGCGCTCTGGGGCCGCACTCCGCCGGCCACCGCCCGCGGTCAGTTGCAGTCATGCATATCGCGTTTGCGGCGGATCCTACCAGTCGGGGTGATCCTCACCGATCGGGCAGGCTACGGCATTCGGGTCGGACCGGACGAGCTCGACGCCGAGGTCTTCGCCCGGACGGTGGCGAAGGCGCGCGCGAACGGGGACGCGGAGGCGTACCGGCGAGCGCTGGCGCTGCGCCGCGGCCCGGCCTGCGCCGAGCTGGACGCCCCGGTGATCCGCCAGGCCGCGACGGTTCTCGACGAGCGGTACGCGCTCGCCGTCGAGGACTGGGCCGACCTGGAGCTGGCCGCCGGCCGGGAACGCGAGCTGGCCGGCGAGCTGAGCGCCATGGTCGAGCGGTTCCCGCTGCGCGAGCGGATGCGCGGGCAGCTGATGCTGGCCCTGGCCCGCTCCGGGCGGCAGGCCGACGCGCTCACCGAGTTCCGCCGGGCCCGCCAGCTGCTGGCCGACGAGCTCGGCATCGAACCCGGCGAGGAGCTGCAGGGACGCCACCGGGAGATCCTCAAGGGAGAGACCGCGGCCGGTGCCGGTCCGGAGTCGCGGGCGGCCGTCCCGGTGCGCTGCCTGCCGCGGACGGTCGGCGACTTCACCGGGCGGCGCGAGCAGATCGACCGGCTGCTGTCCAGGCGGCTGGCCGGCGACGAGTCCGGCCCGCTGGTCGCGGTGATCGACGGGATGGCCGGCAGCGGCAAGACCACGCTGGCCCTGCACCTGGCCGCGCTGGTCGGTGACCGCTACCCGGACGCGCACCTTTTCGTCGACCTGCAGGGACACAGCGAGCGGGACCCGGTTGAGCCGGCCGCCGCGCTGCTCATCCTGCTCCGCCAGCTCGGCCTGCCCGCCGAGGACATCCCCCTGGAGCCGATGCAGCGGGTGGCCTGCTGGCGGACCGAGACCGCCCGGCGGCGCCTGCTGGTGGTGCTGGACAACGCCGCGTCCAGCAGCCAGATCGCCGACCTGCTGCCCACCGCGCCGGGCAGCCTGGCCCTGGTCACCAGCCGGCGCCGGCTGGCCGGGCTGGACGGGGCGCGGGTGGAATCACTGCCGGTGCTCGCGCCGGACGAGGCGGTGGCGCTGCTGGAGCAGATCGCCGGGGAGCGGGTGCGCGCCGAGCCCGAGGCGGCCGCCGAGGTGGTCCGGCGCTGCGGGCTGCTGCCGCTGGCCATCCGGCTGGCCGGGGCCCGGCTGGCGCACCGCCCCCGATGGCGGGTGGCCGACCTGCTGCGGCGGCTGAGCGAGGCGGCGCTGCCCGAGCTGGCCGCCGAGGACCGTACGGTGACCGGCGCCTTCGCCCTCACCTACGGCCAGCTGCGCCCTCCGCTGCAGCGGGTGTTCCGGCTGCTCGGGGTCCATCCGGGCGCCGACTTCGACGCGCTCGCCGTCGCCGCCCTCGCCGACCTGGCCCGGGACACCGCCGAGGAGATGCTCGACGACCTGGTCGACGTCCACCTGGTCGAGGAGCCGGAGCCGGGCGTGTTCCGGCTGCACGACCTGATGCGCGAGTACGCCGGGATGCTCGCCGCCGAGCTGCCGGCCGGTGACCGGGCCGCCGCCCTCACCGCGGTCCTCGACTTCCAGTTGCACGCCGCGATCGCCGCGACCATCCCCAGCCACCGGGCGATCCTGACCCGGGACCTCGGCGCGCCGGTGGCGGCCCGGCCCGACCTGGTGGCCGGGGATCCGATCGCTCGGCTGGAGCGGGAGCGCCCGAACCTCGTCGCGTACGTCGAGGCGGCGGGCCGGACCGACTACGCCTGGCAGATCCCCCGGGCCGTCTGGCACCAGATGTTCTATCGCGGCTACATGGACGACACCCGGCGGCTGCAACTGCTCGCCCTGGCCGCCGCCCAGGCGTCCGGGAGCCGCTCGGCGATCGCCACCACCGCCAACTACCTGGCCTCGGTGTACGGCCGGGCCGGCCAGACCGACAAGGCGGAGGAGTACCTGCTGCTCTCCATCCGGCTGCGCGAGGAACTGGGCGAGATCGACGCGACGTCGGTCGGGTACAGCAACCTGGGCACCATCTACCTGAGCCAGGGCCGGCTCGCCGAGGCCCTGGAGACGGTGCAGACGGTGATCCGGCTGCACACCCGCTTCGGTGACCTCGGCTCGGCGAGCTCCACGCTGGCCATCGCCGCCGACATCTTCGCCGCGCTGGGCCGGCCGGAGCAGGCGCTGCACTACGCCCGGCGCCGGCTCCTCTCCACCATCGAGAACCGGGAGGACGGGCAGCTCGCCGGGACCCTGCTGACCCTGCAACGGCTGCGCTACCGGCTGGGCACGCTCAGCGCCGCCGCCGCGCACCACTACATCGACATGGCCCTGTGGGTGACCCGGCGTACCGGCTACCAGTCGACGACCGGTGACGCGCACAACGACCGGGCCCGGCTACTGCGCGACGAGGGCCGGTACGCCGAGGCGCTGGGCGAGCACCGCCGGGCCGTGGAGATCAGCGTCCGGCTCAACGACTCCCGGCACCAGGCCGGGTTCCGCCACGGATACGCGGTCACCCTGCGGCGTCTCGGTGACCGGGCCGGGGCGCGGGCGATGTTCACCGAGGCGCTGCGGGTCGCCGCGGCGGGACGGATCCCGTACTGGACGGCCCGGGCGCAGCTGGGACTGGCGGACTGCCTGGACCCGGGTGATCCGGAGGCGGACCGCCTCCGGGCGCAGGCCCGGGAGACCTTCGAGCGGATGGGTGTGACCGAGGAGATCGCAGCGGTGGACTGATCCGCGAGAGAGGATGGCCGGGTGACTTCTGACGAGAGCGGTTACCGGATCGAACGCGACACGATGGGCGAGGTGCGGGTTCCCGCCGACGCCCTCTGGCGGGCACAGACCCAGCGGGCGGTGGAGAACTTCCCGATCTCCGGGCGCGGCCTGGAGCTGGCGCACATCCGCGCGCTGGCCCGGATCAAGGGCGCCGCCGCCCGGGCCAACGCCGAGCTGGGCGTGCTGGACAAGGAGCTGGCCGAGGCGATCGCCACCGCCGCGGCGCACGTCGCCGCCGGCGGCTACGACGACCAGTTCCCGGTCGACGTGTTCCAGACCGGCTCGGGCACCTCGTCGAACATGAACGCCAACGAGGTGATCGCCACCCTGGCGTCCCGCGCCGCCGACCGGCCGGTCCACCCGAACGACCACGTCAACGCGTCCCAGTCGAGCAACGACGTGTTCCCGTCGTCGATCCACCTGGCCGCCACCGAGGCGGTCCGCGACGACCTGGTCCCGGCGCTGGAGCACCTGGCCGGCGCCCTGCGGGCCAAGGCCGGCGAGTGGTCCGGCGTGGTCAAGAGCGGTCGTACCCACCTGATGGACGCCACCCCGGTCACCCTGGGTCAGGAGTTCTCCGGGTACGCCCAGCAGGTCGCCAACGGCGTCGAGCGGCTGACCGCCACCCTGCCCCGGCTCGGCGAGCTGCCCTTGGGCGGGACCGCCGTGGGTACCGGGGTGAACACCCCGCCCGGCTTCGCGCCGGCGGTGATCGAGCTGCTCCGGCAGGAGACCGGGCTGCCGTTGAGCGAGGCCCGCGACCACTTCGAGGCGCAGGGCGCCCGGGACGCGCTGGTCGAGGCGTCCGGGCAGCTGCGGGTGGTGGCGGTGGGCCTCTACAAGATCGCCAACGACATCCGCTGGATGGGCTCCGGACCCCGGGCCGGGCTGCGCGAGCTGCGCCTGCCCGACCTGCAGCCGGGTTCGTCGATCATGCCGGGCAAGGTGAACCCGGTGGTGCCCGAGGCGGTCCGGCAGGTCTGCGCCCAGGTGATCGGCAACGACGCGACGGTCGCCTTCGCCGGCACCCAGGGCGACTTCGAGCTGAACGTGATGCTGCCGGTGATGGCCCGCAACCTGTTGGAGTCGATCCGGCTGCTGGCCGCGGCCGCCCGCCAGCTCGCCGACCGCTGTGTGGCCGGCCTGGCAGCGAACGAGGAGATCGCGCGAGGGTACGCCGAGGGCTCCCCGTCGATCGTCACCCCGCTCAACCGGTTCCTCGGGTACGACGAGGCGGCCGCCATCGCGAAGCAGGCACTCGCCACCAACCGGACGATCCGCGAGGTGGTCATCGAGCGCGGCCACGTCAGCGCGGGCACCTTAACCGAGGAACAGCTGGATCAGGCGCTTGATGTTCTGAAGATGACACGCCCGTAAATTGGCCGGTCGGTGACCTTGCGCCGAGCGACCTTTCTCGATGTGATGCGGGGATCCAACTCTCACGAGGAGCGCACTTCATGAGAAGACGCCTCACTGTCGGAGCCGTCGTCACCTTGACGGGTCTGGCGTTCCTTACGACCGTCCCAGGATCCGCTCAGGCGGAGCCGACGGCGGCGACCGACTACACGGTCGTCGCCGCCGAGGGGGTCTCCGCGTCGGATGCCCAGGCCGCGATCAAGGCGGCCGGCGGCACCGTGGTCAGTGCCAACGACGCCGTCGGGGTGTACCGGGTTACCTCGACCGACGCCACGTTCCAGAGCAAGGCGACGGCCTCCGCCGAACTCGTCGGGGCGACCGAGCGCAAGGCCATCGGCTACGCGCCGAACGGCCTGGAGAAGGTGGAGCGGGGCCTCAAGTCGCGCGGCGGCAAGGGCCACGGCCCGGCCAAGGCCGACCCGCTGGACGACAAGCTGTGGGGCCTGGCCATGGTCAAGGCGGACAAGGCCCGCAAGATCGAGTCCGGTGACCGGGGTGTGACGGTCGGCGTGCTGGACACCGGCCTGGACGCCTCGAACCCGGACCTCGGCGCCCACTTCAGCACCCGGCTGTCCCGCAACTTCGCGCCCGACATCGTCGGCATCGACGGCGAGTGCGAGGTGGCGGGCTGCCTCGACCCGGTCGGCACCGACGACGGCGGGCATGGCACGCACGTGGCCGGCACCATCGGCGCCGCGCTCAACGGCAGCGGCATCTCCGGTGTCGCGCCGGGCGTCACCCTGGTCGAGCTCAAGGGCGGCCAGGACTCCGGCTTCTTCTTCCTCGACCCGGTGGTCAACGCCCTGACGTACGCCGGTGACCACGGCATCGACGTGGTCAACATGTCGTTCTACGTCGACCCGTGGCTCTACAACTGCACCGCCAACCCGGCGGACAGCCCGCAGGCGCAGGCCGAGCAGCAGGCGATCATCACGGGCATGAAGCGGGCGCTGAACTACGCGCACGCCCACGGCGTCACGCTCTTCGGCGCGCTCGGCAACAACCACGAGGACCTGGGCAAGCCGCGTACCGACGTCTCCAGCCCGGACTACGGGGGCGACCCGTACTCCCGGCCGATCGACAACGCGTCCTGCTGGGACCTGCCGGCCGAGGGCCCGCACGTGATCGGCGTGTCCTCGCTCGGCCCGTCGGGCAAGAAGTCGGACTTCTCCAACTACGGCACCGAGCAGATCTCGGTCTCGGCGCCCGGCGGCTGGTACCGCGACGGCTTCGGCACCGACACCTACCAGACCGTCGGCAACGAGATCCTCTCCAGCTACCCGCTCAAGGTGCTGAAGGAGGAGGGCCTGGTCGACGCGGACGGCAACATCACCGCGGCCGGCCAGGGCTCGGTGTTCAAGGACTGCACCAAGGCCGGCAAGTGCGGTTACTACACGTACCTGCAGGGCACGTCGATGGCCTCGCCGCACGCGGCGGGTGTCGGCGCCCTGATCGTCAGCCGGTACGGCATCCCGGACTTCCACCGAGGCGGCAAGACGCTGCCGCCGTCGCTGGTCGAGCAGATCCTGTACCGCACGGCGGACGAGCACGCCTGCCCGACGCCGCGCCTGCAGAGCTACGCGCAGGAGGGCCGGTCGGCGGAGTTCGACGCGCTCTGTGAGGGCGGGACGAACTTCAACGGGTTCTACGGTTACGGCATCGTCGACGCGTACGCGGCGGTCGGCGGCCGCTGAGCTAGCCGAGGCGGCTTCGCCGCAACACCCGAAAGGGCGTTGAGCAAGCCGAGGCGGCTTCGCCGCAACACCCGAAAAGGGTGTGGAGAAGTCGGACGACCGGGGCGGTTAATCCGATCGCCCCGGTCGGTACCCTTGTACGGTGACTCTGCGCTTGTACGACACCGCGACCCGATCGGTCCGGGACTTCGTCCCGATGACGCCCGGTCAGGTGGGGATCTACCTGTGTGGCGTCACCGTGCAGTCCTCTCCCCACATCGGCCACCTCCGTTCCGCCGTGAACTACGACGTGCTGCGCCGCTGGCTGCTGCACACCGGCCTGGAGGTGACGTTCATCCGCAACGTCACCGACGTGGATGACAAGATCCTGCAGAAATCACTCGAGCAGGGCCGGCCCTACTGGGCCATCGCCTTCGAGAACCGGTTGCTGCTGGACCGGGACTACCGCACCCTCAACGTTCTCCCGCCCACCTACGAGCCGCTGGCCACCGGGCACATCACCGAGATGCACGACCTGATCGCCGAGCTGATCGAGCGCGGTCATGCCTACCCCTCGGTGGCCGCCAACGGCGACGTCTACTTCGACGTGCTCTCCTATCCGGAGTACGGCGCGCTGTCCGGCCAGAAACCCGACGACATGCGGGCCGGCGGCGAGGCGCTGGAGCGGGACAAGCGCGACCATCGCGACTTCGCGCTGTGGAAAGGCGTGAAACCGGACGAACCGCAGGACGCGTACTGGCCGTCGCCGTGGGGCCGGGGCCGGCCGGGCTGGCACATCGAGTGCTCCGCGATGGCCCGGCGCTACCTCGGCGACGAGTTCGACATCCACGGTGGCGGCCTCGACCTGACCTTCCCGCACCACGAGAACGAGGTGGCCCAGTCCAAGGCGGCCGGCTTCGGCTTCGCCCGGTTCTGGGTGCACCACGCCCTGCTCAACCTGGGCAAGTCCAAGATGAGCAAGTCGCTGGGCAACGTGATCGACCTGCCCACCCTGGTGGCCACCGGGATCCGTCCGGTCGAGCTGCGCTATTACCTGGGCAGCCCGCACTACCGGTCCCGGATCGACTACTCCGACGAGGCGCTGCGCGAGGCCGCTGTGGCGTACCAGCGGATCGAGGGCTTCGTGCACCGGGCCGCCGAGGTGGTCGGTCCCGGCCGGCCCAAGGCGGTGCCGCCGGCGTTCGCCGAGGCGATGAACGACGACTTGAACACCTCGGCCGCGCTCGCGGTGGTGCACGACACCATCCGGGAGGGCAACACCGCGCTGGCCGCCGGCGACGAGCCGGCCATCCGGGGCGCGCTGACAGCGGTCCGGGCCATGCTCGGGGTGCTCGGCCTCGACCCGCTCGACGACGCCTGGGGTGGCGCGGAGAGCGGCAACGACCTGAAGCCGGTCGTCGACTCGCTTGTCGCGCTGGCTCTGGAACAGCGGGCGCAGGCCCGCACAAGGAAGGACTGGGCGGCCGCCGATCAGGTGCGGGACCAGCTCAAGAACGCGGGTATTCAGGTGGAGGACACTCCGGCCGGTCCGCGCTGGACGGTAGGAGAGCAGCACTGATGCCGGGTAATTCACAGAACGCGAGCAAGCGCGCGACCTCCAAGAAAGGCGCCCCGGCCGGCTCCGGCGGCAAGAACCGCTCCGGGCTCAAGGGGCGGGGCAAGACGCTGCCGGCCGACGAGCGGCCGTGGCACAAGGGGTACTCGGGCACCGAGAAACTGCCCGAGAAGACCGCGCGCAAGCAGGAGAAGGAGCGCCGGGCGGCGGCCGCCGAGGGCCGGACGCCCAAGGTCGGCCAGCCCGGTACCAAGGACACCACCTGGGGTCGCAGCGGCGGTCGTGCCCCCGGCATCACCCGTACCCAGACCACCCGCGGCCGTGGCGGCGCGGCCGGGCCGCGTGGCCCGCGGGTCGCGCCCGGGCGCCGGTCCAACCCCACCAAGGAAGGCCCCGAGCTGCTGCTCGGCCGTAACCCGGTGGTCGAGGCGCTGCGCACGCTGGTGCCGGCCACCGCGCTCTACGTGGCGCAGGGCATCGACATCGACGAGCGGGTCGCCGAGGCGGTCCGCACCTCCGGCGACCGGGGCATCCCGATCCTGGAGATCAGCCGCGCCGAGCTGGACCGGATGACCGGTGGCGTGCTGCACCAGGGCATCGGCCTGCAGGTGCCGCCGTTCGCCTACGAGGAGTTCGACGACCTGGTGGCCGCGGCGCTGGAGCAGACCGCGCCGCTGCTGGTCGCCCTGGACGGGATCACCGACCCGCGCAACGTGGGCGCGGTGATCCGGTCGGTGGCCGCGTTCGGCGGGCACGGCGTCTTCATGACCGAGCGGCGGGCCGCCGGCATCACCGCGACCGCCTGGCGCACCAGCGCCGGCGCGGCCGCCCGGGTGCCGGTCTCCCAGGTCGTCAACCTCACCCGAGCGATCAAGGCGGCCCAGAAACAGGGCTTCACCGCGATCGGCCTGGACGCCGACGGCGAAACCGACCTCTACCAGCTGGAAGCCGCCATCGGCCCGCTGATCGTGGTGGTCGGTTCCGAGGGCCGGGGTCTCTCCCGCCTGGTCGGCGAGACCTGCGACCTGCGCGTGAGCATCCCGATGGCCTCCGAGGTCGAGTCGCTGAACGCCAGCGTGGCCGCAGCGGTGACGCTGGCCGAGGTCGCCCGGCGGCGCGTGCACGGCTGATTCTCGTACGAGATCGCAACAGGGGCCCGGCAGCGATGCCGGGCCCCTGTTCTCGTGTCCGGCAACGGCCGGAACGTCAGCGTGTCTCGCGGTTCGCCTATCCCGCTCCCCGCGCCAACCAGCGTCGCAAGAGGGCCTCGCGACCGGCGGAAGGCCGGCGGGTCAGCAGATATTCGGCCTCGCCCCGGAGAACGGCCGCCCGGTACGGCCGGGGAACGGCCAGGACGCTGAAGCAGGTCTCGTACCAGCTCGCCGCCAGCAGCACCTCGCCGTCAAGGGAGTGCATCCGGAATTCAGGAATGCCCCAACCCCCGCCGAGTACGCCCTCCGCGGCACCTCGGCCCATCAAATCCCACTGGTCGGTGAGTCGGACCCGGAACCATTCGTAGGAACTGTCCTCGCCGCCGGCGGTATCGATAGCGAGCAGGAATGTTCCGTCGCTGCCGGACAGCGAGAACTGCTGAGCGAGTTCCGCCCAGGCGGCGTTTCCCTCGACGATGCGGTCGGGATCCGCGTCGTCGATGGCGCGATCCACCCGTCCACTGTCCGCGCCGCAGCTCGTCACGGCTGAGGCGACGGACACCGGAGTGACGCGACCGTCATCGGCGGAGAAGAGTTCGATCACCTCGATGCCGGCGGACGACAGCCGTCGGAGGCGTTCCGAGAAATCCACGGTCAGACCGTTCCCTCGTGGTTAATCGCAACCACCGCCGAGGTAAGTCACGCCGGGTGCGATGGTGCTCGCCGGCATCTTGACATTCGGCACGATGATCGTCTTCTTGTATTTCAGTTTACCTTCCTTGGTGTACCCGACATCGCCGTAAGGGTTGACGAGGATCCGGTACTCCGGCTTCCCGGTGACGTTGTAGATCTGCGAATTCTTCCACTTCTTCGCCACCTTGTCGGGTACGCCGTAACCCCCGAAGACATCGTTCGAGTGATCGGGGTTCTGCCGGCGCGTCCCGCGACCGGCCTTGATCTTCTCGACCTCGTCGGTGATGAACCCCGGCGGGCCGTCCTCGTTGTGCACCAGGACCGGTGCGACCCCGGCGATCACGTAGTAGGTGTGAATGCCTTCGATGGTGAGGTTGTCCATGTACCGGCTGCCGGTGCGCGGCCGGATCCCGGTGACCTCGGCCGGCTCGCCGTCCGGGGTGTGGAGCCGTGTTCCCGCCGTCAGCTCGCCGGCATCCACCCATCGCTGGTTCGTGTCGTCCCAGAAGGGATGGTGCCGGGTGGTCTTGATGGTCGCCGGCCGGCCGTGGGCGGTCTTGACCCTGACGTCGGTGAGGCCGGAGTCGAAGTTGTGGTGCAGGGCGATGACGGGTTTCGCGACGGTGGCGCCGGTGAGGAGATCCGTGGCGAGGACTCGGTCGCCGACCCGGATGTCGCGGATGAACTTGCGCTTGCCGCCGACGAGCAGGACCGGAGTGCGAGGCGCGAAACTGTTGCCCGTCCGGCCGACCTTGCAGCCCTTCTTCCGACGCTGGTTCTCCAGTTGGCGGGCCAGCTCCAGGGCGCGTTTGGCGTTGGCGATCTCGCCCGGGCCGGGAATCGCGGCGATGCCGCTGGTCGCGGCGCCTTCCCAGTCGCCCTGCATCGCGGAGGCGGCGGCGTTGAAGAGGTCGCAGACGAAGGCCACCGGGCTCTCGAACATGCCGCAGTAGTTCAGCGCCTCCTGCATCTGGGTCACGGTGCGCAGGTCGCGCTGGTGCCAGTCCTCGTAGACCTGCTTCTCGCCGTCGCAGTAGCGCTCGGTGCCGAACGCGATCTCGCTGGGGCAGTCGGCGCCGTCGTTGAGGGTGTCACCCTGATCGGCGCAGTCACCGAAGTAGAGCTTGTACTTGGGATCCTGGCAGAGAAGGATGCGCTGCGTCGCGTCCTTGCCCTGCTGTGCCTTCTGGTCGCGGGCGGCCTTGGCGGCGGCGGCCTCCTTGCCGATGGCCGAGTTCCAGGCCTTCCCGGCCGACTCGAACGCGGCGCGGGTGTCCTTGCCGGCGTCGATGGCGGCCTGGTAGGCCACGTCGGCGGATTCGCGGGCGCTCTGTGCCGAGCGGGCGGCGCGGAAAGCCGCGTTCGTTGCCTCGTTCGCCGACGACTGGGCGGCCGCCGCGGACTTGGCGGCCTGGGCCGCGGCGTTGCGGGCGGTTCGGGCTGACGCCTCGGCCTGGTCGGCGGACCTCTTCGCCTGCTGGTACGACGCGGCGGCGTTGGTGGCCTGGGCGGTGGCCTCCTTGGACGCGGCGTCGGCGAGCTTCTTGCTGGCTTGCGCCTTGGCGGCGTCGTGTTCGGCGTTCGCGGCCTGGTAGGCGGCGTCCGCCGCGTCCTGGCGGGCGAGGGCCGCGGACCTGGCGGCGTCCGCGACGTAGCGGGCGGCGGTGGCGGCGTGCACGGCGGCGACCTGATCACGCTGGGCCGCCTTGAACTGGCCGACCTCCAGGAACGCCGTCCGCTGCGCGGCGGTGCCCTCCAACGCGATGTTCGCGGCGGCCTGCACCTCGGGACCGCCGGTGCGGGCGATCTCGCCCACCGCGATCCGGGTGTCGTGCTCGGCGGCGATGTACTGACCGGTGCGCAGGAACTCGGCGGCGTCCTGCGGGGTCCCGTCGAGCGCCTTGTTGCCGGCGTCCTTCATCGTCGGCCCACCGGACTCGACGAGGGCGCCGACCGCCATCCGGTCGTCGTGCGCCTTACCCGGGTAATTCTGGGTGGCGAGGAACGCGACGACGTCGTCATGCGTTCCGGCCAGCGCCTTCTCCGCGGCGTCGCGTTGCGCGGGCCGGTCGGTGGACTCGGAGATCGAGGCGACGCGTTCGCGGTCGTCCTGGTCGGCGGCCTGGAACCGGCCGGTGGTGAGGAAGTCACGGATCTCGGCCTCGCCACCGGCGAGAGCCCGCCGGGCGGCGGTCTGGGTCCACGACCCGCCCGAGTCCATCAGCCGCATCGCGGCGCGCCGGCCGCTGCCGAGGACGACGTCGGCGGGCGCGCCCGCCGCGGTGGCCTCGGTGAGCAGCCGGGTCGTCTCGGCGTCCACTCGAGCGAGCTGCGGCGTCGAGTCGGGGACGCGCTGGGGTGCGGCGGCCTCCTCCTCGGCGGCACCGTGCGCGGCCTGCATCGCCTCTTCGGTATCGAGCCGCAGTTGCTCGGCGTCGAGTTCGCGCGCGGCTCGTTCGACGTCAGCCGCCCGGGTGCTGGCGTCGGTGGCGGTCTTCGCCGCGGTGTCGGCGGCGGTGGCCTGCAATCTGGCCTGCTTGGCCAGGTTGGTCGCCTGCCCGGCGTGATCGGCGGCGTCCTTCGCCGCGGTGGCCGCCTTGCGGGCATGATCGGCGGCGGCCTTGGCCGCCGTGCGTGCCTGCTCGGCGGCGGTCTTCGCCCGGCCGGCGAACTTCTGGGCGGCCTGCATCGCCTGACGGGCCTGCTGGGCGTACATGCGGGCCTGCTGGGCCGCCCGCCGCGCCTTGGCCGCTTGCGCCTGCGCCTCCTGCGAGTCGCTGCTCGCCGCGTCGGCTGCGTCTGCCGCCTGCGAGGCGTTGAGGGCCGCGTCCAGCAGTGAGCCCAACGCGTCCAGTGCGTCGCTGAGCGCGACAACAGCCTGCCGGACCGACTCGCCGGCGTCGTCGGCGGTCTGCGCGGCGGCGGAGGCATCGTCGGCCGCCAGCCGGGCATCGTGGGCGTTGTTCTTGTTCGCCAGTGCGGCGTTCGCCTTGTCGTGGGCTCGCGATGCCGCGGACGCGGCTCGCACGGCTGCCGCCGACGCCGCCGCCGCGGCATTCGCGGCGACCCGGGCCGCCTGGTTCGCCGCCCGAGCGGCAGCGATCGCTTGCCGCATCGCCGCCGCGGCCTGCCTCGCGGCCTCCGCCGCTCGCCCCGCGGCGGCGGCAGCGGCCTTGGCCGAACCCTTGGCCGCGGCTGCCTCGTGCACCGCGGTGTTCGCCGCGGCCTTGGCGGCGACAGCCTGCTTGGCGGTCTTCTGCGTCAGCAGCTTGACTGTCGCGGAGGCGCGTTGCGCCTCCTGACGTGCCAGGCGGGCCCGTTCGGCCAGCTGCGCGAGGGTGGCGATCTCTTCGTCGCGTGCCTGCGCGGTGTACTGGCCCTTGGCCAGGAACTCGCGGACATCCTCGATGGTGCCGTCCAGCGCGGTGTTGCCGGCGGCCTGCACCGCCGGGCCACCGACCTTGATGATCTCGCCGACGGCAATGCGATCATCGTGCTCGCGGGCGCTCTTCAGCCCGGTGGTGAGAAACTCGAAGACCGCATCGTCACCGGCGTCCAGCGCGCGGGTACCCTCGTCCACCACGGTGGGGCCGCCGGTGTTGACCGCCTCACCCGCTCGGATCCGCTCGTCGTGGACCCACGCCGCGTCGAAGCCGGTGTCCAGGAACTCTCCGGCAACCGCGGGATCCGTGCTGTCCAGAGCGGCGTTTCCGGCATCCGTGACGGTGGGGCCGCCGAGCGCCATCAGCTCGCCGATCTGGAGGCGATCGTCGTGGATCTGCGCCCGGTTCCACTCCTGGTCGAAGAATCGCTGGAGGTCCGCGTCCGAGCCCAGCAACGCCGCCCGAGCCGCCTCCGCGACGAACGGACCGCCCGACCGCATCAGATCGATCGCGTACGCACGTTCCTCGGAGGTCACCACCCCGACGGTGTCGTCCGCCTGTGCCGGCGTCGCGAGCAGGCCCGCCAGCAGAGTTTGTACCGAGAGCAGAGCTGTCAACGTCTGCCGTCGGCGTCTTCCGGTCTTGTGACCACGCCTGTTGAACACGAATCCCCCGGATCCGAGATGAAGTGGGTTGGCGGAGAAGGAACGCCGGCCGGCGCCGGGGCCCGTGACGGGCGACGGCGAAGCCGGCCGGCGTTCCCCGGATCGACTAGTTGTCGACGTTGGACGGCAGCATGCGCAGCGTCACCGGGCCGGACAGGTTCGGTCCGGGATACAGCAGGCTCTGCGGCAGCGGCGGGCTGCCGATCTGGCCCGACGGCAGGGAGTGGTGCAGCTCGACGTACAGGTCGGCGTGCCCGTCGTAGTTGAAGTCGCCGGGGGCGATCTCCCAGGCGTCGTTCCAGCCGCCCGAGCCCTTCAGCACCCGGGCACCCAGCACGCCCGACGCGGTCGTACGCGGGTAGAGCCACAGCTTGCCGGACGACGTCTCCACAGCGACCACGTCGGCACGGCCGTCACCGTTGTAGTCGCCGGCGGTGAGGTGCTTCATGCCGTTCCAGCCGCCCGTGCCCATCACCACGCGTGATCCCAGCACTGCCGAGCCGGTCCTCGGGTAGAGCCACAGCTTGCCGGTGGACTTCTCGACGGCGGCGACGTCGTCCTTGCCGTCGCCGGTGAAGTCGCCGGCGATCAGTTCGGCCATGCCGTTCCAGCCGCCGGAGCCCATCAGCACGCGCGAGCCCAGGGCGGGGCCGGCCACACCGGGGTACATCCACAGCTTGCCGGTGGACTTCTCGACGGCGGCGACGTCGTCCTTGCCGTCGCCGGTGAAGTCGCCGACGGTCACCTCGGCCATGCCGTTCCAGCCGCCCGTGCCCATCATGATGGGCATGTCCAGGACGCCCGGCGTCGGGCTTCCCGGGTAGAGCCAGAGCTTTCCGCTCAGCTCGCTGACCCCGATCAGGCCGTCCCGCTCGGTGAAGCGACCGCCGTCCACGCCGTGGACGCCCAGAAGCGAGACCTCGCTGATGCTCCGCCGGACCCAGTCGCCCAGGCCGTCCACCCGGGTCGCGACCGCGCCGGCGGTGGCGTCCGCGGCCGCGGCGAGGCAGCCCTTCTGACCGCCCGCGTCGAGAAGGGCGACCACGTCCACCCGGTCGCCGGTGCGACGCAGCACCGGCCCACCGGCGTCACCCTGACAGAACGTGGCCTCCGGCGCCGTGCCGGCGACCTGAAGAGTCGTGTCGGTCGCCGGGGTGACCGTGACATCGGTGGAGTGGGCCTGGTCCGGCACCCACGTGCTGGCCGTACGGCCGAAGCCGACAGCTTCCAGCGTGCCGTCCAGGCCGACCGGCGCGTCCGGCACCGTGACCGGCTTGACGCCGGCTTCGAACCGGGCCCGGACCAGCACCACGTCCCGATCCGGATGCTGGACGACCGCCCCGGCGCTGCCCACGTATCCAGGGCCGGAGCCGGAGACGTCCGCACGGCCGACCGTCACCGTCGTGGCGCGTTGGAGAGCGCCCTCCGGCGTCAGCGCACCGGCGAGACACTGCTTCGTCGTCATCACCCACGACGGGTGCACCAGCACCGCGGAACAACTGCGGCCACCGTCGGCGGGGTCGCCGACGTTCACCTTCGCCGCGAACGGGACCGGACCGGCCGGTGCGGCGTTGTTCGCCGGCGCCTCGTCCTTCGAGCGCAACTCGACAAGGGTGTTGCCGCCGTCGCCGGCCTTCACCGGCAGGGTCACCCAGCTCCGGTCGGGTACCGTCACCTCCGGCTGCTCGACATTGTTGACAGTGACCGTCGCCTCGACGTGGTTCTGATCGTCACCGCGCAGCTGATAGGTCTGGCGCAGCTCCAGCGCCAAGTAGCCGCCGGGCCCCTTGACGTCGAAACAGAATTCCTCCTCGCGCACCGAACTCCGGACGCGTAGCAGGCCGGCGCCACCGTTCGCGCAGTCGACCAGCTGGATGCGGCCGTTACCACGGGACAGCGTGATCCCCGGAATGGCCTCCTGCAGCGGGTACTCGAACCCCTCGACGAGAGGTGTTTCGGCATTTCCCGCCGGGGCCGCGGTGGCCGGGGTGGCGGCCGCCGAAAGCAGCGAACTGGTCAGCAGACCGAACATCAACAAACGGGGTGTAACCCGCATGGACACTCCTGATGATGGGCATGGTTGTTCTGTGGCCTCGGCCGGCGCGAATGGTGTCGCGACCGGCCCGCCACAGCCCGGATGAACAAAATGGACCGGCGCGATGTGCCGTCCGTACCATGTGGAAAGTCGGCCACATCTCGGCCCGGAATCGCTGGGATCCGCGGGGGCGCGAGTGTGGATCGTCACGCCGTTGGCCACGGCTCGCCGTACGGCGGACGGGCGCATTCCCGGGTGGCGGCGCGACAGCCGCCCGGCTCCCTTCTCCTGTCGCTGTCAGCGAAGGGTGCCGCTCGCGTACACAAGAAAAGCCGGCCACGGCGACTCATGCGCGAGGCTGACGGCGAATGTGTGAAGCTGCGAGATGCCGGCCGTCGTCCACGAACAACGGCTGACGGAAGCCCCCCGTGGACTGTCCTTGACCTCATGCGGGAACGTACCGGAACGAGCCGATCAGCGACACTTATCGTCGCCGATAATGACAATCGTCACTCGAATGTGAACACAGTCGGCAACGTCCTTTATGGATCAACCGAACGGCGGCTTCCCGCGATGACATCGTTCGCCCTCGCCG
This sequence comes from Actinoplanes oblitus, assembly GCF_030252345.1. NCBI lineage: Bacteria > Bacillati > Actinomycetota > Actinomycetes > Micromonosporales > Micromonosporaceae > Actinoplanes > Actinoplanes oblitus. Next base: position 9,351,863 of record NZ_CP126980.1, on the reverse strand, counting down.
CCCGCCGGCTGACAATTGACCCCAGTTCTTTTCGCGCCATGGAGCATGCGCCGGACCACCACGTCCGAAAGGCCGGCCCCGCCGACGAGCGTGACCGAGAGGCCCGGGCTCAGCGACGACAGACCGCCGTCCGAGTACGCCCGCCCCGAGACAGCGCCCGTCCCGAGACAGCGCCCGCCCCGAGATGGCGGCCGGGTGCAGATGGCGGCGGTTGGGACGCCCGCTCGATCGGCAGCCCGGCTCAGCAGACCTACAAGGCGATAGCCCGGCGACCCGCGACCGCGCCGGGCTTGCTCACCGCGCCCCGAGGTAACCGTGACCGCCGCAGCCCCGTCCCCACCGTAACGCGGGGGGTGCGGGGGGCTCGGCCCCCCCGGCCAGCATGCGAGGAGGCCCCGGTCCGCGCACTCCGCGGACACGGGACCCCGCCACCGGAGCCCCCAGTCGGGCTCGAACCGACGACCTCCCGTTTACAAGACGGGTGCTCTGGCCAGCTGAGCTATGGAGGCGACGGACATCAGCATAACGTCCCGTTATGTAATCGCCATCTTGGCAGGTGGGTGAAAAACAAATACGGTGGCTGGGCTGTTCCTTCTACTCGGATCGTCCGGCACGTTCCTGCCGGTGGAAAGGAAGTCGATTCACCGTGGCTACCGTCACCTACGCGAAGGCCTCCCGGATCTACCCGGGTTCTGAGCGCCCCGCGGTCAACGAGCTGAACCTGGAGATCGGCGACGGCGAGTTCCTCGTCCTGGTCGGCCCCTCCGGTTGCGGCAAGTCCACCAGCCTGCGCATGCTCGCCGGCCTGGAGGACGTCGACCGTGGTCAGATCCTGATCAACGACAAGGACGTCACGCACCTCCCGCCGAAGTCCCGGGACATCGCGATGGTGTTCCAGAACTACGCGCTGTACCCGCACATGACGGTGTACGAGAACATGGCGTTCGCCCTGAAGCTGCGCAAGACCCCGAAGGCGGAGATCGACCGCGCGGTCAAGGAGGCCGCCGGCCTGCTCCAGCTCGAGGAGTACCTGACCCGCAAGCCGAAGGCGCTCTCCGGTGGTCAGCGTCAGCGTGTCGCCATGGGTCGCGCGATCGTGCGTCAGCCGCAGGTGTTCCTCATGGACGAGCCGCTGTCGAACCTCGACGCCAAGCTCCGCGTCCAGACCCGTTCGCAGATCGCCACGCTGCAGGCCAAGCTGGGCGTCACCACCGTCTACGTCACCCACGACCAGGTCGAGGCCATGACCATGGGTCACCGGGTCGCGGTCATGCTGGACGGCGTGCTGCAGCAGGTGGACACCCCGCGGGCGCTCTACGACACCCCCGGCAACGTCTTCGTGGCCGGCTTCATGGGCTCCCCGGCCATGAACATCAAGACCGTTCCGCTGACCGAGGCGGGTGGCGTCTTCGGTTCGCTGACCATCCCGCTGACCCGGGAGCAGGTGGCCGCGGCGCAGAGCGGCGACGGCAAGGTGACCGTCGGCTTCCGTCCGGAGGCCGCGGACATCGTGACCGAGTCGGTCGACGCGCTGCCGATCGTCGTGGACCTGGTCGAGGACCTCGGCTCGGACGCGAACGTCTACGGCCACGCCGAGGTGGGCGGTGGTTCGGAGCGGTTCGTGGTGCGGACCGAGCGTCGCAACATGCCGCACATGGGCGAGACCGTCTACATCAAGCCGCAGGCGAACGCGCTGCACGTCTTCCACGCCGGCTCCGGCCAGCGCATCTGACCCAGCGCGTCTGACCAGCGCCGAGCGATGAGCCAGCGCGTCTGACCAGCGCCGAGCGATGAGCCAGCGCGTCTGACCAGCGCCGAGCGATGAGCCAGCGCGTCTGATGCAGCGCTGAGCGTTGAGAAGGGCCGTCCGGTGATCCGGGCGGCCCTTCCGCATGTTGTCCCGGGCTGGTTCTCCTGGTGGTGTCACGGACCGTGACACCACCAGGAGAACCAGCCCGGCAGACCGTAACTCAGCCGGCGAACCGCTTGATCACGAAGTCTTTCTCGCCGACGCAGGCCACCACCGAGGTGTTCCACGAGCAGCTGCTGCTGCGCACGTCCTGCAGAGCCCCGATCGGCGCCTTCTTGTCGCCGAGATGGACGCCCTCCAGGTACCGGTCGCCGACCGACGCGGACGGCTCGTCCGAGAAGCGCAGCACGTTGCCGCCGTCGAGCCGGGCAGCGGCCCCCGGCACGCCCTCCCATTCCGGCTTGCCGTCGGCGTCGTAGAGGGTGTTCGACTCGTCGCCGACGGCCAGCACCGCGTCCCCGACCGGGATCAGCGCCTTGACCTTCGGCGTGGTGCGGCGCCACGCCTCCTTGTGCTGCTGCAGGTCGGCGGCCACCACCTCGGATTTCTCGTAGGCGTAGGACACCGTCTCGATGAAGCAGATCCGGTCGTCGCCGCAGGGCGCCAGCCCGGTCACCGTGCCGTCCTTCTTGGCGGTGTAGAGCAGCTGCGGCTCCTCGCCGCCGAAGCTCGTCAGGTCGTAGGCGAGCAGCCGGTGACTGCTGGACTCCTCGACGAAGAGGCGGCCGTCGTGCGCGACCATCGCGTCGCTGCCGTAGGCGACGTCCGGGCGGGACGCGCCGATCCGCCCGTCGTGCGCGTCGATCACCCGGGCCGAGCGGTCGCTGAACACCTGCACCACCCGGTCCTTGTCGCTCAGGTCCGGTGCGGCCACGCTGCCCAGGGTGCCGGACGGCCCGTCCAGGTCGTCCGGCACGGTCACGGTGATCAGCCCGCTCTGCGTGGTGCCGTCCGGGTCGTCGGCGTGCCAGCGTTCGTCGCCGGTGGTCAGCGCGTAACCGCGCAGCGTCTTGGCGTGGTGGTCCTCGACCAGCACGATGTCGGAGGCGAACCGTACGGTGTCGTCCGAGCTGTCGAGCGTTTTCTCCCAGCGCACCGCGCCGGTCCGGCCGTCCAGCACGACCAGGCGAGCGGTGCTGGTGGTGTAGTCCGGCTCGGAGAGCAGCACCGCGGCCTCCGGCAGTGCCCAGAGCCGGGACCAGGCGCGCGCCGTGCCGGCCTCGGTGCTCTTCCAGATCTCCTTGCCGGCCGCGAGGTTGTAGGCGGTCACCACCGCCTCGCCCGACTCGCTGGTGCCGGCGAAGTAGGCCCGGTCGCCGCGCACCGCGGTATCCGCCCAGCCCGAGGTGATCGGCACGGCCGGATCCAGCCGGGCGACGTCCTCCAGGTCGTGGAAGTCCAGGGCCCGGAAACCGGGCCAGAACAGGTAGCCGGCGGCCACGGCGAGCGCGACGGTAGCGGCCGCGGCGGCACCACCGAAGATCCAGAACGATTTACGGTACGACGGTCCGCCGCCGCCCCGGGCCGGAGTAGCCGGCGGCCAGGCCGCCCCGGCAGTGGTCGCCGCCGTCGGGGGCGCCATCGAGTACGGCGGCGGGCTGCCGGCCGCCCGGGCCGCCGCCTCGGCCTCGGCCCACGGGTCGACCGGCTGGGCGAAACGGATCGACGGCTCGTCGGCTGCCGACGGCCGGCCCGCCGGGTCGGCGCTGGTGTCGGTGCGCGGCGGGGGCTCGTGCGGCGCGGTGGACGGGGTGGGCGCCGGGGTGGCCGCGGCGGCGGTGCCCATCGCGTACCGTAACCGGTCTTGATCTTGATTGGCGGCAGCGGACTCGTCGGAGCCGTCACCCGGAACTGGCATCTCGTCGCCTCCGCCGTCGTGGTGTCGGCCGTCATGCTACCGAGCGGGGGCTTGCCGATCACGCTGCGCGGCGGGGGCCGGGTGCGGCGGGAGCTAAGGTGGCGGGCATGCGGATCGAACGTGTGACCGCCGCCGACGAGGTGCTTCGCGGGGCTGATCTCTTCGACGCGCCGTTGCTCGACGAGGCGACCCGCCGCTTCCTGCACGACCCGACGCATCACCTGCTGTTCGCCTACGACGACGCGGACCGCCCGGTCGGGATGATCTCGGGGGTGGAGACCACCCATCCGGACAAGGGCACCGAGATGCTGATCTACGAGCTCGGGGTGGCGCCGGTCGCCCGGCTGCAGGGGATCGGGACGGCGCTGGTCGCCGCGCTGGCCGCACTGGCCCGCGAGAACGGGTGCTACGGGATGTGGGTGGCCACCGAGAACGACAACGTGGCCGCGCTGGCCACCTACCGGTCGGCCGGCGCGTCCGACGAGACGTCGTTCCGGATGCTCAGCTGGGATCTGCTCGGCTGACCCGGGGCCTCTCCCCGCACCCCCGGACGCTAGGCGGGGGTGGCCACCGGCCAGACGTACGGGAGGTCGTCCGGGACGTCGCCGAAGATCGGGCGATAGGTCGCCGGGTCCTTGCGGAGCAGTGCGGACTGGTGGCTGCGGTGCAGGTCCGGGTCGCCGAGCCAGGAGGGCAGGCCGACCACCCGGGCGAGTTGCTCCTGGGTGCGGACCATGGTGATGCCCTTGGCCGCGCGCAGGTCGTCGACCAGGGTGCCGGCGCAGGTGTCGGCGCGGCCGGTCGAGGTCCACACCTCGCACATGGCCAGGCCGTAGCGGACCAGGGCTTCCTCGTAACCGCGCCACATCTGCACGGCGGGGTGATGCCGCCAGCCGTAGTCGGCGACGGTGAGACCGCGCAGCACCTGGATGGTCTCCACCCGCTGTTTGCCGAGCCGCTTCTGGTCCAGTACCCGCGCGCTCGCCAGGAAATCCGGATATGGCAGAAAAGTCTGCATATCCGGATTCTTCCCTGACCGGCGGGGGTGAAACTGTGGATCATCGGCTCGGCCGCAGCCGGGACCGCGGCCGCTATCGGCCGGATCGGCGGTGCGCGCCGCGCCCGGGATCAGCCGGATCGGCGGCAGGTGCCGCGACCGGGATCAGCCGGATCGGCGGGATGCGACGTGGTCGTGATCGGTCCCGTCGGGTGGCACGCGGCGCGACGCCTGGCGATCAGTTGCGGTCGAGCGGCTCTTCGAGCAGGCGCGGGTCGTCCACCTTGGACCGCGGGTCGCCGGCCTTGGACCGCGGCCCGGCCGCCTTGGTGTACGGCGTGACCGGGGCCGAGGGCGTGACGGCGACCGGCGGCGCGACCGAAGCCGACGGCGCGACCGAGGCGGGCGCCTCGGACGCGGGCAGCTCGGACGCGGGCGCCTCCGACGGGGCGACGGCGGCCGGCGGCGACGCCAGGCCCGGGCGGGCCGGTGCCGACGCGTAGGGCGACGCGGTCGGTGCCGCCTCCGGGAGCAGGTCGGCCGGGGTGACCGGGGAGCCGCCGAGCGGCAGCCCGGCCAGCGCGGCCCGGTTCGAGTTCGGGAGGCGCTTCGGCAGGCCGCGCACCGAGAGGTCGCCGTCCAGGTCGTCGAGCAGCGGGTACTCGCTCGACGCGCTCTCCAGGGCCGGGCTGCCGCCCATCATGGTGCGGCTGCCGTCGGGCAGCAGGCCGCCGACGATCGGGAGCCGGCCGAGCAGCGGCAGGCGGGCCGCGCCGGTGTTCGCGTCGGTGAACGGGACGCCCTGGAGCGAGCCGGCGAACCGGTCGCCGGGGCTGTTGTGGAAGCTGCCGCCGATCACGTCGGCGGCCGGCAGGGCGCGCCGGTCGGTGTCGCCGGACTCCTGCCGGGCCGGCCGCTGGGCCTTGCTCAGCGAGTGACCGGCGATGTCGTTCTGACCTGGCCGGATCGGGAACAGTCGCTGGCCGTCCTGGTCCACGGTGACCAGCGGCGCCCGGCCCAGCGGGTCGGTGCCGACCGGGCTGGACAGGCGCAGGCCGTTGGTCTTGGCCAGCACGTCGCCCAGCGGGTCGGCGTACGGCGCCACGGAGCTGATCGGGTCCGGTGACGTGTCGTCCGCCTGCGCGGGCGCGGCCCCGAACAGGAGGAATCCACCGGCGATCATTCCGGCTCCGGCATACCACAACTTACGCACTGATCTTCTCCAGACCACTTCGGACGATGGGTTTGCTGGAAATACCCACCAACTCGGACGAATGGTGTCGGATGGGGCAACGGAGGGCCCCACCAGGCGGTAACGGCTGACTACGATTCAGCACCGTGAGTGCGTCGCCCGGTTCTGCCGCTGATACCCGTCCCCACCTGGTCGTCTGTGGCGCCGACGCACTCGTCTGGACGCTTGCCGAAGAGGTGGCGAATTCCCGCCATCGGATTCGGCTCACCGTGATCACTCCGCCCAAGCTGCGGGCCGACGTGCCCGACCTGAAGGTGCTCGAGGAGCGCGGTGTCGAGCTGCGCCAGGCCGACCGGCTGGACGAGCGCGCGTTCCGGGCGGCCGGGCTGACCGGCGCCACCGCCCTGGCCCTGGTCATGCCGGACGACATGGTCAACCTGCACGCCGCCCTGTGCGCCCGGGAGGTCGAGGAGAAACTGCGGGTGGTGGTCCGGATGTTCAACACCGGGCTGGCCGGCAGCGTGGGCCGGATCTTCCCCGACCACGTGGTGCTCTCCGACGCCGAGATGGCAGCGCCCGCGTTCGTGGCGGCGGCGCTCGGCGAGGTCGCGCCCACCCACTTCCGGCACGGTGGCCGTACCCTCTATGTCGCCCACCGCGGCGATGTGCCGGACCGCACCGTGATGGCGACCCTGGCCAGCGGCGACGACGGTGCGGTGGCGGTGCTGCCGGCCGAGCCGCCGCCGGGCGCCGCGCGGCCGGACGACCTGGTGCTGGCCGAGGCCACCGGCCCGCCCGGCGAGGACGTCACCCGCCGGCTGCTGGCCCGGGCCGGCCGCCGGCGTCGCCCGCTGGCCGCCTTCGGCCGGGCGCTGCGCGCCGCGCTGAACCGCAAGCTCGGCGTCGCGGTGCTGATCACGCTGATCACCACGGTGCTGGCCGGCGCGGTGCTGAACGCCTGGGACGACACCCGGCACGACCTCTGGCAGTCGATCTACGTCACGCTGATGACAGCGGTCGGCGCGTCCGATGTGGAGGACCAGCGCAACGCTGTCGCGCAGGCCGCCCAGCTGGTGCTGACCATCGCCGGCCTGGCGCTGTTGCCGCTGATCACCGCGGCGGTGGTGGACGGCATGGTGAACGCCCGGCTGGCGCTCAGCCAGGGCCGGCTCGCCGGGGCGCTGCGCGATCACATCGTGCTGGTCGGGCTCGGCAACGTCGGCACCCAGGTGCTGCGCCAGCTGCACGACCTGGGCGTCCGGGTGGTCGCCATCGACCGGCACGCCGACGCCCGCGGGGTGAAATCGGCGCAGCGGCGCGGCGTACCGGTGATCGTCGGCGACGCCTCCCGCGAGGAGACGTTGCAGGCCGCGTCGATAGCCACCTGCCGGGCGCTCGTCGTGGTCTCCACCAACGACCCGGTGAACCTGCAGGCGGCGCTGCACGCCCGCGGCATCCGCGAGGACCTGCGGGTGGTGCTGCGGCTCTTCGACGACGACTTCGCCCAGCGGATCGAGTCGGCGTTCGACATCACCGCGTCGCGCAGCGTGTCCCGGCTCTGCGCCCCGGTGTTCGCCGCCGCCCTGCTGGACCGCAACGTGCACGCCAGCATCCCGGTCGACCGGCACGTGCTGCTGGTCGGCACGGTCACCGTGCGGGAGGCGTCGACTCTGGACGGTGCGCTGCTGAGCGACGTCGACCACCCCGGCCAGGCCCGGGTGATCGGCATGTCCGGCGCCTCGACCGGCGAGGAGTGGATGGACTGGCGGCCGGACCCGCGACGGGTGCTCGCCCCCGGCGACCGGATCCTGGTCGTCGCCCGCCAGCGCGCGCTGCGAGCCCTGGTCGAGAGATCGAAACCCTGACCCCGCTCGCCGGTCACGGGCCGCCGCGGCTCGCGGCGGCCGATTTCCGGTACGCCGGGCAGCGCGCTCCCGGCGTACCGGAAGAGGCTCTGACCGGAATCGCCGAAGCGGACCTAGACCGACAGCTCGTCGGCGTCGACGCCGAGCACCGCCTGCTCGTCCGGCTTGTTGACCAGCACCTCGGTCAGGTACGACTGGACCGCCGGGGCCATCCCGACGTCGCGGCCGGCGCGCTCGGAGAGCAGCCACTTGTGCTGGATGATCTGGGAGAAGATCTCCTGCGGCTCCAGTTTCCGCCGCAGCGCGGGCGGGACGGCGCGGACCACCGGCTCGAAGACCTCGGTCAGCCATCGGTGCGCGGCCTGCTGCTCGTCGGTCAGCGCGCTCTCCGCGCGGTAGGTGTCCAGGTCGTTGAGCAGCTGCCGGGCCTGGTTCTCCTCGGCGTCGAGGCCGGTCAGGCGCATCAGCCGGCGGGTGTGGTAACCGGCGTCGACGACCTTGGGACGCACCCGGTAGCCGTCGTCCACCGTCGACATGGACACCTCGGCGACGTCGAAGCCCATCTCGTTGAGCCGGCGGATGCGGCGCTCGATGTGGTGCCGGGCGTCCCTGGCGACCTCCTGCTCATAGGTCACCTCGTGCCACAGCCGCTCGTAGCGCCCGACGATGTCGTCGACCACCTTCTCCGGGTCGATCGACTCGTGCAGCAGCTCGGCGGCCTGCAGGTCGAGGCACTCGCCGAAGATGTTCAGCCGGAGGATCTCGATGTCCTCGCTGCGCTGGCCCTCGGAGAGTTTCGGGTAGAGGTTCCCGGTCTCGGCGTCCACCAGGTAGGCGGCGAAGGCGCCCGCGTCCCGGCGGAACAGCGTGTTGGAGAGCGAGCAGTCGCCCCAGGAAAAGCCGGTCAGGTGCATCCGGACGACGAGCGCGGCGAGGGCGTCGAGCAGCCGGTTCATGGTGTCCGGCCGGAGCACCCGGGAGAACAGCGCGCGATAGGGCAGCGAGAACTGGAGGTGCCTGGTGACCAGCACGGTCTCCAGCGGCTCGCCCGCCAGGGTCTGCCGGTCGGTGGCGATGGCGACCGCCTGCACGGCCGGGAAGTCGATCCGCTCCAGCGCGCGGAGCAGGTCGTACTCCTTCTCCGCGATCCGCTCCCTGGTCTCCTTCATCGCGTAGACCACGTCGTTGAGCTTGACGAAGCGCACGACGTGCCGGGAGATGCCCTGCGGCAGGGCGACCAGGTGATCCGCCGGCCAGTCCTCCAGCGGCACGTGCCACGGCAGGTCCAGCAGCGCGGGGTCGATGAGGGCGGAGGTGATGCGCACCGACCAAGTGTGCCCGGTCCGGCTCCGCGTCGTGCTCGTAGGTGGCTCGTTACACAGGTGCGAAAACGCCTACGACGTACCCGGGAGTGGCATGCGACGCAAGACAGCGATCGTCGTCGGAGCATGCGCCGCCCTCGTGCTGGCCGGGGTGGCCGGCGCGATGACGGCGAAGCACGGCGACGACGGTCCGGTCGGGACCTGGCAGCAGGCGCCCGGGGTGCCGCGTACGCCGGTGGCGGCCGCGCTGCCGTCGGGCGCGACGGTCGCCGTGCGGTCGGCTGATCCGCCGGCGCCGCGTCGGGCCTCGCCCACCGCCTCGCCGTCCGCCGTCCGCGCCACATCCGCCTCACCCGCCCCGGAATCCTCCCACAAAACGGACAAATCTCCGGCACGTGCGGAGCGTGTCCTGGAGTCGGCCGGGGTGGCGCCCGTGCGGCAGCGGGTGGGAGAGCTGCTCCACGTCGGCAAGCTGCTCGGCTACCTGGCCGGGCCGTCGCGGCAGACCTTCCGGTATCCGGGGGCGTCCTACGTCAAGCTGCACTTCGCCCGGATGGCCATGCTGCCGGGGGACTATGTCACCGTCTCCAGCGCGGACGGCACCGAGTCCTACCGCTATGCGGCGAAAAATGGTGGTAAATGGGCGATGTCGATCACGGGGGACACCGCGATCGTCGAGATCCATCGGGCGCTGGACCCGCTCGGGCTGCGTACCGCCCTGGAGGGGCTGGGTGTGCGGGTGGACCGGGTGGCGCGGGGGTTCAGTCGTACCGAACAGGCCCGGGTCCCCGAGCCGGCCGGCGGCCGGACCGGCCGGACCGGCCGCGAGGAGTCGGTCTGCGGCAGCGACACCTCCATCGACGCGGTCTGCTACCAGTCCGCGGACCCGGTCGCCTACATCAAGTCGAAGGCGATCGCCCGGCTGCTAATCAACGGGACCGAGCTGTGCACCGGCTGGCGGGTCGGCCCGAAGAACCGGATGCTCACCAACAACCACTGCCTGACCACCTCGGAGGAGGCGTACGACACCGAGGTGTGGTTCAACTACCAGTGCGCCAAGTGCCGTGGCGACGACGTGTTCAAGCCGACCAAGGTGTGGGGTGACCAGGTGGTCTCCACCGACCACGTGCTGGACTACACGCTGTTCAGCGTCGACGGCTTCGACGACGTGGCGAAATTCGGCTACCTCACGCTGGACACCGCGCGGCCGGCCAAGGGGACCGAGCTCTACGTGCCGCAGCACCCGGCCGGCGAGCCGACCCGGATCGCCGGGGCCAAGGGGGAGAAGGCCGGCAACTGCGCTGTCGACAACCCGGACTACACCGGGTACGCCGCGCACTCCGACGTCTCGTACTTCTGTGACACGGCCGGCGGCTCGTCCGGCTCGCCGGTGCTGTCCCGCAAGACCAACAAGGTGGTGGCGCTGCACCACTTCGGCGGTTGCCCCAATTCGGGGGTTCGTGGTGACCTGCTGGCCACGAAGTTGCGCGCGTACCTTTAACTTCTACGAATGATCCAACGCCGCGTCCTGTCCTGGTGGCCCGACCTTCTGCTGCTCGCGGCGTTCGGGGCACTGACCGTGGCGTTGATCGACGGCCACCTGCTGGGGCTCGACGAGCGGGTGGCCGCGTGGTCGCTGGCACATCAGCCGGCGGTGCCGTACTGGACCGCGCGGGCGCTCAACTATCTGGGGCAGGGCGGTCAGGTGCTCACCCCGGTGGCACTGATCCTGACCGGGCTGCTCGTGCGGCGGACGCACTCGCTGCGGGCGGCCCTGCCGGGCATCGCCGCCTACGTCGTGACATTTCTGACGATCGGGCCGATGAAGATCTTTTTCGACCGGGCCGCGCCGCGATACACCGGCCCGGACAAGGTCGAGATGTTCAATGCGGTGGCCAGCGGCAAGCTGAGCATGAGCTACCCGTCCGGGCACCTGGGCAACTCGCTGGTCTGGTACGCGGTCTTCGCGATCCTGGCGGCTGCCCTGCTGGGCCGAGCCCTGACTGGGTGGGAGTTCTTCGCCATCCGGGTCCTGCCGGTCGCGATCGTCTTCGTCACCACCGTCTACACCGGTTTCCACTGGCTCACCGACTCGATCGCCGGGCTGCTGCTCGGCCTCCTCCTGGCCCGCCTCCTCGACCGCATCCCGTGGGACCGGATCCCCCTGCCCGCCCCGCGCGGCTGGAACGGTCCCGCCTTCTCGGCCTCTCGCTGACCCGTCACCGGCCGGCGGTGCCGGAGAGCCGGTCGAGCAGGGCGGGGATCGCGGCGAGCAGGCGCTGCTCGTCCGGGGTGAGGCTGCTGGCTATGCGGGAGGCGACCCACTCCCGGCGGGCGGCTCGGTCGTGGTCGAGCGCCTCCTCGCCCGGTGCGGTCAGGGTGATCACAAAACCGCGGGCGTCGGCCGGGTTGGGGGCGCGGCTGACGAACCCGAGTTTCTCCAGCTCGCCGATGGTGCGGCTCATGCTCTGGTGGCTGACCCGGCGCAGCGCGGCCAACTCGCCGATGGTGCGTGGACCCTCGCGGCTGAGATAGCCCATCGTCTCGGCGTGCGTGCGCGGCAGCGAGTCGGCGTGCGCCCGGGTGGTGCGCACCAGCCTGCCGATCGCCTGCCGCAGTTGCTCGGCGACGTCCGGTAGATCGGGTTCGTTGCTCACGGCCATGGCCATAATGTACAACACTGTTGTACAACACTGTTGTACAAATGGCGCCGTGGTGCGTGGCGCCGGACGAGACCTGGAGGGTCACATGGAACTGACCAAGTTCGGCCATGCCTGCGTGCGGCTGGAGCGCGACGGCCGCCGGCTGGTGATCGACCCGGGCGGGCTCACCTCGGAGGACGCGCTGGCCGGGGCCGACGCGGTTTTGATCACGCATGAGCACTTCGACCACTTCAGCCCGGAGAAGCTGGCGGCGGCGCTGGCGGCGAACCCAGCCCTGCGGGTGTGGACCAACGAGTCGGTGGCCCGGGCCTTCGACGGTGATCCGGCGCGGGTACACGTGGTCGGCGAGGGCGACACCTTCACCGCGAACGGGTTCGAGATCCGCGCCTACGGCCGCTGGCACGCCGAACTGCACCCGGACATCCCGCGCGTGCCGAACGTCGGCTACCTGATCGACGAGGCGGTCTTCCACCCCGGCGACGCGCTCACCGTGCCTGATGTCGCGGTGCGCACCCTGCTCCTGCCGGTGCACGGCCCGTGGTCCCGGGTCGCCGATCTGATCGACTGGGTCCGCGAGGTCAAGCCGGAGCGGGCGATCGGGGTGCACGACGGTGCCCTGAACTCGCTCGGGGTCACCATGCTGGGCAATTTTCTGGGTGAGCAGGGGCCGGCTCCGACCGGGGCACCCTATGTGCACCTAGCGCCGGGACATTCCCAGACCGTGTCCTGAGGGTTGGCGGGGCGGGTTGGCTCTCGAGCCGCTAGACGTGCCTGCTCCCGCTTCGAGCAGCAGCTGCAACCCGCCACTCCGAGGTGACCGCTTCCGGCGCGCCGTTCATGACCCGCCATTTCTACCGGCCACCTGCCGCTTCTATCCGGCCGCCCCCACCTGCCGCTCCGACCGGCCCGCCTCCAGCGGGTCGCTCGCTCTTACAGGGCGCTCAGGTCGGTGGATCCTGCGATCGGACTCCTGCATGGGGGAGAGTGGTGCGGTCGGGGCCCCGCGGTGGGCTGACCTGCGGTCGAGCGTTCTGCGTGCGGCGGTTTCTGCGTGCGGCGGTTTCTGCGTGCGGCGGTTTCTGCGTGCGGCGGTTTCTGCGTGCGGCGGTTCCTGCGCTCGGCGGCCCCACAGTCACCGGGCCGCGCTCGCAGCCCACCCTCCCAAAGGGGGACCTTCCTTGGACAGTGTGGCGAATTTCGAGGGGCGCGACGAGGCGGGCTGTGGACAAGCGGGCAGTTGTGGATAAGGCGCGGGTTGCGCGGCGGTGCGGCTACGCAGGTGATGCGGGGGTACGGGTGGTGCGGGGGTGCGGGTGGCGCGGCGGTGCGGGTGGCGCCGCAGTCTTAGCAGCGCGGCTGTGCAGGTGCGTGGGTCCGGCGGTGGGCTGTGCAGGTGGCGTGGGGCAGGTGGCGCGGCCGTGCGAGGTTGCAGCGGCGCAGGGTGTGGCTGTGCGGGTGGCGCAGCGGTGCGGGCAGAGCGGGGTGCACGAGGCGCGGCTGTACGGATGGCGCACCGGTGCGGACAGCGCGGTGCGGGTCGTGCGGCGGTGCGGGTTGGCAGGGTTTCGGTGACCACCCGCGGGCCGTGCAGAGGGCGGCGATCGCTATGGACGCGCAGCGGCCAGATCGCCGGCCTCGGCCCGCGCGGGAGCATGCGATCCGCACCCCAGCGGACCTGCGCAAATAAAGATCGTGTGCCAGCTTGCCGACTCAGGCGGCAAATACCTGCTTGAGCGACAAATCCGCATCCAGCAGGACAACGTCGGCGCGCAGGCCCGGTTCCAGGGCGCCGCGGTCGGTGAGGCCCAGCAAGCGGGCCGGTGTCGTCGCGGACATCGCTACCGCGGACTGCAGGGGCAGGCCGGCGGCGACCGCGTTGCGCAGGGCCACGTCCATGGTCAGGGTGCTGCCGGCGATCGCGCCGTCGCGGGCCAGGCGGGCGACGCGGTCGGCTACCACGACGGCCTGGCCACCGAGGTCGTATTCGCCGTCGGGCATGCCGGTGGCGTCCATCGCGTCGGTGATCAGGACGGCCCGGGCCGGGCCGGCGGTCCCGGCGGCGAAGGCCAGCGCGCCGGGGTGCAGGTGGATGTTGTCGGCGATCAGTTCGACGGTCGCGGTCGAGGAGAGCAGGCCGACGATCGGGCCCGGCTCGCGGTGGTGCACCGGGCGCATGCCGTTGAAGAGGTGGGTCGCCACCGTCGCGCCGGCCGCGACGCCGGCGTGCACCTGCTCGTAGGAGGCGTCGGTGTGCCCGATGGCGGCCAGCACGCCGGCGTCGCGAAGCTGGCTGATCGCGGCCAGGGCGCCGTCGAGTTCGGGGGCTACGGTCATCATCCGCACGCTGCCCTCGCCGATTTTGATCACTTCGGTGATCTCGGCGGGCACCGGGTCGCGCAGGTATGCCGGGTTCTGCGCGCCGCAGCGGGTGGCGGAGAGGTACGGCCCCTCGAAGTGGATCCCGGCCAGGACCCCCTCGTCGACCAGCGGCTTGTAGGCCAGAGTCGCCGAGCGCATCAGTTCGAACGGCGAGCTGACCAGGCTGGCCAGCATCGTGGTGGTGCCGTGCGAGCGGTGGAACGCCGCCGCGCCGCGGGCCGCCGCCGGGTCACCGGTGGTGAACGTGTGCCCGCCGCCGCCGTGACAGTGCAGGTCGATGAAGCCGGGCACGATCACGTCGTCGCCGGCCGTGTCGTCCGGGGTGATCGCGGTGATCAGGCCGTCGGCGATGTCGAGGTGACCGGTGACGATCGCGGACGGGGTGACGATCCGGCCGGAGATGCGGGTCATGCGGGGGTCCCCAGGGAGTCGAGGGCGAGCAGGGCGGCGCCCAGGCAGCCGGCGGTGTCGCCCAGCTCGGCCCGGACGATCTCGGGGGTGCGGTGGAAGGTGACCCGCCTGGCGAACGCGTCGCGGACCGGCAGCAGCAGCCGGTCGCCGGCCTCGGCCAGCCCGCCGCCGAGCACCACCACGCCGACGTCGTAGAGCGCCTGCGCGGTGAGCAGGCCGTCGGCGAGCGCCTCGACCGCGTCCCGCCACACCTGCCCGGCCAGTTCCTCGCCGGCCGCGGCCCGGGTGGCCACGTCGAAGGCGGTGGCGTCGGGGTTGCCGGACAGCTCGGCGTACCGGCGCCCGATCGCCTTGGCCGAGGCCTCCGCCTCCAGGCAGCCGCGCAGGCCGCAGCCGCACGGGGTGCCGCCGGCCCGGACCGTGACGTGTCCGATCTCGCCGGCCGCGCCGTGCGCGCCGGAGTAGCCGGAGCCGTCCACCACCAGGCCACCGGCGATGCCGGTGCCGATCGCCACGAACAGCACGTGCCGCCGGCCGCGCCCGGCGCCGAGGCGGGCCTCGGCGAGGGCGCCGACCCGCACGTCGTGGCCGAGGGCCGCGGGCAGGCCCAGGCGGCCGGCGGCGAGGTCGCGCAACGGTACGTCGCGGAAGCCCACGTTCGCCGACCAGACCGCCACCCCGGTGGTCTCGTCGACCACCCCGGGCACCGCGATGCCGGCCGCCACCGGGGTGAGCCCGTCCGCCCGCGCCCTGCCGGCCAGTCCCTCGGCGACCGACAGGATGTTCTCGGTGACCGCGGCCGGGCCCCGGGCGGCCAGGGTCGGGTGGCGTTCCTCGTGGTGCACCACGCCGTCCGGGCGGACCAGGGCGCACTTCATCCCGGTGCCGCCGACGTCGAGGGCGATGACGACGGTGTCGCTCACGACAGCGAGTCGGGCAGCACGATGGAGCGGGACAGGCCGCTCGGGTTGTCCGGGTCCAGGCCCTGGGTGGTGGCCAGCAGCACCGCCACCCGCTGCGCGAGGACCAGGTCGGCCATCGGGTCGAGCGGGGCGCGCCCGCCGACCCAGCGGCCCAGCGAGGCGTACCCGCCGTGGTGCCGGCTGTGCACGAAGGCGGCGCCGCGCGCCTCGACCTCGTCGGCCAGGCCGGGCGGCACCTCGCCGAACGCCCACACCACCCGGCGCGGGCCGGCGATCGAGATCGGGCCGTGCCGGTAGTCCATCGCCGGGTACGACTCGGTCCAGAACCCGGCCGTCTCCCGGCACTTCAGGGCGGCCTCCTCGGCCAGCCCGACGGTCCAGCCGCGGCCCAGGAAGGTGATCTGGTCGGTGAGCGCCGGGTGCACCGGCAGCGGCAGCCGCACGGCCACCTCGGCGTCCATCGCCACGGTGTCCATGTCCTGGCCCAGGTGCGCCCGGAGCAGGGCGAGCGTGCTGGTGGCGAACCGGGTCTGCACCACCGACTGCTCGTCGGCGAAGTCCAGCACCACGGCGTGCCCGGCCACGTCGACGGCCGGCTGCGCCGGGTCGGCGGTGATCACGGTGACCGGGGTCTGCTCGCCGACGGCGCGCATCACGTCCAGGGTCTCGGTGGTGGTACCGGATCGGGTGATCGCGATCAGCCGGTCGTAGCGGCGCCCGTACGGGAAGTCGGAGGCCTGGAAGGCGTCGGTCTCGCCGTGCCCGGCCTGCTCCCGCAGCACCGCGTAGGACTTGGCCATGAACCAGGAGGTGCCGCAGCCGACCACGGCGACGCGCTCACCGCGGGCCGGCAGTCCCGGCGACGAGGCCAGTTTGGCCGCTTGCCGCCAGCAGTCCGGTTGGCTGGCGATCTCCGCCTTTACGTGCGTCATGGCTCATCCTCAGCGGTTGTGCTGCGCATTCAAGCTCGGTACCCGGGTATTTCGCGCGTTATTGTGCTCATGGGCCTGGCGCGGGGGCAAGTACCGCGCAGCGGCTCGCTTTGCTTCCCCGCCTTTCGCGCACTAATGTGCACACACTTACCATGAAACGTGCATCGGGGAGTGTCGGGTGGACCGGTACGCGCGGTGGAATGCCCTGCTGGAGCTACTCACGGAGAGCGGCCGGGTGACCGTCGAGGAGGCCGCCGAGCGCCTGGACGTCTCCCAGGCGACCATCCGGCGGGACTTCGATCAGCTCGCTCAGCAGCAGATGATCACTCGCACCCGGGGCGGTGCGGTGGCCAACGGTGTCTCCTACGACCTGCCGTTGCGCTACAAGAGCGCCAAGCATTCGGCGGAGAAGCAGCGGATCGGCGAAGCTGCCGCCCAACTGGTCAGCCCGGGTGCCGTGGTGGGCCTGAACGGCGGCACCACGATCACCGAGGTGGCCCGGGCCCTGGCGGTACGGCCGGACCTGAACGCCGTCGGTGAGGGTTCCCAGCTCACCGTGGTCACCAACGCCCTGAACATCGCCAACGAACTGCTGCTCCGTTCCCGGATGAAGATCGTGGTGGCCGGTGGCGTGGTGCGCCCGCAGTCCTTCGAGGTGGTCGGCCCGCTCGGCGGGGCGCTGCTCAAGGAGGTGACGCTGGACATCGCGCTGCTCGGCGTCGACGCGCTGGACGTGGAGCTGGGCGCCGCCTCGCACCACGAGGGCGAGGCGGCGATGAACAGCCTGATGGTGGCCCGGGCCAAGCGGGTCGTGGTGATCGCCGACTCGTCGAAGCTGGGCAGTCACGCGTTCGCCCGGATCTGCCCGATCACCCAGGTGGAGACCCTGGTGACCGACTCCGGTGCCACCCCCGCGACGATCGCGGCCTTCCGGGAGGCCGGGGTCGAAGTGATCTGTGCCTGAAAAACGAGCGTCGATCACTTAGGGTGCGGCGATGACCGCCGTACTCGAGATATCAGGGCTGCGGAAGACGTATCGCGGCCGCAAGGGTGTCCGGAAGGCGCTGGACGGCTTCGACATGGTGGTGGAGGCCGGGCAGGTGCACGGCTTCCTCGGTCCGAACGGCTCCGGCAAGACGACCACCCTGCGTACGCTGCTCGGCCTGATCAAGCCGAACGATGGCCGGATGGCGATCCTGGGCCGAGAGGTGCCCCGGCACCTGCCAGAGGTGTCCGGCCTGGTCGGTGCGATCGTGGAGAGCCCGCAGTTCTTCGGCAACTTCACCGCGGAGACCACGCTGTCGCTGCTCGCCGACGCGGGTGGCGTGAACCGTCTCCGGGTGCCGGCGGTGCTCGAGCTCGTCGGCCTGCGGGACCGGTCCAAGGAGCGGGTGAAGACCTACTCGCTCGGCATGAAGCAGCGTCTCGCGGTGGCGTCCGCGCTGCTCAAGGAGCCGAAGCTGCTGATCCTCGACGAGCCGGCGAACGGCCTGGACCCGGGCGGCATCCGGGAGATGCGCACGCTGATGAGGGACCTGGCCGCCTCCGGGATGACAGTGCTGCTGTCCAGCCACATCCTCGGCGAGATCCAGCTGATCTGCGACTCGGTGACGATCATCGCGGCCGGTCGGCGGGTGGCCGCCGGGTCGGTCTCCGACGTGCTGGCCAGCCACACCTCGACGACGGTCAAGGTGCGCCTGGAGCCGGGCGTGGACCTGCTCGGCGCGACCGAGCTGCTGCGCGCCGCGGGTGCGCAGATCACCCTGGAGAAAGATCACTTCACGGTGGGGAACGCCAGTAATCCGGCTCAGATCACCAAGCTGCTGGCGGATCGGCAGATCTACGTCTCCGAGCTGACCCCGGTCTCGGCGGACCTGGAGGACGTCTTCCTCGAGCTGACCGGCACCGCGCCGGTCGATGGGGCGAACCGGCAGGTGGACCAGGTGGCGGCGACGCGGAGCGGGTGGGGTCAGTGAGCCTTTATCGGGCGGAGATGCGCCGGCTGACCAAGCGGCGCTTCACCAAGTTCTTCGTGCTGATCGCGCTGGTCGTGCTGGGTCTGCTGGCCGGCGGCACGGCGTACACGCACGAGAAGACCACGGCGAAGACGCGGGCCGCGGCCGAGGCGGCGGCCGATCGGGATTACCAGGAACAGCTGCAGTTCGCCGAGCAGGCTCGGCAGGAGTGCCGGCAGAACCCGTCGAACTTCGGCGGCGACTGCGACAACATCAGCGGGCCGGCCCGCGAGGACATCTCGTCCGATCAGTTCCTGACGCCCCCGTTCGACTTCCGGGAGGACTTCGGCGTGCTGGTGGTCGCCTGGGCGGCCATGCTGGCGCTCGTCGCGTTCATCATCGGGGCGTCCTTCGTGGGTGCCGAGTGGAACAGCGGCGGCATGATGAATCTGCTGCTCTGGCGGCCGCAGCGGCTGCGGGTCCTGTCCACCAAGCTGGTCGCGCTGCTGAGCTGGCTGTTCGGGCTGAGCGTGCTGTCCGGAGCGGTGTGGACCGGGCTGTTCTGGCTGATCGCGACGCTGCGCGGGACCACCGAGCGGGTGACCCCGGGCGCCTGGCAGTCGATCGGCCTGACCGGGCTGCGCGGGCTCGCCCTGGTGCTGGTGGCCGGCGCGATCGGTTTCGGCGTCGCCTCGATCGGCCGGCACACCGCGGCGGCGCTGGGCGCGGCGATCGGCGTCATCGTGATCTTCCAGTTCGGCCTGGGCATCGTGCTCGAGCTGGCGCGGGCGAAATTCTACGAGGCATATCTGCTGCCGGCCTGGATCGGCGGATGGATGCTCAAGTCCTACGAAGTGGTCGACTACAACGCGCCGTGTGACTATTCCGCCACCAACGGTTGCGAACAGCCGACGTTCACCATCACCTGGCAGATGGCCGGCGGGCTGTTCGCCACGGTGGCGCTCATCATTGTGGGTGCCGCCATGATGACAATCCGTAAGCGAGACATCACCTGAGGTAGCGTACGCGGGGATCGCCGGCCGCCATTATGCTGATGATCCCCGCGTAGACATCCGAGCAAGCCGATCCGTGCCGTCAGGGAGTGCCATGCAGCCCGCCGCCGAACCGACCGGTGACCAGCCGGTCGAGGAGCAGCAGCACATTCCCGCCCCGCGGGCCCCGGAGCCGGCCACCACGGCCGCGCCCGCGCTCACCGAGCGGGACGAGCAGATCCTCGCCTTCGAGGCGAAGTGGTGGAAGCACGCCGGGGCCAAGGAGCAGGCCATCCGGGACACCTTCGACCTCTCCTCGACCCGGTACTACCAGCTGCTCAACGCCCTGCTGGACAATCCGGCAGCGCTCGAGCGGGACCCGGTCCTGATCGGCCGCCTGCGGCGTCTGCGGTCGGCCCGGGCCCGCACCCGGCGTCGCTGACCGCTGTCAGGCCTGACGCTTTTCGGCGTACGCCTCCAGCCAGGCGACCTGCGCCGCGTCGAGCGAGGGGCGCACCCGTTCGCGGGCGGCGCGCACGTTCGCCGGGGTGACCGTCGACGCCTCCAGCGAGTCGCGCATCGCGGCCAGTGCCGCCTCCCGGATCAGCGCCGAGCAGTCGGCAGCCGAGAAACCGTCCAGCTCCGCGCCGAGCGCGTCCAGGTCGACCGACTCGTCCAGGGGCACCGCCCGCGCCGACGCCCGCAGGATCGCGGCCCGGGCCGTCCCGTCCGGCGGCGGCACGTAGATCAGCCGCTCCAGCCGGCCGGGCCGCAGCAGCGCCGGGTCGATCAGGTCGGGCCGGTTGGTCGCCCCGATCACCACGACGTTGCGCAGGTCCTCGACCCCGTCCAGCTCGGTGAGCAGCGCCGCGACCACCCGGTCGGTGACGCCGCCGTCGGTGCCCTGGCCGCGGGCCGGCGCCAGCGCGTCCACCTCGTCCAGGAAGACCAGCGTCGGTGCCGCCTCCCGGGCCCGGCGGAACAGCTCGCGTACCGCTTTCTCGCTGTCGCCGACCCACTTGCTGAGCAGCTCGGCGCCCTTGACCGAGAGCACGTTCGCCTTGCCGGTCCCGGCGATCGCCTTGACCAGGTACGTCTTGCCGCAGCCGGGCGGCCCGTAGAGCAGCACCCCGCGGGGCGGGGAGACGCCGAGCCGCGCGAAGGTGTCCGGATAGGTCAGCGGCCACAGCACCGACTCGGTGAGCACCTGCTTGACCTCGGCCAGGTCGCCGACGTCGTCCAGGGTGATCTTGGCGACCTCCAGCGTGGACTCGGCCATCGAGGTGGGCCGGACCACGTCGAGCGCCGCCTCGAAGTCGGCCATGGTCACGGTCGGCGCGTCCGCCACCTTCTGCCGGAGCGCGGCCCGGACCCCGGCCTCCCGGGCCAGCGCGCCCAGGTCGGCCGCCACGAACCCGGGGGTACGCCCGGCCACGTCGTCCAGGCGTACGTCCTCGGCCAGCGGCATCCCCCTGGTCAGCACGCCCAGCTGCTCGCGGCGCATCGCGGCGTCCGGCAGCGGCACGGTGAGCTGGACGGCGAGCAGGTCCGGAGAGCGCAGCGACGGGTCGACCGCCTCCGGCTTGCTGGTGGTGCAGACCACCGCCGCACCGGCGGCCACCGTCTCGAGGAGCACCTGCCGGAACACCGTCGCGAGCGGGCCCGGCTCGGCACGGGGCGCGAGCGCCTCCACGTCCGAGATCAGCAGCACCGCGGGCTTGCCGCCACGCACCTCGCCGGCGAGGGCGCGCAGTCGCCGGGCGGCCGCGTCGTTGGTGAGCGCGGCCAGCTCCGGGGCCCAGACCTGGCGTACCTCGGCTCCGACCGTCGCCGCGACGGCCCGCACCAATGCGGACTTGCCGGACCCGGCGGGTCCCGAGACCAGCACCCCGAGACTGACCCTGGTGCCCAGCTTGGCGAGCACCTCCCGGTGGTGGAAGCCGAGGTCGAGCAACTCCTCCAGCTCCTTGGCCTGGGACCGCAGGCCGGGCAGGTCGTCGAGGCTCGGCGGCGGCACGTCGGGATCGGTGGAGGCGGGCGCCTCGCCCGGGGCCGTCGCGCCGGTGACCCGCCGGGCCGGGCTCGCCGCCGGCCCGTCCTGCCAGGCCACCACGGTGTCCATGGTGACCAGGGCGGCGTCGGTGTCCTCGACCCCGACGACGGTCAGCAGGGTGCTGGTCCACGCGTAACCGACCCGGTTGGCCAGGCTGCGCCGGGCCGCCTCGACCAGCGACCGGTTCCCGGCCTCGGGCAGCACGTCCTGCGGCAACAGCGACACGTCGTCGCCGGCGCTGACCACCTTGCCGAGCAGCGCGAGCCGCAGCATCTCCGGGGAGACCACGGCGACGATCTCCGGAGCCCCGGCCAATGTCACCCGGCGCGCCGCGGTCACCGGGATCGGACCGACGGTGACCTGCCCGCCGTCGCGCATCCCGAGGTTGCCCAGGGTGAGGTCGTCGGCGTAGAGCAGGGCCCGGCTGGCGTCGGCCGAGGCCTTGGCGGCGATCCCGGCGGTGACCCGGGTCCCGGCCAGCCGCACCGGGTCGCCCGGGCGCAGGGCGAGAGCGGCCATCACCTCCGGGTGCAGCCGGACGATGCCGCGGCGGGCATCCAGGGCCGCCGGCCGCAGGGTCACGGTCAGCGTGAGCTCATCTGCCACCGCGGAAGCCTCCGATTGATCGACAGGACGGACCGTAGACCGTCAACGCTAGCCGTCCCGGCGGCGGATCGGGTTTCACAGGTGCTGCTCAGCAGCGCCCGGCTAGGTTGGGCGCCATGTCTGCGTTACCCCGGGTGACCCGGCGCCGGGCGGTCACCGCCGCGGTGGTGCTCGTGCTGCTCGCCGCCGCGACCATCTGGGCGGTGCTGCCGGAGCGGGCCGCCTGGACCGCCCGGGACCTGCGGATCACGGTCCGCACCGGCCCCGCCGGCGACCAGCCGGTCGACCTGGACGCGCGTTTCCTGCTGCCGCGCGAGCGCTCCGGCAAGGTGCCCGCGGTGCTGCTCGCCCACGGCTTCGGCGGGTCCAAGGATTCGGTACGGTCGGACGCCGAGTCCCTCGCCGCCCGGGGGTACGCGGTGCTCACCTGGACCGCGCAGGGCTTCGGCCGCAGCACCGGCGAGATCCACCTGGACAGCCCGGACTACGAGGTCAAGGACGCTCAGCGGCTGCTCGACTGGCTGGCCGAGCGCCCCGAGGTGCGCACCGACGCGGCCGGCGATCCCCGGGTCGGCGTGGTCGGCGGCTCCTACGGCGGCGCGCTCGCCCTGCTGCTGGCCGGGCGGGACCCGCGGGTCGACGCGATCGTCCCGTCGATCACCTGGCACGACCTGGCCGCCGCGTTCCTCCCGCAGGCCGCCGCCACCGGCGCCACCGGGGTGTTCAAGAAGGGCTGGGCCGGCGCCTTCTTCGGCTCCAGCGCGGGCGGCGACAACCCGGCCTGCGGGCGGTTCGCCGCCGACGTCTGCCGGGCCTACCTGTCGATGGCCACCACCGGCGTGCCGGACGCGACCACCCTCGCCCTGCTGCGCGAGTCCAGCCCGGCCACCGTGCTGGACCAGATCAAGGCGCCGTCGCTGCTGATCCAGGGCGCTGTCGACACGCTCTTCCCGCTCTCCGAGGCGGACGCCAACGCGCGGGGCATCGCCGCCACCGGCACGCCCGTCCGGGTCGCCTGGTTCACCGGCGGGCACGACGGCGGCGCCGGCCCCGGCAACGATCAGGACCGGGTCGAGTACCTCACGGTGCAGTGGCTCGACCGCTACGTGAAGGGCGAGGGGAGCGCGCCCGGCGACGACTTCACCTGGTCGCGGGTGGCCGGGTTCAGCGCGATGGACCGGGACCTGGTGACCAACGGGTACTCGACCGGGGCGTACCCGGGCCTCGGCGGCACCGGCGGCACCACCGTCGCCCTCAGCGGCGCGGCCCAGCCGATCGCCAACCCGCCGAACGGCAACCCGGCGGCGATCTCCTCGCTGCCCGGGCTCGGCGGCCGGCTCAGTTCGCTGCTCAGCGGCAACGTCGCCACCGACGTCCCGGGCCAGCACGCCACCTTCACCAGCACGCCGCTGGCCGGCTCGATCGACGTGGCCGGCGCGCCGACCGTCCGGCTGCGCGCCGCCTCACCGACCGGCGAGGCGGTGGTCTTCGTCAAGCTCTACGACCTCGACCAGAGCGGCGCGCCGACGCTCAGCGCCGGCCTGGTCGCCCCGGTCCGGCTGACCGGCCTGCCGAAAGACATCGCCCAGGCGCGGCCGGTGACCGTCACCCTCCCGGCGATCGTCAGGCAGTTCGAGGCCGGGCACACGCTCCAGGTCGTGGTGGCCACCTCGGACCAGGCGTTCCTCACCCCCGCCGCCCCGGCCACCTACACCGTGGCGATCGACGGGCAGCTGACGCTGCCGACCCTGGTGGGCACGGCGATCGCGTCGCCCGCGGCGCTTTACTGGTACGCGCTGGGCGGGCTGATCCTGGTGCTCGCGCTCGGCCTCGCCGTCCTGCTGCTCGTCCGCCGAGCGCGCCGCCGTCGCCGGGTCACCACGGTGAACGCCGAGCTGGTGGACACGCCGTTGGTGGTGAGCGGGCTGCGCAAGGCGTACCAGGACGGGTTCGTGGCGGTCGAGGAGATCGGCTTCACCGTCGAGCGCGGCCAGGTCGTCGGCCTGCTCGGCCCGAACGGCGCCGGCAAGACCACCACGCTGCGGGTGCTGATGGGCCTGACCACCCCGACGGCCGGCGAGATCCACGTCTTCGGGCACCGGCTGGTCCCCGGAGCGCAGATCCTCTCCCGGGTCGGGGCGCTGGTCGAGGGGCCCGGCTTCCTGCCACACCTGTCCGGTTACGAGAACCTGCGGGCGTACTGGCGAGCGACCGGCCGCCCGTGGGCCGACGCCCGCTTCGACGAGGCGCTGGAGATCGCCGGGCTGGGCGACTCGGTGCACCGCCGGACCAAGAACTACAGCCACGGCATGCGCCAGCGGCTCGCCATCGCCCAGGCCATGCTCGGCCTGCCCGAGCTGCTGGTGCTGGACGAGCCGACGGACGGCCTCGACCCGCCGCAGATCGCCGAGATGCGCCGGGTGCTCCAGCGGTACGCCACCGACGGCCGCGCGGTGCTGGTCTCCAGCCACCTGCTCGCCGAGGTGGAGCAGACCTGCACGCACGCCGTGGTGGTGAACAAGGGCCGCATCGTCGCCGCGGGCCCGGTCGAGGAGATCGTCGGTGAGTCGCCGTCGGTGGCGATCGACGTCACCGACGTCCCGGTCGCCACCGAGATCCTCACCGGCCTGGGCGTCCGCTCGGTCACCCCGGACGGCGCCACCGGCCTGATCGTCGACATGAACGGCACCCCACGCGCCGAGGTGGTCGCCTCCCTGGTCCGCGCCGGCGTCGGCGTCGACCGGGTGGTGCCCCGCCGCCGCCTGGAGGACGCCTTCCTGGCCCTGGTGGGCGACAACTCCCGGGGAAGTGGAGACCGATGAGCACGCCAGCCCCGCACCAAGCCGGCCCAGCCCCCGCCGAGCCGAAGCGCACCGACGCGGCGGCGGGGTATCGGCCGTCGCGGACGATGCCGCTCGTCGCCGAGATCCGTCGCCAGGCGTCCCGCCGGCGCACTCAGCTGGCCCTCGGCTTCATGGTGCTGCTGCCGCTGATCATCCTGGCCGCCTTCGAGTTCGGCGGTGGCGGTGACGACGACAACGGCAACGGCGGCGGAGCCTTCAGCAGCCTCGTCGACCTGGCCACCTCCGGCGGCCTGAACTTCGCGCTGTTCTGCCTGGCGGTCTCGGCCGGCTTCCTGCTCGTGGTGGTCTTCGCCCTGTTCGCGGGGGACACCGTGGCCAGCGAGGCGAGCTGGGGCAGCCTGCGCTACCTGTTGGCGATCCCGGTCCCGCGGGCGCGGCTGCTCGCGGTCAAGCTGGCCGTGGCGCTGGGATACTCCTTCCTCGCCCTGTTCCTGCTGGCCGGCACGGGTCTGCTGGTCGGGACACTGCGTTACGGCTGGCATCCGCTGGGCAGCACCGTCGCGGCTCAGATCCCGCCGGGCCAGGGCGTGCTGCGGCTGCTCGGCATCCTCGCCTACCTAGCGGTGGTGCTGCTGGTGGTGGCCGGTCTCGCCTTCCTCCTCTCGGTCCTGACCGACGCCGCGCTGGGCGCTGTCGGCGGTGCCGTGCTGCTCTGGATCCTGTCGAGCATCCTGGACCAGATCACCGCGCTCGGATCGATCCGCGACGCCCTGCCCACCCACTACAGCGACGCGTGGCTGGGGCTGCTCTCCACCCCGGTCCAGACCGAGGACCTGGCCAAGGGCGCGATCTCCGCCATCCTCTACGCGGTCGTCTTCTGGGGGGTCGCCTTCTATCGCTTCACCCGCAAGGACGTCACCTCCTGACCCGTCCGTGTTCGCGCGTCCTGCCCCTGAGACGGAGTGGATCTCGTCCGGGGTTGTCACCCGCGACAAGATCTTTTCGAGCGCGGGGACGGGCAGAGCGCGGGGTCTGGCAGAGCGAGGGCGGGGGTGAGGGCGGGTGGAGCGAAGGCGGGGACGCGCAGAGCGTGGGGGCGGGCGGAGCGAGGGCGGGGACGCGCAGAAATGGCGTTGACCGGCCGGGTTCGCGCTTGAAGGATCTGCTGATGGCCGACTTCAGCATCCGACCCGCGGAGCCGGACGACGCCGCTGCCGTGGTCGCCCTCAGCGCGACGGTCCATCCCTATCTGGTGCGCGGCGTGGCCCGCACCAGGCTCATGATCGCCGAGCCGCCGCCGGGGGAGGACTGGGCTGCCTTCGTCGCCGAGCGGGACGGCAAGGTGGCCGGATGGGTCTCGGCCTATCGCAACGCGCGCACGGCCGAACCGGATTTCGGCCAGATCTCGCTGCTCCAGGTGCACCCGGCGGCGCGCGGGCGGGGCATCGGCAGCGCGCTCTTCGCCGCGGCAGCCGGACACCTGCGCGCGGCCGGGATCCGTCGAGCGGCGGCGACCGCCACTCCGGAGGCACTGCCGTTCGCCCGGCGCCGCGGCTTCGAACCGCTCCGCGAACTGCGCTACTCCGTCCTCGACCTGGCACCGCCCGCCGGGCCGGGCGCGGCCGCTTCCGAACGAGCCGATCTCGCAGCGCGCGCCGGACTGGGTGCGGCTGCTTCCGAACGAGTCGATCCACCGGCGCCCGTCGGACTGGGTGCGGCCGCTTCCAGGCGAGGCGATCTGGCAGCCCCCGCCGGACCGGGTGCGGCCGCTTCCGAACGAGCCGATCCGCCGGCGCCGGACGCCTCGCGCGGACCGACTCCTGGCAAAGCCGACGCGACGCTGGATGACGTCCGCTTGATCTCGCTCCGCGAGACGACCCCGGAAGTCCTGTACGCCGCCGACGTCGCTGCCGCCGCCGACGAGCCAGGCGACGTCCCGCCGCAGCCACCCTCCTTCACCACGTGGTGCTACGACGTCTGGCAGAACCCGGGCCTGGACCACGAGATCAGCACGGCCGCCCTGATCGCCGGTGAGATCGTCGCGTTCTCCCTGCTGGTCCGCGACGGCGACCGCGTCTGGTCGGACATGACCGCCACCGCACCGGCGCACCGCGGCCGGGGCCTGGCCCGCCTGGTCAAGACCGTCGCCCTCACCCGCGCCGCGGCAGCCGGCGTCGCCCGGGCCTTCACCAGCAACGACGAGACCAACCTGCCGATGCTCGCGGTCAACACCCGGCTCGGCTACCGCCCGGTCGCCACCCAGTTCTCCTGCGTCGGCCCGCTCGGCTGACTGGTGCTGCCGAGGTCTTCCCCACCCACGGACGCCGCCCTTTCGGGCTGAGCGTTCTGGACGCGCAGCGGCCAGCTCAGCCCGGAAGGGTCCCTGGCGGGAGCGACGATCTGTGATCAGCGCGGACCCGAGTCAGGATTCTGATGTTGATCTTCAAAGCCGACCACAATCCCGGCCGATGAGGAGGTCGATGAGGAGGTCGATGAGGAGGCCGATGAGGAGGTCGATGACGAGGTCGATGGGGAGGTCGTCCGCAATCCCGGCCGATGACGAGGCGGATGAGGAGTCTGACGGCGACCCCGGCCGATGAGGAAACCGACGAAGCGCCGAAGAAGCCGACGAAGCCGATGAGAGGGGCGCGCGGCAAAGGAGGTCGCTCACACCTCGGGAACTCGCTGTGGAGATTGCGCGATCTCGTCGTAAGCTTCGGGAAACAACTGAATACCTCATCCAGAGGGGCAGAGGGAACGGCCCGATGAAGCCCCGGCAACCACCGCGTATGTCTCGAGGACGAGGCCGCGCGCGGCAGGTGCTAATTCCGTCCCCGCATAGCGGCAGGTCGCCGCCGGGGAAAGATGAGAGGAAGGCCTCGATGACGTCTGCCGTCACCGCACCCGGAAACACGACCTCCACCTCGCCCGCCCGTGGCCTGATCTGCCGCGCGTGTTCCGCTGAGTACCCGCTGGCCGCGCAGCACGCCTGTTACGAGTGTTTCGGCCCGCTCGAGGTGGCCTACGACGAGGCGGCGCTCGCGCGGGTGACCCGGGCCGAGATCGAGGCGGGCCCGCAGAACATCTGGCGCTACGCCGCGCTGCTCCCGGCCGGCCAGGACCCGGCCACCCGGGTGACCCTCGACCCCGGCCTGACCCCCCTGGTCAGCGCGCCGGCGCTGGCCGAGCGGCTGGGCATCACCGCCCCGCTCTGGGTCAAGGACGACTCGCAGAACCCGACCCACTCGTTCAAGGACCGGGTCGTCTCGGTGGCCCTGACCGCGGCCAAGGAGCTGGGCTTCAAGCGGTTCTCCTGCGCCTCCACCGGCAACCTGGCCAACTCGGTCGCCGCGCACGCGGCCCGGGCCGGCGTGCCGAGCATCGTCTTCATCCCGTCCGACCTGGAGCAGGGCAAGGTCGTCACCACCGCGGTCTACGGTGGTGAGCTGGTCGCCATCGAGGGCTCCTACGACGACGTCAACCGGCTGTGCAGCGAACTGGTGGAGACCGACGAGTTCGAGGACACCGCGTTCGTGAACGTGAACGTGCGGCCGTTCTACGCCGAGGGCTCCAAGACCCTGGGTTACGAGGTCGCCGAGCAGCTCGGCTGGCGGATTCCGGCCCAGGTGGTCATCCCGATGGCCTCCGGCGAGCTGCTCACCAAGGTGGACAAGGCGTTCAGCGAGCTGGTCGAGATCGGCCTGGCCGAGGCGCCCGAGGGTGGCTGGACCGTGTTCGGCGCGCAGTCGCAGGGCTGCAACCCGATCGCCGTGGCGCTGCACAACGACACCGACGTGATCACCCCGGTGAAGCCCACCGGCATCGCCAAGTCGCTGAACATCGGTGACCCGGCGGCCGGGCCGTACGCGATCGAGGCGGTCCGCCGCACCGGCGGCTGGATGGACTACGCGAACGACGAGGAGATCCGGGCCGGCATCCGGCTGCTCGCCGAGACCACCGGCGTCTTCGCCGAGACCGCCGGCGGCACCACCGTCGCGGTGCTCAAGAAACTGGTGGACAGCGGCAGGCTGGACCCGGCCAAGGAGACCGTCGTCTACAACACCGGTGAGGGCCTGAAGACGCTCGACGCGGTGGCCTCCGAGGTCGGCCCGACCCACCGGATCAAGCCGTCGCTGCGCGGTGCGCGGGAAGCCGGCCTGCTGGGATAGCGGAAAGTAACCGCGAGTCTGCCGGTTGTCGAATATTCCTTCCTCCGAGGACTTGCGCGCCGATCTCCCGATCGGCAGGATGCTTGTCGCGGGAGGACGCGACGCCGTAAGTGGCCCCTCACCTGAGCTTGGCGACAATCTCCGAGGGACCCAACGACCCAACGCTGACCCAGTGGCTTCATGCCGGAGGCGTTGTGCGTCCGTCCTCCCGACCAAACCTCACCGGCGAAACCGTTGCAGCCACGGGCGCAGCGGCAGATCTTCCGGATAACCGCCGTCGCGCAGCCCGGCATGGCGTTCGAACCAGTTCCGCACGCCGAACGATCCGGTCGCCACGTAGGACCAGCCACAAGCGACCCAGTACGCCGGCCAGAAGAGTGGGCCGAGCACGGCGTACTGCCCGGCGTGCCGGCTCTCGTGCGCCAGCAGCGCGGCGCGTTCCCCGGCCAGCAGCCACTCCGCCGAGCGCCGGGTGATGATCACCGAGCCGACCGTGAAGCAGGACGCCGGCGGCATCGGCAGTCGCCACCCCTCGGCGATCAGCACGCCGTCCCGGCCCCGGCGGATCCTGGTGCGGGTGGCGAGGGCGAGCAGCAGCCCGGCGCCGGTGGTCCCGTTCGCGGCGGTGAGCACCGTCCGGGTGACATGCCAGCGCCGGGGTGACATCAGATCCGCCGGCGCATCTGCAGCTGGGTGAGGACCGGCACCGTCGGATGCGGCAGACGCAACCCGGTGTCCTCGAAACCCAGTTTTTCGTACGCCCGTACCGCCCGCCCGTTGCCCGCCACCACCTCGAGCATCAGCTCGTGCCGCCCGGCTGCGGTGGACCAGTCGGCCACCGCCTCGACCAGCTGGGCGAGCAGCTTGCCGCCGCGGCTCGCCGGGGTCAGGTAGACCGAGAAGACCACCGTGACCAGCGGCTCGTCCGGGATCGCGGTGCCACCGGCGTGCCCCAGCAGCGGCCCGTCACCCGGGTCGACGATGAACTGGGACAGCTCCGGGCCCTCGGCCGACATGCTCAGGCGCTGCGCGTAGCCCTCGTGCGGGCGGGCGGCGGCCTGGGCGAGGGTCTCCAGGAACGCGAGGGGGCTGTCCGCGAGCATCTCGAGTCGCAGGGCGCGCATCCGGCCGGCGTCCCCGGGCGTGACCCGGCGCACGGTCCAGTTCTCCATGCGTCCTCATTACTCGCAGCGGCGGGCACCGGCAACCGTCTTGCCGCAAAACCGTCCTGAGCTGCACATGAAGATCTTTAGCCGGATTCCGGGCCGGGCCCGGGGGTTTCGCGGGAAGATGGGGTTTCTTGCACTCGGTACCGGAGAGTGCTAAACAAGTGATTGGCACTCGCGACCCGTGAGTGCCAGCAGGTCGGGACGGTGGGGTTCCGGTCGCGTCGCCGCCATCGGCGCCGCGGCACGAAACCGGTCGTCGCGGGCTATCCGGCTCGGCCTGAGGACGTCACATCGCCAGGTGGTGACGTCCACAGACTTCCTCAGTGTGCGGGGACGGGCCCATCCGGCTCGGAACCGCGGATGTCCGGGAGGACAACGCCGTATGGCCAAGATCATCGCATTCGACGAGGAGGCTCGTCGGGGCCTCGAGCGCGGCATGAACCAGCTCGCCGACGCGGTCAAGGTGACCCTCGGCCCGAAGGGCCGCAACGTCGTCCTCGAGAAGAAGTGGGGCGCCCCCACGATCACCAACGATGGTGTATCCATCGCCAAGGAGATCGAGCTCGAGGACCCGTACGAGAAGATCGGCGCCGAGCTGGTCAAGGAGGTCGCCAAGAAGACCGACGACGTCGCCGGTGACGGTACGACGACGGCGACCGTCCTGGCCCAGGCCCTGGTTCGCGAGGGTCTGCGCAACGTGGCCGCCGGTGCCAACCCGATGGCCCTGAAGCGGGGCATCGAGGCGGCCGTGGCCAGCGTCTCCGAGGGTCTCTCGCAGATCGCCAAGGACGTGGAGACCAAGGAGCAGATCGCCTCCACCGCGTCCATCTCCGCCGGTGACACCACGGTCGGCGAGATCATCGCCGAGGCCATGGACAAGGTCGGCAAGGAAGGCGTCATCACCGTCGAGGAGAGCAACACCTTCGGCCTGGAGCTCGAGCTCACCGAGGGTATGCGCTTCGACAAGGGCTACATCTCGGCGTACTTCATGACCGACGCCGAGCGCATGGAGGCCGTCTTCGACGACCCCTACATCCTGATCGCGAACAGCAAGATCTCCGCGGTCAAGGACCTGCTGCCGGTCCTGGAGAAGGTCATGCAGTCCGGCAAGCCGCTGGTCATCATCGCCGAGGACGTCGAGGGTGAGGCCCTGGCCACCCTGGTCGTCAACAAGGTCCGCGGCACCTTCAAGTCGGTCGCCGTCAAGGCCCCCGGCTTCGGTGACCGTCGCAAGGCCATGCTGGAGGACATCGCCATCCTCACCGGTGGCGCGGTCATCAGCGAGGAGGTCGGCCTCAAGCTGGACGCCGCCGACCTGTCCCTGCTGGGCCAGGCCCGCAAGGTCGTCATCACCAAGGACGAGACCACCATCGTCGACGGTGCCGGTAACGCCGAGCAGATCCAGGGCCGGGTCAACCAGATCCGCGCCGAGATCGAGCGCTCGGACTCCGACTACGACCGTGAGAAGCTGCAGGAGCGCCTGGCCAAGCTGGCCGGCGGTGTTGCGGTGATCAAGGTCGGCGCGGCCACCGAGGTCGAGCTCAAGGAGCGCAAGCACCGCATCGAGGACGCCGTTCGCAACGCGAAGGCGGCCGTCGAGGAGGGCATCGTCCCGGGTGGTGGCGTCGCGCTGGTGCAGGCCGGCAAGACCGCGTTCGACAAGCTGGACCTGTCCGGCGACGAGGCCACCGGTGCCAACATCGTCAAGGTCGCGCTCGACGCCCCGCTGCGTCAGATCGCCGTGAACGCCGGCCTCGAGGGCGGCGTCGTGGTGGAGAAGGTGCGCAACCTGGAGCCCGGTCACGGCCTCAACGCCGCGAACGGTGAGTACGTCGACCTGCTGGCCGCGGGCATCATCGACCCGGCCAAGGTGACCCGCTCGGCGCTGCAGAACGCCGCGTCGATCGCCGCGCTGTTCCTCACCACCGAGGCCGTCGTGGCCGACAAGCCGGAGAAGAACCCGGCCCCGGCCGGCGCCCCCGGCGGCGGCGACATGGACTTCTGAGTCCAGCCGTAACAAACCGGATCGGGCGGGTCGCGAGAGCGGCCCGCCCGATCCGTGTCTCAGGCCGGTTGCCTCTCCCGGCCGGCGTCGGTGAGGTCACGCAGGCCGCGCACCGGGGAGAACCAGAAGATCAGCGGCGAGCCGAGGGTGAGCACGCCGAAGACCAGCAGGGTGGTCCGGGCGCCCAGCGGCCCGGCCAGCGCGCCGGCCAGCAGGCCGCCGATCGGGATCGCGCCCCAGGACACGAACTTCACCGTGGCGATCACCCGGGAGAGCAGCTCGGGCGGGCTGTGCACCATCCGGTAGGTCCGGGTGGTCACGCTGAGCACCACCACCGAGCCGGCGAAGATCAGACTTCCGGCCGCGAAGGCCAGGTACCCGGCCGTCCCGGTGCCCAGCGGGATGAGCAGGGCGCCGGCCACCCCGGTGAAGCCGGCGACGATCAGCCCGCGAGCGGTCCCGAAGCGGGTGGTGAAGCGGGTGGTCAGTGCCGCCCCGGCCACGGTGCCCAGCCCCTCGGCGGCCAGCAGCACCCCGACCACGCCGGGCGGCGCGTGCAGGTCGCGGACCAGGTAGAAGGCGAACAACGCCAGCTGCCCGCCGCAGACGAAGTTGATCGAGGTCGCCACCCACATGCCGGGGCCGATGATCGGGTGCCGGATGACGTAGCGCCACCCCTCGCGGATCAGCTCGGCCATCGGCGTGCGAGCACCGCCCGGGGCCTCGGTGCGCCGCGCCGGAAGCGAGCCCAGCAGCGCGCCGGAGAACAGGTAGCTGACCGCGTCGAGGAACAGCGTCGGCACCGGGCCGAGCAGCTGGACCGCGAGCCCGCCCAGTGCCGAGCCACCGAGCTGGGTGGTCGCGTGCGTGCCGGAGTTCAGGCTGTTCCGCGCCTGCAACTGGCCGGCGGGCACGATCGTCGGCAGGAACGTCTGGTTGGCGACGTCGAAGAGCACGTCCGCGAAGCCGACCACCAGGGCGACCACGATCAGCTGGGGCACCGTGAGCGCGCCCCGCCACCAGGCGAGCGGGATGGAGGCCACCGCGAGCGCCCGGGTCAGATCGGCGGTGACCTGGACGCCGCGCAACGGCAGGC
Source organism: Actinoplanes oblitus (assembly GCF_030252345.1). Classification (NCBI taxonomy): domain Bacteria; kingdom Bacillati; phylum Actinomycetota; class Actinomycetes; order Micromonosporales; family Micromonosporaceae; genus Actinoplanes; species Actinoplanes oblitus. Next base: position 9,318,662 of record NZ_CP126980.1, on the reverse strand, counting down.
GATTCACGATCACGCCGGCCGGCAGGCTGATCAGCAGGTAGGCCAGGTAGGTCGCGGCGGTGATCAGACCCATCTGGAAGGCGGACGCGTGCAGCACTGTCAGCGCGGTCAGCGGGAGTGCGATCGAGCCCACCGCCGAGCCCAGCTGACTCGTCGCCCCCGCGGTCCACCAGCGCCAGAAGGTAGTCAGTTTCATAATGGAACGCACTATAGTTGGTGATCGTGAGGCGAGTCGACCCGCAGGACGTGGACTGCGGAATCACCCAGGCCCTCGGTGTCCTGACCGACTGGTGGACGTTCCTGATCGTGCGGGACGTGGCCGGTGGCGTGACCCGCTTCGACGCGCTGCAGAAAGAGCTGGGGATGAGCCGTCGCGCCCTGGCCGAGCGCCTCGCCGCCCTGGTCGAGCACGGCGTCCTGCACCGCAGGCGGTACACCGACCGTCCGCCGCGCCACGACTACCTGCTCACCGCCAAGGGCGAGGGACTGCTCCCGGTGTTGCTCTCCCTGCAGGAGTGGGGTGACCGCTACGTGCTCGGCGACGGCTCGCTCACCGCCACCGCGGCGGCCGGCACCGCCGAGCACCGCCGCGCCCACGCCCTGCGCGGCCGGGCCCTGCCGGAGATCACCCTGCCCCGGCAGGACGACGTCCCGGTGCCGCCCGCCGAGCCGGGCGCCTGGACCGTGCTGTTCTGCTTCCCGGGCGCCTTCGCCCCGGAGTCACAGGGCTATCCGCCGCACTGGGCGGACATCCCGGGCACCCGCGGCTGCACCCTGGAGGCGACCACCTACGCCGCCCGCCACGAGCGGTTCGCGCGGGCCGGTGCCCGGATCCGCGGTGTCAGCACCCAGCGCACCGACCAGCTGAGCGCCTTCGCCGCGCACGCCGGGCTGCCGTACGAGCTGCTCTCCGACGCCGACGGCCGGCTCGCCACGGCGCTCCGGCTGCCCACCTTCCGGGCTGCCGGGACCGACCGGCTCAAGCGCCTCACCATGCTGGTCGATCCGGCCGGCACGATCCGGGAGATCCAGTTCCCGGTCACCGACCCGGCCGCCTCGGTCGACGAGATGCTGACCGCCCTCGCCGGACGGGTGGCGAAGTGACGTGTGTGGGGCGGGCCACATTCCTCCGCCGGGGTGACACCGGCGGGGTCTAACCTGGGACGGGTGCGTGATCCCTCCGTCTCCCGCTACTCGGCCGGCCGGCTCTCCCCGATCCGGCGGACCGCCGACCTGCGGCGCCTGCGTGACGAACAGTTCGACGTCCTGGTGATCGGTGGCGGGGTCACCGGCGCCGGCGCGGCGGTCGACGCCGCCTCCCGCGGGCTCAAGGTGGCCCTGGTCGAGGCGCGCGACTTCGCCGCCGGCACCTCCAGCCGCTCCAGCAAGCTGATCCACGGCGGCCTGCGTTACCTGGAGCAGCTCGAGCTGCACCTGGTGCACGAGGCGCTGACCGAGCGCGGCCTGCTCGCCACCCGGATCGCCCCGCACCTGGTCCGCCCGGTGCCGATCCTGGTGCCGCTGCCGGCCAGCAACCCGGCCCAGCGAGTCTGGCAGCGGGGTTACTACGGGCTCGGGGTGGCGGCGTACGACGCCTTCGCCGGCGTCTTCGGCGGCGGCCGGGGCATGCCGCTGCACCGGCACCTGAGCCGGGACGGCGCCCGGCACATCTTCCCCAGCCTGCGCGCCGACAAGATCGCCGGCGCGATCCGGTACTACGACGGCCAGATGGACGACGCCCGCCTGGTGGTCAACCTGGCCCGTACCGCGGCCGCCCAGGGCGCCGCCGTGGTGACCAGTGCCCGGGTCACCGGGTTCTTGCGCGAGGCCCGCGAGGTGGTCGGCGTCCGGGTCAAGGATCTGGAGGCGCCCGGGTCGGAGGAGTTCGAGGTCCGCGCCCGGACGGTGGTCGCCGCGACAGGTGTGTGGAGCGACGACATGTCGCAGATGCTGCACGACGTCGGCGTCCGTCCCGGCTTCCAGGTGCGCGCGTCCAAGGGGGTGCACCTGGTGGTGCCCCGCTCGGCGATCACCGGCGAGGCCGGGCTGATCCTGCGTACCGCGACCTCGGTGCTGTTCGTGCTGCCCTGGGGCGGTCACTGGATCATCGGCACCACGGACACCGACTGGCAGCTCGACCGGTCCCACCCGGCCGCCTCCGCGCGCGACATCAGCTACCTGCTCGACCAGGTGAACACGGTGCTCGACCGGCCGCTGACCACCGACGACATCGAGGGCGTCTACGCCGGGCTGCGGCCGCTGCTCTCCGGCGAGGCGGATAGCACCTCCAAACTCTCCCGCGAGCACGCGGTGGTCGAGCCGATGCTCGGCCTGATGCTGGTGGCCGGCGGCAAGTACACCACCTACCGGGTGATGGCCGCCGACGTGATCGACCGCGCGGTGCGCCGGCTGGGCGGCCCGTTCCGCGAGTCCCGCACCGACCAACTGCCGCTGCTCGGCGCCGACGGTTACGCCGCCGCCTGGCGCGACCGGCAGGACACGGCCCGCCGGCACGGCGTCACCACCGGCGTGGTCGAGCACCTGCTGGAGCGTTACGGCACGCTGACCGTCCACCTGCTCGCCATGATGGCCGCCGATCCGGAGCTGGCCGTCCCGCTCGACGGCGCCCCGGAGTACCTGGCCGTCGAGGTGGCCTACGCCGCGCTCGCCGAGGGCGCCCTGCACCTCGACGACGTGCTGACCCGCCGGACCCGCATCTCGATCGAGACGGCACACCGCGGCTCCGCGTCGGCCGAGCACGCCGCCCGCGTCATGGGCCGAGTGCTGGACTGGGACGACACCGTCCGCACCCGCGAGGTCGAGCACTACCTGGCCCGCGTCACCGCCGAACGCGAGTCCCAGACCATGCCCGACGACCGCACGGCCGACGCCGCCCGAGTCGGCGCCCCAGACGTCCGCGGCCTGGCCAGCGACCGCCGTTCCGACCCGAGCGACCGCCGCTCCGGCTCGGGCGACCGCCGCTCCGGCTCGGGCGACCGGCGGGAAGGCGCGGGCGACCGAGGCTCCGACCTCGGCGACCGGCACCCCGACTCCGATCCGCCCGGCGACCGAAGTTCCGACCTCCTCGAGATCGACCTTTGATCCTCGTCGACGAGCCTCGCTGGCCGGGCCGTGGCCACCTCTGGTCACACCTGGTCAGCGACGTCTCCCTGGCCGAGCTGCACGCCTTCGCCGAAATGCTCGGCTCGCCCCGTCGCGCCTTCGACCGCGACCACTACGACATCCCGGCCCACCGCTTCCGCAGCGCCCTCTGGCTCGGCGCCACGCTGGTGCCCTCCCGCGAACTCACCGCCCGCCTCCGAGCCGCCGGCCTCCGCCGCCCCAAACACCTGACCCGACGCAAGATCGCCAGCTGATTCAAACCCTTTCCGGTACGCCCTCCCCGCCCCCACCCGCACAGCCCCGTCCCGTGCCTCGACGCCAGGCCGCCGTCACCTCACGACCGCGAGGCCGCATCCGGGCCGAACTGCCCCTACCGGCAGCCCGCCCAAACCCCCAACCCCGTCGGCTGGTCGTCACGGTGGTCTCCGGCCTCGGGATGCCACCCTGAGCGCCAGCCCGTCGGGCTTGGCTGGTCGTGACGGTGGTGTCGGGCGTCGGGATACCACCCTGAGCGCCAGCCCGTCGCGCTTGGCTGGTCGTGACGGTGCTCTCCGGCCGCGGGATGCCACCCTGAGCGCCAGCCCGTCGGTCGCGGCTGGTCGTGACGGTGCTCTCCCGGTCGGGATGCCACCCTGAGCCCCAGCCCGTTGATCGCGGCTGGTTGTGACGGTGGTGTCCGGCCTCGGGATGCCACCGTGAGTGCCAGCCGGTCGGTCCCGTCGATCGTGGCTGGTCGTGATGGTGGTGTCCGGGCTTCTGATACCACCGTGAGTGCCAGCCCGTCAGGCTTGGCTGGTTGTGACGGTGCTCTCCAGGGCCGGGATGCCACCGTGAGTGCCAGCCGGTCGGTCTCGTCGATCGTGGCTGGTCGTGATGGTGGTGTCCGGGCTTCTGATACCACCGTGAGTGCCAGCCCGTCAGGCTTGGCTGGTTGTGACGGTGCTCTCCAGGGCCGGGATACCACCGTGAGTGCCAGCCGGTCGGTCTCGTCGATCGTGGCTGGTCGGAGCGGTGGTGTCCGGGCTGCTGATACCACCGTGAGCGCCAGCTGATCCGGTCTCGTCGGGCTTGGCTGGTATTGGTGGTGGTGTGCGGGCTCGGGAGACGACCCTGAGTGCCAGCCCGTTGGGCTTGGCTGGTCGTGACGGTGGTCTTCGGGCTCGGGAGGCCACCGTGGGTGCCAGGCCGTTGGTTGTGGCTGGTTGTGGTGGTGGTGTCTGAGGGCCAGGAGGCCGCCGTGGGGCCGGCTCGGGTTGTCACGGGGCGTGGTCCGGGCTTCCGGCTGGCTGGAGTGGGCGGGGTTCGGGGTTGGGTTGGCGGTCGTGAGCGGCCGCGGACGTCGCCCTTCCGGGTTTCGCGTTCTGGGCGCGCCAGCGCCCTGCGAAGCCCGGAAGGGTCCCTGGCGGGAGCGACGATCGGTGATCAGCGCGGATCCGAGTCAGGAAGATCTTGATCGAGCTGACGCCGGATCGCGGGCCGGTTCTGATCGCTGGAGTGCGGGCCTTTCGGAGGTGGATCGGCGGCGCTGCCGACCGAGCAGCACGGGACCGCTACGCGAGCAGCTCCAACTCCGCCTGGAGGTTGCGCTGCGCGGCTGTCTCCCACTCGTCGCGGATCGGGGCGAGGCGGTAGATCGACGGCAGTTTCAGCAGTTCCTGGAGGACCCGGGAGCGCGCGGCGCGGAAGTCGCCGTCCGGGACGTGGGCGTATTCGCGGCGGATCGCCATCGTGTAGCGGGCGTAGCGGTCCTCGTCGGCGGCCAGGATCGCCAGGTCGGCGTCGCAGAGCAACTCGCCGTCCGGGTCGTTCTCCTCGGTGGCGTGCCCGGCGGTCAGGCCGACCAGGCGGGCTACCTCGGCCGCGACCTCTTCCGGCGTGCCCAGTTCGAGCAGCAGGCCGTGGGCGAACTCGGCGCTGTCCCGTTCGTTCGCGTCGCCCAGCGCCCGCGGGTCGTAGACCGCGTCGTGCATCCAGGCGGCCAGCCGCACCCGGTCCGGGTTCGGGGCCAGTCCGGCGAACTTGTCCACCACGTCCAGCACCGCGGACAGGTGGGTCACGTCGTGATAGTGGCGTTGCGGCTCGGTCCAGCGACTGAGCAGGTAGTTTGCGGCGGAGTCCAGATCGGTGTCGGTCGCGGTGGCGCCGGCGCCCCGCGCCGCCGCCCGGAATCGGTCGGGCAAAGATGTCACGATGGCCATCCTGGCACGGAGGTAGCACGCATGATCGGCGTCGCGAAGGATCGGGCCGACGCGGTGGCCATGCGGGCCCGGGCCGGGCTGATGCTTGCCCTGCAAGCGGGCCTGGCCGCGGGCCTGGCGTGGTATGTCGCACATGATCTGATCGGCCGCCCGGCGCCGTTCTTCGCCCCGATCGCCGCGGTGATCACGCTGGCCTCCTCGGTCGGCCAGCGGATGCGGCGGACGGCCGAGCTGGTCGCCGGGGTCGCCGTCGGTATCGGTCTGGGCGACGGGATCATCCTGCTGATCGGCACCGGGCCGGTGCAGATCGGGCTGATCGTGCTGTTGGCCGTGCTGGTGGCGACGGCGGTCGGCGGTGGCCCGCCGCTGATCGTGCAGTCCGCCTCCTCGGCGGTGCTGGTCGCCACGCTGACGGTGCAGACCGGGCATCCCTGGACCAGGTTCTTCGACGCGCTGGTGGGCGGCGGGATCGGCCTGGCGGTGATGACCGTGCTGCTGCCGATCAACCCGCTCAGCGTGGTGCGCCGGGCCGCCGATCCGGCGCTGCGCGCCTTCACCGCCGGGCTGCACGAGGCGGCGCTGGGGCTCGCCGAGGGCGATCCGGACGTCATCGAGGCGGCGCTGACCAGGTTGCGGTCCGCCGAGGGGACGTTCGAGGCCTTTCGTACGGCGATCGACGCGGCCCGGGAGAACGTGGCGTTCGCGCCCGCTCGCTGGCGCAGCCGGGGCGCCCTGGCGCAGTACGTGGCCGGCGCTCCCCAGTTGACCTACGCGCTGCGGAACGTGCGGGTGATGATCCGCCGGGCGCAGACCGCGCTGAGCGACCGGGAACGCGTGCCCGAGGTGCTGCCCGCCTCGGTCCGGCACCTGGGCGACGCGGTGGACCTGCTGCGGCAGGAGTGGGCGCGCGGGGTCGAGCCGGTGGCCACCCGGGAGCGGGCGTTGCGGGCGGCGGCCGAGTCGGGGCGGGCGTACGACACCGGGGTCGGTTACTCCGGTGGCGTGGTGGTGGCCCAGATCCGTACCTCGGTGGCCGACCTGTTGCGTGCCACCGGGGTGGAGTACGCCGAGGCCACCCGGCAGGTGCGGAACGCCGTGGGCTGGCGCGGACGGCCGCGCGGCGCCCGGAACCGCACCGCCCGATCCCGGCCACCGGCACCGCCGCCCGGCCCGCCGCCCGGTCCGTCACCGGAGGCGGACGCCGGCTGATCGATGACCACGTGATCGCATCGGCGGTCCTCGGGGGCGCCGGGCAGGCTCGTGGTGACTACGCTGGCGGGCATGGCCGACGTCTCGCCGACCGGGTCACCCGACCCGGTCAATCGCCCCAGCTCCCCTCCGGAGGCGCAGTCCTGGCCGGCCGACGGGGTGGCGCCCGCGTACACGCCGGTCAACGTGACCGCCGAGGCCGTCTCGCCGGACGCGGTGCCGCCGTTCCCGACCGAGACGACGCGGCACGTGGCGCCGGTTCCCGGCCGCCGGGCCGGCTGGCGCCGCTGGCTGCCGGTCGCCTCGGTGATCGCGCTGATCGCCCTGGCCGCCATCGGCATGCTGATCTTCCTGGGTTACAACATCGGCCTGGCCGGCCTGGCCGTCGGCCTGACCGCGGCGATCCTGCCGGTCCCGCTGCTGGCCAGCGCGTTCGCCTGGCTGGATCGGTACGAGCCGGAGCCGGTGAAGTACCTGATCTTCTGTTTCGCCTGGGGTGCCGCGGTGGCGACCGCCGCGGCGCTCGCCGTCAACACCGGCGCGGCCTGGCTGTTCGACAAGATCGGCCTGCCGGACGCGCTGGTCGCGGTGCTGGTCGCGCCGTTCATCGAGGAGTCGATGAAAGCGCTCGGCCCGGTCCTGCTGTTCTGGAAGCGCCGCGCCGAGTGGTCCGGCATCACCGACGGCATCGTCTACTGCGGCCTCTCCGCGCTCGGTTTCGCCATGGTGGAGAACGTGTTGTACCTGGGCGGTCACGGTTACGCCGCGGGCGCCAGTGAATACGGACCGGCCACCGGCCTGACCAACGTGTTCGCCATCTTCATCGTCCGGATCCTGTTCACCGGCTTCGCGCACCCGCTGTTCACCTCGATGACCGGCATCGGCCTGGGCATCGCGGCGCGCTCCGCGGACCGCAACGTGCGCTGGCTGGCTCCGATCGGCGGGCTGCTGCTGGCGATGATCCTGCACGGCACGTTCAACCTGCTGCCGACGCTCTCCGCGGCCACCGGCGAGTCGCTGATCATGCTGTACGGCTATCTCGGCTTCATGGTGCCGTTCTTCTTCGCCGTCGTCGGTTTCGCCATCGCGCTGCGCAGCTGGGAGGGCCGGCTCGCCGAGCGGGTGCTGTTCCAGTACGTGCACACCGGCTGGTTCGCGCCGCCGGAGGTGGCCGCCCTGGGCAGCCTGGGCCGGCGGCACTCGGCCCGGCAGTGGGCCAAGCGGGTGGCCGGCCCGCCCGGCGGCAAGGCGATGCGCAACTTCCAGTTCGCCGCGACCCGGCTGGCGCTGCTCCGCGACGGCATGCAGCGCGGGCTGGCCGGCGACCAGGTGGAGATGGCGAAGGCCGCGGCCGAGGAGCGGGAGCTGCTCGGGGCGGTCACCGGGTACCGCTCGGTCTTCGCCGGGCGCGACCCGCAGACCCCGCCGGCCTGGTGGGACGGGCAGAGTTACCGGATCACGTTCCCGGACGGGGTGGTGCGCGCCGTGGCGCCGCCGGCCGAGCCGGTGATGCCGGTGCCGGTGCGGCTGCCACCGCCGATGCCGGTCTACCCGGGCGGTTACGGTCCCGGTTACGGCCCGGGTTACGGGCCCGGCCAGGGGCCTGGTTACGGGCCGCCGCCGTTCGCGCCGATGCCGCCGCCCTACAAGTAGAGGCCGGTGCCGTCCGACTCGACGCGGGTGGCCGCGACGGCGTGCACGTCCCGCTCGCGGAGCAGCACGTACTCCTTGCCGTGCAGCTCGACCTCGGAACGGTCGTCCGGGTCGAACAGGACCCGGTCGCCCACCACTATCGACCGGACGTTCGGCCCGACGCCGACAGCGGTGGCCCAGGACAGCCGCCGTCCCATCGAGGCGGTGGCCGGGATGACGATGCCGGCGGTGGAGCGGCGCTCGCCCTCCCCACCGTCCTGGCGGACGAGGACGCGGTCGTGCAGCATCCGGATCGGAAGTCCGGTCTCGGTACGGGCGGTGTCGGCACTCACGAATGCAGACGGTACGCCGCCGCGCGGCACGGCGTTCCGCGTGGTCCCGATCGCGACCGGTGAGTCGCGGGCGCACGGCGGGAACGGCACCGGACTACCGTGATGGGGCGTAACCGAAGGGGCGAGGGGGTAGGCGGTTGAACCGCTTGCAACGTGTCCGGGAAAACCTGCAGAGGGCCTACGACACGGGACGGGAGACGGTCCGGATGGCGCGTATCGCCCGGCCGCCACGGGAGCCGGAGCCGGATGAGGACGAGTACGCTCCGCCGCCGCCCGAGCCGGCCGTGGTGCACGGCTCGACCAGCAGCCTGGACGACGAGGACGTACCGCACTCGCTGCGGATCGCCGCGGCCTGGAGCTGGCGGCTGATCGTCGTCGGCCTGGTCGGTTACGCCGGGCTGAAGTTCATCGGCATGGTCGACGTGGTGGTCGTCCCGCTGGCCATCGCGCTGCTGCTCACCGCGCTGCTCGGCCCGGCGGTCGGCTGGCTGCTCAAGCTGCGCGTGCCCCGCTCGGCGGCCACCTTCCTGGTGCTGGTCGGCGGGCTGGGCGCGGTGGTCGGGACGCTGACCCTGGTGGTCAACCAGTTCATCGACGGGGTGCCGCAGCTGACCGAGAAGGCCAGCGCCGGTGTCCGGCAGATCCAGGACTGGGCGCGGACCGGCCCGCTGCACCTCTCCGACAAGCAGGTCGACCAGGCCATCGACTCCGCGCAGGACTGGGTGAACGACAACACCTCGTCGCTCACATCGACCGGCATCTCCACCGCCGCCACCGTCTTCGAGCTGCTCACCGGGCTGCTGCTAGTGCTGTTCGCGACGTTCTTCTTCCTCCGGGACGGGCGGAAGATCTGGCGGTTCATCGTCCGGCTGTTCCCGGTGAACGCGCGCTGGTCGATGGCGGACGCCGGCGACGCGTCCTGGGCGACGCTCGGGGCGTACGTGCGGGCCACCGTGCTGGTGGCCTTCATCGACGCGCTCGGCATCGGGCTGGCGCTGGTGATCCTGCACGTGCAGTTCCCGTTCCCGCTGGCCGCGCTGGTCTTCCTGGGGGCGTTCATCCCGATCGTCGGGGCCGCCGTCTCCGGCTCGGTGGCGGTGCTCGTCGCGCTGGTCACCCAGGGCTGGGTGGTCGCGCTGATCACGCTCGGCGCGGTGATCCTGGTGCAGCAGCTGGAGGGCCACGTGCTGCAACCGCTGATCATGGGCCGGGCGGTGGCGATCCATCCGCTGGCGGTGATCATCGGGATCGCCTGCGGGGTGGTGCTGGCCGGGATCGTCGGCGCGCTGGTGGCGGTGCCGCTGATCGCGGTGATGAACACGGGTGTCCGGCGGCTGTCCCGCCGTCGCCCGGAGATCCCGCCGGACGCGGTGGTGGTCACCGCCGGCAGCAGCGGCTGAGACCGGCGGGGCAGAGCACGAGGGGCGGGACTCCCGGAGGAGTCCCGCCCCGATGCGACAGAGCGTGGGTCAGGCGGCGGCGACGCTGAGGGCCACCTCGTTGACGCCGCGGGTGGCGTCCACGGCGAGTTCGCCGTTGCCGAAGCGGCTCAGGGCGCGCAGGGTCCAGGAACCCGGGGCGGCGAAGAAGCGGAACACGCCCTCCGGCGAGGTGACGACCTCGGCGGTGAACTCGCCGGAGCCGTCCAGCAGGCGGACGTAGGCGCCGCCCACTGCCTCACCCTCGGCGGTCCGCACCAGGCCGGTGATGACGGTCTCCTTCTCCAGGTCGACGCTCGCGGGGAGGGGAGCGGACTGGTCGGGAGCAGCGCAACCGGCGATGTTGGCGGCGGCCGCGGCGTTCGCGGTGGGAACAGTCATGATGATCAGGCCTTTCCGGGCTCGTCGCCGAGGGCGATCGGCACGCCGATGAGCGAGCCGTACTCAGTCCAGGAACCGTCGTAGTTCTTCACGTTCTCCTGGCCGAGCAGCTCCTTGAGCACGAACCAGGTGTGCGAGGAGCGCTCGCCGATCCGGCAGTACGCGATGGTGTCCTTGCTGCCGTCCAGGCCCGCGTCGCCGTAGATCTTGGCGAGTTCCTCGTCGGACTTGAACGTGCCGTCCTCGTTGGCGGCCTTGCTCCACGGCACGCTGATCGCGGTCGGGATGTGACCGGCGCGCTGCGACTGCTCCTGCGGCAGGTGCGCGGGGGCGAGCAGGCGGCCGGCGTACTCGTCGGGGCTGCGCACGTCGACCAGGTTCTGCACGCCGATGGCCTGCACGACCTCGTCGCGGAACGCGCGGATCGCCAGGTTCGGCGCCTTGGCCTGGTAGGAGGTCGTGGCCCGGGCCGGCACGTCCTTGGTGTAGACGCGAGCGTCCAGCTCCCACTTCTTGCGGCCACCGTCGAGCAGCTTGACCGACTCGTGGCCGTAGAGCTTGAAGTACCAGTACGCGTACGCCGCGAACCAGTTGTTGTTGCCGCCGTACAGGATCACCGTGTCGTCGTTGCTGATCCCGCGCTCGGACAGCAGCGTGGAGAACTGCTCCTGGTTGACGAAGTCGCGGCGGACCGGGTCCTGCAGGTCCCGCTTCCAGTCGATCTTGATGGCGCCCGGGATGTGGCCGCCGTCGTAAGCGCTGGTGTCCTCGTCCACCTCGACGAAGACGATGCCGGGGGTGTCCAGGTTCTTCTCGGCCCAGTCGGCCGATACGAGTGCGTTGTCGCGACTCATCGTTTCACTCCCTGTGTGGGTGATTGGGTGAGTCAGCGCACGGAGGTGTGGTCGCACCCCGCGCGGACCCAGAATTGGTGGGATCACGGGCTGGTTTGTGCGACGGCGCCACTGCCGGACAGAGAGATGCCCTGGGCTAATGAGAGAGGGTGCTCAGCACCGCATGGCTCCGTCAGTCAGACGGAGCGACACAGGCACGCGGCCACGCGACACAGGTCGATCGCGCGCCTTTTCGTGAGCAACGGGCTCATGGAACGGACCCTACCAGCGGTTCCAGAGCCCGGAACAGTACCGACCACGATCCGGGACGAGGCGGGGGTCACAGTCCCCCGGCGTTGATGTTCACCTCGTTGGCCCCGAAGGTGACCCGCAGGCCGTCCTTCTCCGGGCTCACCGAACGGACCTTGAGCTGCAGCGGGAGCTCCGGTGCGGGCAGATCGAGGCCGAGCCGGCCGGCGTAGGCGTCGATGGCGCTCTGGATCCCGGGCAGGTCCGGCAGATTCGTCGCCTTCACGTTCGCGAAACGGACCCGGATGCCGCCGTCGGCCACCGACAGCTTGGCGGTGCCGGCCAGGTCGAGCTGCTGCCCGAGCACGGCCACGGTGGCCGAGCCGACCAGGTTGCCGTCCTTCTCCGCGAGCTTCAGGCCCTTCTGCCCGATCAGGTCGATCAGCTGGGGGTAGTCGATGGTGCCGGTGCCGGTCAGGGTGCCGGCCACCACGTCGCCCTGGCCGCTGCGCAGGGCGTCCAGCGGGGCCCGGACGTCCTTGGCGTGGATGTCCAGCAGGTCCATGTGGATCTGGTCGCCGGTGCCGGTCGGGCCGGCGAAGTTCGGCAGCTGGATCTGGATCTCCTGGTACTCGCCGCGCACCACCTGGGTGAGGAACGGGACGCCCTTGATGTCCACCTCGGGGGTGTCGCTGCTGGCCTTGCGGGCGCGGACCTGCTCGGCGACCTTGTCCCCGATGACCCCCTCGGCGTACGAGGCGCCGTACCTGTCGACGACCACCAGGCCGGCCAGCAGCAGGAGCAGCAGCACCCCGACGAAGATCAGGAGGCCCCGGCCCCGGCGGCGGCGCGGGCGCTGGTCGGTGCGGTGCTCCTCGGTCACGGGCCCTCCCGGTTCGTGGACTGTTGAGGACCGTACATGCCCACGTCCACGGCTCCGGGAAACGAGAGGTTCAGGTGAGATAGAGGTGCAGCAGGAGGTACGCCGCGGCGAAGGTGAGCGCGAACCCACCGAGCGGACCGGTCATGTGCCGGGCCAGCCAGAACGTCGGCGCCTCACCGGCGAGCCGGCGACCCGCCTCGCCGAAGTTCACCGCCAGGTCGACCAGGATCGCCGCGACCGCCGCGATCAGGCCGGCCACCGCACCCTTGGCCGGGGTGAACGGGAACACCAGCTGACTGCCCAGCCACGCGGTGACGAAGGTGCCGATCATCGCGCCCAGCACGATGCCGGCCGCGCCGCGGGGCACCTGGGCGGCGATCCGCGGTTTCGGGAACACCGCGTCGGTCAGCCGGGAGATCAGCAGCGCCAGCCCGGCGCCGGTGCCGCAGACCAGGATGGCCTGCGAGCCGAGCGACTGCCGGGTCAGCACGATCGGGAGCGCGTAGGCCACCACACCCAGCACGATCAGCAGGGTGGTCCGCCACGAGTCGCCGACCCGGTGCCGGTCCTCGGCCCGGAACAGCTGGCCGCCCAGCGCCACCACGAAACCGGCCAGCGCCACGTAGAGCAGTGGCAGCAGCGCGGCCTCGGCGGTGGTGGCCGCGACGTAGCACGCGACCAGGCCGGTGGCGCCGCTGATCGCGGCGGTCGCCGAGCGGGCCGGCGGGTTCAGCGCCATGGTCCAGGCGAGCAGGCCGAGGAGCTGGACACCGAAGAGGATGATCGCGTACGCCGACCGGTTGTCCGGCCCGGTGGTCAGCGTCCCGGCGATCAGCGCCGCGCCGACCAGCGCCCCGAAACCGCCGATCGCCATCGACAGCTTGGGCCGGACCGGGACGACCTCGATCTCCTCGAACTCCTCCTCGTCGTCCGTCTCCGGATCCGCCGAGGTGGGCCGCTCTTCGGGCTCGTCGTCCGGCACGGCCCCGTACATGCCGGCTTTGGGCCGGCCCGGGTGCAGGCGCGCGACGTCACGGGAGGCGTCGGCGTCCCAGGGGTCGTCCTGCGGCATGGAGGGGAACACGACAGCGATCGTGCCAGAATCCCGCCTGGCGCCCCAACTTTGTAAAAGGCGCGTTACGTAGCCACCCAGCAGGGGTTCACTACGTCACTTGGGTGGTGCGAAGCCGTGGCGAGTGCCGATGTATCGGTTAAGGTAACCGCAACCCACCCGTCGGTGACGCCGGGCCCAGTCTCTCCGGTGGCGGAGCTCTGAGCTGCGCAGACCGGGTCACCCGAGCGGCCTTCGAGCCGCGAGGACGGAGGTGAGTGTGGAGATCCTTCTGTTGGTGACGGCACGTGCCGGTGAGCCTTCCGCCGTGTTGCCCGCCCTGGACCTGCTGCCCCACTCGGTTCGTACCGCTCCGCGCGACGTTCGCACTCTGGTGTCCGGGCCGAGCCCCGACGCGGTGCTCGTCGACGCCCGATCCGAGCTCTCCGAGGCGCGTGCCACCTGCCGCATGCTGCACGCCACCGGTATCGGTGTGCCGCTGATCGCGGTGGTCACCGAGGCCGGCCTGATCGCGCTGAACGCGGACTGGGGCGTCGACGACGTGATCCTGGCCAGCGCGGGTCCCGCCGAGGTCGAGGCCCGGCTGCGGCTCAGCGTCGGCCGGCTGAACAACGCGACGGCCGGGGCCGGTGGCTCGATCCGGGCCGGCGAGCTCAACATCGACCCGGACACCTACGCCGCCAAGCTCAAGGGCCGGCCGCTCGACCTGACGTACAAGGAGTTCGAGCTGCTCAAGTTCCTCGCCCAGCACCCGGGCCGGGTCTTCACCCGCGACCAGCTGCTCCGCGAGGTCTGGGGCTACGACTACTTCGGCGGCACCCGGACCGTCGACGTGCACGTGCGGCGCCTGCGGGCCAAACTCGGCTCGGAGTACGAGTCGATGATCGGCACCGTGCGCCAGGTGGGCTACAAGTTCGTGGTCCCGCCGTCCGGCCGCCAGCTGCCGGACAACAACCCGGTCTCACTCCCGGTCTAGATCCGTTGCTCAGGGAGACGGAGCGGCCGTCCGCCGCCGAGGCCACCGCCGTCCTGGCGCTGGCCGAGGCCGCGCGGTACCCGCTGTCCGAGGACGTGGAGCTGCGCGTCCGTAACGGCGGCGGCCGGCACCTGTTCGCCCACGCGCCGGACGGCACGCTCGCCGGCTACGCGTTCGTCGAGGACGGCGCCGGCGAGCTGGTCGTGCATCCGGCGTACCGGCGGCAGGGCCACGGCAGCGCGCTGCTGGCCGCGGCCGGCGGTGCGGCGCGCGGCTTCTGGGCGCACGGGGACGACCCGGGCGCCCGCGCGTTCGCCGAGCGGCACGGCTTCACCCGGGCGCGGGTGCTCTGGCAGATGCGCCGGTCCCTGCTCGAGCCGCTGCCCGACATCCCGCTGCCGGACGGCGTCACCGTGCGCGGGTTCCGGCCCGGCTCCGACGAGCAGGACTGGCTCGCGGTGAACGCGAAGGCCTTCGCCGAGCATCCGGAGCAGGGCCGCTGGACGATCGAGGATCTGCGGCTGCGCGAGGCGGAGCCATGGTTCGACCCGGCCGGTTTCCTGCTCGCCGTGGACATCGCGGACACCGTGCTCGGCTTCCACTGGACCAAGGTGCACCCGGCGACCGGCACGGACCCGGCGCTCGGCGAGATCTACGTGCTCGGGGTGGACCCGTCCGGGCACCGGCGCGGGCTCGGTGCCGCGCTGAGCGTGGCCGGGCTGCGGTATCTGGCCGCCGCCGGGCTGACCGTGGCCGGGCTGTATGTCGACGAGTCGAACTCGGCGGCCGTGGCGCTGTACCGGCGGCTGGGCTTCGAGATCTACCAGGCGGACATCAACTACCGTCGGTAACCCTGGCGTAACGCTCCCGCCGCCAGTCCTCGATCGTGAGGGCGGGCGGTGCTTCATGGTGGCGGCGCGCACACCCTTGGTAACGCCCAGGACAAGCCGGTATCTCGCTGAGGTCACGACCGGGCATACCTATCCGACATATCGGATGGCGGGAGCGCGGTTCACTTAACGGACAACTGGCAATCAGTGCTCGGCCATCTCGACGGCCAGACGTGTTCACTCCCAGTTCATTTGCGACCGGTTCGCAGGTCACTTCGCACTCTTAGTTTTCCCTTCGGGCCGGTGAGCGACCGGCTGCACTGAAACCCGAAGGGGACAACAACCGTGAAGTTCCAGCGGTCCGGTCTCGTTGCCGGCATTGCTCTGACTGCGACCATCGCGCTCACCGCGTGCGGCTCCGACAACACCGACACCAAGTCGGACACGGGCGCCGCCGCTCCGTCGGCGGGCACCTGCGCCGGCGGTACCCTGTCGGCTCAGGGCTCCAGCGCTCAGAAGAACGCCATGGACGAGTGGATCAAGGCGTACACCGCCGCGTGCGCCGACGCCAAGATCGACTACCAGGGCACCGGCTCCGGCGCCGGCGTGAAGGCCTTCATCTCCGGCCTCGCCGACTTCGCCGGTTCCGACTCGGCCCTCAAGGACGACGAGCAGCCGCAGGCCGACGCCAAGTGCGCCTCGCCGGCGCTCAACCTCCCGATGGTCACCGGCCCGATCGCGGTGGTCTACAACGTGCAGGGCGTCGACGGCCTGCAGCTGTCGGCCGCCACCATCGCGAAGATCTTCGCCGGCACCATCACCAAGTGGGACGACCCGGCGATCAAGGCGGAGAACGCCGACGCCAAGCTGCCGTCCGCCACCATCGAGGCGGTGCACCGCTCGGACGAGTCCGGCACCACCGACAACTTCACCAAGTACCTCAGCAAGGCCGCCGAGAAGGACTGGACCTTCGACCACTCCAAGGTGTGGCCGGCCACCAAGGGTGGCACCGGCGCGCCGAAGTCGGACGGTGTCGCGGCCAAGATCAAGAGCACCCCGAACACCATCTCGTACGTCGAGCTGTCCTTCGCGGAGAACAGCAGCCTGCAGAAGGCCAAGGTCAAGAACGGCGCCGGTGAGTACACCGAGCTGACCCCCGAGGCCGCCGGCAAGGCGATCGAGGGCGCGACCGTCAAGGGCACCGGCGACGACCTGAAGCTGGACATCGACTACAACACCAAGACGGCGGGCGCCTACCCGATCGTCCTGGCGACCTACGAGATCGTCTGCACCAAGTACGCGGACGCCGCCAAGGGCAAGGCCGTGCAGGGCTTCCTGAAGTACACCGCCAGCGCCGAGGGCCAGCAGAAGCTCGGCAGCCTGGGCTACGCGCCGCTGCCCGAGACGGTGCGCGCCAAGGTCGCCGCGTCGGTCGACAAGCTGTCCTGAACCCCCCGGTTCGTTAATCCCTCCGAGACGACAGCGAGCGCGTAGATGGGTGACATTCCCTCTCGCTCGGTGAACGCCACCGCCGGCGACCTGGGTGTGACTGGACGTCACGCTCGGGGCGCCGGTTCCGGCATGTCACCGGGCCGTTACGAAGAGCCCCCCTTCGGCGGTGGCGGTGCCCTCTCCAAGAAGGCCCGGTTCTCCATGGAGACCGGTTTCCGTGGCCTCTCGGTGGCCGCCGGCGCGATGGTGCTGGTCATCATCGTCGCGATCGCGGTCTTCCTGGTCTCCAAGGCGGTTCCGGCCCTGCAGGCCAACACCGAGAACTTTCTGACCTACAACCGCTGGACCCCGAACGAGGCGAACCCGGCCTTCGGTATCTCGGTCCTGGCCTTCGGCACCCTGCTGTCGTCGATCATCGCGCTCGTCGTCGCGGTGCCGATCGCGCTGGGCATCGCCCTCTTCCTCTCGCACTACGCGCCGAAGCGGCTGGCCACCCCGCTGGGCTTCGCGATCGACCTGCTCGCCGCGGTGCCCAGTGTGGTCTTCGGCCTCTGGGGCCGCGACGTCTTCCAGGAGCCGGTACGGGACTTCTCGGTCTGGCTCAACCACTACTTCGGCTGGTTGCCGATCTTCGGCGGCGAGGGCCCGTTCGGGCAGTCGATCATGCTCGGTGGCCTGGTCCTCGCGATCATGGTGCTGCCCATCGTGACCTCCCTGTCCCGCGAGGTCTTCCAGCAGACCCCGGGGATGAACGAGGAGGCCGCGCTGGCCCTGGGCGCGACCAAGTGGGAGATGATCCGCACCGCGGTCCTGCCGTACGGCAAGCCCGGCGTGATCGCCGCCGTGATGCTCGGCCTGGGCCGCGCGCTCGGCGAGACCATCGCGCTGGCGCTGACCCTCGGCATCACCTGGAACATCTCGTTCAACCTGATCGAGACCGGCGGCAACTCGGTCGCCGCGAACATCGCCAACTCCTTCGGCGAGGCGACCGACATCGGCCGGGGCGCCCTGATCGCCTCCGGCCTGGTGCTGTTCTCGATCACGCTCGTCGTCAACATGACCGCGCGGGCGATCATCTACCGTCGCCGTGAGTTCCGGGACAGTGCCGCATGAGCCTTTTGGACCGTGAGATGCCGGACGTCGTGATGACGCCCGACAACATCCGCAGCCGGACCTTCCCCGTCCTGTCCAACGTGCTGGTCGCGGTGGCCGCGCTCGTGGTGTCGGCGGCCGTGGTGCTCGGCACCGGCATCGGGAACTGGGTGCTGGTCGTCGTCCTCGGCGGTGTCTTCTACCTGGTCGGGCTCAACGTGGCCGCCAGCCGGGTGGAGGGCCGGCGGGCCGCCCGCAACCGGACCTGGCAGGCGCTCATCTACACCGCCTGCGTGCTGGCGGTCCTGCCGCTCGCCTCGGTGGTCTGGACGCTGCTGTCCAAGGGCGTGGAGCGCCTCGACAGCGACTTCTTCTTCACCACGATGGCCAACATCGGCGCCCGGGACCCGAACGGCGGCGCTTACCACGCCATCGTCGGCACCCTGGAGCAGGTCGGCATCGCCACCCTGCTCGCCGTGCCGCTCGGCGTGCTCGGCGCGATCTACCTGGTCGAGTACGGCCGCGGCCGGTTCGCCACCACGGTCCGGTTCTTCGTCGACGTGATGACGGGTATCCCGTCGATCGTCGCCGGCCTGTTCATCCTCTCCTTCTGGGTCCTGATCGTCAGCCCGTGGTTCAACGACGGGAACCCGGAGTACTCCGGGTTCGCGGCCGCGCTGGCGCTGACCGTGCTGATGCTGCCGACCATCGTCCGGTCCACCGAGGAGATGCTGCGCCTGGTGCCCGGTCCACTGCGGGAGGGCGCGTACGCGCTGGGCGTCCCACAGTGGAAGACGATCCTCAAGATCGTTCTGCCGACCGCGGCGCCCGGCATCGTCACCGGCGTCATGCTCGCCATCGCCCGCGCGGCCGGCGAGACGGCCCCGGTGCTGCTGGTGGCGGGTGGTCTCGCCCGGAAGAACCCCAACCCGTTCTCCGGGGGCCAGTCCTCGCTGGCGCTCTACGTCTTCCAGCAGGCCGGCGACGCCTCGAAGTTCGCGCCGGCTCGCGCCTGGACCGCCGCGCTGACGCTTGTCGCGCTCGTGCTGATCTTCACCGTCGGCGCCAAGCTGCTCGCCCGCCGCAACAAACTGACCCGGTAAAAGAGGTTCCCCCACCATGGCCAAGCGCATCGAGGCGAGCAACGTCTCCTCCTACTACGGTTCCTTCAAGGCGATCGACAACGTCTCGATGGTCGTGGAGCCGAAGACCATCACCGCCCTGATCGGCCCGTCCGGCTGCGGCAAGTCGACCTTCCTCCGGTCGATCAACCGCATGCACGAGGTCCTGCCGAACGCCCGGATCGAGGGGCGCCTCACCATCGACGACCAGAACATCTACGACCCGGACGTGGACATCACCGCCGTGCGTCGCATGATCGGCATGGTCTTCCAGCGGCCGAACCCGTTCCCGACCATGTCGATCTACGAGAACACCGTCGCCGGCCTCAAGCTCAACGGCGTGAAGAAGAAGTCGATCCTGGACGACGCCGCGGAGAAGTCGCTGCGCGCGGCGAACCTCTGGGACGAGGTCAAGGACCGGCTGGCCCGGCCGGGTGCCGGCCTCTCCGGCGGTCAGCAGCAGCGTCTCTGCATCGCCCGGACGATCGCCGTGGAGCCGCAGGTCGTGCTGATGGACGAGCCGTGCTCCGCGCTCGACCCGATCTCGACGCTGGCGATCGAGGACCTGATGTTCAAGCTGAAGGACCGCTTCACGATCATCATCGTCACGCACAACATGCAGCAGGCCGCCCGGGTCAGCGACAAGACCGGGTTCTTCTCGATCGACAAGACCGGCGAGCCCGGCCGCCTCATCGAGTACGACGACACCCAGAAGATCTTCAGCAACCCCAGCCAGAAGAAGACCGAGGACTACATCACCGGCCGCTTCGGCTGAGCTGGGCGGGAGCGCCGATTCCGGTACGGGGATCGGCGCTCCGCCGCGTCACAGACTCAGCGTGGCGGTGCCGTCCGGGGCGACGTCGATGCGGGGCATCACCGGGTTGGCGGCGTCCCGGTGCTCGGCGGCGGCCACCACGCCGGGGATGGTGCCAGCCGCGGCGATCTGGTTCAGGGTGTGCCGGGTCGGTGGCAGCATCGGCAGGCCGGCCGAGTCCAGCGGATCGATCCAGGCGGTGCGGTCGGCCTCGCCGGACACGTCCCGGGCCTCCTGCGACTGCGGCAGCAGCGCCACGAAGAACCAGGTGTCGAACCTTTTCGGCTCGAACTCCGGGGTGATCCACCGGGCCCACGGCAGCAGCAGGTCGTCGCGCAGCCGCAGGCCCCGGCGCGCCAGCAGGTCGGCCATGGTCAGCTCGCGGCGCAGCACCGCGGCCCGGTCCGACTCCCAGGTCGGGTCGTCGGCGTCGGCCACCGTGCGGTCCGGTTCCGCGGCCGGGCCGGCCAGCACCACGCCGGCCTCCTCGAACAGCTCCCGGGCCGCCGCGCCGACCACCGCCCGGGCCTGCTCCTCGGGCAGGCCGAGCCGGGTGGCCCAGTCGTCGCGCAGCGTCTCCGGCCGGTCCGACGGGTCGACGGCGCCGCCCGGGAAGGCGTACACCCCACCGAACGCCATCGAGGTCCTCCGGCGCAGCACGTACACCTGGAAGGCGGCGCCGGCCGGTCTCAGCAGGACTACCGTGGCGGCCGGGCGGGCCGGCGCGGGCGGGCCGGTGAACTCCCGGGCCCTCTTCATCATGGCGGGTGGTAGCGGCATCGGCTCGGTCACCGGTCGATCGTGCCACCTTCCGGGTCGTTCGGGCGGGTCTCGGGGCAGGCGTCGGCTCGGTCGCGTGCCGGTCCTGGCGCCGTCCGGGTCGTTCAGGCGGCTCCCCGGGGACCGGATGGGCGATAGCGTATGGATCATGACCGGACAGAACGTTCGCTGGGGCATCCTCGGGCCCGGCGGAATCGCCGCCACCTTCGCCGCCGACCTCCCGCTGGTGCCCGGTGCCGAGCTGGCCGCGGTCGGCTCCCGCAACCAGGCCACCGCCGACGCCTTCGCGGAGCGCTTCGGGTTCGCCCGCGCACACGGTTCGTACACCGCGCTGGCCGCCGACGACGAGGTGGACGTGGTCTACGTCGCCACCCCGCACGCCTTCCACCTGGCCGGCGCGCTGGAGTGCGTCGAGGCCGGCAAGGCGGTGCTGGTGGAGAAGCCCATCACGCTCGACCTGGCGTCAGCGGCCCAGCTGATCGCGGCCGCCCGGACCCGCGGGGTGTTCCTCATGGAGGCCATGTGGATGCGCTGCAACCCGGCCATCCGCAAGGCCGCCGAACTGGTCGAGGAGGGCGCCATCGGCTGGGTGAGCGCGGTGCACGCGGACTTCGGGCTGCAGGGCCCGTTCGCCGCCGAGCACCGGCTGCGTGCCCCGGAGCTGGGCGGCGGGGCACTGCTCGACCTCGGCGTCTACCCGATCCACCTGGCCCATCTCTTCCTCGGGCTGCCGATCTCGGTGCAGGCCTGGGCGCACCTCACCCCGGAGCGGGTGGACGAGCACACCGGCGTGCTGCTCGGCTACCAGTCCGGCGCGGTCGCCGCGCTGACCTGCAGCATCAACGGCGCCAGCCGCAACGCCGCCTCGATCACCGGCACCGACGGCCGGATCGACATCCCGCCGGGCTTCATGGTGCCCCGCTCGTTCACGCTCAGCCGCCCGGACAAGGCGCCGGAGACGTTCGCGTTCGACTTCCCGGGCAGCGGCTACCAGTTCGAGGCGGCCGAGGTCCAGCGCTGCCTGGCCGCCGGCGAGCTGGAGAGCCCGCTGGTCTCGCAGAACACCACGCTGGAGGTCATGAACCTCCTCGACTCCATCCGCGAACAGGTGGGCGTCTACTACCCCGCTTGATCCACCGCCTCGATCCCGCCCGGCCGTGGTGGTGCTGTGCGGCGCGGTGATGCCACCACCATGACCAGCCCCGGGGTGGGCGGGGTCGGGTTCGGGGTTGGCGGTCGGGGCCACCCGCGGGCGTCGCCCTTGCGGGCCGGGCGTCCGGGACGCGCCAGCGTCCTGCCCGGCCCGGAAGGGTCCCTGGCGGGAGCGACGATCAGTGATCAGCGCGGATCCGAGTCAGCGAGCTCTTGAGGGTGCCGACCGGTTACCGGCGGCCGGGCTAGGTGAAGAGCGGCCTGGTCACGAAGTACAGGAGGCAGGCGATGAAGGCCGCGGCGGGGAACGTCGTGACCCAGGCGATGACGATGTTGCCGGCCACGTTCCAGCGGACCGCGCTGAGGCGTTTGGTGGCACCGACGCCCATGATCGCTGAGGTGATGGTGTGTGTGGTGGAGATCGGCGCCTTCAGAACCCAGGCGTTGAAGTAGAGCACCGAGCTGGCCACCATCTCGGCGGCGAAGCCCTCGGACGGACCCAGGTCGATGATTTTGCGGCCCAGCGTGCGGATGATCCGCCAGCCGCCGGTGTAGGTGCCGGCCGCCAGCATGGTGGCCGAGGCCCAGTAGACCCACTGCGGTATCTCCGTGGTGGTGCTCTGGTAGCCGCCGGTGTAGAGCGCCAGGACCACGATGCCCATGGTCTTCGCGGCGTCCTGGGTGCCGTGCCCGACCGCCATGAACGCCGCGGAGACGGTCTGGGCCATGCGGAACCCGCGGTTCAGCTTGCCCGGGTGGCCGCGCCGGAACGTCCACATCAGCGCGACCATCGCGACGAAGCCGAGGACCAGCCCGACCACCGGGGAGAGCACCATCGGGATCAGGACCTTGTGCGCGATGTTCGCCCACTGGACGGTGCCGATGCTGGCCACCGTCGTCGCGCCGACCAGGCCGCCGAAGAGCGCGTGTGACGAGCTGGACGGCAGGCCGAAGTACCAGGTGATCAGGTTCCAGGCGATCGCGCCGAGCACGCCGGCGAAGACGATGCCCAGGCTGGGGACGCCGACCGGCAGCTTGACCAGGCCCTCACCGACGGTCTGGGCGACCTTGGTGCCCAGGTGCGCGCCGATGAAGTTGCCGACGGCGGCCATCGCGAGCGCGACCCGCGGGGTGAGCGCGCGGGTGCTGACACTGGTCGCGATCGCGTTGGCCGCGTCGTGGAAGCCGTTGGTGTAGTCGAACACCATCGCGGCGGTGATCACCGCCAGGACGGCGACGAGTTCGGCAGACAAGTTCCTACGACTCCTTGACCGCGATGGTCTCGACCGTGTTCGCCACGTGCTCGAACGCGTCGCAGGCCGCCTCCAGCTCGTCGGCGACCTCCTTCATCTTCAGGACGGTCAGTGCGTCGTACTCCCCGGAGAAGAGCCGGACCAGCAGCATCCGGTAGGCGCGGTCGCCGTCGTTCTCCAGCCGGTTGATCTCGATCCAGTACTCCTCGAGACCCTTCATCGAGCGCAGCCGCGGCATCGCCTCGGAGGTGATTTTCGCCTGCTGGTCGAGCACGTTGATCAGCTCGTGCATCTCCCGGGGCAGCGACGGCAGCTCGGTCAGCCCGTAGAGGTAGAGCAGGTTGCCGACCGCCTCCAGGTGGTCCATCACGTCGTCCAGCTGCGAGCCGAGCGAATAGATGTCGGCCCTGTCGAACGGCGTGATGAAGGTGGAGTTGATCTTTTTGTACAGCTCGTGGGTGATCGCGTCGCTGTCGTGCTCCACATCGCTCAGCCGTTCACTGACCGACTGCACGTCGACGCCGGGCAGAGCCAGCTCGTTGAGCAGCTCGGTGCCCTTCACCAGGTTCAACGAGGCCTTGGTGAAGAGGTCGTAGAAGACGCCCTCGACGGGGCGGAATGAGAACTTCACGGCACGGACCTCGATCGACGGGTTTTTCTCGCTTGATCTCCGCAGGCATGCTATCGGTCCACGGGTGTTCACCCGTTCGACACCGTCCCAAACCGGCGAAGATGCTTCGCCAGTCCGGCGATGTCGGCGTCGGCGATCACGTCGACCCCGGCGTGGATCAGTTCCGACCAGATCGCCTGCCGGGCCCGCCGGGACGCGCCCGGCAGGCCGCCGATCCGGACCAGGTGGCCCTGATCGTGCGCGGCCTGGACCAGCGCGTGCAGCAGATGGCGCTCCTCGGCGGTGATCGCCTCGCGGCCGTCCCAGCCGAACCGGTACGCCCACGGCTCGGCGAGCACCGGCACGAGCTCCAGCGGGACCGGGCCGGTGGTCAGGTCGTCGAAGGAGCCCTCGGCGAACGCGTGGCGCACCGGCTGGGCGGCGAGCAACTCCCGCGCGTTGGCGATGCCGGTCACCGTGACCGTCACCACGCCCGGCGTCAGCTCCCCGCCGGCGCTGCGGCTGAGCAGCGGCGCGTGGTCACGCAGCTGCTGGTCCAGCATCCGGTACGCGCGCAGCAGCGACTCGGTGTCCCGGCCGCGCCCGGCGAACTCGACCACCAGCTGGAACGGCGCCCGCTGGTCGCTCCACAGCCGGCCGGCGCTGGCCTGTGCGCGGGTGAACAGCGGCGCCAGCACGAGCCGGCGCAGGGTGCGGCCGGGCTGCGGGTCGCCGGGGCCGAGGAACAGCTCGCCGTGCGGGCCGGGGGTGACCCGGACGGTCATCCCGCCCAGCCCGAGCCGCAGCACCATCGGCAGCGGATCGATGAGCCGGTCCGGGACCAGCGCGTGCCCGGCGGTCAGGCAGGGTCGGGGCCGGCGGGCCAGGGCGATCGACATCGCGCCGCCGGCACCGGCGAGTCCGGCCAGGCTGCCCGCGAGAGTCGCCATGTCCTGCACGTGCGCTCACCACCCTATTTACCGGAAATATCCCGTTTCATACTGTGGCACAGCTGATACCCGAGCCCGGGCAAGCCGCGCAGAATATGACCATGCCGTTGCCTGCCGCGCCCGAGTTCGAGGCACATCGGTCGTACCTGACGGCCGTCGCCTTCCGGATCCTCGGCAACCGGGCCGAGGCGGAGGACGCCGTGCAGGAGGCGTGGCTGCGCTTCGCGCAGCAGCCCGGCATCCGGGACGCGCGCGGCTGGCTGACCACTGTCACCTCACGGATCTGCCTGGACCAGCTCAACTCGGCTCGGGTACGCCGTACCGCCTACCCCGGTGAGTGGCTCCCGGTCTTCGCCGTCGACCCGGACGCCGACCCGGCCGTCCACGCCGAGCAGGCCGACCAGGTCAGCATGGCGCTGCTCGTCGTCCTGGAACGGCTCACCCCCGAGCAGCGGGTGGCGTTCGTGCTGCACGACGCGTTCGGGCTGCCGTTCGAGGAGGTGGCGGCGGTGCTGGACACCACGCCGGCGGCGGCCCGGCAGCACGCCTCGCGGGGCCGGCGGGCCGCGGCCGACGGCGGGATCCGGCACACCGCCGGGCCGGCCGAGCAGCGGCGGGTGCTGACCGCGTTCCTGACGGCGGCACAGAGCGGCGATTTCCGTACGCTGGCGGCGGTCCTGGCCCCCGATGTCGTCGCGATCAGCGACGGCGGCGGGGTGGTCCGCAGCGCGTTGCGGCCGATCTTCGGGGCGGAGAAGGTGGGCCGGCTCTTCCACGGCCTGCTCACCCATCGGATGGCCGAGATGACCGACGTCATGGTGGAGCCGGTGACCGTCGAGGGTGGCGCGGCGATGCTGCTGCGGGCGCGGCTGGGCGGCGCCCCGGTGTGCTCGGTGGTCACCGTCGCCGTCGACGGCGGGCGGATCACCGGGGTCTTCACCCAGCAGAACCCGGCGAAGGTGTTACTGCGTGACCTCTAGCAGGTGCTTGCGGTAATGCGTGGCGAACGGCTCGGTACCGTCGCCGAGCTGGTCCATCAGCAGCCGGGCGGCCGCGTTGGCATGGCCGACCAGATCCTCCGGGTAACCGAACAGGGTCCGGTGCTCGTCGAACTCGTCCTCGTCGCGTAGTTCGACAAGGCCGGTCTCGCGGCGGCGGACCACGTCCAGGTCCAGGTCGACGATGTGCACCGTGTCACCCTCCCAGCGGGCCGGGGTGGTGATGTCGCAGTAGACCTCGCTGGTCCGCGGCGGCGGGTTGAACATGCCCGTCCACCAGGCGTGATGCGGCACGAGCAGGACGAACGGGATCTGCTCGACGGACGGGCGGCCGTGGTAGACCGACGCGGTACCCTGCGTCACGCCGACCCAGACGCCCAGGTCGTCCTCGGCCAGTCGGCGGGCCGGATA
This sequence comes from Actinoplanes oblitus, assembly GCF_030252345.1. Lineage (NCBI taxonomy): Bacteria > Bacillati > Actinomycetota > Actinomycetes > Micromonosporales > Micromonosporaceae > Actinoplanes > Actinoplanes oblitus. Next base: position 9,292,851 of record NZ_CP126980.1, on the reverse strand, counting down.
GTCACGATGAGCCGAACCGTCGTACTTCGTGTAGATGACCCGGACCATCTCGCTCGGCATGGGTGCACCCTAACGTTGCACCGGTTCTGTCGGTGGTGCCGGGTACGGTTCCTGGGTGCCCGCAGCTACCAAGAAGAAGGCGACCGCCGGACAGCTTCTCGCCGCCGCGGTCGGCGCCGTTCCCGGGGGTTCCTCCCGCCCGGGGCAGGAGGCCATGGTCGAGGCGATCGACAAGGCCATCAAGGACCGGACGCACCTGCTGATCCAGGCCGGCACGGGCACCGGCAAGAGCCTCGGCTACCTGACCCCCGCGCTGCTCGTGGAGGGTCCCGTGGTGGTCTCCACGGCCACCCTCGCCCTGCAGAACCAGCTGGTCGAGCACGACCTGCCCCGGCTGGCCGCCGCTGTCGAGCCGGTCCTCGGGCGCAAGCCGACCTTCGCCGTCCTCAAGGGCCGGCACCACTACCTCTGCATGGCCAAGCTGGAGCACGCCGACGCCGAGGCGCCCACCGACACGCTCTTCGACGACGCGTCGGCGCCCAAGGCGGGCCAATGGCTGGGCGAGGCCGGCCGGCTCGGCAAGCAGGTCGTCCGGATCCGCAAGTGGGCCGACAAGACCCAGACCGGCGACCGCGACGAGCTCGACCCGGGCGTCGACGACAACGCGTGGCGGGCGGTCTCCATGCCGGCCCGGGACTGCGTCGGCGCCGCCAAGTGTCCGTACGGGCAGGAGTGCTTCGCCGAGGCGTCCCGGGTGCGCGCCCGCGAGGCCGACATCGTGGTCACCAACCACAGCCTGCTCGCCGTCGACATGCTCGCCGAGCGGCACATCATCCCGCCGCACAAGCTGCTGGTCGTCGACGAGGCGCACGAGCTGGCCGAGCGGGTCTCGTCCGCCTCGCAGGCCGAGCTCACCCCGGACGCGATCGAGCGGGCCGGCCGCCGCGCCCGCACCCTGGTCCCGCCGGCCGCCGCCGAGTCACTCGCCGAGGCGGCCGACGCGCTCACCGTCGCCCTCGCCGACGTGCCGGCCGGCCGGCTCACCGACGGCCTGCCCGACCCGCTCCGGCAGGCGGTCACCCTGCTCGAGTCGGCCACCCGGGCCGGGCTCACCGCGATCGGCGACATCAAGTCCGACGACCCCGACCCGGTGCGCAAGCAGCAGGCCAAAGCGGTCCTCGACGAGCTCTCCACGACCGCCCAGCGGCTGCTGGAGGAGGACGACTTCGACGTCGCCTGGGTGGAGAAATCCGACCTCGGCGCCGGCCGGCGGGCGCTCGTGGTCGCCCCGCTGTCCGTGCACGGCACGCTCTCCCAGGCGCTCTACTCGGACCGCACGGTGGTGGCCGCCTCGGCGACGCTGACCCTGGGTGGCCGATTCGACACCGTCGCCCGCTCGCTGGGCCTGCCGGTCGCCGCCGCCGAGGCCGCCTCCGGCGACGGCTGGACGTCGCTCGACGTCGGCTCCCCCTTCGACTATCCGAAACAAGGGATTCTGTACGTCGCGGCGCACCTGCCGCGCCCGATGGCCTCCGGGCTGCCCGACGCGGCGGGCGAGGAGCTGCTCCAGTTGGTGCGGGCGCTCGGCGGTCGCACGCTCGGGCTGTTCTCCTCACGGAAAGCGGCAAGCCAGGCGGCCGAGCTGCTGCGCGCCAAGACCGACCTGCCGATCCTGCTGCAGGGCGACGAGACGCTGCCGATCCTGGTCCGCAAGTTCCGGGAGGACAAGTCCAGCTGCCTGTTCGGCGTGATGTCGCTCTGGCAGGGCGTCGACGTGCCCGGCGACGCCTGCCAGCTCGTGGTGATCGACCGGCTGCCGTTCCCCCGCCCCGACGAGCCGCTGGCCGCCGCCCGGGCCGCCGCGGCTGACGCGGCCCGGCCGGGCTCCGGCTTCGCCTCGGTGAGCGTGCCGATCGCGGCGGTGCGGCTCGCCCAGGGGGTGGGCCGGCTGATCCGCTCGACCGGGGACAAGGGGGTGGTCGCGGTCCTGGACTCCAGGCTGGAGACGGCCCGCAGCTACGGCACGTTCCTGCGCAGGTCACTGCCGCCGTTCTGGTACACGACGCGGTCCGAGGTCGCCCTGGGCGCCCTCACCCGTCTCGCGAAAGCCGAGGAGACGGCGTGATGCGGGTCGCGTGCACGTTCCTGGTCGGGGCGGGTGGGGCGCTGCTGCTGCAGTTGCGGGATGACAAGGCGCCGTACTACCCCGGCGTGTGGGGGCTGCCCGGCGGGGCGATCGAGGACGGGGAGACGGCTGTCCAGGCGGCGGCTCGGGAGCTGTGGGAGGAGGCCCAGGTCCGGGCGGTGGGGGAGCTGAGGCTCTTCGAGCGGCAGGAGTTGCCGGCGCAGGGGCGGATCAAGCACTACTTCTTCGGGCGGACCACGGCTACCCAGGCGGACGTGGTGCTCGGGGAGGGCGCGGCGATGGTCTTCGTGCCGGCGGACGAGGTGCTCGGGCGGCCGTTCACGCCCGGTTCGGCCGAGGTGATCGCGCGGTTCCTGGAGTCGCCCGAGTACCGCGCGACGGTGGCCGGCGCGGCCTGACCCGACGGCCGCTTCGACGGCACGGCCGCCCCGGGGTTCCCGGTGGCCGGAGCGCTCGGCTCAGGCGGGCGGGAGGGGGCGTGTCACGATGGCTGCCGTGACGGTGCCGGAGGACTTCGCAGGGGTGCCGGTGACCGTGCCCGGGCGGAAGCGGAGACGACGGTGGCCGGCTGCCGTGGTGGCCGGGTGGATCGTCGTACTGGCGGGGATCTCCTGGTGGTCGGTGCGTCACGACCCGGCGACCGTGCCGGAGCAGCAGGACCTGGGTGAGGCGATGCCGGCGCTGCGGGCGGCGACCGGGACGCTGCTGGCCGCGGCGGGGGACGGGCCGTGGGCGGTCCGGCTCGGGGCGCCGCGCGCCGAGACCTGTGAGCTGACGCCGGTCCGGGACGGGACGGACGCGGGGCAGGACATCTTCCTCTACGTGCCCGAGGGACAGGCCAGGACCGCGCTGAACGAGGTGGCGGCGGCACTGCCGGAGCGTTACCGGGCCGCCGTGGTGCCGACGCGCGCCGGGACGCGGCTGTCACTCCTCGCGGATGCCGGGGCCTTCATCGCCATCGAGGCGCAGGCACAGGCGGCGGACCAGGTGCTGACGCTGTCGGTGGACACCGGATGCCGCCCGGGGAAACCGGACCGGACCGGGACATCGGCGGCGCCGGTGGCTCCGGCGGGGGCGGTGCCGGCCCTGCTGGGGGAGACCGTGGCGGCGCTCGGCGGGGTGGCCGGGAGCGGCGTGTCGGTACAGGAGATCGGATGTCCGGCGGGCGGGACGGCGGCCACCTACCGGGCGGCCGCCGGCGCGAGCGGGGGCCGGCCGCGCGGGGTGCCCGACGGGGTGACGCCGGTGTGGTCGGGGGCGGCCGGATGGGCGTACCGGAAAGGGCCGGCATCGGTCGTGGTGGACGCGAGCGGTGAGCGGTTGCAAGTCAGCGTGACCACCCCGTGCCGTGCCTGACGCGCAGCGTCAGTAGACGAGGGCCTGGGCGCCCTCGGACATGATCTCCTCGACGAAGACCGCGGCGCCGGCGATCCGGATGCCCGGCAGGACGTCACCCGGGCCGATGCCGCGGCGGGCGGCGCACTGCGTGCAGGCGGTGATCCGGCCGGCCTCCAGCAGCACCTCGATCAGATCGGGCAGCGGCGCGGCGTGCGGCAGCTCGAACTCGGCGGCCCGGCCGGGCAGGGCGAACCAGGTGGACTCGCCGGTCAGCCAGAGCGACACGTCGACCCCGGCGGTCGCGGCCGTGGTCGCCACGTTGAACGCCTGGTTGCAGCGTTCCGGGGCGTCGGCTCCGGCGGTGGCCTTGACGACCAGCAAGCGTGCCATACCGGCCAGCATAAGATGGGCCGGTCATGGTTACGGAGATCGGGTTCGTGAGCCTGCTGGTCGCCGCGATGGGCGCGCTGGCGGGCGGTTTCGGCTATTTGGCAATGCGTATTTCGAGGGGGCGCTGGTGAGCGGCGAGCAGGACAACCCACTGGGCCCGCCGCCGTGGCTGAACGCCCCGCCGGTCGACCCCTACCCCTACGAGGACACCCACGACCTGCGGGTCGGCCCCGACCTGCACCCGTCGCTGCTCGGGCTGCTGCCGTTCGTCGGTCTGTGGCGGGGCCGGGGCCAGGGCGGATTCCCGGCGGAGGAGGACTTCAACTTCGCGCAGGAGATCCGGATCAGCCACGACGGGCGGGACTTCTTGCGCTACGAGTCGCGGGCCTGGCTGCTCGACGACGAGTCGCAGCCGCTCGGGCAGGCGCTGACCGAGTCGGGCTTCTGGCGGCCGGTGCTGGTCGACGGGCGGCCGGGCGACGAGATGGAAGCCACGATGATCCGGCCGGACGGGGTCGCCGAGCTGTACCTGGGCAAGGCGGCGACGACCCGGTTGGAGATGGGCACGGACGCGGTGGCGTACACGCCGTCCGGGCTGCATGTGACGGGCGGGCATCGGTTGTTCGGGATCGTGGACGCGGCGCTGCTGTACGCGCACGAGATCTCGATCGACAACAGCCCGTTGACGCCGCACATGTCGGCGCGGTTGTTGCGCGTCGGCGGCTGAGTTCCGGCGGTTCGCGTCCGCGGTTTTGTAGTTCCGTGTTTGGCGTTTCCGCGGGGAGCCTGGCTCCCCGCGGTCTTCCCAGTGCGTTCACTCCCGAGGGAGTCGCCTGGTTACTGCCCAGCCGGCCGGTAGGGGTCCGCGGTCGGTCGCGGTCTGGATGCCAGGCCAGGGGGTCGCTGGTCACGGTCGCGGCCGCCGGTAACGGTCTGCGGGCGGCCCGGTCGAATCGGATATGCGCCGGGTCCCGGTCCGCAATCCGCTTTCGGCTGCAGTCCGACATTTCCGGTACGCCCACTGCCCGGTCCCGCCGGTCCCGCCGCACACCCACCCCGGCTGGTTGTGGTGGTGGTGTGCGGGGTCGGGATGGGGTCGTGTGTGCCAGCTCGGGTCGCGGGGCTGGTTGTGGTGGTGGTGTGCGGGGTCGGGATGGGGTTGTGAGTGCCAGCTCGGGTCGCGGGGCTGGTTGTGGTGGTGGTGTGCGGGGTCGGGATGGGGTTGTGAGTGCCAGCTCGGGTCGCGGGGCTGGTCGTGGTGGTGGTGTCCGGGGGCGGGATAGGGCCGTGAGTGCCAGCTCGGGTCTTGGAGGGCGGCCGCGAGCGGCGTTCAGAAGCCGAGCAAGGTCAGCAGCCGGGGGGTCCACGGTGACCGGGGGCGGACCGTGCCGTCGAGCGTGACCACCTCCGCGAGCCCGCGGACCGACGACGCCAGCCAGATCGCGTCGGCCTCGGCCAGTTCCGGCAGCGTGATCATGCGGGGTGCCGGGCGCAGGCCCACCGACGGCGCCAGCGACAGCAGGTGTGCCGCGGTGATGCCGGGCAGGATGCCGGCCCGCTCCCACGGGACCGTGCCCAGTTCCTCGCCGGCCAGCCAGACGATCGAGGCGGTCGGGGCCTCCAGGGCGTACCCCTCGATCGAGGTCCAGATGACGTCGTCCGCGCCCTGCCGCGCGGCCCAGCGGCGGGCCGCGAAGTTGCTCGCGTAGGACAGTGACTTGGCGGTGGCCAGCGACCACGGGGGCTGCCGGCCGGCGGACACGCCGAGGCCGGCGCTGAGCACCCGGATCCCGTCCCGGCGTTCGCGCAGCACCTGGTCCGGGATCGGGGAGACGCCGACGTGGAACAGGTTGCGGGTATAGATGATTCGCATCACACCGGTCTGCCCGGCCGGGGGTGTGACCGGTGGCGGTGGTGGCAGGCCGAGCAGGGCGGCCGACCGGGCCAGCCGGTCGAGGTGCTGGTCGAGCAGCCACGGCCCGGACTCTCGCAGGTGCAGCGTCTCGAACACCCCGTCGCCCATCAGATCGGCCGGGGACACCAGGATCCGCTCGTTCATCAACGTGAAAGTAGCGAACTATGCTCGGGGGGTGTCCGCCACTTCGCTTGCCGCCATGCTCCGCGAGCGCGGCCTGCGGCTCACCCCGCAGCGCCAGCTGATCCTGGAGGCGGTGCACGAGCTCGGCCACGCCACCCCCGAGACGGTGCACAACGCGGTTCGCGAGCGGGTGGCCGGCGTCAACATCACCACCGTGTACCGGACACTCGAGCTGCTCGAGGAGCTCGGCCTGGTCAACCACACCCATCTCTCGCACGGATCGCCGACCTACCATCCGGCCGGCGAGGACCAGCATGTGCACCTGGTCTGCCGCTCCTGCGGTTCGATCGAGGAGATGGACCCGGCGGTGCTGCTGCCGGTCTGCGACCGGCTGCGCGACGAGCGGGATTTCCGGGTCGACGTCGGGCACGTCTCGCTGTTCGGGGTCTGCGGCAAGTGCAAGGAGTCGGAGTGACCGTGATCATGGTCGAGGATCTCGACCCGAGTTCCGCCGACGCGGGCGTGCCCGCGCATTTCGGTGACCCGATGAAGGAGCAGCGGCTCCTGGAGACGGCGGCCGGCCTGGTCGACCGGTCGAACCGGGAGGTGCTCGCGGTCCCGGGCGAGGAGCGTGCCAGCTGGTTGCACACGCTGACCACCCAGCACCTCTCCGACCTCGCCGCCAACCAGGGCAGTGAGTTGCTGGTGCTGTCTCCGCACGGCCACGTCGAGCAGCACGCGTTCGTCACCGAGGACGGGACGACGGCCTGGCTGGACACCGAGCCTGGAGCCGGCGCGGGCCTGCTGAAGTACCTGGAGATGATGCGCTTCTTCACCCGGGTCGAGCCGCGCGACGCGACCTCGGAGATCGCCGTGCTGTCAGTGGTCGGCCCGGCAGCCGCGGACCTCTTCCCGGATCTCGCGGCACCCCGGATCGGCGCGGTGCCGGGTCCGAAGTTCGCCGCCGGGTCGGTGCCGCCCGAGGCCACGGCGATCTATTCGGTACGCCCGTTCGAGGGTGGCCTGGCGCGCCGCGTCCCGCTCGGCGTGGACCTGCTGGTGCCCCGGCACGCGAAGACGTCGGTGATCGAGAAACTCGGCGTGCCCCGGGCCGGGCTCTGGGCCTACGAGGCGATCCGGGTGGCCGCCCGGGTGCCGCGCCTGGGCTACGAGACGGATCACAAGACCATCCCCGCCGAGGCCGAGTTCATGGCCGCCGCGGTGCACCTGGACAAGGGCTGCTACCGCGGGCAGGAGACCGTCGCCCGGGTGCACCACCTGGGGCGGCCGCCGCGCCGGCTGGTGCTGCTGCACCTGGACGGCATCGCCACCGATCATCCGCCGGTGCGGGGCACGCCGGTCGAGCTGGACGGGCGGGCGGTCGGGTTCGTCGGGACGGCGGTGCGGCATCACGAGCTGGGAATGATCGCGCTCGCGGTGCTGAAGCGGAACGTGGCTGACGACGCCCGGCTGACGGTGGGGGAGTCGGCGGCGGCGATCGAGGCCTGAGCGCCGGCTTCCGCCGTACCGGAAACGGGTTTTTTCCGCGTCGGGAGTCGCGGCCCGGGGCGTGGCAGGATGCTGGCATGACCGGGACCTTGATCACCGTCGCCCCGACCGGCGCGGAGAGCAGCAAGGCGGACGTTCCGGCTCTGCCAGTGACCCTGGACGAGCTGGTCGTGACCGCGAAAGAGTGCGAGGCGCTGGGCGCTTCGATCATCCATGTGCACATCCGGGACGCGGATGCCCGGCCGACCCTGGATCAGGGGCGGCTGCGGGCCACCGTTGCCGCGTTGCGCGAGTCGACCGGGCTGATCGTTCAGCTCTCCTCGGGCGGCGCGGTGACCGACCCGGAGGCCGACCGGCTGGCCGTGCTCGACGCCGGCCCGGAGATGGCCTCCTGCACCATGGGCACCGTCAACTTCGGTGACGACGTGTTCCTGAACCGCTGGGACTTCATCGTCGACCTGCACACGCGGATGCAGGAGCGGGGCATCGTCCCGGAGTACGAGATCTTCGACCTGGGTCAGCTCACCACGCTGCAGCGGCTGCTCAGCAAGCACGGGCTGCCGTTCGGCGGGCACGTGCACCTGGACCTGGTGATGGGCGTGCCCGGCGGGATGCCCGGTACGGCGGCCGCACTGGTCGCCTGCGAGCAGGTGATCCGCGATCTGCCGGCCGGCACCACGTTCTCGGCGACCGGGATCGGGCGGGCCACCATCCCGGTGATGCTGGCGTCGCTGTCGACCGGTGGGCACCTGCGGGTCGGCATGGAGGACACCGTCACGTACGCGAAGGGTCGTCCCGTCGAGTCGAACATGCAGCTGGTGGCCCGCGCCGTCGGCTTCGCCCAGCTCGCCCAGCGACCCCCGCTGACCCCGGTGCGGGCGCGTGAGCTGCTGGGGGTGCCGGCCCGGTGACTGTCGTCGCGGAGGTGGTGCGCTCCGGTTTCGTGGAGAGCGTGCACCACGGCGTCGTCGCGTTCTCCGACCGGCCGGGCGTGGGCGACACCGTCAGCCCGATCTTCCCCCGGTCGTCGAACAAGCCGCTGCAGGCCGTCGGCATGCTGCGCAGTGGACTGGTCCCGCGCGAGGTCGCGGACCTCGCCATGGCCGGTGCCAGCCACGACGGTGAGCCGTTCCACGTGGATCGGGTGCGCGCCATGCTGGCCGCGGCCGGGCTCGGCCCGGAGGCGCTGCGCTGCCCGGCCGACCTGCCGCTGGGCGAGACGGCGCGGTACGCGTACCTGCGGGCCGGCGGCGAGCCGGAGCCGATCCTGATGAACTGCTCGGGCAAGCACGCCGCGATGCTGGCGACCTGTGTGGCGAACGGGTGGGACCTGGAGTCGTACCTCGATCCCAAGCATCCGCTGCAGGTGGCGCTCGCCGAAACGATCAGCGACCTGGCCGGCGAGCCGATCGCGGCGGCCGGGGTGGACGGCTGCGGCGCGCCGGTGCTGGCCATCTCGCCGGTCGCGCTGGCCCGGGCGTTCCTGCGGCTCGTCGAGGCGGCGCCGGGCACCCCGGAACGCCGGGTGGCGGACGCGATGCGGGCCCATCCCGAGCTGGTGGCGGGTCCCGCGTCGGAGGACACCATCCTGATGCGGGCGGTGCCGGGCCTGCTGGTGAAGCGGGGCGCGGACGGGGTGACGGCGGCGGCGCTGCCGGGCGCCGGCGGCGTCGCGGTGAAGATCTCCGACGGCGCGATCCGCGCCCGGGTGCCGGTGCTGCTGTCCGCCCTGCGGAAGCTGGGCGTCGAACCACCGGTGCTGGAGGAGCCGATCCTCGGCGGCGGACGCCAGGTCGGCGAGGTACGCGCGGTCTGGTGACGCGTTTCACGCTAGCTCTTGCAAGCGTTTTGCTTGCAAGAGCTAGCACCCCGCGCTAACTTCGAGACATGGCCACACCGAAGGATCTGCCGCAGGACATCGGGACGTTCATCCGCGACCTGAGGCAGACCGCGAAGATCTCGCTGCGGCAGCTCGCCGACAAGGCCGGGGTGAGCAACCCCTACCTGAGCCAGATCGAGCGTGGCCTCCGCAAGCCGAGCGCCGAGGTGCTGCAGCAGATCGCCAGCGCCTTGCGTGTGTCGACGCCCGCGATGTACCTGCGGGCCGGACTGCTCGACGGCGAGGGCCAGCAGGGTGTGCTGGCCGCCATCGCGGTCGACCCGGAACTCACGATCGCGCAGAAGCAGTCCCTGTCGCAGATCTACGAGACGTTCCGCAATGAGAACGCTCGGAACGCTGTTGTTGAGGAGCCCGCGCCCGCGGAAGAAAGCGGCGCGCCCCGGACCGCCCCGATCGCCGAGGAGACGAAATGACCGAGCAGACCAAGACCAAGATCCCGGCCCCCCTCTACGCCGCCGCCGGCGCCGGCGACCTCGCCTACCAGCAGCTGCGCAAGCTGCCGGCCGTGCTGACCGAGCTGAGCGACCGCGCTGTCGCCTCGCTGCGCACCGCCAACGTGCAGGCCGGCGAGCTGCAGAAGAAGGCCGCCGAGCGGGCCACCGAGCTGCAGAGCAAGGCGGCCACCGCGGACTTCGCCGCGATCCGCAGCAACGCGCAGACCGCCGCCACCGCGCTCGCCCAGGTCGCCCAGGAGCGCGCCGTCGCGGCGTACGTCGCCCTGGTCGCCCGCGGCGAGAAGGTCGTCGGCACCGGCATCGTCGAGTCCGCCGATGTGGTGAACGCGGACATCGAGACCACCGAGGCGCCGAAGGCCGTGGAGGCCGCGGAGGCGACGGTCGAGGAGGCCAAGGCGGTCGAGGCCACCCCGGCGCCGAAGCCGCGCAAGCGGGCCAAGGCCGTCCCGGCCCCGAAGCCGGCCGAGTAAGCGTCCCGACATGATCCGCGGGCCCCGGCGACGCCGGGGCCCGCGGCATAGACTCTCCGGCATGGCACTCTCCGCGCCGATCTTCGCCTTCCTCGTCCAGACCTACGTCCAGATCGCGATCCTGCTGATCGCCCTGATCCTGGAAACGGTCGCCTTCGTGCACTGCCTGACCCAGCGTGGCGCGGGCTTCCAGGCACTCGGCACCCTGCCCAAGGGCGCCTGGGCCGCGGTCCTCGGCGTGTGCATCGTGCTCACCTACCTGACCCACAGCACTCTCGGCCTGGGCATCTTCGGCCTGATCGGGATCGGTGCGGCACTGATCTACCTGCTCGACGTGCGGCCCGGCCTCAAGGACATCGCGGACGGCAAGGGCTTTTGGTGAGGGCTCGCTTCGGGCCGCCCCCGCCGGACGGCGGGCCGCGCCTGCAGCGCGTCGATCGGACCGGGCCGCGGTCCGGTCGCCCGACGCTGCCGGGTCCGGCGACCGAGCTGGTCACTCTCCCTTCCGGCGTACGCGTGGAGCAGCTGATCACCGGCGCCGGTGAGCCGATGACAGTGTTCGCCCACGGCCTGGCCGGGGACATCGCCGGTACCCGCCCGCTCGGCAGCGGGGTGGCCGGCCGCCGGGTGTTCTTCCAGTTCCGCGGCCACGGCCGCTCCGACGCGCCACCCGGCCCGTGGCACTTCGGCGACCTGGCGGGCGACCTGCGCGGCGTGGCCGACCTGGCCGGCGCGACCCGGGCCGTCGGGGTCAGCATGGGCGCCGGCGCGCTGTGCCGGCTGCTCACCGAGACCCCGGACCGCTTCGAACGAGTCGTGCTCTATCTGCCCGCCCCGCTGGACGGCCGTCGCCCGCCGGCCGCTGCCCAGCGCCTGGACCGGCTGCTCGCCTCGGTCGAGTCCGGCGAGGCCGCGATGATCGCCGACGCCGTCGAGGCGGAGTTGCCCCCCTCGGTGCGCAACACCCCGGCCGGTTGGAGCTACCTGCGCCAGCGGGTCGACCAGCTGCAGCGCGACGGCCTCGCCGCCGAACTGGGCAGCCTCTGGTCCAGCCCAGCGGTGCCCGACGAGTCGCTGCTCAAGGCGTTCCGCGGCCGCGCCCTGGTGCTCGGCTGCCAGGGCGACGAGATCCACCCGGCGGCGTGGGCCGAGCGGCTGGCCGATCTCCTCGGCGCCGAACTGGAGATCTACGACCGCCCGGCCGTGCTGTGGACCAACCGCAACGAACTCCGCGACCGGGTCTCCACCTTCCTGAACGGCTGAATCCACGCGGTCCCGCCGCTCGCACGGCCCCGCCCTCCCTGGGGGCAGGCCTCCGCTGAGCAGTGTGCCGGGAAAGCGGAGGGGTTGGCGGAGGGCGCTGTGGACAACGCGTGACTGTGGATATCGGGAGCGGCGGCTGCCAGGGGTTTCGGTCGCGCGCGTGGCCTCGCTTGATGGCTCGTCCCGGCCTGGCTGGCTGGCTGAGAGCCGATGGGCTGAGGGTTGGGCGGCAATTGACGGGCTGAGGTCGAGTGGACGGTCTGAGGGCCGAGTGGACCGGCTGAGGGCCGAGTGGACCGGCTGAGGGCTGATTCGCACGACGCGCTGATGGCTTGCACAGCCCGCCTCCCGGCTTGCACAGCCCCGCCTCCCGGCTTGCACAGCCCCGCGTCCCGGGTCCGAACTACCCCGCCTCCCGGATCCGAACCACCCCGCCTCCCGGCTCGAACCACCCCGCTGACGACGGGCCGCGAGCAGGCGCCGGACAGCGAGACCGGGAGCGACCGCTGGACGTGACCCCGCTGGGCCGGCGGCGGACGGGCGGGTGCTCATGGCGTACGCAAAGAAGGCCTTTATGTCCGAAAGCCGTAACTTTTTCCGCTGTGGTGCGGTGTTCTCGGCGTGCTGTTGTCTCCTAAATCCGTTTTTATCGGGGTTCTCGCGGTCGGCCTGCCCTTCGCCGTCGTGGTCGGCTGGGCGCTGGGCACCCCCAAGGCGCACAGCGTCGCGTCCGCGGAGATCGGCGGCACCGGCGGCAGCGACGCGCTCGGCGTGGCCCCGCCGCACACCAGGCAGTCCCCGGACGGCCACCCGGCCCGGCCCGCGGGCGGTGCGCCGTCCTCGATCGTGGTCGTCAGCAGCACCGTGATCACCCAGACGGTCACGGTGCCCGCCTCCGCGACGCCCTCGGCCGCCGCCGCGACCTCGTCGCCGCCGCCGATCCTGAGCACCCCGCCGGTGCCCACCCCGACCCAGATCACCGGCCCGCCGGAACCCACCCCGACCCCGTCGGACAGCGTCCCGCCGAGCACCGACACCACGTCGGCGTCGAGCGCACCCCCGGCCCCCTGATCGACGGGCACGACTAAGCTGCCGGAGCGTGACGGAAGATCCGAAGCGGCCGCTGAGCGCGGTTCGCCAGTTCGCCGCCGGGGTGGGCCTGCTCGGCCGCGGCCTCGGCCTGGTGCTGCGCAGCCCCCGACTGCTCGGCCTGGGCCTGCTCCCGGCGCTGCTCGCCGGCGTGCTCTACACGATCGGGCTGGTCGTCCTGATCCGCTTCCTGCCGAGCCTCGCCGAGCGGGTCACCTGGTTCGCCGACGACTGGTCCGGCTTCTGGCGTGACTTCGTCGAGGTGCTGGCCGGCGCCGGGCTGCTCGGGCTGACCCTGCTGCTGGGCATCCTCACCTTCACCGCCGTCACCCTGCTGATCGGCGACCCGTTCTACGAGAAGATCTCCGAGCTGGTCGAGGACCGCTTCGGCGGCGTCCCGGAGGCCGTCGAGGTCGGGTTCTGGAGCTCGTTGCGCCGCAGCCTGGCCGACTCGCTGCGGCTGATCGGCCTCAGCATCCTGGCCGGCGTGCCGCTCTTCCTGCTCGGCTTCGTCCCGGTCGTCGGCCAGACCGTCGTCCCGGTGCTGGCCGGCGCCGTCGGCGGCTGGCTGCTCGCCCTGGAGCTCACCGGCGTCCCGTTCCAGCGCCGTGGCCGGCGCCTCCGGCACCGCCGCGCGGTCCTGGCCGCCAACGTTCCGCTGACGCTGGGATTCGGTGGCGCGGTCTTCTGCGCGTTCCTGATCCCGCTCGGCGCGATCTTCCTGATGCCCGCCGCGATCGCCGGCGCCACGTTGCTGGCCCGCCGCGCCCTCGGCAAACCCATCGAAATCACCACGACAGCATCCCTTTGATCCGGCCGCGTCCGACCTGCCCGGGGTGCTGAGGATCAACTTCAAGATCTTCATTTACGCGCGTCCGCTCGGGTACGGATCGCATGCTCCCGCGCGGGCCGGGGCCGGCGATCTGGCCGCTGCGCGTCCAGAACGATCACCGGCCCCTGCACGGTCCGCGGGTGGTCACCGAAACCCAAGTTCACACCCGTCAGTCGTGGGCTGGCAGGCACTCGTTTCAGCCGGTTAACCCGCGGCCGGAATGGCTCTGCCCGCGGGTCGAGATCGCTGCGACGGCTCGGGGCGTCGACGGATCAGCTCGGTTGACGGGGTGCCTGCCGCGTTGGCGGCAACACTGATCGAGCGGGTGGGTTAGGCGGGGCGATCCGGGCGTACCGGAAGGGGTGCGAAGCGGGCCGTGAGGGTGAAGCGGACCTCGGGGAGAGCGACCGCGGCCGGAGTGCGGCGCCGCGAGCGAGCGGGGTCAGGCGGAGTCGCGGACGATCAGCTCGGTGGGGAGGACCACCGACTCCGGGATCTCGTCGCCGGTGATCAGGAGCAGCATCTGGCGGGCCAGGGTGCGGCCCATCTCGCCGATCGGCTGGCGGACCGTGGTCAGCGGCGGGTCGCTGTAACGGCTGATCTCGAAGTCGTCGAAGCCGATGACCGCGACGTCGGCGGGGACCTCCCGGCCGGCCTCGCGCAGGGCCATCAGCGCGCCGTGGGCCATCAGGTCGGAGGCGACGAAGACCGCGTCCAGGGACGGGTCCCGTGCCAGCAGGGCGCGCATGCCGGTGATGCCCGACTCGCGGGTGAAGTCGCCGGTGACGACCAGCTCGGGGAGGCCGGCGGCGCGCAGGGTGGCGGTGTAGCCGGCGAGGCGCTCGATGCCGGCGACCATGTCCTGCGGGCCGGCGATGGTGGCGATCCGGCGGCGGCCGGTGGCGATCAGGTGGCGGACCGCGGCCGCGACACCGCCGGCGTGGTCGACGTCGACGTAGGGGACCGGGGGCTCGGCGGTCATCGGGCGGCCGCTGCAGATCACCGGGATGCCGCGGCGGGCCAGGGTGCCGGGCAGCGGGTCGGCGCCGTGGATCGAGGCGAACACGACGCCGTCGACGTGGCCGGCGACCGCGTAGCGCTCCACCCGGTGGTGGCCGGCCTCCGAGCCGGTCATCATCAGGACCAGCTGCTTGTCGGCCGCCTCCAGCTCCATGCCGACGCCGCGGATGATGGCCGGGAAGAACAGGTCGTCGGAGAAGACCCGGTTCGCCGTCTCCGGCAGGATCAGCGCGACCGAGTCGGTCCGCTGGGTGACCAGGCTGCGGGCGGCCTGATTGGGCACGTAACCCAGCTCGTCGACGGCCCGGTTGACCGCCTCCCGGATGGTGGCGGCCACCGTCGTGGAACCGTTGACGACGCGGGAGACGGTTGCCCGGGACACCCCGGCGCGCCGGGCCACCGCTTCCAGGGTGGGCCGCTCCCGCGTCGTCACAAATCGCTCCTTACGAAAGCCCGTTGCGCTTGATCACCTCGCGGTACCACTTCGCGCTGTTCTTGAGCACCCGCTGCTGCGTCGTGTAGTCGACGTGCACGATACCGAAACGCTTCGCGTAGCCCTCGGCCCATTCGAAGTTGTCCATCAGTGACCAGAGGAAGTATCCCCGCAGATCGACTCCGGCGGCCAGCGCGTCGTGGCAGGCCCGCAGGTGGCCGTCCACGTAGTCGATCCGGCGGGTGTCGGCCACCTCGCCGGTCGGGCCCGGGCCGTCCGGGAACGCCGCGCCGTTCTCGGTGATCATCAGCGGGGTGCCCGGGTAGTCGCGGTGGATGCGGGTGAGCAGCCGGGTGAGGCTGGCCGGCTCGATCGGCCAGTTCATGTCGGTGACCGGGCCGACCGGCGGGCGGAACGCGATGCCCTCGCTGCCCGGGTAGGACAGGTCGCCGGGCGCGCCGGGCTTCGCCGAGACGTACGCCGGGTTGTAGAAGTTGATGCCCAGCACGTCGATCGGCTGGTTGATGATTGCCAGGTCGCCGTCCTTGAGGTAGGACAGGTCGGTCAGCCGGGCGATGTGCTCGAGGACGTCGGCCGGGTACTCGCCGCGCAGCAGCGGGTCGAAGAAGATCCGGTTGGCCAGCCCGTCGATCAGCCGGGCGGCGTCCCGGTCGGCCGGGCTGTCCGGGTCCACCGGGTAGACCTCGCACGGGTTCAGCGTGATGCTGACCCGCTGCGCGCCGGCCGCCCGCAGCGCCTGCACCGCCAGGCCGTGGCCGAGGTTCAGGTGGTGCACGGCGGCCAGGGCCTTCGCCGGGTCCTGCACGCCGGGGGCGTGGATGCCGGAGCCGTAACCGAGGTAGGCCGAGCACCACGGCTCGTTCAGGGTGGTCCAGGTGCCCACCCGGTCACCCAGCTTGCGGTAGACGATCTCGGCGTACTCGCCGAACGCCTCGGCGGTCTCCCGGCTGGCCCAGCCGCCCCGGTCCTCGAGCGTCTGCGGGAGGTCCCAGTGGTAGAGGGTGACGACCGGGTCGATGCCCTTGCCGAGCAGCTCGTCGGTGAGCCGGTCGTAGAAGTCGAGGCCCTTGAGGTTGACCGGGCCGGTGCCGTCCGGGCGGACGCGCGGCCAGGCGACCGAGAATCGGTACGACGCCAGGCCGAGGTCGGCCATCAGCGCCACGTCCTCGACGTACCGGTGGTAGTGGTCGCACGCGATGTCACCGGTGTGGCCGGCGTACACCTTCCCGGGCGTACGGCTGAAGGTGTCCCAGATGGACGGGCCGCGACCGTCCTCCCGAGCCGCCCCCTCGATCTGGTACGAGGCCGTGGCCGCGCCCCAGACGAAGCCGTCGGGGAAGGTGATCCCCGCGCGCGCCGGCTGCGCCGACGTGGACGTGACGGTTGCCGTCATGTCTTCACCGCTTCCTTGATCCGTGAACTTAACCGGTTCACTATACCGATTGGCTCCGCTTCGCTCCGTGGCGATTTGCCTTGTGGCCGATGGGCGGACAGGCGATCTCTCGGTCCCCGCGAAAACCACGGGCGTCGAGAAATCGCCTGCCCGCCCATCGGCGGCACATCGCGGAGGTGTGGAGTTACGAGCGGGTGTTAACCGGTTCGTAGAGCCTGGATCAGGCGTGGATCGCCGCTGATCGCCAACTGGTCCGGGCGTTTCCGTCCCATCAGGGCCAACTGCAGGTCACTCGCCGTGCCCATCGCCTTGGCGCGGGCATGGTGATCGTCGGTGTCCAGGATCGTGCCGGTGTCCAGCAGCGCGATCCCCGCGCCGCGGAGCCGGACGAACCACTCGGTCTCGGCGTCGGTCCCGACCAGGTGCACCACGCCGTGCAGGTCGGTCGGCCCCAGCCGCTTGCCGGCCGGCAGCCAGGTGTCCAGGATCTCGGCCACCCCGTCGGTGGCCAGCTTGGTCTCGATCGGGGTGGGCCGGCCGGCCGCCGCCTCGGCGTCCCACCGGTGCACCGAGATCTCGTGCGCGATCCGCCGGTCCCAGAACACCGCGCGTTTCGGTTGCGGCGCCCAGTTCCACGCCGGGAAGTCCGGATCGAGCGCCTCCAGGGTCTCGATGGTGCCGGTCAGCTCGCGCCGCAGCTGATCGAGCGCCTCGTCCCAGTCTGGCCGGGCGTCGTCGCCGGGCGCCACGTCGGGGACGGCTGTCACCCCGCGGGCCACCGTGGCGCGCACCCAGCGCAGCGTGCCGGTGACGTGGTGGGCCAGGTCGGCGGTGGTCCAGTCGGGGATGCCCGGCACCGGGACGGCTGGGCCGGTCTCGGCGACGGCGTCCCACAGGGCCGGGCCGTCGGCGCGCAGCGCCGCCAGCCAGAAGTCCTTCGTCGCGTGCAACCTGTTCATCGCAGTCGTCTCCCGCTCGGCCGGACCGCCGGTGAATCACTCTGCCCGATGAGCTTAGGGTGAACGTCGTGACTGACACATCCCCGATCGCGGACCGAATGCTGGCGGCGTACACGACGCTACGCCTCGGCGGGCCGGCCGGCACGGTGACCACCGCTGCCGACACCGGCGAGGCGGTCGCCGCGGTGCGGCGAGCCACCGCGCAGGGGCGCCCGCTGCTGGTCCTGGCCGGCGGCAGCAACGTGGTGATCGGTGATGCCGGCTTCGCCGGCGAGGTCCTGCTGCTGCGCAACGGCGGGATCGAGGTGGTCGCCGAGGAGGCCGGCGAGGTGCTGGTCAGGGTCGCCTCCGGCGAGCCCTGGGACCAGTTCGTCGGGTACGCCGTGGAGCGCGGCTGGTCCGGCGTCGAGTGCCTGTCCGGTATCCCGGGAGCGGCCGGCGCCACCCCGATCCAGAACGTCGGCGCCTACGGCCAGGAGGTCGCGCACACCATCGAGGCGGTGCACGCGTACGACCGGATCGAGGACGAGCAACTCGTGATGACCCCGCACGAGTGCCGGTTCGGGTATCGCTCGAGCGTGTTCAAGCACAACGACCGCTACCTGGTCACCGCCGTCGACTTCCGGCTGGCCGTGGACGGGTTGTCGGCCCCGATCCGGTACGCCGAGCTGGCCCGCCAGCTGGGCGTCGAGACCGGTGACCGGGTGCCCGTCGAGCAGGCCCGGCAGACGGTGCTCAAGCTGCGCGCCGGCAAGGGCATGGTGCTCGACCCGGAGGACCGGGACACCTGGTCGGTCGGCTCGTTCTTCACCAACCCGGTGGTCTCGGCGGCCTTCTTCGCCGAGCTGACAGCGGCCCGCGGCGAGCTGCCGCACTGGCCGGGCACGGACGGGACGGTGAAGATCCCGGCGGCCTGGCTGATCGAGCACGCCGGCTTCCCGAAAGGCTTCGCCGGCGACGGGGTGGCCATCTCCGGCAAGCACACGCTGGCGCTGACCAACCGCGGCACCGGCGACACCGCCGCGCTGCTGGACCTGGCCCGGACCATCCGGGACGGGGTGCGTGACCGGTTCGGCGTCGAGCTGCATCCGGAGCCGGTGCTGATCGGCTGCGCGCTCTGACCGGCGAACCGGTTCAGCGCCAGCCGAACACCTGGGTGTAGTACGGCGTGCCGTCGGCGGCGTAGACGATGGCCGCGCCGATCGACTTCGCCCCGCAGTTGAGGATGTTGGCCCGGTGCCCGGGGCTGGCCATCCAGGCGGCCATCACCTCGCCCGCGGTCGGGTATCCCCAGGCGATGTTCTCCCCGGCCGGTGCCCGGTAACCGGCCCGCTGGGCGCGCATCGCGAACGTCGAGCCGTCCCGCCAGACATGGCTGAACAGCCGGGTCCGGGCCATGTAGTAGGACTGTGCCACCGACGCCAGGATCAGCTCGTGGTCGACCCCGAGGCGGGGACAGCCGTTCCGTGCCCGCTCCCGGTTGGTCAGCCGGATGACCTGATGCATCAGCGTGCGGGCGCGGGCCTTCTCCGGATCCGGGGTGGCCGCGCCGGCGGGTGCCGCGGCGATGTTCGGGGTGATCCGCCCGGCCGGGGTGCCCGGTGCCGTCGCCGGACCGGGTGACGTGGCCGGCGGCGCCGGATGGGTACGGATCACCGCCGGGGCGGGCCGGCCGGGGATCACCGGTCCCTGGGCGTGCACCGCGTGCGGGAGTGCGAACAGCGCGGCGGGCAGGGCGAGCAGCGCGGGCGCGGCCGCGAGCACGGACGCACGGCGTACCACCTTGTCGAACACGGGTTTCCTCTCGGATCCGGGTGGACGCGATTCGTCCACCAGGGATATCGGACCCCTTACTTCGCGCCGTGTCACATCTTTCCCGGAACGGCGGAAATGCCGTACCGGAAATGACAAGCTGAAGGGATGGCGGCCCGGCGGCGGCCTGCGGATCTTGCCCGCTGATCCTTGTGGACCCGCCGGTGTGCCGGGCCTTTGCCCGCTAAACTGTCACTGTCCGTAAATAGGCGATGACATCACGCTATGGTGTTTTTGCGCCGTTGAATTTCTCCCGTCCGCGGTCGCGTGGGCGGTGCCAGGCAAGACATCGACTTCCCGGCGCGTCGTCGCGCGTGGGGATCGACCGTGCCCGAAATCG
The DNA here is from genome assembly GCF_030252345.1 of Actinoplanes oblitus. Lineage (NCBI taxonomy): Bacteria > Bacillati > Actinomycetota > Actinomycetes > Micromonosporales > Micromonosporaceae > Actinoplanes > Actinoplanes oblitus. Next base: position 9,273,443 of record NZ_CP126980.1, on the reverse strand, counting down.
GGTGCGAGCACGGGTTGGGGGCAGGGTGAGCACACGATGAGTCGCCTACTCGTGGTCGAGGACGACCCGGACATCGCACTCGCTCTGCGGCTGCTGTTCAGCCGGGCCGGGTACGAGGTCGCGCATGCCGCGGACGGCCGTTCCGGCCTCAAGGAGGCGTACGCCGAGCATCCCGACCTGGTGGTGCTCGACGTCGGCCTGCCGGAGATGGACGGCTGGCAGGTGCTGGAACGGCTCCGGGACGTCTCCGACGTGCCGGTGCTGGTGCTCACCGCGCACGGCCAGGAGGCCGAGAAGGTCCGCGGCCTGCGCGGCGGCGCCGACGACTACCTGACCAAACCGTTCGCCAACAACGAGCTGCTGGCCCGGGTGGAGGCACTGCTGCGCCGGTCGTCCAGCGGCCAGAACAGCTGGGCCAGCCAGATCTACGACGACGGACTGGTGCACCTGGACCCGACGAAGCGTCGCGTCTATGTCAAGGGCGAGGAGAAGCGGCTCACGCCGACCGAATTCCGCCTGCTCAACGCGCTGGTGCGGCATGCCGGCGCGGTGCTCTCGCCGAACCAGCTGCTGACCCAGGCCTGGGACGACCCGACAGGCATCGGTCAGGAACGGGTCAAGTTCGCGGTGCTGCGGCTGCGGCGCAAGCTCGGCTGGTCCGATCCGGACGAGTCGCCCATCGAGTCGGTCCGCGGCTTCGGCTACCGCTACCGGCGCCCGGGCGGAGAGGCCTAGCCCGTGTTTCGGAACCCGACCGGCGCCGCGGCCTGGCCCAGGGTGTGGGTGGCGGCGTCCGCGAGCCGCCCACCTGCGACACCGGTGTGCGGACGTCTCGCGACCGATGCCGGCCACACCCTGGACCTCGCCCCGCACTCGGCCGGATTCCGCAACACCGGCTAACCCGCGCACCACGGGACCGGGTCGGAAAAAGGGTTCATCCCGGCGTACCGGGCGAGTCTTTCTCAGTTGGCGCGCGGAGGGGTCGATGAGGGCTGTGAAGCCGAGCAGGAGGATTTGACGTGGAAGACCTTGGCGAGATCGTCGGCGAATTCCTCATGGAGTCCCACGAGAACCTGGACCAGATCGACCGGGACCTCGTGAGCCTCGAGCAGGAGCCGGGCTCACGCGACCTGATCTCGCGTATCTTCCGGGCGATTCACACGATCAAGGGCACCAGCGGGTTCCTGGCCTTCTCCCGGCTGGAGAAGCTGGCCCACGCCGGTGAGTCGCTGCTGTCCCGGTTGCGGGACGGCGTCCAGCCGGTCACCCCGGAGACCATCACCGTTCTGTTGCTCTGCATCGACGGCGTCCGCTCGCTGCTCTCCTCGATCGAGGAGAAGGGCACCGAGGACGAGGTCGACATCGAGAGCATGATCGTCCGGATCAAGGCGCAGATGGACGCGCCGGCCGACGGCGCCGCCGCGCCCGCTCCGGCCGCCGCCCCGGCGGCCGAGGCACCGGCCGCCGAGGCCGAGGCGCCGGTCTCCGTCGAGGAGGCGCCGGCCGCCACCCGACCGGCCCCGGAGCCGGTCGCCGAGCAGCGGCAGCCGCTCGGCCAGATCCTGGTCGAGGCCGGCGCGGCACAGCCCGGCGACGTCACCTCGGCGCTGCAGCAGCAGATCGAGGGCGACGAGCGCAAGCTCGGCACGATCCTGCTCGAGGAGGGCAAGACGCAGCCGGCCGCGGTCAACGAGGCGCTGCAGTCGCAGGCCCCGAAGCGGAGCATCGCGGACAGCGCCATCCGGGTCGACGTCGACCTGCTGGACACCCTGATGAACATGGTCGGTGAGCTGGTCCTGGCCCGTAACCAGCTGGTCCGCGGCGTGATGGAGATCGGTGACTCCGGTCTGGTGCGCAGCGCCCAGCGGCTCGGCATGATCACCAGTGAGCTGCAAGAGGGCATCATGAAGACCCGGATGCAGCCCATCGAGCACATCTGGTCCAAGCTGCCCCGAGTCATCCGGGACCTGAGCAACTCGCTCGGCAAGCAGGTCCAGCTGGTGATGGAGGGCAAGGAGACCGAGCTCGACCGGAGCCTGCTGGAGGCGGTCAAGGACCCGCTGACCCACCTGGTGCGCAACGCTGTCGACCACGGCATCGAGGACCCGGAGCGCCGGATCGCCGCGGGCAAGAACCCGGAGGGCACCCTGACGCTGCGCGCGTACCACGAGGGTGGGCACGTCGCGGTCGAGGTGGCCGACGACGGCGCCGGCCTGAACGTGGAGCGGATCGCGCAGAAGGCCGTGGAGAACGGGCTGCTCCGGCCGGAGCAGGTGCCGAACATGGACAAGCGCGACATCATGGCGATGGTCTTCCAGCCCGGCTTCTCCACCGCCGCCAAGGTCACCAACGTCTCCGGCCGCGGCGTCGGCATGGACGTGGTGAAGACCAACATCGAGAACATCGGTGGCGCGGTGAGCGTCGACTCGACGCCCGGCGAGGGCACTGTCTGGCGCCTCACCATCCCGCTGACCCTGGCCATCATCCAGGCGCTCACCGTCGACTGCGGCGACCAGCGGTACGTGGTCCCCCAGGTCGCGGTGCTCGAGCTGGTCTTCGTGGACGGGCAGACCACCAAGGTCGAGTACGCCTCGGGCGCGCCGGTCTACCGGCTGCGCGGCAAGCTGCTCCCGCTGGTCCGCCTGGACCGCGCGCTCGGCCTGGAGGTCGGCGGCGACCAGGGCGTCTACATCATGGTGCTGCAGGCCGACGGCCGGCGGTTCGGCCTGGTCGTGGACCGGGTGCTGAACACCGAGGAGGTCGTGGTCAAGGCCCTGAACACCAGGTTCAAGGACATCGGCCTGTACGCCGGCGCGACCATCCTGGGCGACGGCAAGGTGGGCCTGATCCTGGACGTCTCCTCGCTGGCCCGCCGCTCGCACCTGGCCGTCGACTCGGAACGCGAGAACGTCGCGGAGAAGCGCGGCGCCGGCACCGGCAGCACCGAACGCCTGCTGGTCACCGCCGTCGGCGAGCGCCGGGTGGCGATCCCGCTGGACACCGTGACCCGGCTCGAGGAGTTCCCGCGGGACCGGATCGAGCACGCCGGCTCCCGCGAGGTGGTCCAGTACCGCGGGCAGATCCTCCCGCTGGTGCGCTTGTCGCACCTGCTCGGGGCGTACGGCGAGGAGCTGGAGGGCGACACCGTGTCGGTGGTCGTCTACAGCGAGGGCGGACGGAGCGTGGCGCTGGTGGTCGACCGGATCGTGGACATCGCCGAGAACTCGACGACGGCCCGCCGGGACGCCGAGGAGGACGGCCTGGTCGGCACCGCGGTGATCCAGCAACGGGTCACCGAGCTGCTCGACGTGCGCCGGGCCATCCTGGCGGCCGACCCGAACTTCTACACCGACGCGTCCGACGAGATGTTGGTGGAGGCCTGACATGGCGAGTCGCCAGTTCGCCACCTTCGAGGTGGACGGCCAGCTCTTCGGGGTGGAGGTGCACACGGTGCAGGAGGTGCTCTCGTACAACGAGTACACCCCGGTGCCGCTCGCGCCGCCGGCCGTCGGTGGCCTGTTCAACCTGCGCGGCCAGGTGATCGCGGCGGTCGACCTGCGGGTCCAGCTGGGGCTGGCCCGGCAGGCGCTGCAGGGTCCGGTGATGAACGTGATCCTGCGCGGCGACGGGGAACCGGTGTCCCTGCTGGTGGACAAGATCGGAGAGGTGGTCGATCTGGACGACGAGACCTTCGAGCCACCGCCGGACACGCTCAGCGGGCCGACCCGGGAGCTGGTGGTCGGCACGTTCAAGCTGGACGGGCGCCTGATGCTGGCTCTCGACGTCAATCAGGCGGTCGACACGTACCGCGCCACGAACTGATGTACAGCCTGGTCAGTGCCCCCGTCCTGGGCTTCGACCTGACCCGCCTGCAGGGCGGGTCGGCGGCGGCCGACGTCCTGCTGCGCGGGCTGCGCCTGCAGCGCGCCGATCTGCCCGTGCTCGCCGAGCGGCTCCCGGACGAGGGTGTCCGGGGCCCGCTCTGGGTGGAGGTGGAGAGCGCCGCGCGCCGGATGCCCAACCTCAAGGGCATGTCGAAGGACGACCCGGCGGGCAATCTGGCCCTTGTCGAGCGCGCGCCGATCGGCTCGGTCGACGCGCTGCTCACCTGCCTGCGCTACGACGTGATGTCGTGGACCTGGGAGGGCACCGGCCGCGAGGCGCGGCAGACCGAGGAGGCGGCCTCCGCCACCGCGCTGCTCTGCGACGCGGCGGTCGGCTGCTACCTGCGTGAGGTGCTGGACGACGACAGCCGCCGGCGCCTCGGCGCCGGCTGGGTGTCGGCGATGAAGAAGTTGCCAGCGGGTGCCCCGATCGATCTGGGCCCGCACCACTACACCGTCTCCGCCCTGCTCGACCGGCTGCGCACGCTGCGTCCGGAGGATCGGGAGCGGGTTTCGACGGCAGCCGACGACGCCCGGCGCAACACCGCCGGATGGTCGCCCGCCGTGCACTCGGCGTCCTGGGCGGCGTACCTGTCGGACCGGGTCCGCACCGCCGCCGCAGCGCAGATGCTGCTGGTGCAGGCGGTGGACACGGCCGGGATTCCGCTGGCCGATCGGGCCGGTGGGGTCTGGAACATGCTCAGCGGCGCCGTTCAGGCGCTGGTCGTCCGCGATCTGCTGGACACCGCGACGGCGCACCGGTTGCTCGCACCGGTCGTGGCGGCGCTCGGTCCGGCCTGGCTCGGTTGAAGGGAGTGGTCGAATGATCTCGGTTCTCGTCGTCGACGATTCCGTGGTGGTCCGTCGGCTGATCGTCGACGCTCTCGGGGAGGCGCCGGGCATCCAGGTGGTCGGCACCGCGGCGAACGGCCTGCTGGCGCAGGCCAAGATCGACCAGCTCAAGCCCGACGTGATCACCATGGACATCGAGATGCCGGAGATGGACGGTATCGAAGCCGTTCGTGAGCTGCGGAAACGGCACGCCCAGCTGCCGGTGATCATGTTCAGCACGCTGTCCGCCGCGGGTGCCACGGCGACCCTCGAGGCGCTCTCCGCGGGTGCCACCGACTACGTCACCAAGCCGAGCAACGTCGGGTCGGTGAAGGAGTCGATAGCGGCGGTGCGGGAGCAGCTCGTACCGAAGATCCAGGCGCTCGGCGGTCGCCGCCGCCCGCCACCGGGCGCGCCGCCCCGGGGTCCCGCTCCGGCGGCCGGTCTGCGGCCCGGCGCGGGTCCGGTGCCGGGACGCCCCGGACTGCCGCCGGCCGGCCTCGCCCGCCCGGCCACCGCCGGCCCGGTCCCGGCCCGCCCCCCGGTGCCGGCCCGCCGCGGTCCGCAGGGCCGGATCGACATCCTGGCGATCGGCTCGTCCACCGGCGGCCCGGACGCGCTCACCAAGGTGCTGCTCGGTCTCCCGGGCGACCTGCCGGTGCCGGTGGTGATCACCCAGCACATGCCCCCGGTCTTCACCAAGATGTTCGCCGAGCGGCTGGACCGCAGCATCCCGCTGAAGGTGGTGGAGGCCGGTGACGGGATGGAGCTCGCCGCCGGCACGGTCTACATCGCCCCTGGTGACCGGCATCTGGTCTTCAACCGGCGCGGTACCTCGACGCTGACCCAGCTCAGCAACGCACCGCAAGAGAACTCCTGCCGCCCCGCCGTGGACGTGATGTTCCGGTCGGTGGCGGCGCTGTACGGCAGCACCGCTTTCGCCGCGGTGCTCACTGGAATGGGACAAGACGGACGGGGTGGTGCGAAAGTGCTACGCGACGCGGGCTGCGAGATCCTGGCGCAGGACGAGGCGAGTTCGGTGGTCTGGGGCATGCCCGGCGCCGTGGTCGGCGCGGGTCTGGCGGACGAGGTGCTGCCGCTGGACCGGATCGCCGGTGCGCTGTTGAACCGGGTACGGATGGGCCGGTCCGCGGCGGTGGTCCGATGACCCTGTCCCAGGCGGAGTTCACGTTCGTCGCCAACCTGGTGCGGCGAGAGGCGTCCATCGTGCTGGCGCCCGGCAAGGAATACCTGGTCGAGGCCCGGTTGATCCCGGTGGCACGCGCGGTCGGGGCGCCGAACGTCAACGACTTCATCGCGGATCTGCAGAAGCGCCCGAACCCGCAGCACCAGCGGAAGATCATCGACGCGCTCACCACCAACGAGACCTCGTTCTTCCGGGACCGGGAGCCGTTCTCGGCGCTCACCGACGTGGTGCTGCCGGAGCTAATCAAGTCCCGGGCCAGCGCCCGCAAGCTGCGCTTCTGGTCGGCGGCCAGCTCCAGCGGCCAGGAGGCGTACAGTCTGGCGATCACGCTGCAGGAGGCGCTGCCGGCCGGTTGGTCGTACGAGATCCAGGGCACCGACATCTCCACCGCGATGGTCGAGCGGGCGCAGAAGGCCGAGTACAGCCAGGTCGAGGTGAACCGCGGTCTGCCGGCCACCCAGCTGGTGCAGTACTTCGAGCGGGCCGGTGCGCACTGGCGGGTCATCCCGGCACTGCGCAAGAGCGTCTCGTTCAAGCACATGAGCCTGACCGCGCCGTTCCCGCCGATGCAGCCGTTCGACGTGATCTTCCTGCGCAATGTCCTGATCTATTTCGACGTCGCCACCAAGCGGCAGGTGCTGCAGAACGCCGCGAAGATCCTGCGGCCGGACGGCTGGCTCTTCCTCGGCGCGGCCGAGACCACGATCGGGATCGACGACAACTACGAGCGGGTGGCCGCGGGCCGCACGTCCGCCTACCGAGTCCGTAACGCGGTGCCCGCGGGCGCCGGAAGGAGGGGATGACGCCGATGCGCGCCATGGTGATCGACGATTCGCGCGCGATGCGCATGATCCTCAAGCGCATCGTCACGAAGCTCAACTTCGAGGCGGTGGAGGCCGGTGACGGCAAGGAGGCGCTCGACCTGCTCGCTGACATGACCGAGGTGCCCGCGCTGGCCCTCATCGACTGGAACATGCCCAACATGAACGGGCTCGAGTTCGTCATGAAGGTCCGGGCGGAACCCCGGCTGCGGGAGATGACCCTGGTGATGGTCACTACCGAGAGCGAACAGAGCCAGATCGTCCGGGCGCTCGCCGCGGGCGCTCACGAATATGTGATCAAGCCCTTCACCGAGGGCGCCATGATCGAAAAACTGGCCCTGCTGGGCCTCGTGCCGACCGGAGCGAACTCATGAGTGTCGAAGTCGAGGTGGACGAGAACGACCTCGCTGAGATGGTGGAGCAGGTTTGGGAGGCGTACCTCGACCCGGAGGGTGTCAGCCCCCTGATGCAGACGTACGACGAGAATCAGCCCTCCGAGGTGCATTCGTCAGTGTCGATCACCGGGTCGTGGAGCGGGCACGTCGTGTACGCGTCCTCCCGGGCCGCCGCCAAGCGCGCCGCGGCCGCCTTCCTGGCCATGGAGCTGGAGGAGGTCAGCGAGGAGGACATCTCCGACACCCTGGGCGAACTGGCGAACATCGTGGGCGGCAACGTCAAGGCGATGCTTCCGGCGGGAGCGCAGTTGTCGCTCCCGCAAGTGGTGCTCGCGCCGGAGAGCTCGGCGCGTTATCCGAACACCGAACGCATCAGCGGCGTCTATGGACTCTGGGAAGGCGAGCCGGTGTCCATTTCGATGTGGCAGAGCAGCACCGACACGAAGGAGGAGGGTGCATGAAGATCCTCATCGCCGATGACAGCCGGGTGATGCGGCAGATCGTTGTCCGTACCCTGCGGCAGGCCGGGTTCGGCGACCATGACCTGGTCGAGGCGGCCGATGGCCAGGAGGCCTTCGACAAGACCACGGCGGAGAAGCCGGATCTGGTCATCTCTGACTGGAATATGCCCGGTATGACCGGTATCGAGGTGCTACGGCAGCTCCGGGCGGCCGGTAACAACGTCAAATTCGGTTTCGTCACCTCGGAGTGCACGCCCGAGATGAAGACGGCCGCCGAAGCCTCCGGCTCGGCGTTCTTCATCGTCAAGCCCTTCACCGCTGAGCGATTCGACGAAGTTTTCGCTCCTATTTTGGGATGATTGCGACATGTCTGACGTCTCGGTTCTTCCTGGCTCTTTAGCCGTACGCAACCTGTTCGAGGACCTCCTCGGCCGTGAGGTGACCGTCAGCCCCGGTGACCCGCTCAGCGCGGAGGAGATCCGGACCGCCACGGTCGCGATCTTCACCGACGCCGGTCAGAAGATCTATGCGGCCATGGGCATGCAGCTGAGCCTGGCGGCGAACGCCGGTGCCGCGCTCGGCCTGCTGCCGGCCGGTGCGGCGGAGGACAGCATCGACGAGAAGCAGCTCTTCCCGAACCTGGCGGAGAACGTCTTCGAGCTGTGCAACATCTTCACCAGCCTGCTCAACAAGGAGGGCGCGCCGCACGTCAAGCTCTACCAGGTGATCTACCCGGGCATGGAACTGCCGGGCGACGCCCGCGCGGTGCTGCTCGCCCTCGGCCGCCGGCTGGACCTGATGGTCGAGGTCAACCGGTACGGCAAGGGCAAGCTCAGCCTGTCGCTGGCGCCCTGAGGGTTGGCGTTCGGGCGCGAAAAAATCGAAGATTGTTCCTTGCGGGCCCGCCGGTATCGGCGGGCCCGCAAATTTGTGGCTAAGCAATGTCGCGCCCGGGCCGAAGCTTAGATTGAGCTTGCCAAGGGACAGGAGAAGTCAATGACGACCTCTGGAATCGGCGGTTCCGGCGCCTCGTCGGACGCCGCGCAGGCAGCCGCCGCGGCCCAGAAGGCCGAAGCCACGAAACAGGCATCCAGCAAGAAGGATCTTGGCGACAAGGACACCTTCATGAAGCTGCTGGTCGCCCAGCTGAAGTACCAGGACCCGTCGAATCCCGCTGATTCGACCCAGTTCCTGGCGCAGACCGCGCAGTTCACGCAGGTCGAGAAGCTGGAAGACATGATCAGCATGATGAAGGGCCAGCGCATGATGAACGCCAGCGCGCTGGTCGGCAAGACCGTCACGTACATGGACCCGACCGGTCAGTACCAGACCGGAGTGGTGTCCGCGGCGAAGCTCAACGGAGACAGCGAACCGACGCTCAAGGTCGGGAACACGGATGTAGAGCTGTCCAAGGTCACGGAGATTCAGCAGACCGCCTAGTTCCGTAATCCCTCTCTTTCCGCTCCTGACAAGCGAAGGAAAAGCCTTACATGCTGCGTTCTCTTTACTCCGGTATCAGTGGCCTGCACGCGCACCAGCAGATGATGGACGTCACCGGTAACAACATCGCGAACGTCAACACGGTGGGTTACAAGGCGTCCCAGGTTCAGTTCCAGGACACGCTCAGCCAGATGACCGGCGCGGCCGGCTCGCCGCAGGGCGGCATGGGTGGCACCAACCCGGCCCAGGTCGGCCTCGGTGTCCGGGTCTCCGGCGTCTCGGCCAACTTCAGCCAGGGCTCCGCGCAGACCACCGGCAAGTCCGGCGACATGATGATCCAGGGTGACGGCTTCTTCATCACCCGCAGCGGCAACGAGCAGCTCTACACCCGGGCCGGCTCGTTCTCGTTCGACGCCAACGGCATGCTGGTCACCTCGACGGGTGAGCCGGTGCAGGGCTGGACGGCGGTGGACGGCGTGGTCAACGCGGGCGGTCAGCCCGGCGACATCAAGATGCCGATCGGCGCCACCATCCCGCCCGCGGCGACCAAGAACATCACCGTCAAGGGCAACCTGACCAGCGACCTCCCCGAGGACCCGCTGGCCACCACGCACACCGTCACCATCCCGATCAAGGTCTTCGACGACAAGGGCGCCGCCAGCACCGTCACCGCCGAGTTCTCCCGCACGGTGCGGCCGGCGGCCGCGACGACGTGGGACATCAAGCTCAAGGACCCGACGGGCGCCTACATCCCGGGCGCCACCGGGAAACTCGATCTGAGCAGCGGCAAGACGATCATCACCAACACCCCGGTTCCCGGTGACGGCAAGCTCAACGCCGACGGGAAGATGACGATCGGCAACTACGACCTGCAGATGGCCGACCTCACCATGTACTCGGGGCAGGACGACGCCCGCGTCTTCAACGTCGACGGCCAGACGGCCGGCGCGCTCACCTCGCTGGCGTACACCGTGTCGGACACCGGTGAGATCGTCGGCGTCTACAGCAACGGCCTGAAGCAGACGCTCGGGCAGGTCGCCATGGCCACCTTCAAGAACGTCAACGGCCTGGAGAAGGTCGGCAACTCCCTGTACCGCAGCACCGTCAACTCCGGGTACGCCCAGGTCGGGCAGCCCGGTCAGGCGGGCATGGGACAGGTGATCAGTGGTGCCCTGGAGATGTCGAACGTCGACCTCGCCCAGGAGTTCACCAACCTCGTCGTCGCCCAGCGCGGCTTCCAGGCGAACTCCAAGATCATCACGACCTCCGACGAGCTCCTCCAAGAGCTCGTCAGCATGAAGCGTTAGTAGCAGCAGTCTCTCGGCCGGCGGCCGGGGTGGGCTTCGGCCCGCCCCGGCCGCCGTCGCTTAGGCACGGCCTGAGGGTGCGGGAAGCGACCGAGGAAACGCCGCGGCTCGCACCCGAACCGCGACCGGCTCGATCTCATCGGCAACCGAGGTCGGGCCGAAGTACTAGGCGAAGGCAACGGACGGCCTTCACCAGCCAAGGACGAACCAAGGACGGGACAGTCTTGATCCTCGTAACTCGCATCAACGGTGCCGTGTTCGCGCTGAACCCGGACCTGGTCGAGCGTGTGGACTGCACGCCCGACACGGTCGTCACGCTGGTGGACGGCACCAAGTACGTCATCGCCGAGTCGGTACCCGAGTTCATCGACTCGGTGCGTCACTACCGCGCCTCGCTGATCGCCCAAGCAAGTCGTATGGAGCCCGAGCCCGTGGCTGCCGCCCCTGCCTCGTCTGACGACGAGCTCGACGCCAAGGTGCTCCCGCTGCACCGGAAGGACCGCTGACATGGACATCTCAACCATCGTCGGAGTGCTCGCCGGACTGGTGATCGTCTTCACCGTCCAGATCCTGGAGGGCGGCTCGCCCGCCTCCATCCTCCTGGTTCCCTCGATGTTGCTGGTCTTCGGTGGTGGCTTCGCCGCCGCCATGGCCGGCGGTGTCCTGAAGGACGCGACCGGCTTCGTCGGCACGCTGAAGAAGGCCTTCACCGCCAAGGTGACGCCGCCGACCCAGCTGCTCGACAACGTCGTGAAGCTGGCCGAGCGCGCTCGCCGCGAGGGTCTGCTGGCGCTCGAGGACGCGGTCAAGACGGTCGAGCACCCCTTCCTCAAGCGGGGCCTGCAGCTGGCCATCGACGGCACCGACCCGGACGAGCTGCACGACATCCTGCACGCCGAGGTCGGCGCGAAGAAGAAGGCCGACAACGCGGCCAAGAAGTTCTTCGAGAACATGGGCGGTTACGCCCCGACGATCGGCATCATCGGCACGGTCATGGGCCTGGTGCACGTGCTGGAGAACCTCGACAAGCCCGAGACCCTGGGCCACTCGATCTCCGCGGCGTTCGTCGCCACCCTGTGGGGCGTGCTCAGCGCCAACCTGATCTGGCTCCCGATGGCGGCCCGGTTGTCCCGGCTCAGCGCTGTCGAGGCCGAGGAGATGGAGCTGGTGATCGACGGCGTCCTGGCGATCCAGGCCGGCTCCAACCCGCGTCTGGTCGCCCAGAAGCTGCGCAGCCTGCTCCCGCCGGACGAGATGAAGAAGGCTGAGGCCGCGGCCTCCTCCAAGAAGGCGGCCTGATCCGATGAGTTCCGGTGGTGGCAAGCGCAAGAAGGCCGGCCACGAGGAGCACGAGGAGCACGTCAACCACGAGCGCTGGCTCGTGTCGTACGCCGACATGCTCACCCTGCTGTTCGTTCTCTTCGTCGTCCTGTTCTCCATGAGTGACATCAACCAGAAGAAGTTCGCCCAGCTGGCACAGGGTCTCTCCGCGAGCTTCGGCTCCAAGAGCGCTGCCTTCACCGGTAACTACGCCCCGCTGGACGGCGCTTCGAACAACGCGCAGATCGTGCAGATCGACCCGGGCGCCAACCCGGGTGACGGTACCTCGGGCACCGAGGGCCTGAACCAGAAGGAGAAGGCCGCGGTCGACCGGGCCATGCAGGCCGAGGACCGCAAGAAGGCTTCCGCCAACGCCGAGAAGGCGGCGAAGGAGGCCGAGGACATGAAGGCGATCGAGAACAAGATCTCGGACGCCCTGGCGGCCGCCAAGCTGCTGAACAACGTGAAGTTCACGATCGACCAGCGCGGTCTGGTGATCACCGTGGTGACCAACGAGGTCGTCTTCGCCGGCGACCGGGCGGACCTCCGCCCGACCGGCGAAAAGATCTTGAGCGCAATCGCTCCGACGCTGGCGAAGCTGCCGAACAACATTGAGGTGGACGGCAACACCAACCAGCTCAAGGCGAAGACCAAGTACTACCCGAGCGGCTGGGAGCTCTCCGCGGCGCGAGCCTCCACCACGGTCCGGTACTTCACCGGGCACGGTATCCCGAAGAAGCGGCTGAGCGCTGTCGGCTTCTCCGACACCAAGCCGCTGATCGACCCGAAGGACCCGCGCTCGATCACCATGAACCGCCGGGTGGACGTGGTCGTGCTGACCATGCTCACGGCCGACCAGGCGGCGCTGCTGCCCTCGGCGGCGGGCAGCGACGCGAAGTTGCACGCCGGCCAGACCACCGCGGAGGCCAAGGCCGCCGCGGAGGCCGCGGCCAAGAAGGTGGAGGCGGCCAACGCCTCCGGTACGACCGGCACCGACAGCACTACCGACCACAGCACGCTCATCACCGCTGACACGCGTAACTGAACTGACCGGGGGGAGTTCTGATGGCAGACGAGAAGGACACGGCCGCCGAGGCGCCGAAGAAGTCGAAGAAGATGATGATGATCGTGATCGCCGCGGCGCTGGTCGTGCTGGGCGGCGGTGGCGCCGGGGCGTTCTTCATGCTCAAGGGCGACAAGGCCGAGGCGAAGGCGCCGGTCAAGGGCATCGTCACGGCGGCGGAGAACACCATCACGGTGAACCTGGCCGACGGGCACTACCTGAAGCTCGGCTTCGCCCTGCAGCAGACCGAGGAGTCCGGTGAGGAGGCGGTCGACCTGAGCGAGGCGTACGAGCTGGCGATCGACGAGTACACCGGCAAGACGGTGGCCGAGCTCTCCACCGACGCGGGCCGCGAGAAGCTCAAGGAAGAACTGGTCGCCAAGCTGGTCAAGGCCTACACCGAGGAAGACAAGAAGATGGTCATGGACATCTACTACACCTCGTTCGTCACGCAGTAACAGCCGGCGACGGCAGGGCGGGTCTCCTCCGGGAGACCCGCCCATTCGTGTATTAAGGGCATAAAGCGGGCCCGGGGCTCAGCGGTTCGCTAAGTCCGCCGATCAGGACGACGTGACCACCACCGCACGCACCCCGGGCAAGATCTCGCGCCGCGGCCAAGGTGGAGGGCCGACGGCGTACGACTTCCGCCGTCCCATCAAGCTCTCCCGCGAGCACGTGCGCACCCTGCAGATCGCGTTCGAGACGTACGCACGCAGCTGCGGCACCCTGCTCACCACCCGGCTCCGCGCGGTCAGCAACGTCTCGCTGATCTCCATCGAGCAACTGAACTACGACGAGTACGTGGCGTCGCTGGCCAACCCGACGATCATCGGGGTGGTCACCCTCGATCCGTTGCCCGGCACGGTGCTGATCGAGATCGCCCAGTCGGCGGTGATGACCGCGATCGACCACATGCTCGGCGGACCTGGCGGCTCCCAGCCGGAACGGCCGCTGACCGAGGTGGAGATGCCGCTGCTGCGCGGGCTGATCGAGCGGATGCTCGGCGAGCTGCGCTACGGCTTCGAGAGCCTGGTGGACATCCAGCCGGTCCTCAAGGAGATCGAGTACAACGCGCAGTTCCTGCGCGCGCACGCGCCCGGCGACGCGGTGGTGGTGGCCTCGTTCGAGACCAAGATCGGCGCCGAGGAGTGCATCTCCACGATCTGCCTGCCGTTCAACACCATCCTGCCGGTGCTCTCCCGGACCGAGACGGTGGTGCTCAGCGTCGCCGAGCGACAGGCCAAGGACCGGGCGCTGCGCAACCTCACGGCCGGACTTTCCGCGGCTCCGATCGACGTAGCAGTGCGATTCCAGCCCATCCGGATGCGTACCGATGACATCGTGGATCTACGTCCGGGTGACGTCGTGCCGCTCGGGCATCTGACCAGCCGGCCGCTTGAGGTGACCGTGAACGACATCGTCTTCGCGCATGCCGTTCCCGGTAATCAGGGTGCGCGGCTCGCCTGTCTCGTCGTGCCGTCGCCCCACGAGAACGAGTCCAAGGAGTCTGGCCGCTCATGACCGCCCCCACCATCACCGCGCCGCAGCTCATCCTCGCGCGGAACGCGGCCGAGGCCGCGCTGGCCGTGCTGCCCACCAGCCGCGCCCTGGTCGCCGGCGATCCGGTGATCCCCGACGCCGGGACGGTGATCGAGGGTCAGGCGGTCACCGCGCGGTTCAGCGGAGCGGCCACCGGCGAGGTGGTCGTCGTGGTCGGCCAGGACCTGGCGGACGCGCTCAAGGAGAGCCCGCTCGGCGAGCTGGACCTGACCGCAGCGGTCCGGCCGGCGCTGGAGGCGGCCTCCCGGGTCTTCGGGCCGGTGGTCCTCGACCCCGGGCAGGTGATGGAGCCGCAGGTGGCGATCAGCGCGCTGGCCGCCAAGGAGGGCTCGGTCGCCATTCCGCTGCGCGACGACGAGGACGTCCGGGCCGTGCTGGCCCTCTCGGTCAGCCCGTGGCCCAGCGAGGATCCGCTGGTCGCCGCGGCGACCGGTGGCGGCGGGGTGGCCCAGCGGAGCGCGCCGGCGGTGGGCCGGCGCGGCGGGCTGGACATGCTGCACGACGTGGAGATGGAGGTCTCCGCCGAGCTCGGCCGGACCCGGATGAGCGTGCGGGAGCTGCTCTCGCTCACCCCCGGTGCGATCGTCGAGCTGGACCGGGCCGCCGGCAGCCCGGCCGACCTGCTGGTGAACGGCCGATTGATCGCCCGCGGCGAGGTGGTCGTGGTGGACGAGAACTTCGGCATCCGGATCACCGAGATCGTCGCGCCGGGCGTCGAGTAGGAGTCACCACCTTGTTCCGGCTCCTCCTCCAGGTCGGCTTCTCCCTGTTCATCGTGCTGTTCATGATGTGGGGACTGGCCCGGGCGCTGCGGCGCCCGTTCGGCAAGAGCGCTCACGGCCATCTGGCGGTGCTCAACCGGCAGCAGCTGACCCGGGGCGCGTCGGTGGCGGTGGTCCGGGTGGCCGACCGGGCCATGGTGCTCGGGGTCACCGACGGGCAGATCAGTTACCTGGGCGAGGCCGAGCTCGACCTGTTCGAGACCAGGCCGCACGAGCACCGGGATCACCTGGTGCTGGAGCCGACCGAGCTGATCGAGGCGGACGGGACCACGCTGCCCGGGCGGCACCCGGCCGCGCCCACCGGTCCCGGGCAGCACGGTTCGATCCTGTCGCCGAAGACCTGGGTCTCGACCCTCGAATTTCTGCGCGAGCGAACGACGAGGAAATAGCGCCATGACCGACTGCACCGAACGGCAGTGCCGCGCGCCGGCGGACGACATCGCGGGCGCGGGCCGCGGGGGGCGGGCCGGGCGGGCCCTGCGACGCGCGATCCTGCTGCTGTTCGTGGGTGCCGGACTGGCGTTCACGCTGCCCGCCCCGGTGCACGCCGCGCCCGGAGCCGAGGTGGCGGCGCCGATGGCCGTACCGCGGGAAGCGCCGCAGGCGCCGGCCCACCCGGCGGCGCGGCGACAACCGGTCGAGCGCAAGGTGCCGCGGGCGCCGAAGACGTCGCCGCCGAGCATCAACCTCAACATCAACGGTACGAACCCCGACGGCAGCCGCCCGGCCTCCAGCCTGGTCATCGTCCTCGGCCTGACGCTGCTCTCGGTGGCGCCCGCGCTGCTGCTGCTCTGCACGTGTTTCACCAAGGTCTTCATGGTCCTCGGGATCACCCGCAACGCGCTGGGCCTGACCACCATGCCGCCCAACCAGGTGATCGCCGGGCTGGCGCTGTTCCTGAGCCTTTTCATCATGGGCCCGACCGTGTCGCAGATGAACGACGTGGGCGTGCAGCCCTACCTGAAGGGCGACAAGACCCAGTCGCAGGCCTTCACGGACGGCATCAAGCCGTTGCGCGACTTCATGTGGAAGACCACCCGCGAGGACGAACTGGGCCTGCTGATCAAGGTGTCCGGCGCGGCCAAGCCGGCGAACCGGGACGCGGTGCCGCTGACCACGCTGGTGCCCGCGTTCGTGCTCTCCGAGCTGCGGGCCGCGTTCATCATCGGCTTCGTCATCTTCATCCCGTTCCTGATCATCGACCTGGTGGTCTCCGCCTCGCTGATGTCGCTGGGCATGATGATGCTGCCCCCGGTGACCGTCGCGCTGCCGTTCAAGTTGCTGCTGTTCGTACTGGTCAACGGGTGGGGATTGATCATTACGGCGCTGGTCGGGTCGTACCGGACCTGAGATGAACGTCAACGTGCCGATCGCCGAGCTGCTGGCGATCTTGCTGGGGGCCTGCCGGACCGGTGCGTGGATGGTGATCTGCCCGCCGTTCAACTCGCGGCTCATCCCCGGGCCGGTGAAGGCGCTGCTCTCGGTCGGGCTGGCGCTGCCGATGGCGCCGTACCTGCGGGGCACCCTGCCGTCGCTGGAGACGCCGGCGCTGATCGCCAGCGTGATCATGCAGATCTTCGTCGGGGTCGGGCTCGGCTTCGTCACCGCGATGCTGTTCGCCGCGTTGCAGGCCGCCGGTGACATGCTCGACCTGTTCGGCGGGTTCACCCTGGCCACCGCGTACGACCCGCTGGGCTTCAGCCAGAGCTCGATCTTCGGCCGGTTCTACAACCTGGTGGCGATCACCCTGCTGTTCGCCAGCGACGGCCACCAGCTGATTCTGCGCGGCTTCCTGCAGAGCTTCCGCACCCTGCCGCTGGACAGCACGTTCTCCTTCGAGACGTTCAGCCGGCTGCTGGTCAGCGGGGTCGGCGAGATGTTCGTGGCGGCGCTGCAGATCGCCGGGCCGCTGGTCTGCGTGCTGTTTCTCGCCGACGTGGCGCTCGGCCTGCTGAACCGGGTGGCGCCCGCGCTGAACGCGTTCCAGCTCGGCTTCCCCATCAAGATCTTCCTGCTGGTCACCCTGGCCGGGCTGGCCGTCTCGATGCTGCCGGGCGCGCTGCACACGCTGGTCGAGCGGGCGGTGACGGCGGTGGTCCGGCTCAGCGGCGGCTAGCGCGTGTCTCGCACTCGGCCGGGCTCAGGGGCACGACCTAGGGGGGTGTAGATGTCCGGCGAGAAGACCGAACAACCGACAGCGCAAAAGCTCAAGAAGGCCAAGCAAGAGGGCCAGATCGGGCGTACGCCGGACCTCGGTGCCTGGTTCGGCATGCTGGCCGCCAGCGTGATGCTGCCCCGCACGCTGGCCAAGGCGATGCAGCACGCCGAGGAAATGATCGCCAAGGTGCCGGAGACGATAGCGGATCCGGATCCCGGCCGGGCCCTGTCGATGTTCAAGGAGGGCCTGTTCAGTGCGGCCTGGACGGTGCTGCCGCTGGCGCTGACCATGATGGCGGTGGGCATCGCCGCGGCCGGTGCGCAGGGCGGCATCCGGGTGGCGACCAAGCTGTTCGTCCCCAAGTTCAACAGGCTCAACCCGTGGCCCGGGCTGAAGCGGATGCTCGGCCCGCACGCCCTCTGGGAGCTGACCAAGTCGCTGGTCAAGACCGGGGTGCTGGGCGCGGTGCTGTGGATGACGATGAAGGACATCGTGCCGCAGCTGATGTCCGCGGGCCGGCTGCCGCTGGCCGCGCTGCTGTCGATCGTCACCGACGCGGCGCTGTCGCTGATCCGGGCGGCGGCGGTCGCCGGTATCGCGATGGCGGGGGCGGACTACTTGGTGGTGCGCCGGCGTACCCAGAAGCAACTGCGGATGACCAAGGAAGAGGTCAAGCAGGAGAACAAGAACGCCGAGGGTGACCCGCTGATCAAGGCCCAGATCCGGGCCCGGCAGTTCGCCATGGCACGCAACCGGCAGATGGCCGACGTGCCGACGGCCGACGTCGTGGTGGTCAACCCGGTGCACGTCGCGGTGGCGTTGCGCTACGAGCCGGAGAAGGGCGCCCCGCGAGTGGTCGCCAAGGGCAAGGGCCCGCTGGCCGCGAAGATCCGGGAACTGGCCACCGAGAACCGGGTGCCGATGGTCCAGGACGTCTCGCTGGCCCGGGCGCTCAACGCCGGGTGCGAGGTGGGACAGGAGATCCCGGCGGAGTTCTTCGGGGCGGTGGCGCGGGTGCTGGCGTTCGTGATGAGCCTCAAGGCGAAGGGCTCGGCGGCCGGCCTGCACCGCAATCCCCACCCCACGCCGGCAATGACCTAACCGAAATTTCAGGAGATTTACTCACGTAGCGCCCAGTAACCGGGGAAGATCGGGGCGTGGCGGTGCCACAGGGGTCCCAGTGACACGCCGGGTCGGCGGGCGACCGGGACCTTGATGGCCGCCGGACTGCCCATGCCAGGAAGGTGTCGTGAAGAAGCGGAACCTGAGCAAGCTCGCCGTGCCCCTCGGGGTCATCGGCATCATCATCATGATGGTCGTTCCGCTGCCGACCTTCCTGCTCGACCTGCTCATCGCCGTCAACATCACGGTGGCCCTGCTGGTGCTGCTGACCAGCATGTTTGTCGAGAAGCCGCTGGACTTCGCGGTCTTCCCGGCGCTGCTGCTGGTGATGACGCTGTTCCGGCTGGCGCTCAACATCAGCGCGACCCGGCTGGTGCTGCGCGACGGCGACGCCGGCAAGGTGATCCACGCGTTCGGCAGCTTCGTGGTCGGTGGCAACCTGGTCATCGGCCTGGTCATCTTCGCGATCCTGGTCATCGTCCAGCTGATCGTGGTGACCAAGGGCGCCGAGCGGGTCGCCGAGGTCGGCGCCCGGTTCACCCTGGACGCGATGCCCGGTAAGCAGATGGCGATCGACGCCGACCTGAACGCCGGCCTGATCGACGAGGACGGCGCCAAGAAGCGCCGCGCCGAGGTGGCCGCCGAAGCCGAGTTCTACGGCGCGATGGACGGTGGCTCCAAGTTCGTCAAGGGCGACGCCATCGCGGCCATCATCATCACCCTGATCAACCTGATCGGCGGCTTCGCCGTCGGCGTGGTGCAGCACGGCCTGGCGCCCGCCGACGCGATGAACCAGTTCAGCATGCTGAGCATCGGCGACGGCCTGGTCTCCCAGGTGCCGGCGCTGCTGCTCTCGGTCTCCACCGGTCTGATCGTGACCCGCTCGGCCACCTCCGGCGACATGGGCCAGAGCGTCACGGCCCAGCTCAGCCAGAACCGGCTGGCGCTGCGCATCGGTGGTGGCGCCGCCCTGGCCCTGTGCGTCATCCCGGGCCTGCCCAAGGTCCCGTTCCTGCTGGTCGGCGTCAGCGTGCTGGTGATCGCGCAGCGGATCAAGGAGCCGGTCCCGGCCGAGATCGCGCCGGTGGCCGAGGCGGTCGAGATGCCCGCCGCCGACTCGCCCGAGTCGCTGCTCGGCGAGATGCGGATCGACCCGCTCGAACTGGCGCTCGCCCCGGACCTGGTCGACCTGGTCGACGCCAGCAGCGGTGACCTGCTCGACCGGGTGCGCGCGCTGCGCCGCAAGATGGCCCTGGAACTCGGGGTGATCATGCCGCCGGTGCGTACCCGGGACGACCTGGACCTGCCGCTGTCGTCGTACGCGATCCGAATCTCCGGCACCGACGCCGGAACCGGGCAGGCGCCGCCCGGCACGGTGCTGGCCATCGGCGACGGGCTGCAGGCGCTGCCCGGCCGGGCCGGTGTCGAACCGGTCTTCGGCCTGGCCGGCAAGTGGGTCCCGGCCGAGCTGCACTACCAGGCCGAGCTCTCCGGGGCCACGGTGGTGGACCGGGCTTCGGTGATCATCACGCACCTCGCCGAGGTGGTCCGCAGCAACGCCAGCCGGCTGCTCGGCCGGGAGGACGTCCGCGCCCTGGCCGACATGGTCAAGCGCACCCACCCGGTGGTGGTCGAGGAGCTGACCCCGGGGCTGCTCAGCCTCGGCCAGATCCAGAAGGTGCTGCAGTCGATGCTCGACGAGGGCGTGCCGATCCGGGACCTGGTCCGGATCTTCGAGGCGCTGTCGTTGCGCGCCAAACTGTCGATGGATCACGACGGCCTGGTCGAGGCCGCGCGGAGTGCCCTGGGCCCGGCCATCGCCGCCCAGTACACGACCGCCGGCCGGCTCACCGTGATCACACTCGACCCGATGCTCGAGCAGAGCCTGCTCGAATCACTCCGGCCCAGCGAGACAGGCGCCTTCATGGCGATCGACGGCATGCGTGCCGAGGCGATCGTCAGTGAGGCCAGCCGGCTCGCCGAGGCCGCCGAGCAGCAGGGCCTCAACCCGGTCCTGGCCTGCTCGCCACAGTTGCGGTTGCCGCTGATGCGACTGCTGCGCGCCGGCTCGCGCCGGGTGCAGGTGCTGTCGTACAGCGAAATCTCTGGTTCCACCGCACAGATCGAGACGATAGGGGTGGTGAACGGTGCCTACGCGGGTGCTGCTTGAGGGACCTGCCATCGAGCCGTTATTGGAACAGGTACGTGACGAGTACGGCTCGCGCGTCCGGATCATCTCCGCCGACAAAGTACGAAGCGGTGGCATCGGAGGCTTCTTCGCGAAGCAGCATTACGAAGTCTCCGTAGAGGTACCGGACGTTCTGGATGTACCGGACGCACACGAGGACAGTGAGAAAATGGCGCAACAGACCGTCGCCGAGAACGGCGCGAACCCGCTGGAACGGCTCCTGGAACGGGCCGAGTCGCGGGACCGGTTCACCGGCGACGTGCCGCCGGCCCCACCGCCCGGGCGGCCGGGCATCCCGAACCTGGGAGCATCGGCCCGGCCGGAGGCGCGTGAGGCCGTGCTGGGCGACACCGGCGCCGCGTTCGCCGAGCTGATGGCCGGCCTCGACGTGGCCAGCCATCTGGGCGAGGCGCACCGGCAGGGCCATCGGGTGCGGCAGCCGGCCGATCCGGACGCCGCCGGGGTACGCCCGTTCACCCCGGCCACCGCGTCCGAGTCCCCGGTCAACGGGGGCAACCGGCCCAGCCTGCCGGCCGCCCTGCCCAGCCGGTCCAGCCGGCCGGACCGGCCGGCGCCGGTCTCCCCGGCCGCCGTCTCCCCGGCGCCGATCCGGCCCGCCGAGCCGAGCGCGGCGCCACCGCGGGCCGCGTTCCAGCAACAGCCGCCACCGGCCCCGGTGCGCTCCGCCGCCGAGGTCTACGGCCTGGCGGAGGACGCGGAGCCGGCCCCGGCCCCGGCTGCCGCCCCGGCCGCCGCGCCGGCTCCGGCGCCGCCCGCGCCGAAGCCGAAGGCGACCCGGCCGCGCGCCGCCGACGACCTCGACCCGGTGCAGACCAACCTGATGACCGTCGGCATGCCCGAGGAGATGGCCCGCCAGATCACCGGTGGTGACACCTACGCCGGGGTGCTCAGCGTGCTCGCCTCCCGGCCGGCCGCGCCCGGCATCCCGGACGGCCCGGGCGAGATCCTGGTGCTGGCCGGGGAGGTGCACACCGCCGTACCGATCGCCAAGCATCTGCTGGAACAGGTCCACGTGGACCAGACCCACCTGCTGCTGGCGGCGCCGTCGACGGCCGGCACCGGCCTGCACTCGTCGCGGCTGATCTCCAGCCGGGACGCCGCCGAGTCGCGCGCCGACAAGCTGCAGACCTCGGACCACCCGTGGATCGTGGTGATCGACGCGCCGGTCGGCGGTACCGACGAGTTCTGGGTGAACGACATGTGCGACGCGCTCGGCGCCACAGCGCTCTGGGCCGTCGTGGACGCCACCCGCAAGACCGCCGACACCGCCCGCCACCTGCTCAGTCTGGGCGAGGTGGAGGCGCTGGTGGTGCACAGCGTGGAGCTCACCTCGGACCCGGCGTCGGTGCTCGGGCTGGACGTGCCGATCTTCTCGCTGGACGGCAAGCCGGCCACCCCGCACGCCTGGGCCGCGATGCTCTGCGCCCGGATCGCCGCCGAGGTGATGCCGGCCGCCGCGTCGCCACGCCGGGCGATCCGCGCGGCCCGCCGATGATCCGACCGTCGGTGCTGGTGTTCGCGCTGCTGATCAGTCTGCCGGCGTGGTACCGGCTGCTGTTCGATCAGCTCGACCTCACCCAGGTGCTGATCCGGTTCCTGATCGGGGTGCCGATCGCCGCGGTGCTGCTCGCCGCTTTCCGGTTCGTCACCGCCGGTTACGGCGTCACCGAGGAAACCCCGGCCACGACGGTCGAGCCGCAGAAGATGGACTGAACGAACGCACTGGTGCCTTGGGGAAGAGCTGCCAGTGCGCGCACGCGAGTCGGCGCCGGCCATGGCCGGCGCCGACTCGTGCGTTTCAGGCGTGCGTGTCGAACCGCCCGGCCGGGGTGACCCGCCGGGTCGCCACCGGGGCCGGCTCGACCGGCGGTTCGGTGGTCCCGCCGCCGTCCCCGCCGGTCCGCCGGCCGGCCCCGCCGCCCGCCTCGAACCGCTGCCGGGCCTGGTCCTGCCCGCCACCCTGGCGCAGGTCCAGCGAGCAGTTGCCGAACCCGGCGTCCTGCAGGTCCCGGCGCAGGTCGTCGAGGGCGTCCCGGATCGCCTCGGTACCGGCGTCGGTGCCGCTGCTGAGCTGCACGTTGATGTCGCCGTTGCGGATCTCCGCGACCACCTGGACCGGGCCCAGGTCGACCGGGTGCAACTGCACGGTGAGGCGGTGGATGCCGTCCGCGTCCAACCGCAGCGGAGCGATCCGCATGGACAGCTGCTCGGCCGTCGGGAGCGGCAGCGGGGTGCTCGGCGGCGGCGCCGGGGTGGCCGGGGCGACCGGCGCGGCGGGCGCCGCGGCCTGCGGTCCGGTCACGCCGGGCAGGGCGGCACCGGGCGGCAGGCCCGCGTCGGCGGGCGGTGCCGCCGGGACCGCGGTGGGCAGCGGAGCCGGCCCGGTCGCGGCCGGCGGGTTGTTCTCCGGAGTACCCGAGGTCTCCGCCCCGGGCTGCCCCGACCCTCCCGTCGCGTCGCCCCCGCCGCCGGCGCCCGGCCCGGTGCCGACGGCCGGGATCGGCGTGGCGGTGGCCGGTACCTCGCCCGGCGGTGGTGCCGGCGTGGCGGCCGGACCGGCGGGCGTGGCGGCGGTGGCCTGCGCGGTCGCCGCGGTGCCGGGATCGGTCCCGGTGGTGGCGGGCTTCGCCCAGGCCGGGCGGGCCGGGGTGGCGGCGGGCTGCGCGCCGCCGGCCGGGGCGTCGGGCGCCGGCCGGCCGGCCGGCGTGGGAGCACCCGCCTGAGCGCCACCGGGCGCCGCCGCCGTCGTGCCGGCGGGCCGTGCGGTGGCCTGCTGTGCGGTGACCTGCTGTGCGGTGACCGGCGTCGCGGTACCGGGCGTCGCGGTACCGGGCGTCGCGGTACCGGGCGTCGCGGCGCCGGGTGTGGCCGGGCCGGGCGTCGCGGGGCCGGGCGTCGCGGCACCGGGCGTGGTGGGGCCCGGCGTGGCGCGGCCGGCCTGCGGCGTCGCCGCGGCGGGCTGACCGGCCGTGGTGGCCGCGGCCTTGCCCGGTGCCGTGACACCGGCGGCCGGCGTCGGACCGGCCGCCTTCGCGGCGACCTCGCCCCCGGCCGTGGCCATGGTCGGCAGGATCGGGCTGACCAGCGGAATCGTGGCCGCCGGGCCGGCCGCAGCCGGCTGCTCGGCGGTGCCCGGGCCGCTCTTCCCGGCGCTCTCGGCGGTGACCGGCTCGGCGCCGGCCTCCGCGGTCTTCGCCGTGGGTTCGCCGGCGCCGGCGGCCTTGGCCTTGGCCCGGGGGCGGTGGGCGGCGCGGTCCGGCCCGTGCGGCTGCGCCGCGTCGGTGTCCTGGACGTCGCCGGTGTCCTCCCGGTCGTCGTCGATCCGGTCGTCCCGGCCCCGGTCGTCGCCGACCCGGTCGTCCCGGCCCCGGTCGTCGCGGACCCGGTCGTCCCGGTCGCCCACGGTGCGATCCACGGCGGGCCGGGCGGCCGGGCGACCGGCGGCGGCGTCGCGGCGGGCCGCCGTTCGAGCCGCCGCGGTCCGGTCGGCGATGTCCCGGCTCGCGGCGCGCTGCTCGGCGGTTCGCTGCTCGGCGGTCCGCTGCGAAGCCCGATCCGCTGTTCTCCGCTCCGTCGCGATCCGGGCCGCCAGGGCGCGGTCGGCTCCGGCCCGCTCCACGGCGGTCCGGTCCGCGGCGGACCGGCCTTCGGTCTTCTGCGTCTGGGTACGCCGTTCGTCCCGCTCGGTCTCGTCCCGCTCCGGGCGGCTCAGCTCGGCGGAGAGCGCCGAACCGAAGTCCGCCCCCTCGTCGCGCCGCGCACCGGGGCGGCGGGTGGCCTCGGTAACGGGCCGGTGCTCAGGTCCGGTCACGGGACTCGGCATGGGATGGGCTCCTCACTTGCTCCGGTGTTTCGGTGGCGGGTTCAGCCGCCGAGCGCGGCCAGCGCCTTCTGCACCTTCGGCACGTACGCCTGGGTCTCGCCGAACGGCGGGATGCCGCCGTACTTGTGCACGGCTCCGCCGCCCGCGTTGTACGCGGCCAGCGCCAGCGGCACCGACTTGAACTCCTTCAGCAGGCCCTTCAGCATCCGGGCGGCCCCGTCCACGGCCTGCTCCGGATCGAACGGGTCGTCCACCCCGAGCCCGTGCGCGGTGGCCGGCATCAGCTGCATCATGCCCCGCGCCCCGGCCGGGCTGACCGCCTTCGGGTTGTACCCGGACTCCACCTTCGCCACCGCGGCCAGCAGCTTCGGCGGGACGTCGTGCTTGGCGCCGGCCTTCAGGAACAGGTCCGCGTACGGCACCCCGGCCAGCCCGCCGGCCGCCGACCCGCGCAGGCCGGCCGGGCGCAGCGACGACATGTCCTGCACCGCGGCGACCGGCACGTCGTCGAGGATGCGGCGGATGTGGGTCGGCTTCTCGTACACCGATTGGATCTTGACGTGGTCGCCCGGTTTCGGCGCGGCGATCATCTTGTTGTCACCGAGGTAGATCGCCACGTGGTCGACCGGCGAGTCGAACGCCAGCACGTCGCCCGGCCTGGCGTCGGACAGGCTGGCCACCGGGCGGCCCGCCGTCGCCTGCTGCCAGGAGTTGCGCGGCACCTTGACGCCCAGGTCCTGGTAGACCTGCTGGACCAGGCCGGAGCAGTCCAGGCCCTTCTTCGGGTCGGTGCCGCCGAAGACGTACGGGGTGCCGAGGTACTTCTTCGCGGCCGCCACCACGTCGTCGCCGGACGGGCCGGCCGCGGTGCCGGTGCCCCGGCCCGCGCCGGTCGCCCGGGCCAGCGCGGACGCGAACTTGTCACCGGACTTGCCGGTCGGGTCCAGGGACGCCGGGGGAGGGGTGAGACCGAGCTGATCCTGCAGCTCGGCGATGCGCCCCATGACACCGGAGACACCGAGGCTCATGCGTCACTCCCGTTCTCCTCGGCGGGTGCGCCGCCGCGGGCGGCGTTACGGGCCTTCGAGGTGACCGCCAGCTCGTCCAGGTTCGCCTGGTCGGTGCGCAGGTCGTGGGCCTTGACCATGGCGGCGTGCCGCTCGGAGAGCATCTCCACGGCCCGCCGGCGCTTCGCCGCGTCGGTCAGCGCGGCCATCTTCTCCCGCTCGACCTCCTCGGCGTCGGTGACCATCCGCTGCGCGCTGAACACCCCAGACGCCAGCGACTGCCGCGCCACCAGGGCCGCGACCATCGCCCGGGCCGAACCCTCGGACGGTGCGTCGGCTCCGACCAGATCGAGCTGCCGGCGCTTGACCAGAGCCTGCGCCTCCCGGATCTCGGCGCGGGACTGGATCAGCTCGCCACGAGCGGCGTCCTCCTGCGCCTTGCGCGCGCGCAGCACCGGAGTGAGACGGAACAGGCGGTTCATGCTGGCCTCCTAGCGGGGCCGTGGGGCCCTCACTTGACCGCTTCGGCACACCCGCGCCACTCGCTGAGCCGTTGCACCCAACTTTTGGCGCCGGCCCGGCCGCGCGGTCCACGCTGCGTCACGGTCCGCTCCGCGCCTCCTCTTCAGCCCGTTTTCGGCCCGGACACCCGCACTTCGCCCGCTCGCCGCCGCCGACTCGCCGCGCGCTGCTCAGCCCGCTTCCGGTCCGCTTCACGCCGGTTGGCCGATCCGCCGAACAAAACATATTTTGTACGACTTGTCGCTCCAGGGCTGGTCAGTGCGCGAGACCGCGCCCGGTCCGGATCGCAGCGCGTGTCATGCGGGTCCGCCGCTGCTCACGGTTGTCTCGGAGGTCATGCACGACCCCGATGTGCCAGCGCGGGACAGCGGACGACCCGGATGTGACCGTGCCGGACAACGGACGACCCGGACGTGACCGTGCCGGACAACGGACGACCCGGACGTGACCGTGCCGGACAGCGGACCCGCACGACACGCGCCGCGGTCGTGCGGGGGCCGGGCCTCGCGAGCCGACCGCCACGGGACTCCGAGTCGTACCGGAAAAGGATCCGGAGACGTTCCGGCGGCATCGCGGCAGCGAGGGTGGTTTGTCCGGAAAGCGGCGCGCGGGCTACCGGCTCAGGTGGTGGCCAGCAGCGCTCGCAGCTGGGCCCAGGCGTCGTCTGCGGTGATGCGTTCGTCCAGGTCCTGGCGGAGGAAGGCGCTGATCCGCGGCCAGGCGGCGTTGGCCCGGTCGGCCTCCGGGTTGGTGCCCGGGACGTAGGCGCCGATCTCGACCAGCTCGCGGACCTCGCGGTGCGCGGCCATCAGCCGGCGCAACTCGGTGGCGTCCGCGCGCTGGTCCCGGCTGGTGATCTTGTTGGCCACCCGGGAGATCGAGTCGAGGGCCTGGATGCTGGGGAAGTGCCCGGCCGTGGCCAGTTTGCGGTCCAGCACGATGTGGCCGTCCAGGATCGAGCGGGCCGCGTCGGCGATCGGCTCGTTGTGGTCGTCGCCCTCGACCAGCACCGTGTAGAGACCGGTGATGCTGCCGCGGGCGCCCGGCCCGGCGCGTTCCAGCAGGCTGGCCAGCATGGCGAAGACCGAGGGCGGATAGCCGCGGGTGGCCGGCGGCTCGCCGACCGAGAGGCCTACCTCGCGCTGGGCCATCGCGGCGCGCGTGACGCTGTCCATCATCAGCAGCACGTCGGCGCCCTCGTCGCGGTAGTACTCGGCGATCCGGGTGGCGACCGAGCCGGCCCGCAGCCGGACCAGCGGCGGCGTGTCCGAGGTGGCGATCACCACCACCGACCGGGCCAGGCCCTCCTCGCCGAGGTCGTGCTCGATGAACTCGCGCACCTCCCGGCCGCGCTCACCGACCAGGGCGACCACGTTCAGCTCGGCCGAGGTGCCCCGGGTGATCATGCTCATCAGGGTGGACTTGCCGACGCCGGAGCCGGCGAAGATGCCGATGCGCTGGCCGCGGCCGCACGGGACGAGGGTGTCCAGCACCCGGACGCCCAGCGACATCGGCCGGTCGACCAGCTGGCGTTCCATCGCCGACGGCGGGGCCTGTTCGATACCGACCAGCTCGCCGCGCAGCGGTGGGCCGCCGTCCATCGGGCGGCCGAGGCCGTCCAGGATCCGGCCGCGCAGGTCCGGTCCGACCGCGATGCGCAGCGGCCCGCCGGTGCTCACCGCCGGGGTGCCGGCGCCGATCCCGGCGATCGGGCCGAGTGGCAGGCAGTTGAGCTGCTGCCCGTCCAGGGCCGCGACCTCGGCCAGCACCGCGTCCGGCCCGGTGCCGATCCGCAGCAGTTCACCGACCCGGGCTTCCAGCCCGCTCACCGTGACCCGCAGGCCGACGGCGCCGGTTACCCGGCCGCTGACAGTGGGCCGGGCCGCGTCGATGGCGCTCTGGATGCGGTGCTGGAAGAGGTCGGTCATATCCGCAGCGCCTCCCGGGCGCGGGCCACCGCGGCCGCGATGGTGGCGTCGACGGTGGCGGTGCCGGTCTCGGCCACCGCGTCACCGGGCCGCAGCCCGGGGTCGGGGTGCAGGGTGATCCGGCGGCCCTGGTAGTCGAACTCGGCGCCGTCGTCGGCGACCAGCGTGGCGTAGTCGTCCGGGTGCAGGCGCAGGCGCACGTCGCCGTGCTCCGGCGCGGCGGTCATCGCCCGGCGCAGCGCGTCCCGGCCGCGCTCCGGATCGTCGTGCAGATTCCGCCCGACGATCGCCTCGGCCAGCTCGAACGCGCTGGCCAGCACGAGTTCCTGCAGCTCGGTGAAGGTGGGCATGAGCTGGTTCTCCAGCTCGGTGACGGCCCGGCCGAGGGCGTTCACGGCGTGCGCGAGGGCGGCCGAGCGCCGGTGGTCGTGCTGGTGCTCGGCCTCCAGCGCGCGCGCCGCGGCGGCCTCGGCGGCGGCCGCGGCCTCCC
This sequence comes from Actinoplanes oblitus, assembly GCF_030252345.1. Taxonomy (NCBI): domain Bacteria; kingdom Bacillati; phylum Actinomycetota; class Actinomycetes; order Micromonosporales; family Micromonosporaceae; genus Actinoplanes; species Actinoplanes oblitus. Next base: position 9,245,113 of record NZ_CP126980.1, on the reverse strand, counting down.
GCTTGCCCTGCGCCCAGCCCTCGGCGTAGCCGGCGGCCCGGGCCTGCTGCCGGGCCTCCTCCAGCAGCTTCGGGTCGTTCGGGTCGGGCAGCTTCAGGTCGGTGGCGAACCGGGCGGCGGTGGCCGTCTCGGCCACCGCCCCGCGGATCACCGGCCGGTCAGGCGATGAGCTCATCGGCCTCGCCACCACGCTGGATCTCGATCTGGCCGGAGTCCTCCAGGGTGCGGATCACCCCGACGATCTTGGCCTGCGCCTCCTCGACCATCTTGACCTTCACCGGGCCGAGCAGGTCCATCTCCTCGAGCAGGTTCTCCCGGCCGCGCTCGGAGAGGTTCTTGGTGACCTTGTCGCGCACCGTCTCCGGCACGCCCTTGAGCGCGGTGGCCAGGTCGGCCGGCTCCACCTGGCGCAGGATCAGCTGTACCGCCCGGTCCTCGAGGTTCACGATGTCCTCGAACATGAACATCCGGCGCCGGATCTCCTCGGCCAGCTCGGGGCTGCGGGATTCCAGGGCCTCCAGGATGAGCCGCTCGGTGGTGCGGTCGGCGCGGTTGATGATGTCCACCAGGGGTTGCAGGCCGCCGACGGTGGAGAGTTCGTCCGGCTGCAGCACGCTGGACAGCTTGCGCTGCAACGCGCTCTCCACCTGCCGGATGATGTCCGGCGAGGTGCGGTCCATGATCGCGATCCGGTGCGCGACCTCGGTCTGCACCTCCAACGGCAAACCGGCCAGGATCGACGAAGCGAGCCCGGCCGGGATGTGGGCGAGCACCAGCGCGATGGTCTGCGGGTGCTCGTACTGCACGTAGGAGAGCAACTGCCGGGGGTCGGCGTGGCTGAGGAAGTTGAACGGGATGTCGTTCATCGACGCCTCGAGCCGGTCCAGGATCAGCGCCGCTCGGTCCTTGCCGAGCGACGCCTCCAGCAGCTCGCGGGCGTAGTCCATGCCACCGGACCCGGCGAACCGGGTGGTCGCCATGGCGTAGAACTCGTCCATCACGTCGTCGACCTGGACGGGGTCGAGCTTGCCCAGCCGCGCCACCTCGGCGGAGAGCGCCTCGACCTCCTTCTCGGTCATGTTCGCCAGCACCTGCGCGGATTGTTCCTTGCCGAACTGGATCAGCATTATCGCCGCTTTGCGTACGCCCGTCATGGAGAGCGTGGTGAGCGCGGGTGTGGTCAACGCCTACTCCTCCTAGTGGTGCGTGGTCGCGTCGGCCGACATCCAGCCGCGCAGGAGAGTGGCCATCTCGTCCGGCTTCTCCTGGACCATCTGCTCGATCTCCCGGTGCCGCTCCTCGCGGGCCTCGTCGTGCACCTGCATCGGGGCGCCACCCTCGATCATCGCGGCGGCGCTCATCGCCTGGGTGGCCTCCAGCTCGGCCTGCCGCTGGGCCTCCAGCGCGGCCTGCATCTCCTCCAGGTGCGCCTTCTCCTCGGCGGTGAGCTGCTGGCGGCGCTTGGCCCGCCGGCTGGCCCGCCAGGCCAGGAAGATCAGGGCCAGCACCACGAAGGCCAGCGCGCCGGTCTTGACCAGGGTCATCTGCTTGTTCTGCTTGTCCGCGGCGGCCGCCGCGGCGAGCTCGTTCTTGGCCGCCTGCTGCGCCGAGGTGTCGAACGGCATGGCGCTGACCGCGATGGTGTCGCCGCGGGTGGCGTCGATGCCGGCCGCCGAGCTGACCAGCTGCTGCACCTGGGTGGGGTCGACCGAGGCGGCGGTGGTGCTGTCCAGCAGGACCGCCACGTTCAGCCGCCGGATGCTGCCGGGCGCCTTCCGCCGGACCTCCTGCGTCTCGTTGAGCGCGTTGTTGCGGGCCTCGTTCTTGTTGGCGTACTGGCCGTTGGAGCCGGCGCCGTTCGGTACCTGGATGTTGTCCGGGCCCAGCACGCCGCCGTTGCCGGTGCCGCTGCCGCTGTACGTCTCCGAGCTGGTGGTCTCCGACAGCGACGGCAGTGACGGATCCGAGCTGTACGTCTTGCTCCGCGTCTCGGTCTGGTCGAAGTCCAGGTCGGCGGTGGTGGTGACGACCGAGTGCCCGGGGCCGACCAGCCGGTCCAGCATGGTCTGCAGCGCGGCGTTCATCCGGTTCTGGAACTCGACGGTCTGCGCCTCGGAGCCGCTGTCCCCGCCGGTCGCGATCGCCGCGCCGCCGCCGGTGGAGAGGATCTTGCCGTCCGCGCCGGCCACCGTGACCTGGGTGGGGTCCAGGCCTTCGACGCTGGAGGCGACCAGGTGCACGATCGCCTGCACCTGGTCGCCGCTGAGCGGGCTGGTCGACTTGGAGGCGACCAGCACCGAGGCGGTCGGCTTGGCGGCGCTCTCGGCGAAGACGTCCTTCTGCGGCAGCACCAGGTGCACGGTGGCCGCCTCGACGCCGTCGATCGACTTGATGGTCTTGGCGAGCTCGCCCTCGAGCGCCCGCTGGTAGTTGGCGTGCTGCATGAAGTCGCTGGTGGTGATGCCCTGCTGGTCCAGCAGCGAGTAACCGGTGCCCTCGTCGTTGGGCAGGCCCTCGCCGGAGAGCTGGAGCCGCAGCGCGTTCACCTGGTCGCGCGGCACCATGATGGTCTGTCCGTCGTTCGCCAGCTCGTACGAGGTGTTCGACTTCTGCAACGACTCGACGATGGCACTCGCGTCCTTCGTCGAGAGGTTGTTGAACAGGATCGCGTACGACGGTTTCGCCGCCCACGTCGCGAAGAAGTAGCCACCGACGAGGATGGCGATGACGGCGAAGATCGTGACAGCCTTCTGTCCCGGCGTGAAGGACTTGAAGGTGTCCGTTATGCGGCGTACCGGAGCGGGAAGGCGGTCAGTCATCTCAGGCCTGCATCCTCATGATCTCTTGGAAGGCCTCGACGGCCTTGTTGCGGACCGCCAGCGTCATCTGAAGGCCGAGGGACGCCTCGTTGGCGGCCATCGTGTACTGGGCGGGGTCCTGCAGTTGTCCGTTGGCCACCTGGACCGCGAGGTCGTTCGCCTTGTCCTGGGAGGCCTGGACGCTCTCCAGGCCCTTGGACAACATGCGGGCGAAGTCGGTGTTGGGGCTGCTGGTCTTGGCGGCCTCGTCGAGGTCGAGCTTGTCGCTCAGACCTGACATACCCGAAATTCCGGAGATTCCGCTGAAGCCGGAGATTCCGCCGATGGGATTGATCGCCGACATCATGATCACTTCCCGAGGTTGATGGCGGCCGCGTACGCGTCCCGAGCGCGGTCCACGACCGAGAGGTTGGCCTGGTAGGAGCGCTGCGCCATCATCATCTGAGCCATCTGGCTACCCATGTCGATATCCGGCCGGCGAACGTAGCCCTCGGCGTCGGCGAGCGGGTTGTCCGGCTCGTAGGCGAGGACGCCCTCGGCGTTGCCGAGCTGCACCCCGGCCACCTCGGCGCCGTTGCCGTCCTGCGCGGCGCGGGCCTGCACGTACCGGGCCTGGAAGGCGTTCTCCGAGGTCCGGCTGGTGTTGTTCATGTTCGCGATGTTGTCGGAGACGGCGTCGAGCCACTTGCGATAGACAGTGACGCCGGTGCCCGCGACCCCGATGGCGTTGAAGATGCTCATCCTCAGGCTCCCTTGATGGCGTCGCGCAGCAGGCCGTACTTGCTGTCGATGGCCCGGAGGGTGAGCTGGTAGCGCATCGTGGTGTCGATGTGCGACAGCGTCTCCTCGTCGAGGTTGACGTTGTTGCCGTTGAGCCGGGTGGGCTCCAGCGACTCCTGGACGCTCGGGTTGATGCCCAGCGGCGACTGGCCGCGGGCGACGGCGCCCTGAAGAGCCTCCTCGAACTTGACCTTACGGGCATGGAAGCCCGGGGTCTCGACGTTCGCGATGTTGTTCGCAATGGCGTTCTGCCGGGCCGACAGGCCGGTGACAGCGACGCGCAGCGCAGCCGTGGAAATGTCGTCGAACACTTCGCAGCTCCCTGATCGATCCGTCTGGTCGCCGTTCCGTGGCACTTCGGTGAGCAATCCGTGCTCGTACCATGCAGTTCGGCGGGCCCGGCGATCCGCTGAGGGCCAGACGGTTGCTGCGAGGTTGCACACGAAAACGTCCCGGACCCCTGGCCGGGGTTCCGGGACGTTCATCGGGATTTACATGGCGCAGTCTAGATAAACCGGACGTTTCACTGCTTCGCCGGTCTCGATCCGCGAGGTCATCGCGCTCTGCTGCCGGTTGGTGGTGAGGCGGCGGGCCAGCTCCTCCGCCACCGCCAGCTGGCGGGTCAGGATCTCGTCGGCCCGTGGCTTGAGTTCCAACGGCAGCGCGCCCAGGTCGGTCGGCGGCTTCCAGATGTCGGCCGGCGGCGTCTCGGCGTGCCGGTGCTCGTCGGCGAGCATCGCCTCGACCGCCGCGACGTCCATCTCCAGCTCGTCGAGCGCCGCCGTCCAGGCGCCCCGCCAGTCCGTGGTCATGGCCGGCTCAGCCCGCCGCCGCGGCCGCGGCCTCGCGCCACGCGTCGCGCAGCGGCTCGAGCAGTTTCCGGCAGCCGGCCACCCGCTCCGGGCTCTTGGCGACGTTCGCGCCGATCAGCTCGGTGAGGATGAAGCCGTACAGGTTCGCCAGGCCGGGAGCGCCGTCCCAGGCCTCCACGTCGAGGGTGACCATCAGCTCCATGACGATTTCCTGAGCGTGACTGATCTTTTCGTTGGCCAGCTCGCGGTCGCCCTGGCTGAGTGCCTCCTCGCCGTGCGACAGGTCGAGGATGAGCCGGTCGTAGAGCATGATCAGGAGTTTGGCCGGGGACGCCGTGTTGACCGAGTCCTGCAGGTAGCGGTCACGAAGGTTGGGCGCGGTCATGGTCATGAGTCTCCTCGGTAGTGCGGGCGGCGATCGTCCGTGCGGGTGGCGTCAGTCAGTCAGGTCATCCCAGACCGCTGAGCTGCCCGGCGAGCCAGTTGGACTGGTTCTTCAACTTGCCGAGGGCCGTTTCCAGACCCGTGTACTGCTTCTGCAGGGCCAGCTTCCGGGCAGCGAGCCGGCTGTCCCAGTTCTCGATCTGGCTGTTCATGTTGTCGATCTCGTTGTTCCGGCCGGTGATGACCGAGGTGACCGAGTCCGACTGCTTCTTCGCGAGGGCCTCGAAGTTGTCGCCGAGGCCGACGCCGGCCTTCTTGATGGCGGCCGGGTCCTCGTTGTAAGCGGCGGTGAACTTGGTGGCGTCGAAGCTCAGCTTGCCGGTGCTGTCGAGCTGGATACCCAGCTTGGAGAGGCTGCCGAAGGCGATCTTCAGCGGGTTCTCCGGGCTCTCCACCGGGTCGTTGGGGTCGGTCGGCTTGACGTAGTCCGGGTTGTCGTACGACAGGCCGCCGCTGACCGCGCCCAGGATGGTCTGGGTCATGTTCCGGACCATGAAGTCGCCGGTGAGCGGCGAGCCCTTCTTGGTGCTGGCGTCGTACGCGGTCTGTGAACTCACCTCGGACAGCACGCTGTTGGCCGCGTCGACCAGCGCCTGCATCTTGTCCGCGATGCCGGCCACGTCGGACTGCGCGTCGATGGTGACGTTCTGCTCTTTCTTGGTCACCGTGATGTTGACGCCGCTGAGCAGGTTGGTGAAGGTGTTGCTGCTGTTGGTGACCTCGTAGCTGCCCGGGGTCAGGCCGCTGTTCTCGTCGTTCGGGTCGACCAGCGAGCCGACCCGGATCTTCGCGTCCGAGGCGGCGGTGACGACGTTGCCGGTACCGCTCAGGCCGTTGACGGTGAAGGCGTTGGCGACACCGGTCTTGGCGCTGCTGATCTGCAGGATGCTGTCACCGGAGGCGGTGGTCACCACGCCGGCGCGCACACCGACGCCGCTGGTGCTGTTGATCGCGGCCGCGATGCCCGCGGGCGTCCGGTCCTCGGTCAGGTTCACGGTCACCGGGTCGCCCGAGCCGAGCGAGACCGTCAGCACGCCGGTGCCGTCGGTGATGTCGGTGCTGCCGGCGGCGTACTCGGTGGTGGTGACCTGGGCCGCGGCGGTCTGCACCACGTCGAACGTGGTGGAGCCGGCGGCGCTGGTGAGGCTGCTCATCGCGGTCGCGGTGACCGAGGGCGAGCTGGACGTCGCCTTGATCGAGCGCCAGGTGGCGAGGTCGCCCAGGGTGGTGCCGGCGCTCTTCAGCGCGGAGAGCTTGCTGTTCACCGACTGGTACGAGGCCACCGTCGTCTGCGCGGTCTTGACCTTGGTCTTGAGCCGGTCCTGCGGGGCCGCCTCCACCTGCATGAGCTGGCTGATGATGCTGGAGGTGCTCATGCCGCTGACGAGGCCGTCAACAGAGCTGCTCACGTTAGCTCGCTTTCGGTAGAGGGGCTGGAATGGGGAGGGGTAGCCGACTTTTTCGCCGGCTACCCCTACCTCTTCGGCCGATCAGGCCACCGATTCAGTTGCTCTCGGTTTCAGTTCGGTTAGCGGAGCAGCGACAGCACGCCCTGCGCCGACTGGTTCGCCTGCGACAGCATCGAGGTGCCGGCCTGGGTGAGGATCTGGTTCCGGGTGAACGAGACCATCTCCTGGGCCATGTCGGTGTCCCGGATCCGGGACTCGGACGCGGAGAGGTTCTCCACCGCGACGTTCAGGTTGTTGATGGTGTGCTCGAACCGGTTCTGGACCGCACCGAGGTTCGCCCGGGTGTCCGACACCGACTTGATCGCCTTGTCGATCGCGGTGATCGCGTCAGCCGGACCGTTGGAGCTGGTCAGGCTGAGGTTCGCGGTGCCGAGCGTGTTCGAGTTGACGGCGCCGATGGCGACACCGATCCGCTCGTTGGCGTTGGCGTTCGCGCCCACCTGGAACCGGCCGGTGTTGCCGCCGGAGACCGAGTTGGCGGCGCCGGTCAGGGCGGCGCTCATGCCGACGGCGCCGAGCGGCGTGTTGGTGCCGTCGGTCATGCCGAACGAACCGACGCCGGACATGCTGAAGGTGACGTCGCCGTTGGACGCGGTGCTGGCGGACATCGAGACCTCGTTGCCCTGGAAGCCCTTGCCCTTGAGCGCTGTCGAGATCGCGTCGTTGACGACCTTGGCGATGTCCTGGCCACTGGAGGTCGCCGAGACCGCGCCGGCCGGGATGCTCACCGAGACGCCGCCGGAGACCGTCTGCCCGTCGACGGAGTCGATGGTGAAGCTGCCGCCCGCGGCGAGCGCGGTGGCGGCGGCGGTCATGTTCGCGCCGGCGGTGATCGGGGTGGAACCCGTGGTCTTGGCGGTGGCGCCGAACGAGCCGTCCAGCAGCTTCGCCTTGCCGAACGACGTGGTGCTGCCGATCCGGTCCAGCTCCTGGTTGAGCTGCTGCATCTCCTTGTCGGCGGCGCCCTTGGCGTCGGCGTCCATCGAGCCGGAGTTCGACGTCTGCACCGACAGGTCACGCATACGCTGCAGGATCGAGGTGACCTCGTTGAGCGAACCCTCAGCGGTCTGCGCGACGCTGACGCCGTCCTGGGTGTTGCGCACGGCGACCTTGAGACCGCCGGTCTGCGACCGCAGGCCCTCGGAGATCGAGAGGCCGGCCGCGTCGTCCGCCGCCCGGTTGATCCGGAAACCGCTGGACAGCTTCTCCAGCGACTTCGACATCTGGCTGTCGGTGACCGACAGGTTCCGGTAGGCGTTCTGCGCGGCGATGTTCTGGTTGATGCGGAGACCCATGGAAAAACTCCTCCTTGACTGGGGTCTGGTACCGGCCCGTCCGTGAGCCGTGGTGTTGCGCTGTTCCCTTCGGCGGGTGGCCGAGAGGCACTGAGCGATTCTGCGAAATTCGCTCGGGCTTTTCCGGCGAACCGGATAAATGCTGATTGGGGGAAACCGCTCAGCGGCACCGCGAACATGCCGACCTGTCCGAATGAGCGGGTTGCCGAACGGTTGCGGCCCGACCAGCGAACCGACGGAGGACCGGGTGAGCCTGACCGATCTGGCCAGTGTCCTGTGGCGCTCACGCGAGCTGCTGGAGATGCTGCTCTTCAAGCTGGAGGAGGAGCAGCTGCTCCTCGCGGCGAACCGATCTCGCTGGCTGAGCCACGCCACCCGGGAGGTCGAGGTGGTACTGGACCAGATCCGGCAGACCGAGGTCATCCGTGCCGCCTACGCGCAGGAGGTCGCCGCCGAGCTCGGCCTGAACCCGGAAGCGTCCCTCGGTGAACTGGCCGACGCCGCTCCGGACCCCTGGTCGGACCTGCTGCACCAGCACCGTAAGGCGTTCCTGCTCCTGACGTCGGAGATCCGGGCCCTGGCCGACGTCAACCGTGACCTGCTCACCGCGGGGCAACGCGCGGCTCGCGAAACCATGCTCGTGTTCGCCGAGACTGTGGAAACGTACGGGCCGCAGGGCCAGACCGTCACCGGCGGCGTGCGCCGCCCCACCCTCGTTGATGAGGCGATCTGATGGGAAGCACTTTCAGTGGACTCAACACCGCGCTGACCTCGCTCTACGCGCAGCGCCGCGGCCTGGACATCTCGGGCCAGAACATCGCCAACGCGAACACCGAGGGGTACACCCGGCAACGCGTGGTGATGCAATCCCAGAACGCCAACCTGGTCGCGGGCGTGTACGCGACCACCGACGCGGTAGGCAACGGCGTCACCGTCTCCTCGGTGGAGCAGCTCCGCAACACCGCCCTCGACCAGCGCGCCTACACCGAGCACGCGAACTCGGCGTACCTCAACGACAAGGCCGGCGCGTACGCGCTGATCGAGGATGTCTTCGCCGAGCCCAGTGACACCGCCCTGCAGGCCCGCATGCAGGACATGTGGGACGGCTTCAACGCGGTCTCGATGAACCCGGACAAGGCGGCGCCGAAATCCGCGCTGATCGAGCAGGCCACCACTGTGGCGGCGACGCTCAACGACGCGGCGAAGGCGCTGGACAACCAGTTCCAGTCGGTCCGCAAGGGGCTGGACACCTACGTCGGGGACGTCAACAAGGCGGCCGAGTCGGTCGCCAAGCTGAACAAGGAGATCGTCCTCGCCAAGGCCTCCGGGTTGCAGGCCAACGAGCTGATCGACCAGCGGTCGCAGCAGATCCTCAAGCTCTCCGAGCTGACCGGCGCCACCAGTACCGACCTGCCGAACGGCGCGACAAGCGTCTACGTCGGGAGTTCGCCCCTGGTCGCCGAGTTCACCACCCGCAAGGTCGAGATCGAGACGGGCAGCGCCAACCGCCTGGCGGACCTCGCCAGCAGCAAGGTGAACCTGCGCTGGGCGGACACCCAGGCGGCGGTCGGGCCGGGCGGCACGATGGGCTCCATGATGGAGTCGCTCACCGCGGGCGGCACCATCGACGGGGTCGCCAAGCGGCTCGACAAGGTGGCCAAGACGCTGGCCGACACGGTCAACCCGGTGCATCACGGCGGGTACAGCACGGACGGCAGCACCAACCTCGATTTCTTCGTACGCAGTGACGACCCGACCAGCACGGCGGTGACCGCGGCGACCATCTCGGTCGGCGTGACCGATCCGGCCAAGGTGGCCGTCTCCAGCGGCGACCCCACCGGCCGGCTGACCGCGAAGGCCCTGGACGGCACGGTGGCGGACACCCTGGCCGACCTGGCCACGTCGCGCAGCGGCGCGGACTCCGAGTACCAGTCGCTGATCGGCGACCTGGGCGTCGCCGCGCAGTCCTCGATCCGCCGGCGCGACGTGCAGAACGCGGTGACCGACCAGGTGGACGCCTCCCGCGACGCGGAGTCCGGGGTCAACCTCGACGAGGAGATGACCAACCTGCTCACCTACCAGCGCGGTTACGAGGCCGCGTCCCGGGTGCTGACCACCATCGACTCGATGCTCGACCAATTGATCAACCGAACCGGCATGGTCGGTAGGTAGGGGGAGCGTTCATGAGTAGTAGCCCGCGAGTGACCGAGAGCAGCGCCCGCATCCGGGCGATGGCGGGCCTGCAGCGCGGACTGAGCGCGAGTCAGAAGGCGCAGGACCAGATCTCCAGCGGCAAGCAGCTCAGCCGGCCGTCGGACTCACCGACCGGCACGGTGACCGCGCTGCAGTTGCGCGGCGAGGTCCGGGCCAACAAGAAGTACTCGGCGAACGCCGACGACGCCGTGGGCCGGCTCGGCGCCGTGCAGGACACCCTGCAGAGCTCCACCACTCTGGTCAGCAAGGTCCGTGAGCTGGCGCTGGAGGCGATGAGCGAAGGCAGCCAGAGCACACCGGAGGCGAACAACGCCCGCGCGGTGGAGATCGACCAGATCAAGGGCACGCTCCTGCAGTTCGCCAACACCAAGTATCTGGACCGGCCGGTCTTCGGCGGTGCCACTCCGGACGCCGACGCGTATCAGGCCGGTAAATATGTCGGCGAGGCGTCCGGGGTGGTGGAACGGGCCATCGGGCCGAACGCCAAGGTGCGGGTCGACGTCCGGGGTCCGGAGGTCTTCGGGTCCGACTATCTGGTCGACGCGAACGGCGGCTTCGTCGACGCGGCCGGCCAGCCGGTCACCGCCGCCAACAAGGTGCCGAACCCCGCGCAGCTCTTCAAGGTGCTCGACGACCTTTCCGCGGCGATGAAGTCCGGGGACGGGGCGTCAGTGAGCTCGGCGGTGCAGAACCTTGACAAAGCGTCTGATCTCCTGAAATCCACTCTTTCGGACGTAGGTGCCCGATACAATCGGGTTACCCAGATGAAGCAGTCCGCTGAGGATCGCTTGATGTCCGTGTCGTCGCAGTTGTCTGATATCGAGGATGTCGACCTGCCCAAGGCGATCATGGAATTGCAGCTCCAGCAGACCTCGTATCAGGCCGCCCTGGCCGCCACGGCCAAGGTGATCCAGCCCTCGCTCATCGATTTCCTGAGGTGACCATGACTACTCGCACCATGTCCCGACCGATCGAGGCCACGATGACCGACCCGTCGCTGGGCCTGCCGACCATCACGATGGCGACGCCCATGCCGGGGTTCCCGGCGCACCGGGATTTCGTCCTGGTGCGCCTGAACGAAGACGGTTTGCTGTACGCCCTGACGTCGCTCGACAACCCTGAGCTGCGTTTCCTGGTCGCACCGCCGGAGCCGTTCTTCCCGGAGTACGCGCCCGAGATCGACGAGAGCACGTTCGCGGCTCTGAACACCAAGGACCCCGACCGGCTGCTGCTGCTGACGGTCATCTCGGCCAGCCAGGACGAGACGACCGCCAACCTGCTGGCCCCGATCGTGGTGGACCGGGACACCATGCGCGCGCAGCAGGTGGTTCTCACCGGCTCGGGCTACCCGGTACGCGCGATCATGAATCGGGCGTTCTGATTCTCCAGCCGGGGGCGGTCCACGACCCTCAGTGCAGGCGCGGTCGCGTTCCTTCGCGGCCGCGCCTTTGCCATGCCGACTGGAGGAGGAGACGTCGATGCTTGTGCTGACCAGGCGGGCCGGCGAGAGCGTGATGATCGGCGACGACATCGTGATCACCGTGCTGGAGGCCCGCGGCGACGTCATCCGGCTGGGTATCCAGGCTCCGCGCGACGTGCACGTACACCGTGAAGAGGTGTACCGCGAACTGCAGGAGGCGAACCGGGCGGCCGCGTCGCCCAGCGACGACGCCGTGCAGGCGGTCACCAGGATGCTCGAGAAGCCGGAGTGAGGGGCGGCCGCCACGGCGGGCGTGGCGGCGCACCTCAGCTGCACCGGCTGCTGACCCCGGAGACAACGCGGGGGCCGCATTCTTCTCCCCGACGGTGAACTTCAGTCGGGGAGCGAACGTGGCGGCAGAGCGGGAATCAGTCATCGGCGGCGGTGCGGTCGGAACCGCATGCGTGCTGGACCTGACGGTGGATGCCCACGTGCACACCGGGTTCGCGGCCGGGCGCGACGCCGTCGGCGTGGTGGCCTCGGCGGCCGACCGGGCCGGGCTGACCTCGCTGACCTTCGCCGACCAGGCCGGGCCGGAGACCACCTGGCTGACCGCGTACGCGGACGCCGTGCGCCGGGCCCGGCACCGTACCGAGATGACCCTGCGGGTGGCCGCCGAGGTGGAGGTGGTCCGCCCGGACGGCTGGCTGGCGCTGCCCGCCGACCTGGCCCAGTTGGACGCGCTGTCGGTGGCGGTCTCCGCCCTCCCGCTCGGCGACGAACTGCTGGACGCCCGGGCCGTGCGCGCCCGGGTCGAGGCCGGCGAGCTGACCGCCGAGCAGGTCGCCGAGCGGCTGGTCGAGGCCACCGTACGGGGCCTGGAGCGAGCCTGCCGTTACGTGCCCACCCAGCTGGCCCGCCCGCTCGCCCTGCTGGCCCAGGCCGGCGTCGACGACGCGGCGGTCTCGCCGGCCCTGCTCGCCGACCTGGCCGCCGCCTGCCGGGCCACCGGCACCCTGGTGGAGATCAGTGAGGCGTGGCGCAGCCCGTCCCCGCGCCTGGTGGCGCTGCTGCGCGACGCCGCGGTGACGCTGGTGCCCGCGAGTGACGCCCGGTACGCCGCCGAGGTGGGCGGCTGGCAGTACCTGCGCAGAGTCTGAAAGCCGGTCTCCGCGAAAGCGAACACGGGTCGCACTCGCCTCCGTACTCTCTGTCATGCCAGCACTTCAGCATGGGAGAGATGCGATGAGTATGGTTCAGCAGGCCATCGAGGTGAGTGCACCGCTGCACACGGTGTACGAGCAACTCGCCGCGTTCGAGAACTACCCGAGGTTCATGACCGGGGTCCGCCAGGTGACCACCACCGGCGCGGACCAGACGCACTGGATCATGGACGTGGACGGCAAGCGCCGGGAGTTCGACGCGCAGATCATCGAACGGTCGCCGGACGAGCGGGTCTCCTGGTCGACCATGGAGGGGCCGCTCCTCGCCGAGACGCTCACGCTGCGCCCGATGGGCGAGACGAAGACCCAGGTCGTCGCGCAGCTGGAGGCGGACATCGCGTTCCTCATGCCCAGCGACCGGCACGGTCAGGAGTCGCTGAACCGCCGTCTCAAGGCCGACCTGACCACCTTCAAGGGGCTGGTGGAGAGCGGTGTGCTCGGCGGCCGCCCGATCCCGACCGGAGCCAGCGTCAAGCGCCTGCCCGGCCCCTCGCACACCCTGTTCACCAAGCCGGACTACGCCTCGCCGGCGTCGGTCGCCACCCGCGTGCACCGGAACGCGCCGACCAGCCCGGCCGTGCCGCACGCCCCGGAGGGCGGTCCGGGTGCGGGCTGGGACACCGGCGCCGCCGACCTCGGCAACGCCGACCCGACCGGCACCGGCCTCGCCGACAACCCGCTGCACCACGCGGCCGGCCCGGGCAACCTTCCCGGCGCCTCCGCCGCGACGGGCAACCTCCCCGGCGCCGTCGCCGGGCCGGGCGGCCCCGCGGCGGCGAAACGCGGCTCGGGCCGGACGAGCGGGAGCGCGGCCGGCACGGCCCGGATGGGCGGCCGCACGAGTTCCGGCGACATCTGGGGCAACGGCATGATCAACGAAGAGGATCGCGGCATCGGCTGATCCGCGGCGGCACCACCGAGGCCGGCCCGGCGGGCCGGCCTTCGTCGTACCTCAGCGCGGTGCGGCTTCCAGGGTCACCAGCAGGCGGGCGCCCCGGGGCACCGCGTGCTCGTAGCGGACCGAGCCGCCGTTCGCCTCCACCAGGTGCCGGACGATGAACAGGCCCAGCCCGGCACCCCTGATGAACCTGCCGAACAGGTTGGGCAGCAGGTCCTCCGGGATGCCCGCGCCGCTGTCCTGCACGCGGAGCAACACCGTGCCGTCCTGCCGCTCGGCGCCCACCCGGATCGGCGCCGCCCCGTGCGCGATGGCGTTCTTCAACAGGTTCTCCACCACCACCGCGAGGTGCCCGCGGTCGGCCAGCGCGGACAGGTCCTCGTCGATCGCGATCTCCACCTCGTCCGCCCCGGCCGTCTCGGCGCGAGCCGCGCGGACCACCTCGAGCAGCGGCACCGGCACCCGCCGGGCGGTCACCGCGCCGGTGTCCAGGCGGAACAGCAGCTGCAGGTCGTTCATCATCTTGACCAGGCGGCGGGTGTTCTTGTCGATCTTCAGGGACAGCTCCAGCCGGATGTCCTCCGGCAGGTCCGCCCAGTCCGCGCAGAGCAGCTCGGCCAGGCTGGCGATCGAGCTGATCGGCTGCGCCACGTCGTGGGTGAGCATCGAGGTCAGGTCGTTCTTGAAGGAGAGCGCGGCGGCCAGCTGGGAGTTCGCCGCGGCCAGTTGGGCGTTGCCGCGCTCCAGCTCGGCGGCGTGCTCGCTGAGCGCCTCCTCGGCCTGCTTGCGGGAGCCGATGTCGACGCAGGTGGCGACGTAGCCGCGGGGCGCGCCGGCGGCGTCCGGGATGGCGGCCATAGTGGCCAGCACCGGCACCTCGGTGCCGTCGGCCCGGGGCAGCAGCCAGTCGCCGCCGTGACCCGGTGGCGGCAGCGGCGGCGGCTCCCGCACGTCGTCCGGCTGGCCGGTGAGTTCGCGCCAGCGCCGGTTCACGTCGATCACCCGGTAGTTGGCGTCCAGCACCATGACCGCCTCGTTCATCGACTGGAGCAGCGTGTCCGCGAAGTCCTGCCGGTCCCGCAGCTCCGCGACCAGGCGCTGGTCGGCGGTGTCGGGGGCGCTCGGCGGCTCGGCCTCGGGCCGGGCCAGGACGGCGCCGGCGGTCAGCAGGAGCAGGCCGCCGGCCAGGTCGAGCGGCATCATCCCGGTGGCGGTGAAGAGCCGCGCGACCAGGGCGACCAGGGCGATGGTGGCGGCACCGAGCAGCAGCGGGTCGGTGATCCGCACGGCGACCCGGCCGATTCGGAGCAGTCGCACGTCGAGGCCGGCCAGCGCGAGACCGGCCAGCCCGGTGGCCAGCCCGGCGGCCGGGTGCCGGCTGATCGCGGCGGCGCCCAGCACGGCGGCGGAGAGGGCGAGAACGGCGGCCGCGCCGGTGCGCAACCGCGTCGCCGGGCCGGCCAGCGGCAGCACCCGCACCAGCAGGGCCAGACCGGCCGGCATCAACACGAACGCCGGAGCGGGCGAGAGCCCCTCCGGCGGCGCGTTCAGGTCGGACGTGTGCGTGTTCAGGAGGCCGAGCACGGTGACCGTGACTCCGGCACAGCCGGCGATCAGCCGGGACGACCTGCCCACGCCGCGTGCCGCGATACGCACATATCCCCCCATGACGTGAGGAAATGAGCATATCGCGGCAGGCGCGGTTACTTACCCGCCCAGCCGAACCCTTCCTCCAGGCGGATCTTGCTGGCCACTCGCGAGATCTCGGCATGCATCCGGTTCGCGTGGTGGCCGCAGAAGGCCAGGTCGCCGCCGCTGCTCAGGGTCACCTCCAGCTTGGCGGCCGCGCCGCAGCGATCGCAGCGCTCGGACAGTTCGCCGACGGTGTCGATCTCGGGCGACAGCAGGGTGGTCATATCGCTCTCCTTGCTCATGGCCGAATGAAACGGGGCTCAACGGCGGTGTGCAGCGGTCCTGACAGCGGACTAGATCGGTTCTGCGATGGGTGGCCTTAGTGGTTCCACCCCGGGGATCCGCTGTGAAAGGTGCAACGTCGCCGCAACCCGATGAGACCTGGACCAGCACTTCTTCTTCTTCAGGATTTCCCTCAAGTCGCCACGGCATGCACTTCCGGGCCGGGGCACCTACCTGAGGGAGATACTTGATGCTCGGTTCCGACGCCCGTCGCCTGGCCTTCCGTTTCCTGGCCGTCGCGAGCGCCGCCACCGCTTCTCTTCACGGTTTCGCCGTTCCGGCCGCCGCGGCTCCGGCCGTGCCGCAGGCCGGGACGGTCCTGGAGGCCGGCGCCGCCGCCATCCCGGACAGCTACATCGTCGTGCTCAAGCCCGGGCACGACGCCGACTCGCGAGCCCTGACCGCCGCTTACGGCGGCGAGGTGCTCGAGAACTACCAGGCCACGGTATCCGGTTTCCACGCCCGGATGTCCGCGACCCAGGCGGCTCGGCTCGCCACCGACCCGGCCGTGCGGTACGTCGAGCAGGACGCCGTGATGGCCCCGGCCTCGGTGCAGCCCAACGCCACCTGGGGCCTGGACCGGATCGACCAGCGCTCGCGCGGCCTGGACCGCAAGTACACGTACGGCTCGGCCAAGGACGTCACCGCGTACGTGATCGACACCGGTGTCCGGGTCTCGCACAAGGAGTTCGGCGGCCGGGCCACCAACGGCTGGGACTTCGTCGACGGTGACAAGACCGCCAACGACTGCAACGGGCACGGCACCCACGTGGCCGGCACGATCGGCGGGTCGACGTACGGCGTCGCCAAGGACGTCAAGATCGTTGCGGTGAAGGTGCTGGGCTGCGACGGCTCCGGCTCGTACTCCGACTTCATCGCCGGCGTCGACTGGGTCACCAAGAACGCCAAGCTGCCCGCGGTGGCCAACATGAGCATCGGTGGCCCGGTGAGCAAGGTGCTCGACGACGCGATCAACCGGTCGATCGCCAAGGGTGTCACGTACACCATCGCGGCCGGCAACGACAACCGGAACGCCTGCAAGTACTCGCCGGCCGACACCGCCAACGCGATCACCGTGGGCGCCGTGGACAGCGCCGACCGGCGGGCGTCCTTCTCCAACTACGGCACCTGCGTCGACCTGTTCGCGCCCGGCGTCGACATCAAGTCGGCCGGCAAGAACTCGAACTCGGCCACCGCCACGATGAGCGGTACCTCGATGGCCAGCCCGCACGTGGCCGGCGCGGCCGCCCTGGTGCTCGGCGCTCACCCGGCCTGGACCCCGCAGCAGGTCCGTGACGACCTGGTCGGCAACGCCGGCTCGGGCCTGGTCCGCAGCGCGGGCACCGGCTCGCCGAACAAGGTGCTCTACACCGGTTACCTGGCGGACAGCACCGCCACCGCCGCCAAGAAGCGCTGACCCACCACGAACGCCGCTCTCCCGCCGGGAGGGCGGCGTTCGGCTTTTCTCCGAACCGTGGCCGCCCGGCGCCCTCCGGCGGCTAGCGTGAGATCGACCCCAGCCCGCGAGGAGGACCGATGTCCGAGGCGCCGGTCGCCGAAACGCCGACCATCCTGGTCGTCGACGACGAAGAAGATCTCCGCGACATCATGCGCCGCATGCTGCAGCGCAAAGGGTATGCGGCCCTGGTGGCCGGCGATCCCGACGAGGCCATCTCGGTCTGCCGTGACCACCCGGGCGACATCGACGTCCTGGTCACCGACCTGACCCTGCCGGGCGGCAAGTCCGGCGGCGAACTGGCCGGCGCGATCATCGAGATGCGTCCCGGCACCGGCGTGGTCTTCATCTCCGGACTGCCCAAGGACATCGCTGTCACCAAGGGCCTGGTCGGTGACGACGCCCTGCTGGTGAAGAAACCGTTCACCGCCGACGCCCTCCTCCAGGCGCTGCGCAGCGTGCTGGGCGAGGGCAGTGCTTGATCACCTCGCTCCGCCCGGGTTGCGGCAAGTCACGACGGCCACGGCAGGCTGAGCTCGCCCAGGCGCCAGCGGGCCGGGCCGTCGAGCACCGGCCAGCCCTCGGCGCGCATCCGGCGGACCGTTGCCAGCCACCGCTGCCGCGGCCCGAACGGCGTCGCCTCGGTCTCCCACGCCCGCCCGAGCGCGCGTAGCAGCTCGTGCACCGGATGCCCGGGCACGTTGTGGTGGATCAGCGCCTTGGGCAGCCGCTCCGCGAAGACCGCCGGATGTGCCAGCACCGGCAGCCGGGCCGACAGGGTGAGGGTCACCGGCACGCCGTCCTCGACCACCGCCCAGGTGGCGATCCGGCCCAGCTCGTCACAGGTCCCCTCGATCAGGGTCGCGCCGGTGCTCGTCATCTGCCGCCAGGCCGCCGCCACCTCGTCCTCCGGGTACTGCCGGAGCACGTTGAACGCGCGCACCACCGCCGGGGCGAGACCGGCCAGCTCGAACCCGCCCCGCCGGAACTCCAGCCGGGGCGGGTCGGCGTACGGCAGGGCGGCGGCCACCCGTACCGGGTCGATCTCCACACCGACGACCGTGACGTCCGGGCGGACCGTGGCCGCCAGCCGCCCCCGGAGCTCAACGGCGGTGACCGGCGTGGCGCCGTACCCCAGATCCATCACCAGCGGTGCGGCAGCGGCCAGCAACCGATCGGCGCACCGGAACGCGATGAAGTTGTCCACCCGCCGCAGGCGGTTGGGGTTCGTCGTCCCCCGGGTGATCGCGCCGACCGGCTTCATCGGTTATGACTCTCGGTGCACCTTGTGCTGGGCGGCCTGGGCGATCGGGCGGACCACCAGCCGGTCGATGTTGACGTGCTGCGGCCGGGTCGCGGCGAACGTGACGATGTCCGCGATGTCGTCGGCCAGCAGCGGCTCCTTCACCCCGGCGTAGACGGCGGCCGCCTTGTCCCGGTCACCGTCGAAGCGGTTGAGCGCGAACTCGTCGGTGCGCACCATCCCCGGGTCGATCTCCACCACCCGGACCGGCTTGCCGACGATCTCCAGGCGCAGCGTCCCGACCAGGGCGGTCTGCGCGTGCTTGGCAGCGACGTAGCCACCGCCACCCTCGTACGGCGTGAAGGCGGCTGTCGAGCCGATCGTCACGATCGTCCCGGCGCCGCTCGCCTCCAGCGCGGGCAGCAGCGCCTTGGTGACCCGCAGCGTGCCGAGCACGTTCACGTCGTACATCCACTGCCAGTCGGCGACCGAACCGCTCGCGACCGGGTCCACCCCGCGGGCGCCGCCGGCGTTGTTCACCAGCAGGGCGAGCGGACCGCCCAGCTCGGTCACCGCGGCGGCCAGCCCGGCCACCGACTCGTCCGAGGTGACGTCGCACGCCACCGCTGTCGCGTCCGGCCCGATCTCCTTGACCAACGCGTCCAGCCGGTCCACCCGGCGGGCCGCGGCCACCACGTGGAAGCCCGCACCGGCGAGGCTGCGGGCGGTCGCCGCGCCGATGCCGCTGGACGCCCCGGTGACCACTGCGATTCTCTGCATGACTCAGATCTAACCTCATGACCTGAGTCACCCTCGCCCCGCTGCGTAGTGGTTCAGCCCACGCCGATGGGGAAGATGACTGGAGTACGAGTCCGAGCGGAGGGAACTATCGTGGCTGAGGTCGGCTGGCCCACACCCCGGCGGATAGCCACTCTCTCGGTGCACACGTCGCCGCTGGAGCAGCCGGGCACCGGCGACGCCGGCGGGATGAACGTCTACATCGTCGAGGTGTCCAAGCGGCTCGCCGCGGCCGGTGTCGAGGTGGAGATCTTCACCCGGGCCACCGCGCGCGACCTGCCACCGATGGTGGAGATGCTGCCCGGCGTGCACGTCCGGCACGTCACCGCGGGGCCCTACGAGGGGCTCGACAAGGAGGAGCTCTCCTCCCAGCTCTGCGCGTTCACCACCGGCGTGCTGCGGGCCGAGGCGGCGCACCCGCCGGGCCACTACGACCTGATCCACTCGCACTACTGGCTCTCCGGCCAGGTCGGCTGGCTGGCCCGGGAGCGCTGGGGCGTGCCGCACGTGCACACCGCGCACACCCTGGCCAAGGTGAAGAACCGGTTGATCGCCGCCGGTGACCGCCCGGAGCCGAAAGCGCGGGTGATCGGCGAGGAGCAGGTGGTCGCCGAGTCCGACCGGCTGGTGGCGAACACCCGGTTCGAGGCTCAGGACCTGATGACGTACTACCAGGCCGATCCGAGCCGGGTCAGCGTGGTGCAGCCCGGCGTCGACCTGGACCGGTTCCGCCCCGGTGCGGCCGACCGGGCCCGGTTCGGGCTGCCCGAGCACGGCCGGATCGTCGCCTTCGTCGGCCGCATCCAGCCGCTCAAGGCCCCCGACGTGCTGATCTCCGCGGTCGCCGAGCTGCGTGCCCGCGGCGCCGCGGACGTCACCGTGGTGATCTGCGGCGGGCCCAGCGGCAGCGGGCTGGACCGGCCCTCCTCGCTGATCGAGCTGGCCGCCTCGCTCGGCGTCGCCGACTCGGTGGTCTTCCTGCCCCCGCAGACCGGTGCCGACCTGGCCGCCCTCTACCGGGCCGCCGACCTGGTCGCGGTGCCCTCCTACAACGAGTCGTTCGGACTGGTCGCGCTGGAGGCGCAGGCCTGCGGCACGCCGGTGGTGGCGGCCGCTGTCGGCGGCCTGGTCACCGCGGTCCGGGACGGCGAGAGCGGCGTGCTGGTCGACGGCCACGATCCGGCCGACTGGGCACGAGTGCTGGAGAAACTGCTGGACGCGCCGGGGTACCTGCGCCGGCTGTCGGCCGGGGCTGTCGCGCACGCCAGCCAGTTCTCCTGGGATCGGACAGTGGACCACCTGCTCCGGGTCTACCGGGACGCGGTGAGTGAGCACCGGGCGCTGATCACCGCCCGGTTGGAGGGGGCGACCTGCGCATGGTGACCGAGCCGTCCGAACCGCTTCGCGGTGCCGCGAGCAACACCCCGGCGGGACTGATCGAGAGCGTGCTCACCGACCGCGAGCTGGAGTGGGAGCCGACCGGTGAGTCGTCCTATGTGGTCAGCCTGCCCGGCTCGCACAAACTCAAGACCGCCTGCAACCTGATCGTCGGCGAGCACGCGCTGCGGATCGAGGCGTTCGTGATGCGCCAGCCGGACGAGCGCCGCGAGGAGCTGTGGGCCTGGCTGCTGCGGCGCAACGCCCGGATGTACGGCGTGGCCTTCTCCATCGACGCGGCCGGCGACATCTATCTGACCGGGCGGGTCTCGCTCAACAGCCTCGACGAGGACGAGCTGGATCGGTTGCTGGGCGCGGTGCTGAGCTATGCCGACGAGTCGTTCGACACCATGCTGGAGATCGGTTTCGCTACGTCGATCCGCCGGGAGTGGGAGTGGCGGGTCAAGCGCGGCGAGTCGCTGGCCAATCTGCAGGCCTTCAAACACTTCGCCGCGCCCGACGGCACGTCCGGCGACACGTCCCGCAGCACCTTCGGCGGCGCGTCCGGCAGCACCTCCGATGGCACGTCCGGCAGCACCTCCGACGGCACGTCCGGCGGCGCCGACGACGGCACGCCCTGAGTCCTCGTCCACAATGAACTGATCCGCCGCGGTCCGCGCTCGGTCCCCAGACTGCCGTCCGGATCGCGGCTTCGGCAGGCCGGCCGTCGACTCCGAAGCGGTGTGGGGCGATCACCGGACTCGTCGCGGGCGCGTGAGGTGAGAGCCGCCCGTTGCTTCCTCTGACGCACGAGCTTGTCGCTGTCTCGCCCGCCGCTCCGCTGACTGTCATCACACCGGCGCTCCGTTCACCGCCGTCAAGTCGGCCGCTCCGTTCACCGCCGTCAAGTCGGCCGCTCCGTTCACCGCCGTCAAGTCGGCCGCTTCGCTCGCCGCCATCAAGTCGGCCGCTTCGCTCGCCGCCATCCCGCCGGTGGCTCGCTCGCCGCCGTCACGCCGGTCCGCCGCTCACCGCGCACGCCCATCCACCCGCGTAGATGATCGATCGCCCCACCTCGGGCCATCCACCCATCGCCGGCAATCCGACAAGATCGCGTTGACGTGCGGAAACGTGATCAAGGCAGTCGTGAATTCATCCGGATGACACCCGCCGGCAAGATCCCGCCGGAGTCCCGCTGATTCGACGGACATCATTTCCCCAGCTCGGTAAGAGTCGTAATTTCCGCCGTGTCGCGGAGGCCGGATGAGTGATTGGCGGATCGTCCGATCGGTTGGTTGTTGGCGATTGTGACGCCTGAGACAGATGTCGACACGAATACGGCTTGTGAGGCTTGACTGCCCCAACTAGCGTGGTCGATGGACGCCGAGCCGTCAGTTCGGGGAACGGGACGATCAGTAATGATCGCCGCGGTTCGGCGTTTGGGGACGGGTGGCATGAGCCGTTGGGGGACGGCGCGACCCGAGACCGGCGGTTAGTGCGGGCGACGCCTATGGGGATGGGGGTCGCCCGCCGCCGCCGGTGCTTTTGTTTGCGGGCATGTTACGTCTGTTACACGCCTCACGATCTTTCGTTCATCGAATTCCGCCGGGCCATTCGCAAGGGCCCGGTCACGTCGATTCCGGCGCTCGCCGTTCCGCCGTCCGATCTGTTCACAATGTGCGGTCCGCGGGCCGCCTGTCCGCTGTGGAGCCCGGCCGTCCGGCCACCCGCCGCTCCCGGGCCGGTCCGGCGACCAGGTGCAAGCCGGCCCCGATCAGGCCCACCCCGGCCACGACCACCCAGTGGCCGGCCCCGAAGTACTCCAGCCCGGCCCCGCCCAGCGCCGGCGCCACGAACGACGCCGCCGGGAAGCTCAGAAAGAACACCGCCTGATACCGGCCCCGCAGCAGCGCCGGCGCCAGCTCCGAGTTGATCGCCGCGTTGGGTGGTGCGGCGAGCATCCCGCCGACCGTCCAGATCGCCGCGGCCACCAGGTAGACCGGCAGACTGTCGGCCACCGCCAGGATCGCGAACCCGGCCGCCATCACCGCCATCGACAGGGCCAGCACCCGGTCCTTGCGCCGCCGGTCGATGAACCCGGGCACGAACAGCTGCCCCACCACGATCAGCGCCCCGCCGAGCGCCGTCACCAGCCCATAGGCGCCCGGCCCCAGCCCGTCGCCGTGCATGGCGAGCGGCACGATGGTGTTGGTCTGGCTGGTGAGCAGCGCCTGCAGGACGGTCAGCCCGACGAAGGCCAGGAAGATCCGGTCGGCGAAGACGGTCCGCATCCCGCCCGCCGACGGCTCGGACCGGCCGGCCCGGGTGAGTGTCTCCGGCACCTTCCACGCGATGATCAGCGCGGTGACCAGCGTGCTCGTCGCGTCGAGCAGGAACAGCCCGGGATAGCTCCACCGGGCCAGCGCCCCGGCCAGCAGCGACGCCCCCGCGGTGCCCAGGTTGAAGGCCCAGAACTGCAGGTTGAACGCGCGCAGCCGGTGATCGGCGGGCACCGCGTCGGTGATCGCCGCGACGAACGCCGGTCCGGGCATCGCCTGGGTCAGGCCGAGCAGCAGGCACAGCCCGGCGATCACCGGAAGCGGTGTGCTGACGGCGAGCGCCACCAGTACCGCGGCGCACGCCAGATGTGACCAGAGCAGCGTGGCCCGGCGTCCCCAGCGGTCGGTGAGCACGCCGCCGGCCAGGGTGCCGATCACCCCGCCGATCCCGTAGGTGCCGACTACCAAGCCGGCCAGCGCCGCCCCGGCGCCGCGTTCGGCGGTCAGGTAGAGCGACAGGTAGAGCACCGCGAACCCGCCGACCCGATTGATCAGCAGCCCGGTCCAGAGGAACCAGTAGACCCCCGGCAGCCCGCCGACCGCCCCGCGCAACCACCGCATGCCTGTCCTCAACTTCACGATCAAGAGATTGCTGACTCGGATCCGCGCTGATCACTGATCGTCGCTCCCGCCAGGGACCCCTGCGGGCCTCGCTGGCCGCTGCGCGTCCAGAACGCGAGACCCTCCGGGGCGACGCCCGCAGGTGGCCCCGATCGCCAACCCCACACCCAACTGCAAACCTTCCTAAACGTAGCTGGCCGGGGTCGCCGGGCGAGTCGCGCCCCGCATCGTCGCGACGGGTTCTCACCCGGGCTCGATGGGCCTTGCTCGTCGGCACCACCCCGGCGGCCGGCGGTCCCGCGCGCCCGCTCGTGCGGCCGGCCCGGCACGGGACGGGTGCGAACGCGGAGATGTGCCACCCGGGAGCGGGCCGCGGGTGCGGCTGTGGCCGGCCGGTGCGGCGGGCTCGGCGCGGGGGGTGGCTGCGAGCGTGGAGGCCTGCGGCCAGGAGCGGGTCGCCGGTGCGGGCAGTGGGGGTGTGGTCGGCTTGCGGCGGCCGATGCCGGTGGTGGGCGGGTTCTGGGGTCGCGCCGACGGCGAGCGGCGATCCCGAGTCGTCCCGGTCCTGAGTGGACCTCGGGAGGGTGCCGGTCCTGAGCGGACCTCGGGAGGGTGCCGGTCAGGAGGCGGGCGCGGGTGCCGCAGTCGTGCCGGCGGTGTTCAGCAGAGCGTCCTCCTCCGCGCGGCGCAGCGCGGCACGCCGCTCGCGGGCCGGCCCGGCCAGCAGGTGACCGGCGGCGGCCAGGGCGCAGAGACCGAAGCACCCCACCCAGAGCGTCGCCGAGCCGAACCCCTGCAGCACCAGCCCGCCGAGGATCGGGGCCAGCGCCGACCCGATCGACCAGGACAGCGAGGTGAGTCCCTGGTACCGCCCGCGGAGCGCGGCCGGCGACAGGTCCGCGACGGTCGCCGCGTTGCTCGGGGACTGGATCATCTCGCCGAGCGTCCAGATCACCACCGTCACCGCGTACATCCAGGCGGAGTGCGCGACCGCGACCAGGCCGAACCCGGCCCCGATGATCACCGCGCCGATCGCCAGCACGCGGTGGGCGCGGTGCCCGTCGAGCAGCCGGGGCACGAAGAGCTGCCCGGACACGATCATGATGCCGTTGACCGCGATCACCCAGCCGTAGGTGGCCGCCGAGAAGCCGTCGGCCAGCATGGCGAGCGGCAGGGTCGACATGTGCTGCATGATGACCAGCACGACCAGCAGGTTGACCACCCAGTAGGCGAGGAAGACCCGGTCGGTCAGCACGGTCAGCATGCCGCCGCGCGGGGCGCCACCGGCGATCGGGCGGTGCGCCGGCCGGCTCTCCGTCAGGAAGATCAGCGTGATCGTCGCGGTGGCCACGGTGGTGGCCGCGTCGACCACGAACAGCAGCAGGAAGTCGGCCTGCGCGGCGAGACCGGCGGCGATCGCGGCGAGCGCGAAGCCCAGGTTGACCGCCCAGTAGTTCAACGAGTACGCCCGGACCCGGTCCCGCTCCGGCACGACGTCCACCATCATCGCCGAGAAGGCCGGTCGCACCCCCTCGGTGAAGACGCCGAGCAGCGCGGTGACGACCAGGATCCGCGGGTACGAATCGGCGAACCCGAGCGTCAGCATCAGCGCCGCCGCACCGAACTGGGCGGTCAGCATGGTCGGCCGGCGTCCCCAGCGGTCGGCCAGCACCCCGCCGGTCATGGTGCCGACCGCGCCACCCACCCCGTACAGGCCGAGCACCAGGCCGGCCTGGCTCTGACTGAGGTGCCGCTCGCCGGTCAGGTAGATGCTCAGGAACAGCACCACGAAGGAGCCCAGCCGGTTGATCAGGGTGCCGGTCCAGAGGAACCAGAACTGCCGGGGCAATCCGCCGGCGGCCTGCCGCAACCAACCTCGCACAACGTCCCCCGTAAGCACTGAACCCGGTTCTGCTCCCTTACAACCTAGGGGATCGCGCAACGGATTTTCCACCCGCCCGGACCGTCACCGGATCCGGCGGGGAAGATGTGGGCATGACTGGAACCCTGGTGCTGTTGCGACACGGCAACAGCGAGTGGAACGCCAAGAACCTCTTCACCGGCTGGGTCGACGTGGACCTGGACGCCAAGGGCGAGGATGAGGCCCGCCGCGGTGGAGAGCTGCTCAAAGAACAGAACGTGCTGCCCGACGTCGTGCACACCAGCCTGCTGCGCCGCGCGATCCGGACGAGCGAGATCGCCCTGCACATCACCGACCGGCACTGGATCCCGGTGAAGCGCTCGTGGCGGCTCAACGAGCGGCACTACGGCGCTCTGCAGGGCAAGGACAAGAAGCAGACCCTCGAGGAGTACGGCGAGGAGCAGTTCATGCTCTGGCGCCGGTCGTACGACGTGCCGCCGCCCCCGATCGAGGACGACTCGGAGTTCTCGCAGGCCGCCGACGCGCGGTACGCGGACCTGCCGCCGGAGATCAAGCCGAAGGCGGAGTGCCTCAAGGACGTGCTGGAGCGCGCCCTGCCGTACTGGTACGACGCGATCGTCCCGGACCTGCGGGCCGGCAAGACGGTGCTGGTCGCCGCGCACGGCAACTCGCTGCGCGCGATCGTCAAGCACCTGGACCAGATCTCCGACGAGGCGATCGCCAAGCTGAACATCCCGACCGGCATCCCGCTGCGCTACGACCTGGACGAGAGCCTGCGTCCGATCACCGCGGGCGGCACCTACCTGGACCCGGAGGCGGCCAAGGAGGCCGCGGCCGCTGTCGCGAACCAGGGCCGCTGAGTCACGGAACAGGCCGGGACACTCCCGTGGTGTCCCGGCCTGTTCCACTGCCGGGCGGTCAGTCCTGACCCGCGACCGGCTCCCCCGTGACCAGGTAGATGGTGTGCTCGCTGATGTTCACCGCGTGGTCGGCGTACCGCTCGTAGAACCGGCCCAGTAGCGCGCCGTCGATGGCGGTCTCCGCGCCGTACGGCCAGTCGTCGGCCAGCATGATCTTGAACAGCTGGCGCTCGAGGTCGTCGATGGCGTCGTCGTCCTTCTCCAGCTCGGCGGCGAGACCGGCGTCACTGTGCGCCAGCACGTCGGTGATCTTCTCGGCCATCTGGTCGGCGATCTCGGCCATGCCCTTGAAGACCGGGCGCAGCTCGGCCGGCACGGCCGGCGACGGGTGCCGCCGGGCGGCGGTCTTGGCCACGTGCTCGGCCAGGTCGCCCATCCGCTCCAGGTCGGCGGAGATGTGCAGGGCGGTGATCGCCCGGCGCAGGTCGACGGCGACCGGCGCCTGCCGGACGATGATGTCCGACACCTTCGCCTCCACCTGGGCGAACACGGCGTCCACCTCGGCGTCGCGCTGGATGACGGACTCGGCGGCGGCCAGGTCGGCGGTCAGCAGCGCAGTCGTCGCCTTGCGCAGCGCGGCGCGGACCGACTCCGCCATGGTCACCAACAGCCGGCTCACTTCGATGAGATCGGCCTGAAACTCCTCGCGCATGTTCTAAAGTCCCGAATGTCGGGGCCGTCCCACCTCGCAGTGACGGCCGATGTGCAGCTCACGCTAGGTCGGTTCGGCTTACTGGACATGAACGCCGGTGAACGACGCCAGGCCTGGTGGTGAACATTATTCAACGTGGGCCCGATTTGCCCTTTTGGCCTTGTGGTCCAGGTAAACAATGACCCTACGATCGCAGCGTGGAGTGGGAATACGCCGTCGGCTCGGTCTCAGCCGCGCTGGCCGTCGGTGTCGGTGCCGGGCTGGTCCTCGCCCGTTTCCGCCGACCGGCGTCGGAGGAGATGGCCGGGACCGGTTCGCCGGAGGGGAGAGCCGCCATCGAACCGGACGACGAGCGCCCGGCAGGCAAGCACGGCCTCAAGGGACTCGGCCGCAAGAGTCTCGACTCGCTGCGAGTCGGCGTCGTCGTCCTCGACGCCGACGACTACCCCGTGCTGGTCAACCCCGCGGCGCGGGCCATGGGCCTGCTGCGCTCGGGTGGCGCGCCGGGCACCATCGCCGCGCACCCGATCCTGCGGACCCTGGCCGGCCAGGTGCGCCGGACCGGCGTACGCCGGGAAGTTGAACTTGATCTTCCGCGTGGTCGCGCCGGTGGGGCGCAGGCGCCACTCGGCCTGCACCTGCGCGCCGTCGCGCTGAACGCGACGCACGTCGCCGTCGAGGCGGCCGACGTCACCGAGTCGCACCGCCTGGCCCGGGTCCGGCGGGACTTCGTGGCCAACGTGAGCCATGAGCTGAAGACCCCGATCGGTGCCCTCCAACTGCTGGCCGAGGCACTGCTGGACGCCACCCAGCTGCCCGACTCGGCGCCCGAGGCGCAGTCCGAGGACCTGCTGGCCGCCCGCCGGTTCGCCGAGCGCATCCACCACGAGTCGGCCCGGATGGGCCGCCTGGTGAGCGAGCTGCTCGAGCTGTCCCGGCTGCAGGGCGCCGAGCCGCTGCCGCACCCCGAGCCGGTGGCCCTGGACTGGGTGATCGCCGAGGTGCTGGACCGCACCCGGACGACCTCCTCGGCGAAGAACATCGAGATCGCCTACTCCGGGCCGAAGGGCCTGATGGCGTACGGCAGCGACAGCCAGTTCGCCACCGCGGTGACGAACCTGGTGGAGAACGCCATCGCCTACTCCGGACCGGACACCAAGGTCGAGCTCACCATGCGGCAGGAAGCCGAGTGGATCGAGATCGATGTCGCCGACCAGGGCATCGGCATCTCCCCGCAGGACGTGGACCGGATCTTCGAACGGTTCTACCGAGCTGATCAGGCTCGGTCCCGGGCGACCGGCGGGACCGGTCTCGGCCTCGCCATCGTCAAGCACATCGCCACCAACCACGGTGGCCGAGTGGACGTGACCAGCGCTCTCGGCGAGGGCTCTACGTTCACACTGCGCCTACCGGCGCGACCGCCCGAATCCCCCTCGCCGTCACCGACGGCAATGGAAATCGAGTCCGGTGTGGCCGGGCGCTGAGTCTGCCGGGCGGCTTCACCGCGAGACTCGCACAACCCCGCCGAGTCTTCCGGGTGGCTTCGCCGCAGGACCCGCACAACCCCGCTGAACCGGTCGCCGACGACGGAAGGAACTTCATTGGCCCGCGTGCTCGTGGTCGAGGACGAGGAGTCGTTCTCCGACGCCCTGTCGTACATGCTGCGCAAGGAGGGCTTCGAGGTCTCGGTCGCCGCGACCGGAACCTCGGCCCTCACGCAGTTCGACCGGACCGGTGCCGACATCGTGCTCCTCGACCTGATGCTGCCCGAGATGTCCGGCACCGAGGTGTGCCGCCAGCTCCGGCAGCGGTCCGCAGTCCCGATCATCATGGTCACCGCCCGGGACAGCGAGATCGACAAGGTGGTCGGCCTGGAGATCGGCGCCGACGACTACGTCACCAAGCCGTACTCGCCGCGTGAACTGGTCGCCCGGATCCGCGCCGTGCTGCGTCGCCAGGGCGGCGAGGCCGCCGAGGTGAGCACGCCGACGCTGGCCGCCGGCCCGGTCCGGATGGACGTCGAACGGCACGTGGTGACAGTCGACGGCGCCGGCGTGCAGCTGCCGCTGAAGGAGTTCGAGCTCCTCGAGCTCCTGCTCCGCAACGCCGGCCGGGTGCTGACCCGCGGCCAGTTGATCGACCGGGTCTGGGGAGCCGATTACGTCGGCGACACCAAGACCCTGGACGTGCACGTCAAGCGGCTGCGCTCCAAGGTCGAGCCGGAGCCGAGCGCCCCGCGCTACATCGTCACCGTCCGAGGTTTGGGCTACAAGTTCGAGCCCTAACATGGCCTCGCTCCGCTCGGCGGGCATTTCGCCCCCTTGAGTCGTTGCCGAGAGTGCCGGAAAACAACCAGCGAAGCGCAGTTGTTTTCCGGCACTCTCGGCAACGACGGGCGAAATGCGCCGGGTAGCGGTTAAGGCGGGGAGGCGGGTTCGCGGCCGCCTTGGCGTTTGGGTGCGGTCGGCGGGGTTGTTGCCGCCGTGGTGGCGGGATGGATGGCGATCAGGCCGGTCTTGATGCGGGCCGTGCAGAGGTCGGCGAGTTTTCGGTACGCCGCCTCGCCGATCAGCTCGGTCAGCTCCGGGGCGTAGGACAGGTACATCGGCTCGGTGCCCACGTGTGCGTCCGGGGACGAGGTGCACCACCAGGCCAGGTCGTGACCGCCCGGGCCCCAGCCGCGCCTGTCGAACTCGGTCAGCGTGGACTGGAGCACCTTCGTACCGTCGGGTCTGGTGATCCAATCCTGCTCCCGGCGGACCGGGAGCTGCCAGCAGACGTCCGGTTTGTACTTCAGCGGGTGCACGCCGTCGCGCAGCGCCTGGGCGTGCAGGGCGCATCCGCCGCCGCCCGAAAAGTCCGCGTCGTTGAGGAACACGCACGGGCCGTCACCGGATCGGGTGGCGGTGCGCCGGGCCGGCTTGGTGCCGTCCACGGTGTCCATCTCGGTCCAGTTCTTGAACCCGCGCCGGTGGTGCTGCCAGGTCTGCGGGGTGAGCCGGGCGGCGGCCGCCTTCACCCGGTTCTCGTCGTCGGCGTCGGTGAAGAACGCCCCGTGCGAGCAGCAGCCGTCCTCGGCGCGACCGGGCAGAATGCCCCGGCAGGCGGAGCCGAACACGCAGGTCCAGCGGGAGAGCAGCCAGGTCAGGTCGGCGCGGACCAGGTGCTGCTCGTCGGCGGGGTCGAGGAACTCGATCCATTCCCGAGGGAAGTCGAGCTTCACTTCCACGGGGCGTCGTGCGCGGCTCATCCCGAACAGCCTACGCGGGCCGGATCCCGCCGGCCGGTCAAGCGGGCCGTGGCGCGGCCGGACCGGCCTTATGGATCATGACCGTTTGGAGCGGATATATCCGGCGGTGCCGGACGTGGTTAGGCTGGGGGGCGTGAGTTCCCGAGTTCCCGTGCTTCTCTCCAGCTCCTCGGTCTTCCCCGAGCCGACGGCGGCCGCGTTCGAGATGGCGGCCACGGTGGGCTACGACGGGCTCGAGGTGATGGTCTGGACCGACGCCGTCAGCCAGGACGCCGGCGCGCTGAAAGGCCTGGCCGACCACTACGACGTGCCGGTCCTCTCGGTGCACGCCCCCTGCCTGCTGGTCACCCAGCGGGTGTGGAGTTCCGACCCGTGGGAGCGGCTGACCCGGGCGGCCCAGCTCGCCGAGTCGCTGGGCGCCCCCACCGTCGTGGTGCACCCGCCGTTCACCTGGCAGCGTGACTACGCCAAGAATTTCGCGGCCGGCCTGGCCAAGGTCCGCGACCGGCACCCGGACCTCACCTTCGCCGTGGAGAACATGTTTCCGGTCAAGATGGCCGGCCGCTGGTTCGTGCCCTACACCCCCGGCTGGGACCCCACCGAGACCGGCTTCGACGCGTACACGCTGGACCTGTCGCACTGCGCCGCGTCCCGGATCGACTCCCTGGACATGGCCGACCGGATGGGTGCCGGCCTGCGCCACGTGCACCTCGGCGACGGCTCCGGCGAGGGCCGCGACGAGCACCTGGTGCCCGGCCGGGGCAACCAGCCCTGCGCCGAGCTGCTGCGGTCGCTGGCCGCCCGCGGTTTCACCGGCTCCGTGGCCTGTGAGATCAACACCCGCAAGGCCGCCAGCCGGGCCGTCCGCGAGGCCGACCTGCGCGAGTCGCTGGAGTTCGCGCGGCGGAACCTGGCGCCCGCCGACTCCGCGATCAGCAAGGCGTGATCCGGAACGGCGTGCGCGGCGCCGGGCGGCGGACCCGGATCAGGCGGGCGTGAGGGTCTCCGAGTTCTCCGGAGCCGCGGCGGCACGCTTGCGGGCGCGGTGGGCCGCGACGTGCGAGCGGGTGGCGCAGCGCTCCGAGCAGAACCGGCGGCAGTTGTTGGACGAGGTGTCCAGGTAGACGTTGCCGCAGCGCTCGTCGGCGCAGATGCCGAATCGGGCACTGCCGTACTCGCACAGCCAGACGGCCAGGCCCCAGACGGCGCCGGCCAGGAACTCCGCGCTCACCGAGGAACCGCGGCTGGTCACGTGCATGTGCCAGTCGCTGGCGTCGTGACCGGAGATGCGTGGCTGCACCGGGTACGCCTCGAGCAGTGAGTTCAGCTCCCGCACGGCGTCGGCGTCGCGCCCGGCGGTGCCGTACTCGAAAACCTCGCGCAGCCGGCGCTGGGCCCGGCGGAAGGCGGCCAGGTCCTTCTCCACGACCTGGTCCCGCATGTAGTCCAGGTCGCCGGAGAGCAGAGCCCGCAGCCCGGCGAGATCGTCCAGGCCGGCGTTGACGAGGTCGACCGCCGTCCGGGCGTACGCATCGAAGTTCACCCGACCACGGTAGCCGCAACCGGCCGCGAGGTGCGATTCCTCGCCCGCACTGCCGCGCCCCGGCCGGGGCGGGCGATTACGCTCGACGCATGCTCCGTTCCCTGTTTCTCGCCGCGGCCGGCTCCGCCCGGCTGGAGCGGTTGGTCGAGTCCGCACCCGTCAGCAAAGGGATGGTCCGGCGCTTCGTCGCCGGCGGCAGCGCCGAGGAGGCGATGCGGGCGAGCCGGGAGCTGGCCGACGACGGGCTGGCGATCAGCCTGGACCACCTCGGCGAGGACACCGAGACGGCCGAGCAGGCCCGGGCCGCCCGCGACGAGTACGTGTCGCTGCTGACCCGGCTGCACGACTCCGGGCTGACCCCGGCCGCCGAGGTCAGCGTCAAGCTGTCCGCCCTGGGCCAGCGCCTCGACGAGAAGCTGGCCCGGGAGAACGCCCGGGCGATCTGCGCCGCGGCGGCCGAGGCGGGCACCACCGTCACCCTGGACGCCGAGGACCACACCACCACCGACGCGACCCTGGAAACCCTGCTCGAGCTGCGCAAGGACTTCCCCGGTACGGGTGCGGTGCTGCAGGCGTACCTGCGGCGGACCGAGGGGGACTGCCGCGAGCTGGCGGTCGCCGGGTCCCGGGTGCGGCTCTGCAAGGGCGCCTACGCGGAGCCGGAGTCGGTGGCCTTCCAGTCGCCGCTGGACGTGGACAAGTCGTATGTGCGGTGCCTGAACATCCTGATGTCCGGTGCGGGTTACCCGATGGTGGCGACCCACGACCCGCGGCTGATCGCGATCGCCGAGGACCGGGCGCGCTGGTTCGACCGCTCCACCGGGGAGTACGAGTTCCAGTTGCTCTACGGCGTGCGGCCGGAGGAGCAGGCCCGGCTCGCCGGTGGCGGGCACACCGTGCGGGTGTACCTGCCGTACGGCCGGCAGTGGTACGGCTACCTGATGCGCCGGCTCGCCGAGCGACCGGCCAACGTCGCCTTCTTCGTGAAGGCCGTTTCGTCGCGGAAGTGATTCTTTCGGGCTAATCGGTCACAGATCAGGCGTGTCGCACTTGACTTTTTATGGGCAAATTACGGAACGCGACGCCCTGGTCACAGCCGCATCGATACGGTTCTGATGACACGCACGTTCGCCAGGCAGAGCGTGCCTGCGAAAGGATCGGTGCGACGAGATGACGGGTCCAGCCCAGACCGAGGAACGCCTCTCGGAAGTGCGCTTCCTGACCGTAGCCGAGGTGGCCACGCTGATGCGGGTCTCCAAGATGACCGTCTACCGGCTCGTGCACGGTGGTGACCTCACCGCCGTCCGGGTCGGCCGCTCGTTCCGGGTGCCGGAGCACGCGGTACACGAGTATCTGCGCGGCGCGTTCTCGCAGACCGCCTGAGAGCGGGCTGCCGGGGTCGTGTTGGCCCACACGGAGCGGGCCGGTACGCTGGACCGGTTGGTTCCCGGTCCGACGCGTGCCGCTACCTAGCGGCGCCGTTCCGGGCGCCGTCCAGATCGGTTCCGGCCGCGTGCCGGTTCCACTCAAACATGGTTCGAGAGGCTTTCGTATGGGCTCCGTGGTCAAGAAGCGCCGCAAGCGTATGGCGAAGAAGAAGCACCGCAAGCTGCTGCGCAAGACCCGCGTCCAGCGTCGCCGTTTGGGCAAGTGACGGCCGGCCGGGTGCACTACCCGGCTGACGCCGTCGCTTGCCGTCCGCAGGCTCCGCATCGAAAGGTGCGCTCGTGGTGACCTCACCGCCCAGCGTTGTCGTGGTCACCGGAGTCAGCCGATACCTCGGCGCTCGGGTGGCCGCCCGCCTTGCCGCAGATCCCCGGATCGACCGTGTCGTCGGCCTGGATCCGCATGACCCGCCAGCACGCCTGCTCGGCTTGCTGGATGGGGTGGAGCGAATCCGGGCCGACGCGCGCGCGGCCACCGAGGCCATCGCCGAGCTCGGCGCCGAGGCGGTCGTGCACCTGGCCGTGGCCAGCGTCCCCGACCAGGCCCACGGCGGCCGCGCCGGGATGAAAGAACAGAACGTCATCGGCACCATGCAGGTGCTCGCCGCCGCCCAGGCCGCGCCGCGACTGCGCAAACTGGTGGTGCGGTCGTCGACTGCCGCCTACGGCGCCTCGTTCCGCGACCCCGCCGTCTTCACCGAGGACACCGAGCCGCGGGCGGTCCCGCGCGGCCCGTTCGCCCGGGACATCCTCGACATCGAGGGTTACGTGCGCGGGTTCCGCCGCCGCCGTCCCGAGGTCGCGGCCACCGTGCTCCGGTTCGCCCCGATGATCAGCTCCTCCGCCGAGACGTCGCTGACCCGCTACTTCGCCCAGCCGCTGGTGCCCACCGTGCTCGGCCGCGACGCCCGCCTGCAGTTCGTCCACGTGGACGACGCGCTCGAGGTGCTGCACCGGTCGGTCACCGAGGACCACCCGGGCACCTACAACGTCGCCGGCGCCGGCGTCCTGATGCTGTCCCAGGCGGTTCGCCGGGCCGGCCGGATCGCCCTGCCGCTGCCCGAGAGCGGGCTGTCCACCGCCGCCGCCCTCGCCCGTCAGCTGGGCGTCGAGCAGATCGGCCTGGACCAGATCGACCTCTTCGTGCACGGCCGGGTGGTCGACACCAGCCGGCTGATCCGTGAGTTCGGCTTCACCCCGCGCACCACCGCCGTCGCGTTCGAGGAGTTCATCCAGGCGCACGCGGCCGGCTCCTCGCTCACCGCCGACCGGCTCGCCGCCGCCGAGCAGGCGATCCTGGACGGCATCCGGCGGGTGCGGGCGACTGCCGACGCCACCCCCGCCGGGAGTGACCGCTCGTGAGTCAGGACGAATTCCGCGACATGCTTCCCGGGCACGCCGACTTCCGGCTGCCCGAGCCGGCCCCGCCGAGAAAGCTGAACGGCCGCCGCCCGATCCCGGAGAAACCGGATGAGCAGGTGGCCAAATTGGAGTCGTCGGCGGCCTCGGCCGGCCCGGACACCATCGACGTCTGGGACCAGCGGATCGCCGGCGGCCTGGCCTTCTTGCGCCGGCGCCTGGCCGGGGCGTACGAGGTGGACGAGTTCGGCTTCGACCCCGAGCTGACCGACGCGGTGTTCCACCCGATGCTGCGGGTGCTCTACCGCGACTGGTTCCGCACCGAGGTGTTCGGTGTCGAGAACGTGCCGGCCGACGGTCCCGGCCTGGTGGTCGGCAACCACTCCGGCACGCTGGCCCTGGACGCGCTGATGCTCACCGTGGCACTGCGCGAGAACCATCCGCGCCGGCGGGCCCTGCGGCTGCTCGGCGCCGACCTGGTCTTCCGGATGCCGGGCCTGAGCGAGCTGGCCCGGGCGGCCGGCGCCACCGTCGCCTGCAACCCGGACGCCGAGCGCCTGATGCACAACGATCAGCTGGTCGGCGTCTTCCCGGAGGGCTTCAAGGGCATCGGCAAACGCTTCTCCGAGCGGTACAAACTGCAGCGGTTCGGGCGCGGCGGGTTCGTCTCGGCGGCCCTGCGCACCGGCACCCCGATCGTCCCGGTCGCCATCGTCGGCGCCGAGGAGATCTATCCGATCCTGGCCGACCTGAAACCGCTGGCCCGGCTGCTCGGCGTGCCCTACTTCCCGGTCACCCCGACGTTCCCGTGGCTGGGCCCGCTGGGCCTGGTCCCGCTGCCGAGCAAGTGGCTGATCGAGTTCTGCCCGCCGATCCCGACCGCGCACCTCACCGAGTACGCGGACGACCCGCTGGTCGTCTACAACCTGGCCGATCAGGTCCGGGAGACGATTCAGGCGACTCTGCACGAGCTGCTGCAGAAACGGCCGGATCCGTTCGCTCGGTGACAGGCGTCAGCGAATCGTCCTATAGTGACTGTTGAGGGGCGGCCCCGGATTCTTCCGGCACCGCCCCTCGCCACGTCTCACCGCGAACTAGAACAGATCGCCCAGTACCCCGCCGAGGACCCCGTCGTCCTGCGACTCCTCGCCGTCACCGGCAGGCGTCCGCGCCGGTGACGGGCTGGTTCCCGCCGACTTCACCGCCGCGGTGGGGGTCGTGGAGGCCTTGGCGTCCGGCGTCGTGGCGTCCGCGGAGCTGCCCGGCTGAGCGGCCGAGCCGGTCCGGGCCGGCTTGCCCTGGGTGCCGTTCTGGCCGCTCTGCTTCGACGACTTGTCACCGCCGGAGTGCGTGCCGGTCGGCGGCGTCTTGTCGGCGGGCCCCGCACCGTCTCCGCAGCCGCGCAGCTTCGGGCCCAGGTCGTCGGAGCCGGCCGTCACGACCTTCTCGCAGTCCAGCCCGGTACGCAGCTGCTCGGTGCGCTGCGCCACCTCGGACAGCAGGCCCAGCGACGTCAGCGCGCGCTCGCGGTTCGGTGTGGACAGACCCCGCAATGTCGGCTCGAAGGTCGAACGCTGATCGGCGACGAACGTGTCCAGCGTGGTCAGCTGCTTGGCGTCGGTGCGGGACACCGCGGACGTGGTGATCAGCCGGACCCCCTTGCGGGTGTCCGCGTCCATGTCGTCCAGCACGTCCCGGAAGGCCGCGGCGTCGCCACTCATCGTGGTGGCCTCGGTCAGCCGGTTGCGCGCGAAGTCCAGCGACAGCTGCCCGCGGCTGGCGTCCGAGCCGGCGATGGCCAGCTGGGCCCGCTCGGTGGAGCGCTTCACGCTGTACAGGGCGTCGCCCGGCGACGCGCTCTCGCTCGCCGCGGAGATCCCGGAGACGGCCATCGCCCCGGCGGCCACGCCGAGCACGATCGCGCCGCGGGTGCGGATCCGCCGGCCGAAGATCGCCCGGCCTCCGCGTTCCGGCAGCTCGGCGATCGGCTCGGGGTCCGCCTCGACGGCGGTCCGGCCGATGCCGTCCCGCTCGGCGGTGGCGACCAGCATGGCGCGCAGACCGACGCGGAACTCGGCGTCGACCTGGCCGGCCGGCCGGGTGGCGGCCAGACGGTGGCTGAGCGCCACCAGTTCGATCAGCTCGTCATCGGCGTGCCCACGGGTGTGGTGCCGACCGGCGCCACCGGGATCGTCGACCTGTTCCGCGAAGCGCTCGGCGCTCCGGCGATCCAGAAAAGGGAACTTCACCGTGGGCACCTCCCCTCGCTCGTGAGTGTCCCGCCGGTCCGTATGCCGGCGTCGGCGATCGGGCCACGGATGGCGGCCACGGGTCGCAACCGGACAAACGCGCGACACGCGGCTCCGGTTACGGGTGCGGAGGGGGACCATCGGGTATCGGAGATCGACATCCGAGAGCGGCCGATCAAGACTGGAATCCTTCCGGCAGCAGCCGGTTGAGGGCGCGGACGGCGCGGTACTGCAAGGCCTTGATGGCACCCTCGTTCTTGCCCATGGTCTGCGCGGTCTCGGCCACCGAGAATCCCTGCAGGAACCGCAGCACGATGCACTCCTGCTGCTCCGGGTTGAGCTGCTTGACCGCGGTGAGCAGGGCGACGTTGGTGATGTGGTCGACCACCGCGGACTCCGGGCTGCCCTCCGGGCCCCGGTCCTCGCGGTCGGCGTCCAGCACGTCGCCGGTGGTCACCTCGAGCCGGTAACGGCCCGACTTGAAGTGGTCGGCGACCAGGTTCCGGGCGATGGTGACCAGCCAGGCGCCCAGGTCGCGGCCCTGCCAGGTGAAGCTGCCGATCCGCTTGAGGGCACGCAGGAAGGTGTCCGACGTGAGGTCCTCGGCCAGCTGCCGGTTGCCGACCCGGAAGTAGACGAACCGGAAGACGGTGTCCACGTACCTGTCGTAGATCAGGCCGAACGCCTCGGACTCGCCGGCCTGGGCCCGCTCGACCAGCGCCCACACCTCGGCGGCCGGGTCGCCCCGGTCCGGGCGGGCCTTGGGCGGCTGGGTCTCGGTGGGCGGGCCGGTCTTGCTCTGGGTGGGCAGCACCACCGTGTGGTCGCCGCCGATCGCCTCTCCCTCGGGGAGGTTCGAGCGCTGCCCGGCGGTCGGCTGGGCGGGCGGCCGGGCACCGAGCCGGTTCCCGCCGAACTTGCCGTTGGCGCCGGGCGCCGGCACGG